>UCBZ01000026.1 GCA_900470775.1 Hyphomicrobiales bacterium | reverse complement strand
GGGTCATCCTGAACCTTGCCCCGGCCGGCCCGCCTGCGGATGAGCTGCTCGGCTGCCTCGATATTCTGATCGTCAACGAGCATGAGGCGCTGGTGCTGGCGCAGTCCCTCGGCTGGCCCGAGCAAGAACCCGATGCGATCGCCAGACGCTGCGACTCCGAGCGTGGCATCGCCTGCATCGCGACGCTGGGAGCGGAGGGCGCCGTCGGCTGGCATGGCGGCATCTGCCGCCGGCTGGCCGCGCCCACTGTTGCGGTCGTGGACACGGTCGCGGCCGGCGACAGCTTCACCGGCGCCTTCGCTGCGGCGCTCTCGGCCGGCTTTGGCTTTTCCGGCGCGCTCCAGCGCGGTCTCGCGGCCGGATCGCTTGCCTGCACGGTGGCGGGTGCGCAGCCCAGCGTGCCGCGCCGCGAGGCGATCGAGGCACTGGTCGGGCAGTCGTTTCTTTAGCGCCCGGATCATCGTCATGTCGCGGAATGCGGCAAGCCGGCGTTAAGCCTGTTTCCCGCGGGAGGAGGCCAAGGCAGGCAAACGGCCGAATCCGAGCAGGCCTCTTCACGCTTCCGCAGGGACTGCCGGGCATCGTTTCCGCAAGGTCACTGGTGGAGACATGGTCGCGATGGCCCAAAGGCCGATCATCTGGGCGCTTGGTATTGCAGCCGTGGCATCGTTCAGCGCCCTGGGCTACGGTCCGAGGCTGGCGCGCCTCGTCGGCATGGACACGCCGAGTGCGGCCTCGGTCACAGCCGCAGGCCCGGCCTCGATGGCTCGCACCGAGGCGGGCAAGACCGGCGCCTCCAAGCCGGCTGAACCCCCGATCCTGACGGTTGCCGCCGATTATCGCGGGCATTACGTCGTGCATCCCTCGATCGACAATTTCCGCATCCAGATGCTGGTCGATACCGGGGCGAGTCTGGTGGCGCTGACCGCGCGCGACGCCCGCGCGCTTGGCATCCAATTGTCGGTCTCCGACTATAAGATGGCGCTGAGCACCGCCAACGGAACGGTCCGCGGCGCACGCGTCAACCTGCGCGAGGTCAGGCTCGGCTCGATCCTGGTGCGCAATGTCGAGGCGGTCGTTCTGCCCGAAGGCGCGCTCTCGATGAGCCTGCTCGGCACCTCCTTCCTCGGCAAGCTCAAGGGCTACGAGGTCCAGACCGGCCGCATGGTCCTGCGCGGTTGAGCCACGCGCCTTAACCTCGATCCCCGCCGCTTACCCGACCTAACGTCACGGCGGTTTTCCTGCGGCGTCCAATCGGCTATGCCGATTGGCGTCGTTTTTGCGTTGCAACATGACGATAGTGATGCGACCCCAAGAGCCCGCCCTGCGGAGTCTCCCTGCTGCCATGGATGGTCAGATGTTCCCCAAACCGCTGCCCGAGCTGTTTCCCAACACCTTCGCCTATGAATCCCTGCCGATGGTGAAGCCGACCGGCTTTCGGGAATACGACGCGCGCTGGTTCTTCGGCGAAGAGCTCAACCTGATGGGCGTCCAGGCCGTCGGCATGGGGCTCGGCACGCTGATCCGGCGCATGGGCATCGAGCCCGAGATCGTCACCGGCCATGATTTCCGCGGCTACTCCTCCTCGATCAAGATGGCCCTGGTCACCGGCTTGATGGCGGCGGGCTGCAAGGTCCACGACATAGGGCTCGCCATGTCGCCGATGGCCTATTTCGCTCAGTTCGCGCTCGACGTGCCCTGCGTCGCGATGGTCACCGCCTCGCATAACGACAATGGCTGGACCGGGATCAAGATGGGTGCGCACCGCCCCGTCACCTTCGGCCCCGAGGAGATGGGCCAGCTCCGCGACATCGTGCTGGCCGGCGAGTTCGACCTGGTCGGCGGCGGCTCCTATGTCTTCGTTCCTGATTTTCCGGCGCTCTACATCAAGGATCTGACCGACCGGCCGAAGATCAAGCGCAAGCTCAAGGTCATCGCCGCCTGCGGCAACGGCACGGCCGGCGCCTTCGCGCCGCAGATTCTGGAGGCGCTCGGCTGCGAGGTCATCCCGATGGATGCCGAACTCGACCACACCTTCCCGCGCTACAATCCCAACCCCGAAGATATGAAGATGCTCCACGCCATGGCCGATGCCGTGAAGGAGCACGGCGCCGATATCGCGCTCGGCTTCGATGGCGATGGCGACCGCTGCGGCGTCGTCGACAATCATGGCGAGGAGATTTTCGCCGACAAGATCGGCGTCATGCTGGCGCGCGACCTCGGCAAGCTTCATCCCGGCGCGCAGTTCGTGGTCGACGTGAAATCGACCGGCCTGTTCGATACCGATCCGGAGCTGCAGGCGCTTGGCGTCAAGACCGATTACTGGAAGACTGGTCACTCCTACATCAAGCGTCGGGTGCGCGATCTGAACGCTCTCGCCGGCTTCGAGAAATCCGGCCATTTCTTCTTCAATGCGCCGGTCGGGCGCGGCTACGACGATGGCGTCGTCACCGCGATCGCGATCATCGACATGCTCGACCGCAACCCGGGCAAGTCGATGGCAGAGCTCTACGCCGCCGTGCCGAAGACCTGGGGCACGCCGACCATGGCGGCCAAATGCGCCGACGAGACCAAATACGGTGTCAGCGAGCGCGTCACCAAGGCGATCAAGGCGCTTCAGGCCAGCGGCGGCACCATCGCCGGCCAGCCGATCCGCGACGTCATCACCGTTAACGGCGTGCGCGTCGTCAATGCCGATGGCACCTGGGGTCTGGTCAGGGCCTCCTCGAACAAGCCAGAGCTGGTCGTGGTCTGCGAGAGCCCGGTCTCGGAGGCGCGCATGCGCGAGATGTTCGCCGCGATCGACGGCGTGCTGCGCCAGAACCCGGAGGTCGGCGCCTACAACCAGACGATCTGACGGATAAAGGCCGTCCTGCGGCTCAGCTGAAGCCCGGGCACATCGCGACGCCGGAGCGCTCGACCTGCTCGATGTTGGCGGTGCCGCCGGCCTTGCCGAGGCGCGGGCGCATATAGATCGGCGAGCCGCCGATGGTGATCGCGCCGCCCTTGATGATCCAGCCGACGACCGGCGTGAAGGCGTAGCTTGCCTGCGCCATCATGATCGAGGTGTTGGGGAGGCGCAGATCGGACGGGATGGTGACGGTCGTCCCGCGCGCGAACTTGGTTGAATTGCGTTCCTCACTCCAGCAGACTTTCGCGACGCCGGCGCTGTCAATGACGATGTGGTGGACCGACATCTTCGGTGCCACGCTGGTGAACGGCATCATGACCGTCTGGGCCGCGTTGAAGATATTGTTCATCTCGGTGGCGGGGATCGTACTGGCCTGCGCCGTCAGATCGACCAGCGAGCGGGTGAGTTGCGTGACCTTGCGGTCGATCATGATGGCCTGGCCGGTTTCGACGATGCCGAAATAGATCGCCAGCATCGCCGGCAGGATCATGGCGAACTCGACGGCTGCGACGCCGCGACGGTTGCCGCCGAACCGGCGGGCCAGGTGCCGCAGCGCGGCCCGGTTGCGCTTTGCCGAGAATGCGCGGGTCATCGGGGTTCTCATGTCGCGGGCGCGTTGAAGGGTTCGGTCCGGAATGTCGCGGATGCGACGATTCCGCGCCGGCCTGAACCGATATTTACGAGGCTTGAACTCCACTGGGTGAAATACAGCGAATATTCGAGCACGGCACGGACGACCACGATCTGGCTGGGTTGCGGCTGGTTGAAGCCGAAGCCGGTCGTGTTCAGCCCGCCGGCGCTGATCGGGTTGCTGCCGTCGGTGCCGGTCTTGGCACCGGCGAAGGAGGAATAGGTCCGGACGTCGATGACCAGTTTCGAGCAGTCGACCATAGTGGTCGCAACGGCACAGACGTCTTCGCGGAACTTGGTGGTATTTTGCGGCCCGGTGCCCACATAGCGGGTTTGCGATTCGCCGGTAAGCAGTCTGCGCGAGGTCTGCGACACCGCCTCTTCGAGGACCTGACTCGTCCAGAACATCAGGGCCGTTTCCATGATCGCAGCCAGCAGCATCAGGAAAGGCAGCGCGATGAAGCCGAACTCGACCGCAGTTGCGCCCTCCTGCGCGCGGCGGAAGCGGGCGAGCAGATGCGGTCGCCGGAGACGGGTGGAGTTGGCGGGCACGGCCGCGTCTGTTTCGGTTGCGATCGGGGAAGGTGTCATGCCGCCTGGTCCGGTTGTCGCTTCGCAGATCCTCGCCGCTTGGCAGTCGAGCCGGCTCTCGCTGGCCGCCATCGGGCACGGCGCCACCCGATCACAGCTTCAGGTCATAGCGGCAAAGGATTTCCGATCCGTTAGGGTGCCGCCCGGCCCGGTCGAACGGCCATTAGGAGATCGTTCACTCTGCCGGGCGTCGCGTGCCCAGGCGTGAAACAACGTTCCCTGAACCGCATCTCCACAAGTGTCCGCTTCTCCGGACAGAGGGGCTTGAGGCCTGAGACGCTGAATCGCGCGATAGGATGCGGCAAGCGCCTAGCGTTTGATGGCGCCCAATGCGTTGCCGTTGCGGGTCGTAGCCTGCGAGCCGACGTCGCCGAAATATTTCGGGGCGTCGCCAAGCTGGACGGCTGGCTGGCAGACCGGCGTGCAGGAATAGCTCTCCCGCTCGAGCCCGCGCTGCACCGTCAGAACGGAATCGGAATCCGCGCCCACGCGCACGAGCGATTCCGCCAGCAGCGTACCGCTCGCGTCGAGCGCGATCAGGTTGGTGACGCCGAAGCTCTTGCCGGTGACGACCATGATGCCGTTCTTCTGGACGGCGACATCCGCGATGGCCGGGTTCCCGATGATGACGGTCTGCGCCTTCTCGGGCAACCTGACGACCTTGGCGTGATCGACCATGACGACGACGCTTTCGGCCTTGTTCACCGCAGGAGCCGCACGCGCTGGCACCAGTCCAGCGACCAGGATCGCCCCGCAGGCGGCCCCGGCAAGCGCCCGTTTCGTGGCCGAGAGAGTGGACATGGCGCTGCCTCAAGATTTCCAACCGGCTCAGGAAAGCGCAAAATGATGAATCATTCCCTAAGCCGGCCGCGACGATGGATTTGATAGCGGCGCCGATGCGATGCCCAAGGGGAAAGACGGGGCCGACCGCCGTTATCAGCAGAGAACAGGAAAAATAAATGGAAGATCACCCACTATCACAGATAGAAATAACTTTGATTTAACCCTCATTTTCTCCCCCCAGAGAGATATATACATGAATTAATCCTGTAAAGCTAGCATTAACCATCGAAACGATGTCTGCGAGATCGGGCGAATTCTTGTATCGTCTTAACTGATCGGCAAGAGGGGCGAGGTAATGTCCATTTGTCGCTGACCGAAGCCGCTTCAGAGCAAAGGCAGCCGTCAAACCGTGGTTCAAAAGGAGTTTCACATGACCAATGTTTTCGCTCGCTTCGTCAAGGATGAGTCCGGCGCGACCGCCATCGAATACGGCCTCATCGCCGCCCTGATCGCCGTCGTCTGCATCAGCATTTGGACCACGGTCGGCACGAGCCTCTCGGCCAAGTTCCAGGCCATCAACGACGGCCTCACCAAGTGAGATTGACGTGGGCGCTTCGGCGCCTGCGGCTCTCGACAACGAAACGCCCCGGCTGGTCCGGGGCGTTTTGAGTCCCAAAGGCAAGCTCCGGATCGTCTGGAGTGTTCCATTTGCAGTAAGGGTTTGGTGAGGCGCCTGCGCCAAGATCGCCAGACACGCCGCCGGTCCCGCAAGGGTATGTTCATGTCACTCCCGCTCGTTGCCCTGCTGTTCGTCTTCCCGGCTGCCATGGCCTATGCGGCGGCCAGCGACCTCGTCTCGATGACGATCTCGAACCGGCTCTGCCTCGTCCTGATGGCGACCTTCGCGGTCTGCGCCGCCATGCTCGGTTTCGGCTGGGTCGAACTCGGCTGGCATCTCGCTGCCGGGGGTCTCGTGCTCGCTGTCTGCTTCGGCATGTTCGCGGCGGGCTGGATCGGTGGTGGCGACGCCAAACTTGCCGCGGTGACCGCGCTCTGGTTCGGCTTCGATCAACTGATGCCCTATCTCACCATCGCGGCCCTGGGTGGCGGCGTGCTGACCTTCGCCATGCTCAAGCTGCGGTCGGGCCCGCTGCCGGATGTCGCGAGCGGCTGGTCCTGGGCGCGCCGGCTGCATTCGCCGAAGGAGGGCGTGCCCTATGGCATCGCGCTGGCCTTCGCCGCCCTGCTGGTGCTGCCCAATACGACTATTTGGCGCGCCGCCATTGGCGTCTGAAGCAATTCCAGCGCCGTACTCCAGGACGTGACAAAAAGATACGTCCGATTAACCATAAGTTGACGACTCCACCCGCACGATCCTCGGCGAGAGCCAACTGGGTTTGGCTGAGGGTCAGTCGCAATGAGTCCCGCCCGCATCATCATTCTCCTGGTCGCGCTGGTTGCCGGTGTCGGCGCAGCCATGCTGATCAGCAAACCGTCGCAGACGCCGGCGCCCGCAGCACAGATCGAAGCGGCGCCGACGGTGCCGGTCCTGGTCGCCGCCGCCGACATCCCCGTCGGTAACGTTGTCGCTGCTGCAGACATGCGCTGGCTCGACTGGCCTCTCGCCAGCGTGCCGTCCGGCGTCGTGCGCAAGGACGAGGCGCCCCAGGCCGAGCAGGAACTCATGGGTCAGGTCGCTCGCTACGGCATGCTCGCCGCCGAGCCGATCCGCCGCGAGAAGCTGATCAAGACCGATGGTACAGGCTTTCTGTCGGCAGTGCTGCCGTCCGGCATGCGCGCCGTCGCGATCTCGACCGACAGCCGCGGCGCCAATACGGCCGGCGGCTTCATCCTGCCCAACGACCGCGTCGACGTCATCGTGACGATGAAGGGTCCGGCCGTCGAGGGCGAAGGCGACGCGTTCCTCAGCGAGACGATCCTGCGGAATCTGCGGGTGCTCGCCATCGGCCAGAATGTCCAGGAGCGCAACGGCGAGAAGGTGGTGATCGGCGAGACCGCGACCCTCGAAGTCAATCCTGGCCAGGCCGAATCCCTGTTCCGGGCCCAGAAGATGGGCACCCTGTCGCTCTCGCTGCGCAGCCTCAAGGATGCGGGGCAGGTTACGACGCCCGGCACTGCTTCCGAAGGAGCCCTGACGATCGTCAAATATGGCGTCACCATGAGGAGTGCGAACCAGTGAGCCGGGAACGTATCGTCCTCTCCGCCATTCTCGCCCTGTTCCTGACCGGCGAGGCGGTTGCCCAGTCCAGCGGTCCGGCACCTGTCCTGAACGTCGGCACGAGCGAGCATGCCATCGCCCGCAAGCTCGATTTGTCGATCGGCCGCTCGCTGATCGTCGAGCTGCCGCGCGACGCCAAGGAGGTCTTCGTCGCCAACCCGAAGGTCGCCAATGCCGTCGTCCGCTCGGCGCGCAAGCTCTTCATCATCGGGATCGCCGACGGCTCGACCTCGATGTTCGTCATCGACGGTGAGGGCCGCCAGATCACGGCGCTCGAAATCGAGGTCGGCCGTGATCTCAACGTCCTGCGCCAGACCCTGCGCAGCGCGCTTCCCAAGGCGCAGATCGAGATCAGGCCCGCCGGCAACTCGATCCTGCTCGTCGGCAACGTCGCCAACGCGTCCGAAGCGACCCAGGCCGTGGATATCGCCAACGCTTTCGTCGGCGTGACCGGTGGCCTGTTCACCTCCACCAAGGGCGCCGTCATCAACTCGCTGACGATCCGTGGCCGCGACCAGGTCATGGTCAAGGTCGTGGTCTCCGAGGTCTCGCGCAAGGCGATCAAGCAACTCGGCATCAATTCGACCGGTGAGTGGAAGCTCGGTAATTTCTCGGTCCTGCCGACTCTCGACAATCCGCTGCCGCTGCAGCCGCAAGCGCTCGCCGCGACAGCGATTACGGCCGGCATCGGCAATTCGTCCAACTTCACGCTGCGGGCCCTCGAACGCGCCGGCCTCTCCCGCGTCCTGGCCGAGCCGACCGTCACCGCCATCTCCGGCGAAAGCGCGAAGTTCACGGCCGGCGGCGAAGTGCCGGTGCCCAGCGGCTATTCCTGCGACGGCAGCGGCCTGTGCACGCTCGGCATCCAGTACCGCCCGATCGGCGTGGCGTTGAACTTCACGCCGATCGTCTTGTCCGACAACAAGATCAGCATGCGCATCGCCACCGAGGTGACGGAGCTCGACTTCGAGAACCAGCTTCGCCTCAGCGACACCCGCAACAGCAGCCAGCAGGTCGTCAACGCCCCGGCCTTCCGGGTCCGCAAGTCTGACACCACGGTCGAGCTGCCTTCGGGCGGCACGCTGGCGACGGCTGGCCTGATCCAGCGGGTCTCCAAATCCTCGCTCAATGGCTTTCCCGGCCTGATGAACCTGCCGATCATCGGCGTGCTCTTCCGCTCGCGCGACTACCAGCGCGAGGAGACCGAGCTGATGATCACGGCGACGCCCTACATCGCCAAGCCCATGGAACCCAACCAGGTCCAGCGACCCGATGACGGTTTCGTCGATGCCCATGACGCGCAGGCCATCCTGCTCGGGCGCCTGAACAAGATCTACGGAACCAGCGGCGGGCCGCTGCCGCAAGCCTACAAGGGCCGCGTCGGCTTCATCGCCGACTGATGGCGCAAGTGCCTGACGGCGAAGCTGCACGCGTAAGGGATTACGAGACCATGACGGCTCGATCACAGAAGACCACGCTCCGCCACGCCGGCCTCGGCATCGTCCTCGCTGCGGCGACGATGCTCGGCGCCTGCGCCAAGCAGGGCGACCTCGTCAGCTCGCGCGCACCCGTCGACGTGCGCGAGCGACATCCGATCGTGCTGCGGGATGCGCCGCGCTCGCTGGATGTCTTCGTCGGGCGTTCCGGCGCCGGACTCGACTCCCGCCAGGAAGAAGACGTCGCGGATTTCGCCAGGGAATATCGCCGCTCGGGCAAGGGCGGGCTCGTCGCCCAGGTGCCGACGGGCGCGCGGCGCGAGATGGCGGCCCACGATACGCTGAATGGCATCCGCTCGGCGCTGTCGCGTGGTGGCGTGCCGGGAACGGCGCTGTCGGTGCGGACCTATTCCGTCGCCGATCCGGGCCTCGCCTCGCCGATCCGTCTCACCTTCGCCTCGCTGCAGGCAGGCCTGCCGCATGATTGCGGGCAGTGGCCGGCGGATACCGGCGCCTCCAGCATGAAGGAGGACATGACCAACGAGCCCTACTGGAACTTCGGCTGCTCCAGCCAGGCGACGCTGGCCGCGCAGGTGGCCGATCCGATCGATCTCGTCCGCTCGCGCAGCGAGGGCCGCCCCGACATCGCCAAGCGCATGGGCGCTATCGCCAAGATTCGCGACGGCAAGGATCCGTCGACCCAGTACCGGCAGGAAACGCCGCAGATCAATTCGACGGTCGGAGGCCGCTGATGAGTGCCGGGCAGGACTTCGAGACGCGCTCGGGCGACGCTGCGGCCGAGGATATCGTCGCGCCGCTTCCGCGCATCACCCTGCAGGCCTTCTGCGAGACGCCGGCGGTCGCCGCGACGATGCAGGCGGCCATCGCCGACCGGCGCATGGACAAGGCGCATGCACGCATCCAGATGGGCGGCCCGGCCGCCGCGGTGGAGGCCTTCCGGGCCGCGCCAACGCCCAACATCATCGTTCTGGAGACGGTGTCCGATCCCGCCGCCCTCGTCGGCCATCTCGACACCCTCTCGGAAAGCTGCGACCCCGGTACCAAGGTCGTGGTCATCGGCCACGTCAACGACGTCCAGCTCTACCGCGACCTGATCCGTCGCGGCGTCAGCGAATATCTGATCGCGCCTCTCGGCACGCTCGACGTGCTGCGCACGCTGTCAGAGCTTTATGTTTCGCCGGGCGCCCGCAATCTCGGCAGGATCATCGCGGTCATGGGCGCCAAGGGGGGTGTGGGCGCCTCGACTGTGGCGCACAACGTCGCCTGGGCGATCGCTCGCAACCTCGACGCCTCGACCGTGATCGTCGATCTCGACATCGCCTATGGCACGGCCGGGCTCGACTTCAATCAAGACCCACCGCAAGGGGTGGCCGAGGCCGTGTTCGCCCCGGAGCGCCTCGATGCCAACATGCTCGACCGTCTGCTGTCGCGGTGCAGCGACAATCTCGCCTTGCTGGCGGCGCCCGCGATGCTCGACCGTACGCTGGACCTGCCGGAGGATGCCTTCGAGCAGCTCTTCGATCTTTTGCGCGCCACCGTGCCCTGCGTCGTCCTCGACGTGCCCCATGTCTGGAGCGGCTGGGTCAGACGCGCTTTGATCAGCGCCGACGAGATCGTCATCGTCGCCGGACCGGAACTCGCCTCGCTCAGGAACGCCAAGAACCTGATCGACCTCGCCCGCGCAAACCGGCCAAACGATTCCGGTGCGAGGCTCGTGCTGAATCAGGTCGGCATGCCCAAGCGCCCGGAGATCGACGCCGCCGAATTCGCGAAGGCGCTCAACGTCGAGGTCCTGACCTCGATCCCGTTCGACGCACAGCTCTTCGGCACGGCCGCCAACAACGGGCAGATGATCGCCGAGGTCCAGCCCGCCGGCAAGGTCGCCGAGGCCTTCGTCCAGATCGCCAGCAGTTTGACCGGCCGAGGCGAGGCCAAGCGCAGCAAACGCAGCCTCTTCGAACCGCTTGTCGCCAAGTTGCGGCGCAAGGCCTGAGCGATGCGGCGTCTCCGGACCAGGATCAGGGTTTGGGACCGCGTGAGCGCGGACCAATCGGCTACGCGGCTGACGGCTGCGAAAGAGGATTGAGATGTTCGGAAAGCGATCCCCCGGCGCAGCTGCCGCACCGCCCCTGGCCATGAAGACGCCGGGCGCTGCCGCCGCTCCGGCGCGCCCGCCCGAGCCGCCGCCGGCCGCCGCCGAGACGCGCCGGGCGCCGCTGCCGGCTGCTCCCGCCGAGCAGCCGCGCTCGGACGAATATTACCAGATGAAGAGCATGATCTTCGGTGCTCTCATCGAGGCGATCGACCTGTCGCAGCTTGCCAAGCTCGACGGTGAATCGGCCCGCGAGGAAATCCGCGACATCATCAACGAGATCATCTCGCTGAAGAACGTCGTGCTGTCGATCGCCGAGCAGGAGGAACTGCTCGACGACATCTGCAACGACGTTTTGGGCTATGGCCCGCTCGAGCCGCTGCTCGCCCGCGACGACATCGCCGATATCATGGTGAACGGCGCCACCCGCACCTTCATCGAAGTCGGCGGCAAGATCACGCTGACCAACATCCGCTTCCGCGACAACGCGCAGCTGATGAACATCTGCCAGCGCATCGTCAGCCAGGTTGGCCGCCGCGTCGATGAGAGTTCGCCGATCTGCGACGCGCGCCTGGCCGACGGCTCGCGCGTCAACGTAATCGCGCCGCCGCTGGCGATCGACGGCCCCGCGCTCACGATCCGCAAGTTCAAGAAGGACAAGCTGACGCTGGACCAACTCGTCAAGTTCGGCGCGATTTCGCCGGCGGGCGCAGAAATCCTCAAGATCATCGGCCGGGTTCGCTGCAATATCGTCATCTCCGGCGGTACCGGCTCGGGCAAGACGACGCTGCTCAACTGCCTGACCAACTACATCGACCTCGACGAGCGCGTCATCACCTGCGAGGATGCGGCCGAGCTGCAGCTGCAGCAGCCCCATGTCGTGCGCCTCGAAACCCGCCCGCCCAATCTCGAGGGCACAGGCGCGGTCACCATGCGCGACCTCGTCAAGAACTGCCTGCGCATGCGTCCCGAGCGGATCATCGTCGGCGAGGTGCGCGGACCCGAGGCCTTCGACCTGCTGCAGGCGATGAACACGGGCCATGACGGCTCGATGGGCACGCTTCATGCCAATACGCCGCGCGAATGCCTCAGCCGTATCGAATCGATGATCACGATGGGCGGATTCTCGCTGCCCTCCAAGACGCTGCGCGAGATGATCTGCTCCTCGATCGACGTCATCATCCAGGCGCAGCGCCTGCGCGACGGCTCCCGCCGCATCACCCACATCACCGAGGTGATGGGCATGGAAGGCGAGGTCATCATCACGCAGGACATCGTCAACTACGACATCATCGGTGAGGACGCCCACGGCAAGCTGGTCGGACGCCATCGCTCGAGCGGCATCGGCCGGCCGCGCTTCTGGGAGCGCGCGCGCTACTATGGCGAGGAGCAGAGGCTCGCCGCCGCGATCGACGAGCTCGGGGAGGCGGAAGCCGATGCGGCCTGAACGCACCGGCCGCGCGGAGCGGCAGCCATGGATCTGAGCTTCATCGCCGTTATCATGCTGGCGACGCTGGCTGCCGGCGGCGTCACCTATGCCCTGTTCTATCCGATGCTGAGCGGCCAGGCGCGGGCCGAGAAGCGCCGCAAGGAATTCGCCAGCCCGGTGGCCGCCCGAGGCGTCGACCGCGAGGCGCAGAGCCGGGCCAAGCGCGGCCAGATCGCCCAGAGCCTGAAGGAGATCGAGAACCGTGAGAACGCGCGCAACAGGCTGACGCTCGAACAGCGCATCCTGCAGGCCGGGCTGAACTGGAACCGCAAGAAATTCTACGTGATCAGTGCCGGCATGTCGGTCGGCACGGCATTCGTGCTGTTCCTGCTGAGCGGTAGCACGGTGCTCGCGCTGGTGGGCCTGTTCGTCGGCGGGCTGGGCATACCCGCCTGGTTCCTGCAACGTTGCCGGACCGGTCGGCTCAAAAAATTCGGCAACGAATTTCCCAATGCGATCGACGTCATCACGCGTGGCATCAAGGCCGGCCTGCCGCTGAACGATTGCCTGCGCATCGTCGCGACCGAGGCGGTCGAGCCGGTGAAAACCGAATTCCGGTTGATCATCGAGAGCCAGGCGCTTGGACTGTCGCTCACTGACGCCGTCGCAAAGCTCTATGAGCGCATGCCCTGCCCGGAATCGAATTTCTTCGGCATCGTGCTGGCGATTCAGCAGAAGACCGGCGGCAATCTGGCCGAGACGCTCGGAAACCTGTCGCGCGTCATTCGCGACCGCCGCAAGATGCGCGACAAGATCAACGCCGTCTCGATGGAAGCCAAGGCATCGGCAGGTATCATTGCCTGCCTGCCGCCGTCCGTGGCCGGCATGGTCTATCTGACGAGCCCTCGCTACATTGAGCTGCTGTGGCTGACGCAGGCGGGCAAATTCGCGCTCGTCGGCTGCGCCATCTGGATGCTGATGGGCGTCCTGGTCATGCGCAAGATGATCAACTTCAACATCTGAGGCGGCGCCGATGATTTCCCTGATCGCGGAAAAAGCTGTCGACGGCCAATTCCTCCTGGCGTTGCTCGTCGCGGTCGCCGCCGCAGCGACGGTTCTCACCATCGCCATTCCGCTGACGGAGGGGTCGAGCCTCCAGAAGCGTATGAAAAGCGTCGCCACGGAGCGCGAGAAAATCCGCGCCCGCGAACGCGAACGCCTGAACCGCCAGAGCGACCGGGTCTCGCTGCGCCAGGAACCGAAAGAGTTCATGCGGCGCATCGTCCACCAGCTCAAGCTGGGCGACTGGCTTGGAACGGAAACGGCCAAGAAGCAGCTCGCCATGGCCGGCTATCGCGGTCAGCAGGCCGAGGTGGCGTTCCTCTTCTTCCGCCTGGTGATGCCGATCGGCCTCTTCCTGTTCGCCCTGCTCTATCTTTTCGTGATCAACGATTTCGGCTACTCGACGATCGTCCGGATCGGAATAACGGTGGGGGCCGCCTATCTCGGAATCAAGGCACCGGAGCTCTTCCTGTCGAACCAGATCGGCAAGCGTCAGACCTCGATGCGGATGGCCTTTCCCGACGCCCTCGACCTCCTGCTCATCTGCGTCGAATCCGGCATGTCGATCGAGCACGCCTTCCGCAAGGTCTCGACCGAGATCGGCGGCCAGTCGGTGTCGCTCGCCGAGGAGTTCGCGCTCTGCACGGCCGAGCTGTCCTATCTTTCCGAGCGTCGGCAGGCTTATGAGAATCTTGCGGCCCGCACCGGGCTCGAAGGCGTCAAATCGGTATCGACCGCGCTGATTCAGGCGGAGCGTTATGGTACGCCGCTGGGAACCGCGCTGCGGACGCTATCGCAGGAAAGCCGCGACCAGCGCATGATGGCGGCCGAGAAGAAGGCCGCCTCCCTGCCCCCGAAGCTCACAGTGCCGATGATTCTGTTCTTCCTGCCGGTGCTGTTCGTCGTCATCATGATGCCGGCCGTGATCCAGGTGATGAAGCTGGAGTGAGCGGCCTGCTGCCGTCGCGATAGCTCCTGCGGATCGATGCTCACCTGCCGCTTGATGCTCGTGCGACGGGAAAACCTCCGGTTCTCGATCCTGCCAAGCATAGATCGCCCTCGCCTCCTTGGGGCGAAGGTCCTTGCAAGAGCCAGAATTGCGCGGTGGTTTGAGAGCCATTTGGGCTCTCAAGGTCCGGACAGGTCGCCTGGACGCCTATTTGTGCCGGACGCTCTGGCTCAGCCCTGCGGCGCGGCTGCGACCGGCGCGCTGGCATGGGGCTTGGGCTTGCCCTTCGGTCCGCCGGTCTTGAGCATATCCCAGCTGTTCTGCTGGCTGACGCTGCGCTTGAGATAGGCGATCGTGGCCGCAGCCTCTGCCGGGCTCTGGACCTGCTTCGCCAGCGTCTCGGCTTCAGTGAAGCGGCCCTGCAGGCCGAGAACCAGCACGAGATTCTGGCGCACGCGCGGATCGCCGCCGCCGGCAGCGGCCGCTTCGCGCAGCACGCGCTCGGCTTCTGGCAACTGCCTGGAGAGGGCCAGCGACAGGCCGAGATTGGAGAGCACGGTCGGCTCGTTCGGCGCGATCTTGAGCGCCGCCTGGTAGATCTGCTGGGCCCGGGCATGCTCGCCGAGCTGGTCGGCCACGGTGCCTTGCGCCGACAGGATGCGCCAATCCGGCCGCTCCGGCGAATGCGCGCGAGAGAGCACCTCGTCGGCCTCCCTGAGTCGGCCGTTGTCGGCAAGCGAGCGGCCATAGGCGCCGAGCATCTCGCGATCGTTGGAATGGGTCAGCACGGCGTTCTGGAGAACGGCCAGCGTCTGGGCGTTCTGGTCGAGCGCACGCAGCGCGCGGGCATAGTAGAAGGCGGCGTCGCGATCCTTCGGATTGGCGTCGTAGCGCTTGCCCCAACGTTCGCTCTCGGCATGCCAGTCGGCTGGGCTGCGCGGCTGCGCCGTGGTCTTGCCGATCGAGCCGGTGATGTCGCCGAGCCCGCCACGGCTCTGGCAGCCGGCCAACGCCAGTGCGGCGAGGCCGACGGCCAGGCCGATGGCCGGGCGCGACAACCGGCGCGAGGGGGAGGAAGGCGCAGGCGGGAGTGCTGGATGACTGGGAGACATGGGTCGCATCGCCTTGCCACGATGGAAAATCTGGTCGCTCCGGTGATAAAACGTTAACCCTAACGCATCCTTAACCGGCTCCCGCCGCACCCTCCCGACCAGGTATCCGACCGTCGTGCACAGCCTCATCGTTGAAGCCTCGTCTTCCCAGGCGCCAGCCGCCATTCCCGTCCATTGCGTCTCAAAGACGGGGCTATCCGAACTGCTGGCAGGGCTGGCTCCGCTCGCGCGGCGTTTCGCGGAGGCACAGGGTTTTTCCGCGTCGCCGGGCCAGCATCTTCTCCTGCCGGGCGAGACGGGCGCCATCACAGCTGTTCTGCTCGGGGTCGAGGCACCCGATGCACGCCGCCGCGACCCGTTCGCGCCAGGTCGGCTTGCCGCTTTGCTGCCTGCTGGCGACTATGGGCTGGCTGGGGAAATCGGCGATCCCGGCCTCGCCGCGCTCGGCTGGCTGCTCCAGGGCTATCGCTTCGAGCGCTACCGCAAGCCCGCTCCCGCAACCGCACGGCTCATCCTGCCCGAGGGCGTCGATGGCGAGGAGCTGACGCGGATCGCGGACTCGGTCGCGCTCGCCCGCGATCTCGTCAACACGCCGGCCAACGACATGGGGCCGGCCGAGATCGAGGCGGCGATCCGCACTCTCGCCGCCGAATGCGGGGCCACGGCGACCGCGATCGTCGGCGACGATCTGATCGCGCGGAATTTCCCGATGATCCATGCCGTCGGTCGAGCCTCGCCGCGCGCGCCGCGGCTGATCGATCTGGTCTGGGGCGATCCGGCCCATCCGCGGATCACCCTGGTCGGCAAGGGCGTCGCCTTCGACACGGGCGGGCTCGACCTCAAGCCCTCGGCCGGCATGCTGCTGATGAAGAAGGACATGGGCGGGGCGGCGGCCGCGATCGCGGCTGCGCGCATGATCATGCTCGCCAAACTTCCCGTCAGGCTGCGCCTGCTCGTGCCGGCCGTGGAGAATGCCGTCTCGGGCTCCTCGTTTCGTCCCGGCGACGTGCTGGCCAGCCGCAAGGGCCTGTCCGTCGAGATCGGCAACACCGATGCCGAGGGTCGTCTGATCCTGGCCGACGCTCTGGCGCTGGCCGATGAGGAGGCGCCGGAACTGCTGATCGACTACGCCACGCTGACGGGAGCCGCCCGCACCGCGCTGGGGCCGGAGTTGCCGCCCTTCTACACCCATGACGAGGGGCTGGCAGCCGAGATCGGCAGGCTGGGCGAGGCGGTCAACGACCCTGTCTGGCGCATGCCGCTCTGGCCGAACTACGTGCGGATGCTCGACTCGCGGATCGCCGATCTCAACCATGTCTCCGGCGGCAGCTTCGCCGGCTCGGTGACGGCGGCGCTGTTCCTGAACCGATTCGTCGAGAAGACCGCCTCCTATGCCCATTTCGACATCTACGCCTGGAATCCTTCGGGCAAGCCCGGCCGGCCCGAGGGCGGCGAATGCCAGGCGGCGAGGCTGACTTACGCGCTCGTGAAGCAGCTTTACCCCGCCGGTTAAGCCTGCCGCGAGAACCCGATTGCGCCTTCGCGCTTGCGGGATAATGATACGGGTCCGTAACGATCGGGACCGCAGACTCGCATGCCATTGGAGATCAGGCCCTCTCAGGCGCTCAGGCTGTGGCGGCAGGTCCATCTCGATCTGGTGCGGGATGGCGATTCCGATCTCTCTGCGCGACAGACCGCGATCCTGCTGACGATTTATCTGGAGCTGCCACCCCATACGGTGCGCGGCCTCGCAGCCCAGCTCGGCGTCACCAAGCCGGTCATCACCCGCGCGCTCGACACCATGGGCAAGCTCGGCCTGGTCACCCGCAAGCGCGACGATTTCGACCGCCGCAACGTCGTGATCCAGCGTACCGTCGCCGGCGCGCTCGCCGTCGAGCGCCTGGCCGATCTCGTGGTCGAGCGCGCCAGGGAAATGGGCGGAAGCTGACGCAACCCATTTCCAGCATCCTCACCGCGAGGCTAGATTGCTGCCATGACTGCGATTCTCGACCGCCGCATCACGCCGGCCCGCCCCGATCTCGCCGCCCGCCACCTGATCGGACAGGTCGAGGCGCGGGCCTTCGCCGATCCCGTCCCGATGCGCGTCGTGGCGCCGTCTGCGCCGCTGCGCCGCGAACCGCGGCCGGATGCGTCCCTCGACACGGAGGCGCTCTGCGGCGAACGCGTCGATGTCTATGAGAGCTTCGAAGGCTGGGCCTGGGTTCAGCTCCGCGACGACAGCTATGTCGGCTATCTCCCCGACAATGCGCTGCGTGGCGATGCGCTCGCCCCGACGCATCGCGTCAGCGCGCTGCGGACCTTCGTCTATCCAGGCCCCTCGATGAAGCTGCCGCCGCTAGCCGCGCTCTCGCTTGGCGTCGGCGTCAGTGTGGCGGGCGAGGCCGGCGATTTCGTCGTACTCTCCGAGTTCGGCCGGTTCTCGGAGGGGTATGTCTTCGCGGGTCATGTGGCGTCCCTCAACGCGCCCGAACCCGATTTCGTCACCGTCGCCGAGCGCTTCCTGAATGTCCCCTATCTCTGGGGCGGCAAGACCAGCCTTGGGCTCGACTGTTCGGGCCTGACGCAGCTTGCGCTGGCCGCAGCCGGCATCGCCTCGCCGCGCGATTCGGATATGCTGGAGGCCGGCATCGGTGAGTTGGTCACCTTCGACGACAGCCTGCAGGGTTTGCGCCGCGGCGATCTCGTCTTCTGGAAGGGCCATGTCGGCATTCTGACCGACCCTGACACCCTGCTCCACGCCACGGCCTATTCGATGACGGTGATGAGCGAACCGCTGCGCAGCGCCCGCGACCGGATCCAGGCGAAGAGCTTCGGCGCGATCACGAGCATCCGCCGGATCGGCTGAAATAATCTTGGCAAAGATTGCCAAAATGCTATCCTGCCGCGACAGGAGGCCGACATGGCGACGATGAACGTTTCCCTGCCCGACCAGATGAAAGCCTGGGTCGAGACGCAGGCCAATGGCGGCCGTTATGGCAATGCCAGCGACTATGTCCGCGACCTGATCCGCAGGGATCAGGAACGGCAGGAAAAAATCGCGGAGTTCCAGCGGCTGGTTGATGAAGGCCGCGCCAGCGGCATCGGTACGCGTACCCTGGACGAGATTCGCCAGGCGGCACGTGAGCGCGCCCGAGAGGCGGGCGCCGATGGCGCTTAGGCTGACGCAAGAGGCGGAACGGGACCTCGAGGACATCTATGTTCGAGGTGCTCTCCAATTCGGCACCACCCAGGCGGAGCGTTACAGCGACGCTCTCGATGCCTGCCTCGAATTGCTAGCCGCAAACCCAGCGATGGCGCCGGAACGAAGCGAAATTTCAAAGCCCGTCCGCGCTCATCTCCATGGCAGTCATCTGGTCGTGTACGAGATCGAGGACGACGACATCCTGGTCCTGCGCATTTTTCACCGCCGCCGCGACTGGCAGCGAGCGCTTTGAGCCTCACCCCAGCCCCTTCAGCCGGTACAACGCCTCCAGCGCCTCGCGCGGCGTCATCTCGTCGAGGTCGAGCCCATCGAGCGCCAGGCGCAGCGGATCCTCCGCCGGCACGGCGGGCACGGGTGCTGAACGCCTGAGCGGCGCCGCAAACAGCGGCAGGTCGTCGACCAGCGAGGCGACGGGCTTCTCGCGCTCGCTCTTCTCCAACTCGCTCAGGATGGTGCGGGCGCGCTCGACCACGGCCGGCGGCAAGCCGGCGAGCTTGGCGACCTGGATGCCGTAGGACCGGTCGGCGGCGCCCGGCACGACCTCGTGCAGGAAGACGACCTCGCCGTTCCATTCGGTGACGCGCACCGTTGCATTGGTAACACGGTCAAGCCGGTCCCCCAGCGCCGTCAACTCGTGATAATGCGTCGCGAACAGGCCCCGGCAGCGATTGACCTCATGCAGATGCTCGATCGCGGCCCAGGCGATCGAGAGTCCGTCGAAGGTCGCGGTGCCGCGCCCGATCTCGTCGAGGATGACGAGCGCGCGCGGGCCGGCCTGGTTCAGGATCGCCGCCGTCTCGACCATCTCGACCATGAAGGTCGAGCGCCCGCGCGCCAGATCGTCGGCGGCGCCCACCCGCGAGAACAGCCGGTCGACGATGCCGATATGGGCGCTCGTCGCCGGCACGAAAGCACCCATCTGCGCCAGCACCGCGATCAGCGCGTTCTGACGCAGGAAGGTCGATTTACCGGCCATGTTGGGACCGGTGATCAGGCAGATGCGGCCACCCTTGCCACCGGTTCCGGGCGGTGACAGCTCGGTGTCGTTGGCGACGAAGGGCTTGCCGTCCCGCTTCAGCGCGGCCTCGACGACGGCATGGCGCGCGCCCTTGATGGTGAAGGCTGCGCTGTCGTCGATGACGGGCCGGCTCCAGCCTTCGCGGCTGGCCAGTTCCGCCAATCCCGCCGCGACGTCGATCTCGGCCAATGCCGCCGCAGCCTGCTTGATCGGTTCGGCATGGCTGAGAACCGCTTCGGTCAGCGCCGCGAAAATGCCGAGCTCGAGCTTGAGCGCGCGGTCGGCGGCCGAGGCGATCTTGGCCTCGAGACCGCCCAGTTCGACCGAGGAGAAGCGCATCGCGTCCGACATCGTCTGGCGATGCACGAAGGTCGCCCGCCAGGGCTCCTTCAGGAAATCCTCACCGATCGCCTGCGGTACCTCGACGAAATAGCCGAGCATCGAGTTGTGCTTGATCCGCAGCGTGCGGCAGCCCGTCTCGGCGGCATAGCGTGCCTGCAGCTGCGCGATCACCTTGCGGGAATCGACCTGCAGCAGGCGCAATTCGTCGAGCGCCTCGTCATGTCCTTCCCGCACGAAGCGCCCGTCGCGGCGGTTCAGCGGCAGCTCCTCGGCGAGCGTCGCCTCCAGCCGCGCCGGCAGGTCGGGGTCGATCTGCGACAGGGCGCGCGACGCCTTGGACAGTTCGGCAGGCAGTGCGGCGCGGCCGAGCAGCATGCCGACGATGGCGCGCGCCGCGCTCAAGCCCGCCCCCAGCGCGGCGAGATCGCGTGGGCCGCCGCGATCGAGAGAGAGACGCGCCAGCGCACGCGCGATGTCAGGCACCCTGGCGAGCGCCGCCTGCAGATCCTCGCGTAGCGCGTTGTCGGCAACGAGAGCCTCGACCGCGTCGTGGCGCTCGGCGATAGCCCCCGGGCTCGTCAGCGGGCCGGCCAAGCGTTCGGCGAGCAGGCGCGCGCCGCCGGGCGTCACCGTGCGGTCGATCGCGGCGAGCAGGCTGCCCGACCGCTCGCCCGAGAGCGTCCGCGTCAGTTCGAGATTGGCGCGCGTCGCCGCGTCGATCAGCATGGTGTCGGAGCCGGCGTCGCGCACCGGCGGCGACAGCGGCGGGCGGGCGCCGAACTGCGTGCGCGCGACATAGGCCAACGCAGCTCCAGCCGCCGCCACCTCGGCCCGGCTGAAGCTGCCGAAGGCGTCGAGCGTGGCGACGCCGAAGAACTCCTTCAGCCGGCGCTCGGCCGAGGCCGCATCGAGCCCCTCGCGTGCCAGCGGCGTCACTGGCACGCCGATATCGCGCCAGAACTCCTTCATATCCGGATCGTCGTGGATCGCGTCGGGGCAGACGATCTCGCGCGGTTCGAGGCGGGCGAATTCGATCGCGAGCCGCTCCTGCGGCGCCTCCATCACGCTGAAGCGACCGGTCGAGATGTCGATGGCGGCGATGCCGTAGAGTGCGCTGGCATCGCCGAGCTTGCGCCGCGCCACCGCCACGAGCAGGCTCGCGCGGCCAGGCTCAAGCAGGCGCTCCTCTGTGATCGTGCCAGGCGTGACGAGACGCACCACGTCGCGCCGCACCACGGATTTCGGCCCACGCTTCTTGGCCTCGGCCGGATCCTCGATCTGCTCGCAGACCGCGACGCGGTGGCCGGCCGCGATCAGCCGCTGCAGATAGTCGTCGGCGCGGTCGACCGGCACGCCGCACATCGGGATGTCGTCGCCCTGATGCTTGCCGCGCTTGGTCAGCACGATCCCGAGCGTGCGCGAGGCGATCTCGGCATCGGTGAAGAACAACTCGTAGAAATCGCCCATCCGGTAGAACAGCAGGCAGTCGGGATTGGCGGCTTTGATCTCGACATATTGCGCCATCATCGGCGTGACCCGGGCGGCATCGTCCCTGGCAGCGACGACGGGAGGGGCGGGCGGATCGACCCGCTCGTGAAGAGTTTGGCTGACGCTATGCATGGCGCGCGACGCTAGCGTTTCGGCTCCGGCTTGGAAACCGCAGAGCCCGGAGCACACGCGCCTGACGGCTTTTTGATGTGGATGCGCGCGGCACGTGCCGGCAGTGCAACACGGTTCAGCATTCGTTAGCTGCGAATGACGTAGATGATGAATGGACGCCGTCCTCGGCCGCAGCGGGCAAGCCCATATGCTACTGGAACTCACCAGAGGTCTTGGTTACCTGATCGTCGCTGCGGTGCTCGTGCCGGTCGCGACGCAGCGGCTTGGCGAACATCACAGGCTGCGGCAGGTCGTCATCGGGATCATCTTTGCGGCGGGCGGATGCGCGAGCATGCTTGACCCGATTGTCGTCCAGCCCGGCATCCTGCTCGATTTCCGCAACATCGCCGCAGTTCTCGCCGGCCCGCTGGGCGGCCCGATCGCAGCAGCCATCTCAGCGATCGGCCTGTCGGCCCTGCGGCTCCATCTCGGGGGAGAGGGAGCCCAGGCCGGCATCATCGGCCTCATGCTGTGCTCGCTCATCGGGTTGACTTATGCGATCTGGCTTCAGCGTCTGAGACGCACCATGTCGCTGGGTGGGCTTGTCGCCCTCAGCCTGGTCGCAGCCTGGATGCCGGTCGCGATGATTCTGGCCTACGTCTCGTTCCCGCGCGCCTGGGGCCTGATCGTGACGATATCCGGGCCTAGGGCCACGGTGGTCAATGTGCTGGGCGCCATTCTGATCGGCTACATCATCAGGAGCGACCAGCAGCGCATCGAGGCGCTGCTGCGCCTCGAGGCCTGCACCGCCAATATGCCGGGCGTCCTCTACCAGAAGATCCTGAGGCCGGACGGCACGATCCAGCACAAGCTGGCCAATTCCAAGATCGAGCAGTTCCTCGACATCACGCGCGCGGAAGTCGAGCGGGACCCTGACAGCTGGCTGCGATGGCTGGTGCCCGAGGACCGGGAATTCCTGGCGAAGGCCAATGCCCAGGCCGCCGCCGAAAGAAGCCTCAAGCCGTGGCGCTTCGAGGGGCGTCACCGCAAGGACGACGGCTCGATGGTCTGGCTGAGGACCGACGCCGCGCCGCGCCGCCTGGCTGATGGCTCGATCTGCTGGGACGGAATCATGACCGATGTCACGGCGGAGCGAACACTCGAACAGAGGCGGCGGGAATTCGACGAGGAACGCAAGGCAGCGCTCGAGGGCCTCGCCGTGCAGCTGGAGGTCACGGTCGGCCAGGCGCTTCAGGAGGTGGCTTCCTCGGTTCGCAGCATGCACCAGGCAGCCAACGAAATGGTGGGCAGCGCCAACAACACGGCTCTGCGCGCCGGCGAGGTCACCCGCGAGGCGGAAGGCGCCTCACGGCGTGTCGGCAGCGTCGCGGTCGCGGCAGAGGAAATCGAGGCCTCGATCCGCGAACTGACGCGCCAGACGGCCCATGCCGATCAGACCGTGCGCGATGCGGCGAGTTATGTCCGCTCCACCCGAAGGGACGTCGCCGGCCTCGGCGCGGCCGCGGACAAGGTCAGCTCCGTGCTCGACTTCATCGAGGATATCGCCTCGCGCACCAACCTGCTGGCGCTCAACGCGACAATCGAGGCCGCGCGCGCCGGAGCGGCGGGACGCGGCTTCGCGGTCGTGGCCGGCGAGGTCAAGAACCTGGCCGAACAAACCCAGAAGGCGACCCGCGACATCGCGGCGACACTGGAGGAGATCCGGCGTGCGGCGGCGGCGGCGACCGATGCCGTCGTCCATATCGAGGGTACGATGACGACGATCGAGCGGACCTCGGGCGCCATCGCCGACGTCGTCAGCCGGCAGGCCGACATCGCCTCGACGATCACGACCGATGCTCAGGCGGTCGCGGGCAGCACCAGCGCCGTGACAGCCAGCGTCGGTTCGGTCGGCCACGAGGCATCCTTCACCGGCGATGCGGCCCAGCGCGTCCTCGATGTCGTCCGCAAGGTCGACGAGCAGACCGCCGCGCTCGATCGCTATGTCGGCGAATTCGTCGGCGGGGTGCGCAAGCGCCTCTAGACAAGCTCGCGCTGCCATTCCGGCCCATCAGCATGAGTGGTTCCCACCCGCGCGGCTTGTAGCCGCGCGGGCGCTTGCCTATGGTCCGCCTCCTCAAGGAAACGCTCACAAAAAAGAACAATGCCATGACCGATCAGACGCCGATCAAGCGCGCCCGCCCGACCTTCACCGACCAGGAAGCGCTGCTGTTTCATTCGGACGGACGTCCGGGCAAGCTCGAGATCGTCGCGACGGTGCCGATGGCAACGCAGCGGGATCTGTCGCTCGCCTATTCGCCGGGCGTCGCCGTGCCTGTGCTGGCGATCGCGGAGGATCCCAGCAAGGCTTATGATTATACCGCGCGCGCCAACCTCGTCGCCGTCATCACCAACGGCACGGCGATCCTCGGCCTCGGCAATCTCGGCGCACTGGCCTCCAAGCCGGTGATGGAAGGAAAGGCGGTGCTGTTCAAGCGCTTCGCCGACGTCGATTCGATCGATCTGGAGATCGACACCGAGGATGCCGACAAGTTCATCGAGGCGGTGCGCTATCTCGGCCCGTCTTTCGGCGGCATCAATCTCGAGGACATCAAGGCGCCCGAATGCTTCATCATCGAGCAGCGCCTGCGCGAGCTGATGGACATCCCGGTCTTCCATGACGACCAGCACGGCACGGCGATCATCGCCGCCGCCGGCCTGATCAATGCGCTCGACATCACCGGGCGAGACATCAAATCGACCCGCCTCGTCATCAACGGCGCCGGCGCTGCGTCCATCGCCTGCACCGAACTGCTCAAGGCGATGGGCTTCAAGCCCGACAACGTCATCCTCTGCGACACCAAGGGCGTGATCTACCAGGGCCGCACCGAGGGCATGAACCAGTGGAAGTCGGGTCACGCCGCCGTCACCGACCGGCGTACCCTGGCCCAGGCGCTCGACGGGGCGGACGCCTTCTTCGGTCTCTCCCAGAAGGGTGCCGTGACGCCCGAGATGGTCGCCGCGATGGCGCCGAACCCGATCATCTTCGCGATGGCCAATCCCGATCCCGAGATCACGCCCGAGGAGGTCGCGGCCGTGCGCGACGACGCCATCATGGCGACGGGCCGCTCCGATTATCCCAACCAGGTCAACAACGTGCTGGGCTTCCCCTTCATCTTCCGGGGAGCGCTCGATGTCCGCGCCACCACGATCAACATGGAGATGAAGATCGCCGCCGCCGAGGCGCTGGCCATGCTGGCCCGCGAGGACGTGCCCGACGAGGTCGCCGCCGCCTATCAGGGCTCGCGCCCGCGCTATGGCCGCGAATACATCATCCCGGTGCCTTTCGATCCGCGGCTGATCCATGTCGTGCCGATGGCCGTCGCCAAGGCCGCCATGGAGACCGGCGTGGCAGGCAAGCCGATCGTCGATACGGCCGCCTACAAGGCTCAGCTTTCGGCGCGGCGCGACCCGATCGCGGGCACGCTCAACCGCATCTTCGAGCGCGTCCGGCGCTATCCCAAACGCGTCGTCTTCGCCGAGGGCGAGGAGGAGCAGGTCATCCGTGCAGCGGTGTCCTTCGTCAATCAGGGGCTCGGCCATGCCATCCTCGTCGGGCGCGACGAGCGCGTCCACGAGACGGCCAACGCGCTCGGCGTCGACCTCGAGGCCAAAGGCATCCAGGTCCAGAATGCGCGCCTCTCCAAGCGCAACTCGGCCTATGCGCAGTATCTCTACGAGCGTCTGCAGCGGCACGGCTACCTGTTCCGCGACTGCCAGCGTCTGATCAACCAGGACCGAAACCACTTCGCCGCCGCCATGGTCGCGCTCGGCGATGCCGACGCGCTCGTCACCGGCGTCACCCGCAACTATTCGATCGCGCTGGAGGAGGTCCGCCGCGTCATCGACGATCGCCCGGGCCACCGGCTGATCGGCGTCTCGATCGTGCTCTCGCGCGAGCGCACCGTACTCGTCGCCGATACAGCGATCACCGAGATGCCGACGGCGCAGCAGCTCTCCGAGATCGCGATCGAGGCTGCCGGCGTGGCGCGCCGGCTCGGCTACGAGCCGAAGGTCGCGATGCTGGCGTTCTCGACCTTCGGACATCCGGCCGGCGAACGCTCCGAGAAGGTGCGCGAGGCGGTCAAGCTGCTCGACGGCCAGCGAGTGGATTTCGAGTATGACGGCGAGATGGCGGCCGACGTCGCACTCAACCGGGATCTGATGGCGCAGTATCCGTTCTGCCGCCTGAGCGGCCCGGCCAATGTGCTGGTCATGCCGGCGTTCCACTCGGCCTCAATCTCGACCAAGATGCTACAGGAACTCGGTGGCGCGACCGTGATCGGCCCGCTGATCGTCGGCCTCGACAAGCCGGTCCAGATCGTGCCGCTCGGCGCGAAGGATTCCGACATCGTCAACATGGCGGCGCTGGCGGCCTTCAATATCGGCGGGTGAAGCGGCCGGACCAACCGGCAAGGCCGCCTTCCCGTTCATTTTGAGTTCATTCTGAACCGTTCAGCCTGCCGCCAAAGCCGGAAAACCGGCCTGCGGGGGATGAACGAAGGTTGTGAAGGCGCACAGCGAGACGCCGGGCGTGATGATGGCTGTCCCGGGAGACCGGCAGGTCGCGTTGCGATTCGCGAGGCTGACCGGCGGTTTCTGGCGCTGCCCGGGTGCCGGCCGTGCCTGGTTCTGGTCGCTGGCGCTGGCGACGGCGATCATCCTCTCGGTCTTCGCCAACGTCACCATCAACCGCTGGAATGGCTGGTTCTTCGACGCGCTGGAGAAGAAGGACAGCGACAGCGCGCTGATCGCAATGGCGGTCTTCCCGGTGCTCGTGCTGGTCGCGGCGGGTCTCGGCGTCATCATCCTGGTCTCGCGCGAGACCTTCCAGGTGCATTGGCGCCAATGGGTCACGGCCAAGCTGGCTGATAGTTGGGTCGGCCAGCGCCGCTTCTTTCGGCTCAGCCTCTCCGGTTATGAGCCCGCCAACCCCGAATACCGCATCGCCGACGATGTCCGCTGGGCGACCGAGCCGGTGGTCGATTTCGCCATCGGCCTGCTCTCGGCGGTCATCACCATCATCACCTTCATCGAGATCCTCTGGGAGATCGGCGGCGGGCTGACCTTGCGCACGGGCGGCGCCGTCTTCGTCATCCCGGCCTATCTCGTGCTCGCCGCGATCGTCTATGCGGTCCTGGTTTCGCTGCTGGTCACCGTCGTTGGCCGCCGCCTGCCCAGCCTGATCGCCGCCCGCAACGAGGGTGAGGCGCGCCTGCGCTTCTCGCTGATGCGTATCCGCGATCATGGCGAGACGATCGCGCTCGCCCGCACCGAGGCCGGCGAGCGCCGCGCCGTGGCGCAAACCTATGACAGCCTGGTCGGGCGCTGGCTCGCGATGATCCGCCAGCGCGGCCGCCTCACCTGGATCACCAATGGCTCGGGTGCACTGGTGCCGGTGGTGCCGCTCTTGCTGGCCGCGCCGAAATATCTCTCCGGCGAGATGTCGCTCGGCGGCGTCGTCCAGGTCGCGGCGGCTTTCGTCGCCGTGCAGAACGCCTTCAACTGGGTGCTCGACAACTTCATGCGCATCGCCGAATGGCTGGCGGCGGCGCGGCGCGTCAACGAGCTTGCCGATGCGCTTGAACGCGTCGATGGCGAACCTCCGGGAGAGCATCTGACGGTCTCGCCAAGCCGCGACGGCCTGCTCCATCTCGACGACATCACCCTGATCGACCGCGATGGGCGCACGCTGGTCGCGGATATCACCTATTCCCTGCCGCCGGGGGCGACGCTGCACGTCTCCGGCGAACTCGGCCTCGGCAAGGCCGCGCTGATCCAGGCGGTGGCGGGGCTGTGGCCCTGGGGCCGGGGCGCGATCCGGCTGCCGCCCGGCGCCTTCGTGACGGCGGTGCCGCAGAAGCTGCATCTGTCCGAAGGCAGCCTGCGTGCGCTTCTCGACACGGGCAGGGCGGTGCCGCAGGAGCAGATCGAGGGCGCTCTGCGTCGCTACGGCCTTTCGGGTCTGGCGCCGCTGCTCGACGAGAGCCGCGACTGGGACAAGGAGCTGGCGACCGGCGACCGCCAGCGCCTCGCTCTGGCCCGTGCCGAACTCGAAAAGCCGGATGTCGTGTTGCTCGACGAGGCGACGAGCNNCATCGTCGCCTTCGGCCAGGGCGCCGGTTTCGCGGAGGCCGCAACCCATCGCCTGCTGCTGAAGCGCGCCGGCGGTGTCGTGCGCATGGCGCCGCGCCATGCCGGCTCGGACCAGTCCGCCCTGCCCGCAGCGCTGCCTGTCCAAATCGGGCCGGCCGAATGATCACCGCCATTTCAAGGAGCCAACAGCCATGACCGTCGCGACGATGAACATCTGGGACGTCTACTGGGGCCTGCGCGTCGAGCAATGCCCCTGCGACGTGCATTTCGTCGAATGGCTGGAGGAGGAGGGCCTTTCGGGCAAGCGCGTCTACCATTTCGGCACCGGCGGCCACCATTATGTCGGCATCCGCTGTGCCGAACCGGAGCTCGACTGCACCGTGCTCGGCATCACCGCCTCGCCGAAGGAATACGACGCCTTCGTCAAGCTCGCGACTGGCAACCCGACGATCACCAAGACCTACAGCGCCTATTTCGGCGACATCTACACCAGCAACGCCAAGCTTCTGCCGCGCTTCGACATCGTCACGCTGTTCCACGCCTGCGAGTTCCGGACCGAGGCGAACGACGCCTATGGCGCGCTGACCGACCGCGAGGTCATCGACCTCTTCACGGCCCAGACCGATATCGGCGGCTACCTGCTGTTCTATACCGGCTCCTTCGCCTATGCGACGGCCGAGCCGATCATCGCCGACTGGGCCGCGACGGCGCGGGTCGACGAGGTCGCCGCCTTCAAGACGCTGCGGGTGTTCAGGAAGACCGGCTGAGCGCGCACTCCACCAGCGCATGGCGCGCATTCGTCGCGTCGT
>UCBZ01000013.1 GCA_900470775.1 Hyphomicrobiales bacterium | reverse complement strand
GAGGCCTGGGCCGAGGCCTTGACGCTGGCTGCGAGCTGCTCGGTCGTGGCGGCGGTCTCTTCCAGCGAGGAGGCCTGTTCCTCGGTGCGCTTCGACAGATCGTCGGCACCCATGTTGATCTCGCGGGCGGCCAGGCCAACATCGGCGGAGGTCACCTGGATCGTCCGCACCGTCGTCGAGAGACGGTCGACGGTCGCGTTGAAATCGTCGCGCAGCGTCACGTAATCGGCGGGCATATCAGCTTCGATGCGGTGGGTCAGATTGCCATGCGACAGCTCGGCGAGGCCGGTCGCGATCGCCTCGACCACCTTCTCCAGCTCCCTCGCCTGCTGCAAGCGCTGCTGGCCGGCCATCTGACGCTCTTCTTCCGTCGACCGGCGCGTCTCGTCCATCAGGCTGGCCTGGGAAGCAGCTTCGGCCTCCAGCCTCTCCTTCTCGATGGCAGCGCTGCGCAGCACGTCCACTGCGCCGGCCATGTCGGCGAATTCGCCGGTGCGGAAGCGCGGAACGGCCGAGACGAGATCTCCGGCAGCGAGCCGCTCCATCGCGCCCTTGAGGCTGCCGAGCGGCTTCATCATGCGGCGTACCAGCATGAACAGCGCCGCTCCGCCGACAACCGCGATCACCAGGCCGGCGATGACGTTGCCCACAATCATCTCGCTTATGACGGCCAGGAAATCCTGCTGCTTGATGCCGACATAAAGCACGCCGATGACGCTGTTGTCGGACTTCTGAATGATCGGCTCGTAGATGGTGAAATAGGGCGTGCCGAGAATGTCGGCCGCTCCGGAATAGGTGGCGCGCTGCTTGAAGACCGCATCATGGGCTGCGCCCGCAGCGAGCTTCGTGCCGACGGCGCGCGATCCATCGGGCTTCTGCACATTGGTTGCGACGCGGACGTCACCCATGAAAACCGTGGCAGTGCTGCCGGCCAGCGTCTTGACCTTGTCGACCGCGGCGAAATTGCCGTTCACCAGTTCGTTACCGAAGAACAGCTTGTCGCCCTCAAGCCTGGGCTCGCCCTTGGTCATCAGCAGATCACGCAGGAGGTTGATATTGACCGACAGGCTGACCTGGGCTCGTTCCCGCATCGCTTTCTCTGCGGCCTGAAGCGACACCAGAACGGATGCCGCGACGGCAACGCCGACGAAAAAGACACCGACGATGGCGAGGCGGGTCGCGATCGGAAGACGAATGGAGAGGAGCTTTTTCATGGACGGCCCAGTTTGAAAGCGGCGCCGGCCCACATGTCGAACTCTTTCCTCAGATATTCGACCATGGCCTGACGGTGCCGGGATTTAGAATCTTATGAGAAGGCGATTGTGCTCGATGAAGCGCAATATAGGCATAGGCCAGTTCAATCTCTTCGTAGTCTTGATCAGCGGAGAGTTACTCGACCGCTGCGGCATCCACGCAGATTAGAATTAGACTTAACCAAACGCGTGAAGAATGACTTAACCTAGGGCGACCTGTCCGGATGGCTGGCGCGAGATGGAGGGCAGTCAACAGATCCTGCGGGACCCGCCCCGCCCATCGACGCCGGCCCTGCCGCCATCTCTGTTGCCCATCCGCCACAGATGCCGCCCGCCACATTTCCGCCACATCGCGTTCACCCCACGGCCACGCCGTGCGCCTTGAACGTCATGCGGCGTGACCAGTGGAACGCCGATGCCTTTCCGCCGTTGTTCAGCCGCACCCGCAAGACCAATAAAGCAGAGCCAAACTTCATGCCCGTTGCTTCGCCCGCCACTCGCTTCTCCTTCCCTATGTTCGAGCGCCCGTTGAAGCGTCTGTCGGCGCTGCTGATGCCGTTGCTTCTGGCGGCCTGCGTCGGCGGGCAGCAGCAGCCCTTCGAAGTGGCGCATACGCCCGGCTTCAACGTCAGCGCCGAATATCTGATGATGTATGGCGAACGCCCCGACGAACAGTTTCCGCTTCCTGCGACCGACCTGTCCGAGGTCGATCCGCGCTTTCTGCGGCGTGAGGTGGCCTACCCGACGCGCGAGCAGCCTGGCACCATCATCGTCGATACCGACAACAAGTTCCTTTATCTCGTCCGCGAGAACGGCCGCGCCATCCGCTACGGCATCGGCGTCGGCAAGCAGGGCATGTCATGGCGCGGGCGCGCCACGGTCGGCCGCAAGGCGGCCTGGCCGCGCTGGACGCCGACCGCTGCGATGATCGCGCGCGATCCGGAGAAGAACGGCCCCTGGGCGGGCGGCATGAAGTCCGGTCTGGAGAACCCGCTCGGCGCCCGCGCGCTGTATCTCTACCAGGGCGACCGCGACACAATGTACCGGATTCACGGCACCACGGAGCCCTGGTCGATCGGCCAGTCCGTCTCCAGCGGCTGCATCCGGATGTTCAACCAGGACATCATCGACCTGCACAGCCGTGTCCCCACGGGCACGACAGTCGTGGTCCTGAACCGCCGTCAGTTGCTGACGCCGGAACCCGGCGAGGTCTTCGACGAATTCACCTCCGACGGCAGCATCTGACGTTTGGGCAGACCCTGCGTCATCCGCCTGACACCCGCGGTCTTCACCACGCTGCACATCGCGTCGCACGCTCTGTTGTGCAGGTGCAGCAATTTGGTGTAGGCGGATAATGTTGGGCGTCTCCGCCGCACTTGCTGCGCGTGCACTTGCTGCGCGTGACGGGATCGCGCCCAGCCAGCGGGGAGAGTGCATTCGATGCGCGTGACGATGATCGGTTCAGGCTATGTCGGCCTGGTCTCGGGTGCCTGTTTCGCCGATTTCGGCCATGTCGTGACCTGCGTCGATACCGATGCGTCGAAGATCGATGCGCTGAACCGGGGCGAGATCCCGATCTTCGAGCCCGGTCTCGACGATCTCGTCGCCAAGAACGTGCGCGAAGGTCGCCTCAGCTTCACCACCGAACTCGCCGGACCGGTCAGCAGTGCCGATGCCGTCTTTATCGCGGTGGGAACGCCGACGCGGCGCGGCGACGGCCATGCCGACCTCTCCTATGTCTATCAGGCGGCGCGCGACGTCGTCGCCGAGATCGACGGCTTCACCGTCATCGTGACCAAATCGACCGTGCCGGTCGGCACCGGCGACGAGGTCGAGCGGATCATGCGCGAGACCAGGCCCGACGCCGATTTCGCCGTGGTCTCGAACCCGGAATTCCTGCGCGAGGGCGCCGCCATCGGCGACTTCAAGCGCCCCGACAGGATCGTCATCGGCACCGAGGACGAGCGCGCCCGCGGCGTCATGGAAGAGCTCTACCGTCCGCTTTACCTCAACGCGGCGCCGCTGCTGTTCACCCAGCGCCGGACGTCCGAGGTGATCAAATACGCCGCCAACGCCTATCTCGCCATGAAGATCACCTTCATCAACGAGATGGCAGATCTCTGCGAGGCGGTCGGCGCCAATGTCCAGGAGGTGGCGCGCGGCATCGGCCTCGACAACCGTATCGGCGGCAAGTTCCTGCATGCGGGCCCCGGCTTCGGCGGCTCCTGCTTCCCAAAGGACACGCTCGCGCTGATGAAGACGGCGCAGGACCTCGGCAGCCCGTTGCGCATCGTCGAGACGGTCGTCGCCGTCAACGACCAGCGCAAGCGCGCCATGGCGCGCAAGGTCATCGCAGCCTGCGGTGGCAGCGTCCGCGGCAAGCGCATCGCCGTTCTCGGCCTCGCCTTCAAGCCCAACACCGACGACATGCGCGAGGCGCCCTCGCTGTCGATTATCGCCGTGCTGCAGGACGCGGGTGCAGACGTCGTCGCCTATGATCCCGAGAGCATGGAGCCGGCCAAGGCTCTGCTCAGCGGCGTCAGCTTCGCGGCCGACCCGTATTCCTGCATCGAGGGCGCCGATGCGCTGGTGATCGTGACCGAGTGGGACGCCTTCCGCGCGCTCGACCTCGACCGCGTCAAGACCGGCCTGCGCACGCCGATCGTCGTCGACCTGCGCAACATCTACCGCTCGGACGACATGCGCCGCCGCGGCTTTGACTACAGCAATGTCGGCAACGCCTGAAAGCCCGCTGACCTTGCGGCAGAGAACGGCGTTTGCCGCCTTGATACCGTCACACGCACACACCACCTCTTGAGCGGCGGCGCATCCGCGCCGCCCGACATGAGAGGAGATGACGATGACGCCGCAAGAACGCGACGTGATCGCCGGGATTTTCGACCGCCTGAAGCAGGCGGCCAACCAGCCCCGCGACCCCGAGGCTGAACGCTACATCGCGGAGCGCCTGCGCGAGCAGCCCTATGCGCCCTACGCCATGGCGCAGTCCGTCTATGTCCAGGAACAGGCGCTGACCAACCTGCAGGCGCAGGTCGAGGATCTGCAGGCGCAGATGCGCGAGCTGCAGACCAAGCAGGCCGAGGCTCCCGCTCAGTCCGGCGGCTTCCTGTCCGGCATCTTCGGTGGCGGCGCGCAGCCGGCGCGGCCGCGCTCGGTTCCGTCCTTTCCGCAGCGTGGACCGGATGCTCCCTCCCCCGCCTGGAACAACCAGCAGCCCGGCACCATGCAGGCAGCACCCGGCGGACAGCCCGGCCCCGCTGGACAGCAGCCCGGCCCCTGGTCGAACCAGCCAGCGCAGCAGCAGGCTCCCGGACGTGGCGGCGGCTTCATGGCGAGCGCGCTGACCACCGCGGCCGGTGTCGCCGGCGGCATGATGCTCGGCAGCGTGCTGACCAACGCCTTCAGCGGCGCCGGCGGCGCAGCCAAGGCCGCGGAAGGCGCGACCGGCTCCAACCTTGCCGACAGCGTCGGCGGCAACACCGGCGCGGCTGCGAGCAATGCCGGTTACAATGACGGCTCGTCCAATTACGGCGCTGGCACGGACACGCAATCGGCCGGCTATGACGACGGCTCCTCCAATGCGGGCAACCACCAGCAGGCCGCCCATGAGGAACCCGTCGATGCCGGCTATGACGACGGATCGAGCGCGTTCGACGGCGGTGGCGACGACGACAACTGGGCCTGACACGACCCGGCCCTGCCTGAAATGACGAACCCGCCCGGCGCGTGCCGGGCGGGTTCTTTCGTTTGCAGGCCTGTAAGAGCCTTATCCGGGATCAGATCACCAGTACCTTGGCGCCGACGCGTACGCGCCCGTACAGATCCGTGACATCGTCATTGGTCATGCGGATGCAGCCGGAGGACACGGCCTGCCCGATGGTGTGCGGCTCGTTGGTGCCGTGGATGCGGTAGAGCGACGATCCCAGATACATGGCGCGCGCGCCCATCGGGTTCTCCGGGCCGCCGGGCATGAAGCGCGGCAAATCGGGCCGGCGCTTCAGCATCTCGGGCGGCGGCGTCCAGTTCGGCCACTCCGCCTTGCGGCTGACGCTCTTCATGCCGGCCCAGGAAAAGCCGGGGCGGCCGACGCCAATGCCGTAACGCAGCGCACGGCCGCCCGGCTGGACCAGGAACAGGAAACGCTGGGGCGTGTCGATGATGATGGTCCCGGCCTTGTGCGGGCCGTCATAGGCGACCTCCTGCTTGTGGAAGCGGGGATCGATGACGCGCTCGATCGGGCGTTCCATCTCGATCGGCTGGCCATAAGCCGCGACGCGGCGGCCCGGTGCGGTTTGCCGGTCTTGCGGCTGGAACGGGTCGGCCTCGTAGCCGGCGGCGGCGCGGCCGCCCTGGCCATAGGCCGAATAGCCGGGCCGGTTATAGACCGCCCCGCCGCGCGCCTGCGGCGAGGGATCGCGGCCCGTCATCAGCATCTCGATGAAGCCGCCGCCATAGTTGGCGCGCGCTGTCGACGCTGTCGTCATGGGGTCGGCAGATCTGGGATCTACTGGGAGGGGGCCGCCATAGGTCTGGGCTTGCGCCGACCCGGGAACGGCGAGCGCTCCCGACAGGAGCAGCAGTGGAACGAAGAGGACTGGACGCATGACGCAACTCTCTCGACATCGACTGTCGGGAGCCTGCCGGTGCGTCTTAAAAGGAATGGTGAATCGTTGACTCTTGCTCGCCGCCAGCGCCGCTAAACCAGCGAATTCAACGAATTAACCTTAGTGGAGGGAAAAGGGACAAGGTGAAGGAAGCGTTGCCGGTCCGCTTCTGCCGGTTGCCGGCGTGATCAGCGCCGCGCTGCACGCCGCGTGGCCCACCAGAGCTGCGACAGCGTGCGCCAGCGCGCGACGTCGCAGATCAGGATAATTGCGCCATAGACCAGCGCCCCGATGACGACTTGCAAGGCGAGCTCGATTGCGGGAGCAAACCGGTCCCGCAGCGGCCAGATCGCGGCGGCCATGACAGCGACCGCGAGCAGAATGGCGCCGCAATCGCGCAGCGACGGCAGGACCGGCAGCGAGCGCAGGGCCAGCACGGCGGTGATGGCGAGCACGGCCAGAAAGGCCGCCGTCTGCGCCATGGCATAGGCGATTGGGCCGGACGCCGCGAAGGCTCCTACGATCGCGAGATTGACGCATAGGCCGATGACAGCCGCGAGCGTGGTCACGGGCGTGCGCTTCTCGATCAGGAAGGCCGGGTAAAGCGCGGCCTGGAAGATGGTGATCGCTACGAAGCCCGGCAGCAGCGGCGCCATATAGGCCGAGAAGCGGCCCTGGAAACTCGGCGGTACCAGCATCCGGTCGAAGGCAGGCAAGGCGAGCCAGAACCCGACGACCGCCGGCAGCGCAACGGCCAGCACGATCACGATGTTTGACGCGATACGCTTTTGCGCCGCGCGCCGGCCGCGCGTTTCGTCGAGGCGGATCACCGCGCGCAGCAGCACGATCTCGAGCGTCGCGCCGAGCGTTCCGAACAGGCGCAGACCCATATCGGAGGCGAGCGAGAAATAGCCCGCCTCGGCGAAGCCATGGGCGCCCGCCATCAGCGAGCGATTGAGCAGTGGGATCAGGGAGTAGATCGCGTTGCCGGCGACGAGCGGCAGCGCATATTTCGCGAAGGTCCAGGCGAGGTCGCGGCGCGCCGCCGAGAACGACAGGGGCGCATCGGCAAGCTTGCGGCGCACCGAAACGAGCGCGACGGCGGCACTCAGCAATCCGCCGAGCAGCACCACCACCGGATCGCGGGTCCACCAGGCGCCGCCGACCATCAGGACCAGCGCCAGAACGTTCTTGACGATGACCAGCCGGGCATAGGCCGCGTCGAGGAAACGCGCCCGGGCGATCGCGCCATGGTAGTCGAACAGCCCCGCGCCGATGCCGGCGAGGACGGATGCGGCCAGCATCATCGCCGGCATGCGGAAATCGATACCGGCCACGACCGCTACCAGCAGCAGCGCACACAGCGTCATGCTGATGCCGGCGATGAGGCAGTCCAGCGTCGCGCGGATCTCGGGCTGCGTCTCCCGCGTCTTGAGCGAATAGAAGCGCACGGCGGAGAGCTTGATCCAGTCGAGCATCGCCGTGTTGACCAACACGACGATGGCCGCGCCGATGGCGTAGCGCCCGAATTCCTCCGGCCCGAGAAAGAACGCGATCAGCAGACCGAGAACGAAGTTCAGCCCGGCATTGATGACGAAGGGCAGCAGGACCGTCATTCCGTCTCGATCATGTCCGTCGCGTTCATCGATGCCGGATCGATGTGTCGACGGGGAGCCATCCGACTCGGCCGCCGCGTCCGCACCATTCCCTGCCGTAACGGGCGCGCCCATGTTTTCCAAGCGCAGCTTGATGAGTCGTCAATCGCGTGAACCGAACGGGCACGGCACGCGTTGGGCCAACGACATCTCTCCTGCGAGGAACAGCCGATGCCTTCGACGCCGCTTTATCGCCTGGTGTATTCCTCGATCTATCGGGCGGGGCGGGTCGACAACGAGCTTTCCGCGCTTCGCGCCATCCTCTCCCAGTCGCGCAAGAACAACCAGACGTCCGATGTCACAGGCTATCTGATGTTCGACGGCGACAGTTTCGTCCAGGTGCTGGAAGGCCCGCGCGAGAATGTCGAGGCGACGATGGCTCGGATCGCGAAGGACGAGCGCCATCGCGACGTGTCCGTCATCGCGATCCACCCGACTGAGAGCCGCGCATTCCACAACTGGACGATGGGCGGCTACCGACGCAGCGCCGAGCAGGACCCGATCTTCGCCGCGCATGGCTTTCCCGGCAAGATCGATCGATCGCAGCTCAGCTTCGATACCGCCGTGTCGCTTGCACGAGCCCTGTGCGCCGATCAGGCGAAGCAGGCTTCGTAGTCTTCGCGGGCCGGCCCTACGTTGGGGCTTGGCGACTCAGGGCCAGCGGTGGGAACCTTGCGCCTGTTGGGCATAGATGGCCCTCCGGCGTTTCCAGGGGGAAGCTCCCGCTCCATGCCCAGCGAGCCGCTGTTCTATCTCGTCGGCTGGGCGACGACGCTCGTCATCGCCATCGGCAAGAGCGCCTTTGGCGGCGGCCTCGCGATCCTCGGCATCCCGCTGCTGGCTATGGTCGTCGAGCCGCTCAATGCAGCGATCATGATCGCGATGCTGGTCTCGCTGATGGACATCATGGCGCTGAGCAGCTTCGGGCGCGAGACCTGGTCGAAGCCCGACCTCGCCTGGCTGGTGCCGGGCCTCGCGGTCGGCATCGGTATCGGCTACCTCGTTTTCATCAGGATCGACCCGCGCATCGTCACCCTCGTGATCGGCGTGACGACGCTCGCCTTCACGCTGCAATGGTTCCTCAAAGGCCGGCTCGCGGCGGCGGGCGTGCGGCCGGTCTCGGGAAAGCTCGCGCTGCTGGCCGGCACGGTGTCGGGCTTCACCACCTTCGTCGCCCATGCCGGCGGGCCGCCGGTGGCGATGTACCTGCTCAGACGCGGGCTGCCGAAGAGCGTCCTGGTCGGGACCACGATCGCGCTGTTCACGCTGGGCAACTGGATGAAGCTGCCGCCCTATTTCATGCTCGGCCTGAAGCATCCCGAGGCGCTGTGGGGTGCACTCGCATTGGCGCCGGCCGTGCCGCTCGGGATCTGGCTCGGCCATGTCGTGCATCGGCGCCTCGACCAGAAGACGCTGTTCGTCTGGTGCTACGGGCTGCTCGCCGTCGCCGCGCTGAAGCTGACAGTCGATGCGGCATTGGCTCTGCTGCGCTGAGGGCATGGGGGAGGATCACGGCTGCCCCCTATCGCAATGCCTGAATTGCCCCTAATCGATCCGCCATGACCAGCCTACCGCCTGCCCTGCGCCCTGCCCGCGACGATGATTCCGAGCCCCTCGCGACCCTAATCGCGGCGAGCTTCGCCGAATATCCGAACTGCCTGTTCGCATGGGACGAGTTTCCCGAGCTGCGGCGGCCCGCGAGCCATTTCGCGGCCAAGCGCGGCAAGCTCTGGATCGCGGATGCGCCCGGCGGCGGCATCGCCGCCTCGCTCGGCGCCACGCCCGTCCCCGAGCACAACGCCGTCGAGATCACCAAGGTCTATGCGGCGCCCGCCTTCCGCGGCACCGGGCTGGCGCAGGCCCTGTTCGGCGAGGCGCTGCGCTTTGCTGAAACCGGCGGCTTCGGCGAAATGATGCTCTGGTCGGATTCGCGCTTCGCGCGCGCCCACCGCTTCTACGAGAAGCTCGGCTTCCGGCGCTGGCCGGGCGAGCGCTACCTCGCCGACGTCTCCGCGACCTGGGAATATCCTTTCCGCCTGCGCCTGCCGACGCGGTCATGAGCGCAGGCCCTATGCTGCGTGCCCTGCTCGGCATCGCGCTGCTCACCGTCATGGACGCGGTGGTGAAGGCGCAGATGCAGACGCATCCGTTCATCCTGACCCTGTTCATGCGCTTTGCCATGGGCGGCCTCTGCGCGCTCGTCGTGCTCGCCTTCGTCCGGCCGCGCAGGCCGACGCGCGCGAGCCTGATCGGCAACACCGTTCGCGTGCCCGTCGTGGTGCTGACTGCCGGCAGCTTCTTCTATTCGATGTCCGTGCTGCCGCTGGCCGAAGCGCTGACGCTGTCCTTCCTGGCGCCGGTTTTCGTCGCGCTGCTCGGCGGCCTGCTGCTCAAGGAGAAGCTGGACAGCCGCATCCTCCAGGCGCTGGGTTTCGGCGTCGCCGGCATGCTGGTGATGGTCTGGCCACGCCTGCAGGGCCATGTCACCGGCGCGGGGCTTGGCGTCGCCGCCGCGCTGTTCTCGGCCGTGACCTATGCCTTCAACCTGATCCTGCTGCGGCGGATCGCGATGAAGGAGCATCCGGCTGTCATCGTCGCCTTTCAGAACTGCGGGCCGGCGCTCTGTCTCGCCATTCCCGCCGCGCTCGCCTTCGTTCCAATGACGGCCCGCGACCTCTTGATCTATCTCGCAGCGGGCGCTCTCGGCGTCGCCGGCCATCTGACGCTGACCTCGGCCTTCGCCCGGGCCGAAGCGTCGCGGCTGGCCCCACTGGAATATACGGCGCTGATCTGGGCGAGCCTGCTCGGCTATTTCGCGTTCGGCGAGGTGCCGCTGATCACGACCTATGCCGGCGCGCTGCTGATCGTGGCGGGAGCGGTGGCGATCAGCCGGCGTTAGGGCGTTTTATTTTGTCGCGTTTTCTTCAAGCGAACCGGTATCCACTTCGCTCAAAAACGCTTCAGCCCGCCGCCTTCGCCGGAAAGATCATGCAGGTCTCGGTGCCGTGCGCGAGCAGCTTGCCGCGCTCATCGACCAGCCGTCCCTCGCTGGTCGCGACCGTGCCGCCGCGATGGATCAGCTTGCCCTCGCAGCGTACCGTGCCGCTGTCGGGCATGACCGGCCGGACATAGTTCACCTTCATCTCCAGCGTCGTGTAGCCCTCGCCGGCTTTCAGTGTCGCATGGGTCGCGCAGGCCATGGCGGAATCGAGGATCGTCGCGGTCCAGCCGCCATGGATCGTCCCGAGCGGGTTGAAGAAGCGCGCCGAGGGCCTGCCGACGAAGACCACCCTGCCCTCCTCGACCTCGACCAGATCGAAGTCCATCGCCTCGGCAAAGGGCGGGCCGGGATGGCGTCCCTCGACCATGCCGCGCAGGAAATCGAGGCCGCTGCCGGCCAGCAGGGTCTCCCGCGATACCACTCCAACGTCCCGCGCCATCACCTGCCCTCACCCCTAACGTGTAGATGCACGTTAGGGGTTGGATGCTGCCGTGGTCAAGCTGCGGTCAGACGGTGCCGCGTGCGACGCGGCGCAACGCCTTCAACCGGTCGCGCGTCTCGCTCCAGTTGTCCTTGCCGAGACCGCCCTCGATCCGCTCCTGCGCCTGGCGCCAATGCGGGATCGCGGTCTCGATCGCGGCCCGCCCCTTGTCCGTGACGGCATGGATCGAGGCGCGCCCCTTGCACTCGACCGGCTCGATCAGCCCGGACGCCACGAGCAGTTGCAGGTTGCGCGTCAGCGAGGTGCGCTCCAGCGCGAAACGCTCGGCGAGTTCGGTGACGGAGCGCCAGGCGCCGGTGCTCAGCGCCGAGAGCAGGACGAACTGGGTGATCTTGAGTCCGCTCGGGCGCATCGCCTCGTCATAGGCCCGCGTCACGGCCCGCGCCGTCATCCGCACATGAAGCGCGACGCATGCCCGGGCGATGTCGTCGAGAGCGGGGCCGGTCGAGGCGGGTTCGGGCGCTTCTGTCGTCATTCCGCCATGCTAGCGTGTTCGAAGCCCGTTGCCAGCAGGCCCGGCGACCCGACGCATTCACCTTTCTCCGGGATGATTTCTTGACTCTCCGCTGGCACGCGCCTATCTCCGCGCCATCCGTTGGCACTCGCAGATTGAGACTGCTAACAGATGCCCATCGCGGGCTCTCAGCCCGCACCGAATTATATGTAAGAGGAAGACAGAACCATGAAGTTCCGTCCGCTGCATGACCGCGTTGTGGTCCGTCGCCTTGATGGCGAAGAGAAGACCAAGGGTGGCATCATCATCCCAGATACCGCCAAGGAAAAGCCCCAAGAGGGCGAAGTCGTGTCCGTGGGCCCCGGCGCCCGTGACGAGGCCGGCAAGCTTGTCGCGCTCGACGTCAAGAAGGGCGATCGCGTCCTCTTCGGCAAGTGGTCCGGCACCGAGGTCAAGATCGACGGCCAGGATCTCCTGATCATGAAGGAATCCGACATCATGGGCGTCATCGGCTGAACGCCTGAGACCGCTCTTCCCGTCAAATCATAAGGAGTTGCTCTCATGGCAGCCAAAGACGTCAAGTTCTCCACCGATGCGCGCGACCGGATGCTGCGCGGCGTCGAAATCCTCGCCAACGCCGTCAAGGTGACGCTCGGCCCCAAGGGCCGCAACGTCGTGATCGACAAGTCGTTCGGCGCTCCGCGCATCACCAAGGACGGCGTCACCGTCGCCAAGGAGATCGAGCTCGCCGACAAGTTCGAGAACATGGGCGCCCAGATGGTGCGCGAAGTGGCCTCGAAGCAGAACGACCATGCCGGCGACGGCACCACGACCGCGACTGTCCTCGCCGCAGCCATCATGCGCGAAGGCCTGAAGTCGGTTGCCGCCGGCATGAACCCGATGGACCTGAAGCGCGGCATCGATCTGGCCGTCGAGGCCATCGTCGCCGACCTCAAGAAGAACTCCAAGAAGGTCACGTCCAACGCGGAAGTCGCGCAGGTCGGCACCATCTCGGCGAACGGCGACGAGTCGGTCGGCAAGATGATCGCGACCGCCATGCAGAAGGTCGGCAACGAGGGTGTCATCACCGTCGAGGAAGCCAAGACCGCCGAGACCGAGCTCGACGTCGTCGAGGGCATGCAGTTCGACCGTGGCTATCTCTCGCCCTACTTCATCACCAACTCGGAGAAGATGGTCGCCGAGCTGGAAGACCCCTACATCCTGATCTTCGAGAAGAAGCTGTCCTCGCTCCAGGCGATGCTGCCGATCCTCGAGGCCGTGGTGCAGACCGGCAAGCCGCTGCTCATCATCGCCGAGGACGTCGAGGGCGAGGCCCTGGCCACGCTCGTCGTCAACAAGCTCCGTGGCGGCCTGAAGGTCGCGGCCGTCAAGGCTCCGGGCTTCGGTGATCGCCGCAAGGCCATGCTCGAGGATATCTCGATCCTGACCGCCGGCCAGATGATCTCGGAAGACCTCGGCATCAAGCTCGAGACCGTGACGCTCGCCATGCTCGGACGCGCCAAGAAGGTGCGCATCGAGAAGGAGAACACCACGATCATCGACGGCGCCGGCAAGAAGAAGGACATCGAGGCCCGCGTCTCGCAGATCAAGGCGCAGATCGAAGAGACCTCGTCGGACTACGATCGTGAGAAGCTCCAGGAGCGTCTGGCCAAGCTCGCCGGCGGCGTCGCGGTCATCCGCGTCGGCGGCGCGACCGAGGTCGAGGTCAAGGAGAAGAAGGATCGCGTCGACGACGCCCTGAACGCGACCCGCGCTGCGGTCGAAGAAGGCATCCTTCCGGGCGGCGGCGTTGCGCTGCTGCGTGCTCTGTCGACCGTCAAGGCGATCAAGACCGCCAATGACGACCAGAAGACCGGCGTCGAGATCGTCCGCAAGGCGATCATGGCCCCGGCCAAGCAGATCGTCGACAACGCCGGCGATGACGGCGCGGTCGTGGTCGGCAAGCTGCTGGAGTCGAAGGAATACGCCTTCGGCTACAACGCCCAGACCGGCGTGTACGGCGATCTGGTCAAGGCCGGCATCATCGACCCCACCAAGGTCGTGCGCACGGCCATCCAGGACGCGGCTTCGATTGCAGGCCTGCTCATCACCACCGAGGCGATGATTGCAGAGCTGCCGAAGAAGGACTCGCCGATGCCGATGGGCGGCGGCGGCGGCATGGGCGGTATGGACTTCTGATCCAAGCCACCTTCGCTTTCTGCGAAGACTAAGGAGGCCCGGCGCAAGCCGGGCCTTTTTTCGTCAGGCTTCCCGGGTGGTCATTGCTACCGCTCCGCTGCCCTGCCGATGCGGCCAAATCGCCAGCATCCGGCACAGGTCATTCAGCGGCGGCAAGGACGGCGCCGCTAGCCTGGTCAACCGTCAAAGAATATTCGAATGCGAAATCAAACCTCAATCATCTCGGCCTAGGCTTGCTTTTACAGGCAATTTCAGGCGCGGATGATGTCGAATTTCAAACATAAATCGTCAGACCGCCCTCTCAGAGGTAGCGTACGGATCAACTTCTATGCTGCGTTCGCCGGGCTTCTTTTCCTGATCTTAACCCTGACTGCAGTTTCGGTTTACTCCGTTCAGCAACAATCCGCGTATCAGGATCAGCTCGACACCTCTTCTCAGGCGGCCATCAACATTGAAAAGGCCAATGGACTGATCTTTGCGGTCGTCATGGAATCGCGCGGCATCTACATGTCGAGCGATGCGGCGACCGTGCTGCGTTACAGTTCTGCGCTGCTGCGACGGAACCGCGAGCTGGCGGATGTCATGGACCAATGGCAGCGCATCGTTCGCGCCGACGATCTCGAGCTGTTCGAGGCTTTCAAGACCCGGGTCTCCGAATTCATTCGGTTTCGTGCGGAGTTGGTGCGTCGCGCCACGACCATCAGCCAGGAGGCTGGTCGGGAATGGGGCGACAACGAAGCCAATCGCTCGGTGCGCAGCGCACTCAACGAAGACCTCGCAGCCTTGGGAACGGTCTACTTCAAGCGCGCCAATGTCATTGCCCGGATGGGCGAGCGGATCCAGCTCACGAAGCTCCTGCTGGTCATCCTGGGCATTGGCGCCGTCGCCATCACCTGCGTGACCGCGTTCCTGCTCAAGGCCTCGGTGATCGCCCCACTGCTCGACATCACGGCCGCAACAGACCGCATTGCCTCCGGCATGGTCGTGATGACGATCCCGCACATCGCAAGAGATGACGAGATCGGGAAACTGGCGGATGCGGTACAGCAGCTTCAGAAGGTCATCCGGCATAACGAGGACCTTCTGAAGAACGAAATCAAGACGGCGCGTGAGCGTGAAATATTCAAGAGCAACGAAGCTCATTTTATTTCTGCCATTGATAATATGGCACAAGGCCTGGTGATGCTAGACGCACACGCTAACGTCATTCTGATGAATGAATCTTACAGAAAAATGTATAAACTTCCGGCCAATATCATGGATACACGATGCAGCCTACGCGACATCCTGGCTCACCGCGCCGAAGCCGGCCTTTTTTCTGGCGACCCGTCGGCATATGTTAAAACGATCCTCACCCGCATCGGCCTGGGCAAGCCATCGACAAGCCATGTCAACCTGAAGGATGGGCGCTGGATCCGGGTTTTCGAACAGCCGACGGCGGATGGCGGCTGGGTGGCAACCCATGAGGACTTCACCAAGCAGCACCAGCTCGAGCGCATGCTGGAACGCATCGAGCGGCTGTTCGGCGCTGTGGTCGAAAACATCGACGAGGCCATCCTGGCTCAGGACATGGGCACCAAGCGCTATCTTTTCGTCAATCGCGCCGCGGAAGTCCTGTTCGGCATGTCCCGCGAAGCGATCATGGGGCGGACCGCGCAGGAGGTCTTCGAGGACGACACGGCCGAGAAGATCGACGGTACCGCCAGGCTGACGCCGATCGCCGAGACCGGAACCCGGGAGACGGTCCAGACCATCGCAACACCGGGGAACGGCAAGCGCATCGCCGGAATCCGGCACTTTCCCGCATCCAGCGGCGAAAGCGCGACGCAATGCCTGATCACCCTGATCGACGACAAGACCGACCGGCTGATGCAGACGCGGAAGCTGGCGAGTTAAACGGCGCCTTGGCCTTCATCGATCGGCTCTTCACAATGCGCTGAACCGGCGCGGTTCGCCTTGAGCCGAGCTTTCTTGTCTGTTGCGTTGCACTGGACCATGGTTCGAATCGCGGCGTCCGCCGCCGATCAGCCCAGCCAGGATATCGCCGATGCGCCCGTTGAGTTTTGCTGTCGCCGCGCTTGCCGTCGTGGCGCTCGTCGTTGGACAGCAGAGCGGTTCCGCCAGCACCATCGGCATGGGCGTGGTCGGTTTGCTGCTAGGCCTGGCGCTCTTTCGCTCGACCGAGATCGACTTCTTCCTGAAAATCTTCTCGGGCATCTTCGGCACCGAATACGTCGTCTTCGGTGCCGGTGCCCTGCTGGCACAGGCCGGCTACTGGCCGCAGGAGTGGATGGCTGCCGCGCCACCCACGAGCCTGGCTACCACCGTCGCCGTGTTCGGCATCCTGATCTACGCGATTTCCTTCGCGCCGATCGTCCAGCGCATCGCGCGCATCTCCTCGCCCTATTTCCTCTCCGAGGAGCGCACGACAGCCAATCTATGGCTGTTTGGCCGCTACAACGTGAAGCTCGGCCATCTGGCGGTCGCGCTGATCGTCTTTATCATCGTTCTCAACCAGGCGCAGGTCGGCGTTTCGCTGCGTATCAACTTCTTCTACCGCGACTTCAACAACGCGCTGCAGCAGAAGGACGCTCCCGCCTTCTGGTATCAGTTGATCTATGTCTTCAGCGTTTGGGCCGCGATCTCGGCGCTTAGCAATCTAATCGAGATCGTTGCCCAATCCGTCCTGCTTATCCGCTGGCGCGAATGGATGGCCGCAGAATACAGCCGGCGCTGGCTCGGCGACGGCACCCATTACCGCATCTCGCTGGCGGGCACCGCCGACAACCCCGACCAGCGAATCTCGGAAGACACACGGTCCTTCCTGAACCAGACCTATTCGTTCTCGCTGACCATGCTGACGCAGGTTTCGACACTGGTCTCTTTCTCGATCATCCTTTGGTCGATCCCGGTTGCCATCACCGTGCCCGGCACCGACGTCGTCATTCCCGGCTTCCTGTTCTGGGCGACGCTGATCTATGCCGCGGTTGCGACCTGGATCACGCACTGGATCGGCAAACCGCTGATCGCGCTCGATTTCGAACAGGAGCGGCGCGAGGCGAATTTCCGGTTCTCGCTGGCGCGGCTGCGCGAGTATTCCGAGCAGATCGCACTGATGCAAGGCGAGTTGACGGAGCGAAAGCATCTTGGCCACCGGTTTGCGTCGATCGTCGAGAATTTCTACCAGTTGATGTGGCGCAAGTTGAAGCTGACGACCTTCACGCTGTCCTATAACCAGGCCAATGTCGTCATCCCCTATGTGTTGCTGGCGCCCTATTACTTCGCCGGGGCGATCTCTTTCGGCGTGCTCAGCCAGGTCGCCTCGGCCTTTGGCCGGGTCGAGACGGCGATGTCGTTCTTCATCAACAGCTACCAGTCGATCGCATCCTACCTCGCCTCGATCAACCGCCTGACCACCTTCGAGACAGCGATTGCTCAGGCCCAGGCCGCCGGTGTCGGCGACAACACCATCCATAGGGACCCCGCCCCGGACCGCGACGTTCATGTCGGCGGAGCGACGCTGACGCTACCCAATGGCGCGCCCATCGTGCGGGTGGACGATCTCGATCTCGGCGCGGTCAGGCGCACGCTGGTGGTCGGGCCTTCCGGCTCGGGCAAGTCGACGCTGTTTCGCGCGATTGCCGGCATCTGGCCCTTCGGCGAAGGCAAGGTCGGCATTCCCGCCAACGCCGAGATCATGCTTCTGCCGCAGCGGCCCTATCTGCCGCAGGGCACGCTTCGTGCGGCGCTGGCCTATCCCTCAGAGGCCGATGCCTACGCCGATGCGGCCATCCAGGACGCGATGGACAAGGTCAAGCTCGGCCATCTGCGCGACCGGCTCGACGAGGTCGATCTCTGGGGCCAGCGCCTGTCGGGCGGCGAGCAGCAGCGGCTGGCGGTGGCGCGCGCGCTGCTCGCCAAGCCGGACTGGCTGTTCCTGGACGAGGCGACGGCCTCGCTCGACGAGAAGCTGGAGGGCGAGCTCTACGCTGCCATCGACATGGCCCTGCCGGAGACGCGCGTCGTCTCGATCGGCCATCGCGGCACGCTGCGCGAAATGCACGATGCCGTGGTGACGATGGAGCCGAACGACGACGGCACCTTTACGCCGCGCATGGCGGCGAAGGCTTCGGCCGAGGCGTAGGGCTGCAGCTTGAAGGCCCTGAACTCCACAGTCCTCATCCTGAGGAGCCATTCCGTGAGGAGTGGCGTCTCGAAGGATCCTTCAGGAGGCGCCGGCGTCAGGCTGGATCATCCTTCGAGACGCCGCTTCGCGGCTCCTTAGGATGAGCGCTGGTTGTATTGCCGTCGAGTGTCAGAGCGCGCGGTCGAAGCGCAACTCGCCGGCGCCGCCCTTGAGCACGAGCTTGCCGTCGATCAGGTCCCATTTCTGGGTGGCGCGCAGCGCCGTCAGGTAGCTCCGCTCGAAGTCCGACAGGCCCTTGTCGCAGGTGCGCTTGGTCAAGGCGAGCGGGCCGACCGCGAAGGATTGCTGCCGCAGCGGGTAGGCCGAGGCCGAGAAGGTGTTGCACCCGCCAAAGCCCGTGCCGCGCAGGTTCTGGTCGACCAGCAGCGTCGCGCGCCGGTCGGCGATCGGCTTGCCGTTCAGCGAGACCGCGGTCCAGGCGGCGCCGAGCGGGAAGTTCTTCTCCTGCTGCTGCTGGATCGGTGCCGATTGCGGCGTCCCCAGTTCCTCGCGGGATGGCATCTGCCCGCGGCGCTGCGCCAGCGCATCGGTCGGCATCAGCATGGGCGCAGCCAGGATGGTGAGCACGGCGGCATAGCCAAGGCGTTGAATCATTGTCGTCTTACCCGGTCGTCTAACCTGAAGTCGCATATAGGACCCTAGCGCATCGGCCGGCCCCTGTGAAAGCGCGTAGCGACGTATCGTCCCGCAATCAACCGGCAAGCGACGCAGCATATGATTTCAGGCCGATCGTCGAGATGTCGGCACGGCGATTTTGCCCGCACCTGCATCCGGATTGCGAGCGGAGTCGTAGGCATCAAATACGTCGGAAACACGAGGTCCAGCGGCCGGCCCCATCCCCCCGGGGCTGTCTGCGACAGGCGAGGCCGCTGCCCCCAGCAGCGGCCTCGTTCTTGTCGGGGATGTCGAATGCAGCCCGTCGTTGGGGCAGGCTTGTCGTCAGATGCGCGACTGGAGCCGCTCGATCAGCGGATTGGCCTTGCGGAAGATATAGGCCGGCGCGCTGACGGTGATGTCGTCGGCACCCGCCTTCGCCAGATGATCGACCAGCGAAAACACCGCCTTGTCCGGACAATGGATCGTCACGACGCCGCCCGGCGCGCTTGCGCCCAAAGGCAGCCTGGCGCCAAACAGAGCGCCGAGATCCCCCAGCGTGTCCGAGGCCGCATCGAGCCGCGCCCTGACTTCCCTGACCGAGCGCGCTTCCTCTTCGGCTGCGATCCGCGACAGGATCGCATTGGCCGCCGCCTTCGCCCGCTCGCCCCAGGGCGCGCGCACGGAGGCGACGAGATTGGCTTCGGATGCCAGCATCACGCCGTCATCGAGGATCTTGAGCGCGTTTGCCGACAGCGTCGCGCCGGTGGTGGTGATGTCGACGACGATCTCGGCCGTGCCGGCCGCCGGCGCGCCCTCGGTCGCGCCCAGGCTCTCGACAATGCGGTAATCGGCGAGGCCGTGGCTGGCGAAGTAGCGGCGGGTCAGGTTGACGTATTTGGTGGCGACGCGGAGCTTGCGGCCTTGGCGGACGCGCATGGTCGAGGCGACGTCGTCGAGATCGGCCATCGTGCGCACATCGATCCAGGCCTGCGGCACGGCGACGACGACATTGGCGTGGCCGAAGCCGAGGGGGGTGAGCATCTCGACGGCGGCGTCGGCATCGGCGACCTGCTCGCGCACCAGATCCTCGCCGGTGATGCCGAGATGGGCCGCGCCCGATGCGAGCTGCGAGACGATCTCGGAAGCCGAGAGGAAGGCGACTTCCGCCCCCTCGACGCCGGCGATGGTACCGCGATAATCGCGCTCGCCGCGTGACTTGACGAATTTCAGTCCGGCGCGCCCGAAGAAGGCGGTGGCGTTCTCCTGCAAGCGCCCTTTCGAGGGAACCGCGAGGACGAGAGGGGCATCGTTCGAGGACGTGTCGGTCATGCGGCGTCTCCCGCCAGGCGCTCGAGCCAGATCGAGGCGCCGACGGCCGGGATCGGCGAGGACGCACCGAGGCGGCCAAGAACCTGATCGTAGCGGCCGCCGCCGGCGACCGGCTTGCCGTCGCCGCGCCTCTCATCGTGAAGCTCGAAGATGAAACCGGTGTAGTAGTCGAGATTGCGGGCAAAGGCGGCCTGGAAGCCGATCGCGCTCACATCGACGCCCCGCACGGCGAGGAAGCCGGTGCGCTCGTCGAAGGCGTCGAGTTCACGGCCGAGATCGAGCGAGGCCTGGTCGGCGAGCGCGCGCAGGGCGGCGGACGCGGTATCCGGGTCGCCCTTGATCGCCAGCACCTGCGCCAGCAGCGCCTTCACGTCGCCATTGACCGGGTTCTCGCGCTCGGCGGCGCGGGCCAGGAAGCGCTCGGCGATGTCGCCAGCGCTGCGGCCACCGACCGTCGAGATGCCGGCGATCGAGAGCACGTCCTCGACGAAGGCTTTTGCCGCCTTGGGGTCCTGCCCCTCCAGCGCCTTGAGCAGGCCGGCATGGGCCGTCTCGCCATCGGCGGCGGGCGGATCAAGCGCATCCACGGCCAGCGCGCCCTTGCCCTGCACGACGGCGCGCATCAGGCGGCGGCGGGCGCCGGGGGGAACCGAAAGACCGTCCAGCAGAGCGCCGAGCAGCGCGACGTCGCCCATCAGGATCTTCGGGTTGCCAAGGCCGAGTGCAGCGACCGCCTCGACGGTCAGCGCCATGATTTCGGCATCGGTCGCGGCGAAGTCGTCTCGGCCGAAGGATTCGAGGCCGGCCTGCGCGAATTCACCGGGTTCTCCGCTGCGCATGCGGAAGACCGGGCCGGCATAGGCATAGGCCGCCGGCTCACTGGAACCGGAGGCGATATGATCGAGCGCGACGGGGATGGTGTATTCCGGCCGCAGGCACCAGTCGCGGCCATCGGCGTCCTGCGTCATGAAGATGCGGCGGCGGATGTCCTCGCCGGAGAGATCGAGGAAGACATCGGCCGGTTGCAGGATCGCCGGTTCGGCGCGGGCATAGCCCTCGCGCGCGAACAGCGCGATCACGGTCTCGATGCTGGCTGCGATCGCGGGCACGGTTGGGTTCATCCTGTTGACGCGGCTGTCCTAGCAGCGACGGCTGCAATTTTCGACTGATTTGAGGGAATTGGGTGAACGGGAATCGTAGCCACCGGCGTCATGCTCGGGCGGCGCGGGGTACCCTCTCCCGTAGGGAGAGGGTAGGGTGAGGGGTCGGCCCTTGGACATTTGGGCTGAAACCTCACCGCGGCTGCGGTCGAAACCGTGCAAAACTGGTCCAGGGGCCGACACCTCACCCCTGCCCCTCTCCTTACAGGAGAGGGGTTCCCCGCGCGCTACGACGAATGCCGCGCCAGCACCCGCTTCACCCCATCGACCAGTCCCGCCACCGGCACGGCAAACTGCGCCTCCGCCTGTTTCGCCTTGTGCTCGGCGGAATCCTTGAGCTCGCGCCCGGCTGCTGCGAGTTCCGCACCCATGATCAGGTCCTTGATGATGACCGTGCCGGCCTCGCGCTCGGACGAGCCCTGGATCACCGCGCAGATCGCGCCGCGACGGTCGGCATATTTCATCTGGGCGTTGAAGCCGGATGAGCCGAGATAGAGATCGGCGCGGACCAGCGGCTTGCCGTTGGCATCGCTGGCCTTGCGCAATTCGGAGACCATCGCCTGATAGCCCGGCATGAACTCCGGCGATTTGTTGTCCATCGCGGTGACGACGACGAGCGGCAATTCGTTCTTCGCATCGACGATGGGCGACTTCACCGCCTTCAGCGCCGAATAGAGGCGGGAGACGCCGATCGAGAAGCCGGTCGCCGGCACGGGCTCGGGCCGGAAGCGCCCGACCAGCCCGTCATAGCGCCCGCCACCCGCGACCGAGCCGAAGCGCACGACCTGACCGTCCTCATTGGTGACCGGGAAGGTCAGTTCGACCTCGTAGACCGGGCCGGTGTAGTATTCGAGGCCGCGGACGACGGAGGGGTCGATACGGATGCGGTCGGGGCCGTAGCCGGCAGCGACAACAGCAGCATTCAGTGCATCAAGTTCAGCGAAGCCCTCATCCAGTGTGGCATTGCGCTGGAGTTGCTTGTTCCAGTCGGAAACGCGACCTAGTTCGCCGCCAGTGGTCCAAATGCCCGGCTGATGCTCGACCACTGACATAACGTAGTCAGCTTGAACGCCGTCCAGCCCCGCGCCCTTCGTAAAATCCCCGCTCTCGTCCTTGCGCCCTTCACCCAGCAGCAGCCGCACGCCGTCCGGGCCGAACTTGTCGAGCTTGTCGATCGCCCGCAGCACCGTCAGCCTTCGCCCGCCATTCTCCTCGCCGCCGAGGCCGATCGCCTCCATCACGCCGTCGAGCACCTTGCGGTTGTTGACCTTGACGACATAGTCGCCGCGCTGGATGCCGAGCGCTTCCATCGTGTCGGCCGCGAGCATGCAGATCTCGGCATCGGCCGCGACCGTTCCGCTGCCTACGATATCCGCGTCGAACTGCATGAACTGGCGAAAGCGGCCCGGGCCGGGCTTCTCGTTGCGGAAGACATAGCCGGCGCGGTAGCTGCGATAGGGCTTCGGCAGCGCGTCGTAATTCTCCGCGACATAGCGGGCGAGCGGCGCGGTCAGGTCGTAGCGCAGCGAGAGCCACTGCTCGTCATCGTCCTGGAAGGAGAAGACGCCCTCGTTCGGCCGGTCTTGGTCCGGCAGGAACTTGCCGAGCGCGTCGGTGTATTCGACGAAGGGCGTCTCGACCGGATCGAAGCCGTAGCGCGAGAAGCTCTCGCGGATGACGGCGAGCATGCGCTCGGTCGCGGCGACATCGGCCGGGCCGCGATCGACGAAACCGCGCGGCTGGCGGGCTTTCAGCTTGCTGGGGGCGGGCTTGTCGGCGGAGGACATGGGCGTTCTGAGCTCGGAGGCGGGTATGATTACCCGGAATGGGTTGCAGGGCGGGTTAAACCGGACACAGGCCGGGGGCAAGGCTTGGCTCTTCGCACGGCCCTTTCCGTCATGGTCGGGCTTGTCCCGACCATCCACGTCTTCGGGCCTCGAGCCCTATGCCCAAGACGTGGATGCTCGCCACAAGGGCGAGCATGACGGCAGTGCGCATCATGCGGCGTCGCGCATGGGACGCCCTCGCCTCCCCGGTCATAGGCCTCGTCGCAACCTTGCGTTAGCATGGCCCCCTTCACCGGCAAGGAGGACGCCATGGCGGGACGCGTCGTGACCCTGATCGCCTGCCTGATGGCAGGGCTGCTGCTCGCCGCCTGCAGCCCGAGCGAGGCCGACCAGCGCAAGGCCTTCATCGCCTTCCTGCAAACCGATGTGCTGCCGAAACCCGGCGCGCGCGTGCCGCAGCCCAATGCGGAAAAGCTCAAGACCTTCGGCGATTATTCCGGCCATTATGCCGTGATCACGCGCTTCCACGAGCGGATGAACACCTCCGTCGCCAACCCGATGCAGGAATCCATGGCCAAGGGCATGCCGCGCTCGATCGAGGAGGTGGTGACGCGCAAGGCCGACATCGCGGCGGTACGCGCCGGCTTCGTCAAAATGAAGGAAGCGCTCGACCAGGCGGCGGTCGCGGCCGATGCCGAGCGCGCCGCGCTGAAGCAGCCGGAAGACCTCGCCAGCGTCTATGCCGCGACCTACGACAAGCTGGTGGTGCAGCCAGTCGCGACCTTCCGCGAGATCTTCCCGCCGACGGACGAGGCCCTCGGCTCCATCTTGGCGATGGCCGATCTGGTCGAGGCCAACCGCCCGGCGATCAAGCTCAGCGGCTCGCAGATCGAGATCAACAATGCCGCGCTGCGCACGAAGGTGCAGGCTGCGCTGACAGCGATGTCCTCGAAGCAGCGCTCGATGGTCGAGGCCCAGCAGAAGATGCGGCGGCTGGTTTTTGGGAATTGAGGTGGGCGCTTTTTCCGGAAACACGGCGTCATCCCGGACGCAGCGAAGCGGAGCTCCGGGATCCATCGTAAGGCGCGACGGCGCTCTATAATGGATCCCGGGTCAAGCCCGGGATGACGGCGTGTTTCCTCGGAAATCGCCCGCCGGAGCGCGAGCCTCACTCCGCCGCGATCAGCGCCGGCGCCCTCAACGGCGCATCCGCGATCCCGGCCCGCGCCAGCTTCTCCGGCAACGGGCCACCGGTTGCCCAGTCCAGCAGTTCTGCGGTGTGGACCACCGGGGTGGTGGCGCCCTTGTCGGCGAAGCCCTTGGCGAGCTGGGTCATGCAGCCGATATTGCCGGTCGCGACCAGCACGGGCTTCGTCTTCTCGATATTGCCGATCTTGCGCTCGCGCAGGCGCCCGGCGATCTCCGGCTGGAGGATGTTGTAGACGCCGGCCGAGCCGCAGCAGATATGCCCCTCCGGCACCTCCTTGACCTTGAAGCCGGCGGCCGAGAGCAGGCGCTTGGGCCCGTCCTTCAACTGCTGGCCATGCTGCATCGAGCAGGCGGAATGGTAGGCGATCGGCATCGCGACATCCCGGACGGGCGCAAGCTCGATCGTTTCGAGGAACTCGGTGACGTCCTTCGCAAGGCCCGAGACCCGCTCCGCCTTCGCCGCATAGGCCGGCTCGTTGCGGAACATGAAGCCATAATCCTTGATCGTCGTGCCACAGCCCGACGCCGTGATCAGGATCGCATCCAGCCCCGCGCCCTCGACCTCGGCCATCCAGGCGTCGATATTGACGCGGGCGAAGGAAAGCGCGTCAGGCTCGCGGCCCATGTGGTGGACGAGCGCGCCGCAGCAGCCCTCGCCCTTCGGCAGCACGACCTCGACGCCATGGCGGGTCAGAAGCCGGATCGTCGCCTCGTTGATCGCGGGGTCGAGCACTGGCTGGGCGCAGCCGGACAGGATGGCAACGCGCTTGCCCCGTGGTGCAGCGGCGGGGGCGAATGTCTGCGGCCCCTCCATGGTCGAGCGCGAGGGCAGCCGCGCTGGCGCCAGCGCCAGCATTGCCTTCAGCCGCTCGCCGATCAGCGGCAGCGCGCCCAGCGCCGGACCCAAGGGCTTGGCCAGCATCGCGCCGAGCATGGCGACCCGGAAACGGCCGGGATAGGGCAGGATTGCCGAGAGCACGCGGCGCAGCGCCCGGTCGTGCCAGGAGCGCTCATAGGTCTCCTCGATATGGGCGCGGGCATGGTCGACGAGGTGCATGTAGTTCACGCCCGACGGGCAGGTCGTCATGCAGGACAGGCAGGAGAGGCAACGGTCGACATGCGTGACCACCTCCTGCGTGGCCGGCTTGCCGTTCTCCAGCATGTCCTTGATCAGATAGATGCGCCCGCGCGGCGAATCGAGCTCGTCGCCGAGCAGCAGATAGGTCGGGCAGGTCGCGGTGCAGAAGCCGCAATGCACACAGGTGCGCAGGATCTTCTCCGAGGCCGGAAGCCTGGGGTCCGAGGCGAGAAGGTCGGGGGTGAAGTTGGTCTGCATCGCTTTATCCGTGTCGCTCAACCCGTCATGGTCGGGCTTGTCCCGGCCATCCACGTCTTCCCTTCAGCCGCGTCGCCAGACGTGGATGCTCGGCACAAGGCCGAGCATGACGGGGAGGCTAGGTCCCCGCATAGATCCGCCCCGGCTCGAAAATCCCGGCCGGATCGAAACTCGTCTTGATCCCCGTGCTCACCCGCATCAGCGGCTCCGCCAGCGGCTCGAACACCGGCACGCTGGCACGGATCGCGGCGGGTGCGCGCACCAGAGTCGCATGGCCGCCCAGCGGCTTGATCGCAGCGCGGATTGCACCGGCGGCGGCATCCTCACCGGCGGGGACCGCCAGCCAGACCAGCCCGCCGCCCCAGTCGTAAAACCAGCGCGCGCCGGGCACCCGGGCCGAGATGGTGGCGGTCGCCTTTGGGCCGAGCGTCGGGGCCAGCGAAAGCCGCCACACCGCCTCTTCGGTGCCTGAGAAGAAGCGGGCGTCGCGGACATCGTGCCAGAGTTCCAGCGAAGCCTCGCCCTCAATCATCTCGGGCGCGCCATGGACCCGCAGCAGATCGCCGAGCTCGCGGCTGCGATAGTCGATCGAGTCGGAGAAGTTCTCCAGCCGCAGCAGCGTGCGGGCCTGGTCGGCGCCGATGCCTTCCGGCAGATGCGCGGCGGCGAAGGGCTCGAAGGGCGAACCCAGTGCGGCCGAGAGCAGCGCGACCGCCGCCTCGTCGGACAGCCCGCGCCAGACCAGCGTGACGACGCGCTCGGGGACCGGGAGCACGCGGAAGATCACCTCGGTGAGGAAGCCGAGCGTGCCGTAGCTGCCGGAGACGAGCTTCACCAGATCGAGCCCGGTGACGTTCTTCATCACCCGCCCGCCCGATTTGATCGCCTCGCCCCGGCCATTGACCAGCCTGATGCCGATGAGGGAATCACGCGCCGCACCGGCATTGATCCGGCGCGGGCCGGAGACGTTGCCTGCCGCGACCGCGCCAATGGTCGGTTCGCCCTCGCTGCCGAGCAAAGCGCGATGGTCCATCGGCTCGAAAGGCAGCATCTGGCCGCGCGCGGCCAGCGTCTCCTGCACAAGCGCGAGCGGCGTGCCGGCGCGCGCGCCGATCACCATCTCGGAGGGTTCATAGAGCGTGATGCCGGTGAGCCCGGCGCTCGACAGCGTGCTCTGCGTCTGCGTCGGGCGGCCGAGGCCGGCGCGGGTGTTGCCGCCGATGATCGACAAAGGCGTGCCGCTCTCGATCACGGATTTCACGATGGCGCAGGCCTGCGCCTCGGTGGCGGGGATGTGGAGGGTCACGCGGCCACCCGTCCTTCGAGCGGGAACACCTTCGCCGGGTTCAGCAGCCATGCCTGGTCGAACACCGCCCTCACCCGCATCTGCTGGTTCAGGTCTTCGGGGTTGAACTGGAAGGTCATCAGGTCGCGCTTCTCGATGCCGACGCCGTGCTCGCCGGTCAGGCAGCCGCCGACCTCGACGCAGAGCTTGAGGATGTCCATGCCGGCATCCTCGGCCTTTTGCGCCTCGACCGGGTCGTTGCAGTTGTAGAGGATCAGCGGGTGGAGATTGCCGTCGCCGGCATGGAAGACATTGGCGACGCGCAGGCCATAGCCCTTCACGATCTCGTCCATGCGGCGCAGCACATAGGGCAACTGACCCGTCGGAATCGTGCCGTCCATGCAGATGTAGTCGGCGATGCGCCCCGTGGCGCCGAAGGCGGATTTGCGGCCCTTCCAGATCGCGGCGGATTCCATCGCCGATTGGCTCTCCTTCACCGTCTTGACGCCGTGCTCCCGGGCGATCGCGACGATGCGCGCGAGCTGGGCGTCCATCTCGGTATCGGAACCCTCGACCTCGATGATCAGCAGCGCCTCGACATCCATGGGGTAGCCGGCCTTGGCGAAGGCCTCGCAGATCTCGATGGCCGGCTTGTCCATGAACTCCATCGCCACGGGGATAATGCCCGCGCCGATGATGGCAGCGACCGCCGCGCCGGCCTCCTCGCTAGTCGGAAAGCCGAACAGCACCGGCCGCGCGCCTTCGGCCGAGCGCAGGATGCGCACGGTCGCCTCCGTGACGACGCCGAGCTGGCCTTCCGAGCCGACGATCAGGCCGAGGATGTCGAGACCGGGCGCATCGAGATGGGCGCCGCCAACTTCCACAATGCTCCCATCCAACATGACGAGAGTGACGCCGAGCACGTTGTTGGTCGTGACGCCGTATTTCAGGCAATGCGCTCCGCCGGAGTTCATGCCGATATTGCCGCCGATCGAGCAGGCGAGCTGCGAGGACGGGTCGGGCGCGTAGAAGAACCCTTCCGCCGAGACCTCGCCGGTCACCGCGAGATTGGTGACGCCGGCCTGCACGCGGGCGACGCGGTTGGCGTAGTCGATCGCGAGGATGCGGTTCATCTTGGAAACGCCGATGACGACGGCGTCCTCCTGCGGGATCGCCCCGCCGGCGAGCGAGGTCCCTGCCCCGCGCGGCACGATCGGCACGCCCTGCTCGCCGCAGAACTTCATGATCGCCGCGACCTCCTGCGTCGTCGAGGGCAGCACGACCGCCATAGGCAGGCGGCGATAGGCGGTCAGCGCGTCGGTCTCGTAGGGGCGGCGCTCATCGGCCGAGGTGATCAGGGCTTCCGCGGGCACAAGCCGGGCGAGGCCAGCGATGATCGCATCGCGCCGCGCGAGGATGCTCTGATCGGGGACGGGAAAGGCAATGGCGGACATGGGCGCGGTTCCTCGGCGGCGGTCTCGACCCTAGACGAAATCGAAACTGCTTGCAGTGCGACCAACGCGCATGATTGTTTCCAATTCAGAAAAGATAACAGCGGGACGACGCTTCATATGGATCGCTTCGGAGATCTCGACGTCTTCGCTCATGTGGTGACCGCGCGCAGCATGTCGGCAGCGGGCCGGCAGCTCAACCTGTCGCCGGCCGTCATTTCCAAGCGCATCCGCCGGCTCGAGGAGCGGCTGGGCGTCAGGCTCCTGCAGCGAACGACGCGGCAGCTCTCGCTGACCGAGGCTGGACAGGGCTTCTATGAGCGCGTGGTCTCGATCCTGTCCTCGATCGAGGATGCCGAGGCTTGGGTCGCGAGCGGCGCCGGCCAGGCACGCGGCACGCTGCGCGTCTCGGCCCCTACCTCGTTCGGGCGCCTCCACATCGCGCCGCATCTCAAGCCCTTCCTAGACGCCCATCCGCTGGTGACGGTCGATCTCGTGCTGAGCGACGCCTTCATCGACATCGTCGGCGAGGGCTTCGACCTGGCGATCCGCATCGCCGATCTCAGAGATTCGAGCCTGGTGGCGAAGCGGCTCGCGCCGAATCACCGCGTGCTCTGCGCCGCGCCGGGCTATCTCGCGGCCTTCGGCGAACCGGCGCGCATCGAGGATCTGTCCCGGCATACGCTGATCACGCATAATGCCGACAACTGGCGGCTGGAAGGACCGGGCGGCCCGGTCACGGTGCGCGTCAACGGCCCGCTGCGTACGAATTCGAGCGAGGTGGTGCGCGAGGCGCTGCTCGCCGGGCTCGGCATCGCGCTGCGCTCGACCTGGGATGTCGGGCCGGAGCTCAAGGCGGGGACGCTGCGGCGGGTCCTGCCGGATTATTCCGTCGGCCGCCGGGTCGCGGTCCATGCCGTCTATCCCAGCCGCCGGCACATGGAGCAGAAGGTCCGCACCTTCGTGGATTATCTCGGTGATCTCTACGGGCAGACGCCGTATTGGGATGCTGGGCTGGAGCTGTGAAGCGCTTTGCCCACCATGACCCTGAGACGGAAATTCGGAGACCAAATTGATGTTCGGCGTCATCGAAGGCACAGGCTCGACCGTCCTGGACCCGCGCTTCCACCGCGTGATTCCCGGCTCCGCCCGGGTCGAGCGGCTGTGGAGCGGGTCGCGCTGGGCCGAAGGGCCGGCCTGGTTTCCGGCGCATAACACGCTGGTCTGGTCCGACATCCCCAATGACCGGATGCTGCGCTTCGATGCGCTGACCGGCCAGGTCGGCGTCTTCCGCCAGCCGGCGCAGAACTCCAACGGCAACACGGTCGATCGACAGGGCCGGCTCGTCACCTGCGAGCATGGGGCCCGGCAGGTGACGCGCACCGAGCATGATGGACGCATCACCGTGCTCGCCAGCCATTGGCAGGGCAAGCGGCTGAATTCGCCCAACGATCTCGTGGTGAAGTCGGACGGATCGATCTGGTTTACCGATCCCGACTACGGCATCCTCAGCGACTACGAGGGCAACAAAAGCCCAAGCGAGATCGAGGCCTGCCATGTCTACCGCATTGATGGCGAGACGGGCGCGGTGACGATCGTGGCCGACGACTTCGTCAAGCCGAACGGGCTGGCCTTCTCGCCGGACGAGCGCATCCTCTACATCGCCGACACCGGCGCGAGCCACGATCCGGTCAACGGCCCGCGCCATATCCGCGCCTGCGAGGTCACGGCGGACGGCAGCGGGCTTGGCGGCTCGACCGTCTTCGCGACCAGCACGGCCGGGCTGTTCGATGGTTTCCGGCTCGATGTCGAAGGCCGCATCTGGACGAGCGCCGCCGATGGCGTGCACATCTATCATCCCGACGGCACGCTGATCGGAAAGGTCGCGATCCCCGAGGTCGTGGCCAATGTCTGCTGGGGCGGGCCGAAGCTCAACCGGCTGTTCATCTGCGGCACGAGTTCGCTCTATGGGGTGATCACGAGCACGAATGGCGCCGTGTGGCCCGGGGATCGCTGAGCGACAAAAGCTCGCAATGACGTGTGCGTAGCGCCGTCACCCGTGGCACAGCCCTTGCTCAACTGCATGCATCTTGCCCCTCGGAGCTGCATGCATGTTCAAACGTCTGGCTATTTCGGCCGCACTCGCCTTTTCCCTCGCCACGGCGGCGCAGGCGGAATCGGTCGTGCGCTACGGCATCTCGCTGGCGGACATTCCGCTGACCTCCGGTCAGCCTGATCGCGGCGCCGGCGCCTACAAATTCACCGGCTACACGCTCTACGACCCGCTCGTCGCCTGGGAGATGGACGTGGCAGATCGGCCGGGCAAGCTCGTGCCGGGCCTCGCAACCGAGTGGAAAGTCGATGCCACCGACCAGAAGAAGTGGCTGTTCACGCTGCGCGACGGCGTGAAGTTCCATGACGGCTCGACGCTCGATGCCGCCGCCGTGGTCTGGAACCTCGACAAGGTGCTGGACGAGAAGGCGGCCCATTACGACCGACGACAGGCCGCCCAGGTCAAGCCGCGGCTGCCCTCCGTCGCGAGCTACCGCGTCGTCGATGCCAGGACCGTCGAGATCACCACCAAGGCGATCGATTCCTTCTTCCCCTACCAGATGCTCTGGTTCCTGGTGTCCTCGCCGGCCCAATACGAGAGGGTCGGCAAGGACTGGGACAAGTTCGCGATGACGCCCTCGGGCACCGGCCCGTTCAAGCTCGACAAGTTCGTGCCGCGCGAGCGGGCGGAACTCGTCAAGAACGCCGAGTACTGGGACAAGAAGCGCCTCGCCAAGGTCGATCGCCTGATCCTGCTGCCGATGCCCGAGGTGCTGGCGCGCACCAACGCGCTGATCACCGGCCAGGTCGACATGATCGAGACGCCGGCGCCCGACACCGTGCCGCAGCTCAAATCGGCGAAGATGCGGATTGTCGAGAACGTCACGCCCCATGTCTGGAACTACCATCTCTCGGTGGCGCCGGGCTCGCCCTGGCAGGATGTGCGGCTGCGCAAGGCGCTCAACCTTGCCATCGATCGCGAGGGCATCGTCGCGCTGCTGAACGGTCTGGCGCGCCCGGCCTCAGGCCAGGTCGATCCGACCAGCCCGTGGTTCGGCAAGCCCTCCTTCCAGATCAAATACGATCCTGAAGCCGCCAGGAAGCTGCTGGCCGAGGCCGGCTACTCGACGCAGAAGCCGCTGAAGACCACCTTCGTCATCGCGCAGGGCGGGTCCGGCCAGATGCAGTCGCTGCCGATGAACGAGTTCATCCAGCAGAACCTCAAGGATGTCGGCATCGAGATCGAGTTCAAGGTCGTCGAGCTCGAAGTGCTCTACACGCGCTGGCGCAAGGGCGCGAAGGACGAGATGAACGCCGACGTCACCTCCAACAACATCGCCTATGTCACCTCGGACCCGCTCTACGCCATCATCCGCTTCTTCCACTCCAACCAGGTCGCGCCGGTCGGCGTGAACTGGGGGACGTGGTCGAGCCCGGCGGTGGACGCCCTGCTCGACGAGGCGGCCAAGAGCTTCGACGTCGCCAAGCAGGACGAACTTCTGGCCAAGGCGCACAGCCTGATCGTCGACGACGCGGTGCTCGGCTGGGTGGTGCATGACACCAACCCGCATGCGCTCTCACCCAAGGTGACCAAGTTCGTGCTCGCGCAGCACTGGTTCCAGGACCTGACCACGGTCGGCGTCGACTGAACCGATCGCCGCCGGACCCTCAGGGCTTCGGCGGTTCGGGCTTCAACCGGGCCACGATGAACGGCATCGCCACCCCCAGGACCACGAACCGCGCAAGGTGGTGGGCTCCGACATAGAGCGGGTCGAGCCCCATGGCGAAGGCGAGCATCGCCATCGCCTCCAGCCCGCCCGGCGCAAACGCCGCCATCGCCGTCGCATAGGGCACGTCCGCGAGCCAGGCGGCCGGCCAGGCGAAGGCAAAGGCGACCACGAGCGCGACGACGAAGCTGCCGATCGCAAGCGGGAACAGCGCGGCAAGCTCATGCCGCTTCACCGTCGAGACGCGACCGCCCATCACGGCCCCGAGCAGGATCAGCACGGCGATCTGGATCGAGCCGGGCAGCGTGCCGTGGATGTAGCCGCTGCCATGGAGGGCAGCGCTGGCCAGGGTCGAGCCGAGGATGATCGGCGCGGTGACGCCCATGCGCTCGAACAGAAGGCCGGCAGCGAGACCGCAGGCGAGCAGCAGCAAAAGATCGCCCGCGCCGACGACATGCGACACCGGCGGCAGGCCGACGATGCCCTGGCCGGCCATCTGCATGATGCTCGGCAGGAACGCGACCAGCACGAGGATGCGGAAAAGCTGGATGACGGCGATCTTGCCGATGTTGGCGCCCTTGGCCTGCGCCACCGCAATGACGGCCGATAAGGCGCCGGGGGCGGCAGCCAGCAGCGAGTCGATCCAGGACCAGCGCGCCACATACCGGAGATAGGCGCCGCTCGCGAGCATGATCGCGATGAGCGCAAGGAACAGCATGGCGAGCGAGCCTGGATAGCGCGCAGCGGCGGCCACGGCCTCTGGTGTCGCTGCAGAGCCGATTAGCGCTCCTGAAACCAGCATCGTGGCGTCGAACCATGGCTTGCGCAGGTCGGGCAGCGGCCGGAGCACGCCGACGACCGCAACCAGCAGCATCGACCCCGACAGCCAGGCAGCGGGGACATCGAACAGGGAGAGTGCCGCTCCGCCACAGCCCGCAAGGGCGATCACGGCCATCTCGCGCCGCAGCGTCGTCAGTCGCGTCGAGTGGATCGGTGAGCGTGCCATGGCGTCCGCGCTGCGCGCCGCCGTCATGCGTCGCCTGCGGCGTTCATGATCGGCCTGCGTCGGGCGGTCAATTTCCGTCGCGTCGCAAGCACGCGCGCCTGCCTTGCATGCAGAGCAGGCGCGCGCCCGATCGAAGCGCCTCAGCCCGCCGCGAGCGCCCGCTGCAGCCGTGCCACGACTTCGACGAGATCAGACGATTTGCGGGCAAAGCAAAGCCGCAAGCCCGTCTCGCCGCCCGCACCGAAGGCGGTGCCGGGCGCGAGGCCGACATTGGCGGTGTCGACGAGTTCGATGGCGAGCGCGCGCGAATCCTCGCGGCCATCGACCGAGAAGAACTGGTAGAAGGCGCCGTCCGGCGGGGCCAGCGTCACCCGGTTGGTCGCCTTCAGCCCCTCGGCGATGATCCTGCGCCCTTCGGTCGCGCGCGCGATCTGCTCGGCGACGAAGGGCTCGCCCTGTTCGAGCGCGGCGATGGCGGCGCGCTGGACGAAGACCGGCGAACCCGAGGTCGAATACTGGATCAGGTTCTCGATGATCTGGCCGAAGGCCGGCGGCGCCTCGATCCAGCCGACGCGCCAGCCGGTCATGGCCCAGTTCTTCGAGAAGGTCTGGACGAAGAGGACGCGGTCATTCTCGTCCATGACGTCGTGGAAGGAGGCGGCGCGGGCCGACCCGTCATAGACGAAGCGGGCATAGATTTCGTCGGCGATGATCCAGATTCCATGCTTGCGCGCCAGCGCCAGGATCGCGGCCAGTTCATCCTTGGTCGCCGTCCAGCCGGTGGGGTTGGCGGGCGAGTTGATCGCGATCGCGCGGGTCTTGGGCGTGATCGCGGCGGCCAGCCGGTCGAGATCGAGCGAGAAGCGGCCATGAACGTAGTCCATCGGAACATTGACCGGAATCGCGCCGCCGATGCCGATGGCGGCCGCGACATTCGGCCAGGCCGGCGTCGGGATCACGACCTCGTCGCCCGGGCCGGTGATCATGCGCACGACGATCTGGACCGCCTGCATGCCCGAGCCGGTGATGAAGAAGCGGTCCATCGCGAAGGGCTGGCCGTAGAGCGCCGTGTGATAGCGTGCGAGCGCCTCGCGCAGATCGGGAATGCCGCGCTGCCAGGTGTAGAAGGTCTCGCCGTCGGCCAGCGACTTGTTGGCGGCGCGCGCGATGAAATCGGGCGTCGGCAGATCGCCCTCGCCGACCCAGAGCGGGATCAGCCCCTCCTTAAGCCGGCCGTGGTTGACGACCTCGACGATGCCGCTCTCGGGGGCATTGCAGGCCTCCGGGCGCAGATCGGAGATCAGGCCGGAGCCTGGAAGCGTGACGGTGGACATGGCGGCAACCTCGCGACTGTGACCCGCCAGCTTTAGCCGATGACGGCGCCGGCACGCATGAAATCGCGAGATCGGGTCGATCGGTCACGGTGATGAATCAGCGTGACCGATCAGGCAGCGTCACACCGTCTTCTGCTTGAGCAGGTCGCGGATTTCGCCGAGCAGAACCACGTCCTCGGCCGGCGGGGCTGGAGCCTTCGGCTCTTCCTTTTGCGACTTCTGCAGCCGGTTGATCGCCTTGACGACTAGGAACAGGACGAAGGCGATGATCATGAAGTTCACCGCGATGGTGATGAAGTTGCCATAGGCCAGCACGGCGCCCTGCTTCCTGGCCTCGGCCAGGCTCGTGGCGGTGATGCCGCTGTTGAGACCGATGAAATAATTCGAGAAATCGACGCCGCCGAGCGCGCCGATGAACGGCATGATGATGTCGTTGACGAGTGAATCGACGATCTTGCCGAAGGCCGCGCCGATGATCACGCCGATCGCGAGATCGACGACATTGCCCTTCAGCGCGAATTTCTTGAATTCCTCGATCATGCTTGGTCCCTTCTCCAGTCTGGCGCCCTGAACCCGGTCCGGCCACGCCGCGTCGCAATGCCAGACGCTAGAGAAGAATGTCGGATGTGGAAACCAGTTCCCACCGGCTAAGCTCCTGATCTAGGGTCCGGCCAGCGCGGCGCCCGACGATGGAGGCAGCATGATTCCGGCATGGTCCGTCGTCCTGGTGGCGCTGGCCTATCTGTGCGCGCTGTTTGCAGTCGCCCATGCCGCCGACACGTCGGGCCACCGGCTTGTCAGCGGGCGGGCGCGTGCGACGATCTATGCGCTGGCGCTCGGGGTCTACTGCACCTCCTGGACCTTCTACGGCTCGGTCGGCTTTGCCAGCCGGGCAGGGCTCGACTTCCTCGGCATCTATGTCGGGCCGATCCTGGTGATCGGCTTCGGCCACCGCTTCGTCGGCCGCATCGTCAGCATTGCGAAATCGCAGAACATCACCTCGATCGCGGATTTCGTCGGGGCCCGCTACGGCAAGAGCGAGCGCGTCGCGGCGCTGGTCTGCCTTGTCGCCGTGATCGGCGCCCTGCCCTACATCGCCCTGCAGCTCAAGGCGGTGGCGAGTTCGCTCTCCGTGCTGCTGACCGCGACCGGAGGGCGCCCTGCGACACCGGACGGGCCGGTCCTCACCGATCTCGCCTTCCTGGTCGCGCTGGTGCTGGCCGGCTTCGCCTGCGCCTTCGGCACAAGGCATATCGATGCGACCGAGCATCAGGACGGCCTCGTGCTCGCCATCGCGGTCGAGTCGCTGGTCAAGCTGGTGGCCTTCCTCGTGCTCGGCGTCTTCGTCGTCTACGGGCTCTATGACGGCGCGGGCGACCTCCTCGAACAGGCAGCGAAGCTTCCAGACGGCATGACGCCGATCTGGGAGCGGACCTCGAACTGGCCGACCTTCCTGACGCTGACGCTACTCTCGGCCTGCGCTGCGCTGCTGCTGGCGCGGCAGTTCCACATGACGATCGTCGAGAACCGGGATGCGCGCGACGTCCGCCGCGCCGCCTGGATGTTCCCGATCTACCTCATCCTGATCAACCTGTTCGTGCTGCCGCTCGCCATCGCCGGCGAATTGCTGATGCCGGGCGCAGGCGTCGACCGCGACATGACGGTGCTGCTGCTGCCGCTGCAGCGCGACGCCGGACTGCTCGCGCTGCTGGTCTTCGTCGGCGGGCTTTCGGCCGCGACCGCGATGGTGATCGTCGCCTCGGTCGCGCTCGCGATCATGATCTCGAACCACCTCGTGATGCCGCTCCTGCTGCGCGGACGCCGTGGCCTGAGCGATCCCGCCGGCTCGAAGGCCCAGCTCGAAGCGCAAGGGGCGGGCTACGGCACCATGGGCGGCGATCTCGGCTCGCAGGTGGTGATCATCCGGCGCATCGCGATCCTCGGCGTGATCCTGCTCGGTTATGCCTATTACCGCGCGGCCGGCGAACAGGCGCTGGTCGCGATCGGGCTCTTGTCCTTTGCCGCAACGGCGCAGATCGCGCCCGCCTTCTTCGGCGGCCTGGTCTGGCGTCGCGGCACGGCGTTGGGCGCGGCTGCCGGGCTGACGATCGGCATCGCGACCTGGGCTTATACGCTGCTGATGCCGAGCCTCGCCCATCCGGGCAGCTACTGGAGCGAGATCGTCGCGCTCGGCCCACTCGGCAAGGCGGCGCTGCGGCCCGAGGCCCTGTTCGGGCTCGACCTGCCGGCCCTGCCCCATGGCGTGGTCTGGAGCCTCGGCCTCAATATCCTGGCCTATATCGGCTTCTCGCTGCTGCGTCCCGCCACTGCGATGGAGCGTCTCCAGGCCAATGCCTTCGTCGAATCCGACCGGGCGACGATGGCGCAGTCCTTCTCGCTCTGGCGCTCCAGCGTCACCGAAGCCGAGCTGCAATCGACCATCGGACGCTATCTCGGCCAGGAGCGGACGCAGCGCGCCTTCGAGGGCTTCGCCAGCAGCCGCGGCGAGGCGCCGACCCCGACGCGCGACGCCGACATCCATCTGCTGCGCTTCGGCGAACATCTGCTGTCCTCGGCGATCGGCGCCGCCTCCTCCCGGCTGGTGCTGTCGCTGCTGCTGCGGCGGCGCAATCTCACCACCGAGGCTGCCTTCAAGCTGCTCGACGATGCCTCGGCGGCGCTGCAATACAACCGCGACATCGTCCAGCACGGGCTCGACCATGCCGGCCAGGGCATCACCGTGCTCGACCGCGACCTCAGGCTGCTCGCCTGGAACCAGGCCTTCATCCAGCTCTATGACTTGCCGCCCTCGATGGTGCGCTTCGGCACCGGGCTCGACGAGATCGTGCGCTACAACGCGGCGCGCGGCGCCTATGGCGACGGCCAGCAGGACGAGCTGATGGCCGCGCGGCTGCAAAGCTTCGTGCGCGACCGCGAACCGGTGCGGCTCAAGCTCTACCCCTCGAAGAAGGTCATCGAGATCCGCACCAACCCGCTGCCCGATGGCGGCTTCGTCACGACCTATACCGACATCACCGAAGCCGTGGAGGCGCAGGAGGAACTGGAGCGCACCAATGAAAGCCTGGAGCGGCGCGTCGTCGAGCGCACCGAGGAAATCCTGCGCGTCAATGCCGAGCTCCAGCGCGCCAAGGGCCAGGCCGAAGAGGCCAATGCCTCGAAGACGCGCTTCCTCGCCGCCGCCAGCCACGACATCCTGCAGCCGCTGAACGCGGCGCGGCTCTATGCGACCTCGCTAGTCGAGCGCGACCGGGCCGCGGGAAGCCCCGACCTCGCCGAGAACATCGATGCCTCGCTCGACGCGGTCGAGGAGATCCTGACCGCGCTGCTCGAAATCTCGCGCCTTGATGGCGGCGCGCTGAAGCCGGAACTGACCTCCTTCCGGCTCGACGAGTTGGTGCGGCAGCTCCAGCGCGAATTCGAGCCGAGCGCGCAGGAAAAGGGCCTCAAGCTGGTCTTCATGCCGACAAGCCTGGCGCTGCGCTCCGATCGGCGGCTGCTGCGCCGGCTGCTGCAGAACCTCGTCTCGAACGCAATCAAGTACACGCCGAGCGGCAAGGTCCTGATCGGCTTCCGCCGGCGCGGCCCGCAGGTCTCCGTCGAGGTGCTCGATACCGGACTCGGCATTCCCCAAGGCAAGCAGAAGACCGTGTTCCGCGAGTTCCAGCGGCTCGACCAGGGCGCCAGGGTGGCGCGCGGGCTCGGGCTCGGGCTCTCGATCGTCCAGCGCATCGCGCGCACGCTCGACCACAAGCTGACGCTGGATTCGGTGCCCGGCCGGGGCAGCCGCTTCGCGGTGCTGGTGCCGCGTGCCTCGCCCTTGCCCGAGATGAGCACCAGCGCCACGCCGCGCCAGATCCCGGCCGGACAGCTCGCGGGGCTCAAGCTCCTCGTCATCGACAACGAACCGGCGATCCTCGACGGGATGAAACGGCTGCTCGAGGGCTGGGGCTGCACCGTCACCACCGCGGCCGGGCTCGACGAGGCGCTGGTGCTGCTGAAGCGGCGCGAGCCCGACGTGCTGATCGCCGATTACCATCTCGACCATGGCAACGGCCTGACCGCGATCAGCACGCTGCGGGAGCGCTCGCGGGCGCCGACACCGGCGATCCTGCTGACGGCCGACCGCTCGCCGAATGTGCGCGAGGCGGCGGCGGCGCTCGACGTGCACCTGCTCAACAAGCCGCTGAAGCCCGGCGCGCTGCGGGCCCTGCTGGCGCAGTGGCGCGCGACCCGCGTCGCGGCCGAGTAACGCTCAGGGCCGCACCGTCCCGCTCTCCCGCATCGCGGCTTCCGAGGCGAGGAAGGCCTCGACCTCGGGGCCCGGCTGCGGGCTTTCCTCCAGCGTCCCGATCTCGGCCATCAGCCTGGCGACGGGCACATAGGCGCGCCCAGTGCGGTCATAGAGCGCGGCGCGCACGAGTGCATGGGCTGCGACGATCTCCGAGCCGTCGCTGGCCCGGCTCAATATGCGATGCTGGATGACCAGCCAGGATTCCGTCCAGCACAGGATCGCGGTTTCGATCCGAAACGGCTGGAAGGGCCGCAATTCGCGGCGGAAGCGGATCATCCCGGCATTGACCACCGGGATCCAGCGATGCCGCAGCACCGCTCGCCACAGCCCGGTCCTCAGCATCAGATCGGTGCGCCCGAGATCCATCAGCGACCAATAGCGGCCGTTGTTCATGTGCAGGCTGGTGTCGAGGTCATGCGGCCAGACCCGGAAGTCCAGCACGGATGGATCGCCCAGCGCCTTGAGCCGCAAACCGAACGGGCTGGTCAGCAGCAGCCAGATCAGGCGGAACCAGAGATTCATCGCAAGCCTCGCGGATCGACGGGAGCATCCTTGCGCCGCTTCTAGAGCGCGGCGATTCAAGTTGGAACCGCGCCGTCATCCTGGACAAGCGGCGAAGCCGCGCAGCTCCGGGATCCATCGTAGGGAACTGAACTCTCCGATGGATCCCGGGACGACCTGCGGTCGCCCAGGATGACGGCGTGGTTCGGGTGGCTTAACAGCGTGAGGAGGCGGGGATCATCAGCACGTCGAATGGCCGCCCAGCAGGACACCTCCGATGCCGACCTTGCATGTCTCGTCCCTGTCGAAGCTGCATGAGACCGTGGCTGCGGTCGGCGCCAGCCATCTGGTAACATTGATCAACGTCAATACGGTGGTCGAGCGTCCGGCAGGCATCATCGAGAGCCGCCATCTCTTTCTCGGCATGTCCGACATCAGCGCCCCGATGGATGGCCATGTCGTGCCGGCGGAAGAGCATGTCGAACGCTTCCTCGCCTTCGTCAGGGAATGGGACCGCGCCGCGCCGCTGGTGATCCATTGCTGGGCCGGCATCAGCCGCTCGACGGCCGCTGCCTATATAGCCGCCTGTGCGCTGGGGCCCGCACGCGACGAAGAGGAGATCGCGCGCGACCTGCGCCTGGTCTCGCCATCGGCGACGCCCAATGCACGCCTCGTGGCGATTGCAGATGGCATCCTGGGCCGAGATGGCCGCATGAGCACGGCGATCGAACAGATCGGGCGCGGCGCCGAGGCCTTCGAGGGGACACCGTTTGCGCTGCGCCTGGCCTAACAAGCCGCAAACAGCCGGACGAACCAAACAGCTTCGTGCAGCTTTTGACCGCGTTGCCGTCGATATCCGCGGCATATCCCAAAATCGATGCAGATTATTGCTTGCGCTGAGCGGAATTTGCGACAATGCATCGCGCAGGGGATATCGGCATCATGACCATCGAACTCGATTCACGCGACCGCGCCATCCTGCGCATCCTGCAGGCTGATGGCCGCATCACGAATTCCGACCTGGCCGAGAAGGTGCATCTCTCGCCCTCGGCCTGCCTGCGCCGCGTCCGCCAGCTCGAGGAGAGCGGGCTGATCCGGGGCTATGCGATGATCCTGGACGACAAGATCGCGGGCTTCCCCGGCACCGCCTTCGTCTTCGTCACGCTCGACCAGCAGGGCCGCGCCTCGCTGGAAGGCTTCGAGCAGGCGGTGCTGAACCTGCCCGAGATCCTCGAATGCCACCTGCTCGCCGGGGCGCATGACTATCTGATGCGGGTGATCTATCGCGACAGCGCCGATTTCGAGCGCATCCACACCGACATCATCACGCAGCTTCCCGGCGTCACCCGCGTGCAATCGACGCTGACGCTGCGCAGCATCAAGAAGAGCTCTGCGCTGCCGGTGTGAAGCCTGTCAGCAGCGTGGATCTTGTCATGGTCTCGGGGTTGCAGGCCGCGCCGCTCCGGCGGATAAGCGTCCGGCAAACGGGAATCACGCTGTGAGCGAAGCCACCTCCAATGACGACGTCGCCGCCCTGCCCTTCGAGGCGGCGCTGAAGCAACTCGAGGACATCGTCGCCCGGCTGGAGCGCGGCGACGTAGCCCTGGAGGAATCGATCGCGATCTACACCCGCGGCGAGGCGTTGAAGGCGCGCTGCGACGCGCTGCTGAAGCAGGCCGAAGCCCGCATCGAAAAGATCACACTGGGCGCCGACGGCAAGCCGACAGGAACGACCCCGCTGGACGTCGACAAGTAAGCGCGGGCGCACAGACCGCCTGCCCTCCCGGACGCCGGGCGGGGTCTTGCCGCTGACGCGCATTCCCGTCAGGCTTCCTCCAACACAGGAGCGCAGCCCATGTCCCAACTCCCCGCCGAAGACCCCATTCTGGGCGATGCCCGCTCCTGCCAGGCGATCGAGCAGGTGATCGTGCCGCGCGCGCATGATCTCGGCGGTTTCTCGGTCAGGCGGGCGCTGCCCTCGATCGGGCGCAAGATGGTCGGGCCGTTCATCTTCTTCGACCAAATGGGGCCGGCGGAGTTCCTGCTCGGACAGGGCATCGATGTCCGCCCGCATCCCCATATCGGGCTCTCGACCGTGACCTATCTGTTCGACGGCGAGATCATGCACCGCGACTCGTTGGGTACCGAACTCGCAATCCGGCCCGGCGCGGTCAACCTGATGACGGCGGGGCGCGGCATCGTCCATTCCGAGCGCACCGGGCTGGAAGAGCGCCAGAAGCCGCCGAAGCTGTTCGGCATCCAGGCCTGGCTCGCCCTGCCGAAATCGCATGAGGAAACCGCGCCGGAATTCGTCCATCACGCCGCGCCGGAACTGCCGCGCATCGTCGAAGGCGGAAAGCGCATCAGCCTGATCATGGGGTCGGCCTATGGCCAGACCTCGCCGGTCAAGTTCCCGTGGGACGCGCTCTATGCCGAGGCCGTGCTGTCGCCTGGCGCGATCCTGCCGCTCGACCCCGATTATGACGAGCGGGCGATCTATATCGTCTCCGGCAAGATCGACATCGCCGGCGACGAATTCGGTGCGGGGCAGCTCCTGATCTTCAAGCCGGGCGATCGCATCTCGATCCTCGGCATCGACCAGAGCCGGCTGATGATCGTCGGCGGCGAGCCGATGGACGGGCCGCGCCACATCTGGTGGAACTTCGTCTCCTCCTCGAAGGAGCGCATCGACCAGGCCAAGGCCGAATGGAAGGCCGGCCGCTTCGACACCGTGCCCGGCGACGAGGCCGAGTTCATTCCGCTGCCCGAGGGCTGAGCGAGGACATCGGCCACACGATGCGCATCCTGGTTCTGGGGGGCTATGGCTTTATCGGCAGTGAAGTCGCACGCGCGCTCGGTGCCGCCGGCCATGAGGTCGTCGGGCTTGGCCGCGATGTCGCGTTCGGCCGACGCCTGCTGCCGATGATCGGCTGGATCGCCGCCGATCTCGCGGATCTGACGACAGCGGAAGCGTGGGCACCGCATCTCGCTGGGATTGAGGCGGTGGTGAATGCCTCAGGCGCCTTGCAGGATGGGGCGCGCGACAACGTCGTTGCCGCCCAGCAGAATGCGATCGAGGCGCTGATTGCAGCCTGCGAAGCGCAATCCCTGCGCCATTTTGTCCAGATTTCGGCTCCCGGCGCAGCGCCTGACGCGCAGACCGCCTTCCTGCGGACAAAGGGCCTCGCAGACCGCGCGCTGATGTGCAGCGCACTCGACTGGACCGTGTTGAAGCCGGGGCTCGTGATCGGCCCCAATGCCTATGGCGGCACCGCGCTACTGCGAATGCTGGCCGGCCTGCCTTTCGCCGAAATTCTGGTGCTTGCCGATCGTGAAATTCAGACGGTCGCATCCCGTGACGTCGCGGACGTGGTCGTCATGGCGATCGCCGGGAACATGCCCAAGCGATCGTCGTTTGATCTGGTCGCGCCCGAAGTCCACACGCTGCGGGCCATCGTCCGCCGCTTTCGTGCCTGGCTCGGCCTGCCCCCTGCTCGGTGGGTTCTGGCTTTGCCAGAATGGATCGGCTTTGGTGTCGCCGCGTTTGCCGATCTTGCCGGCCGGTTCGGTTGGCGCTCGCCTTTGCGCAGCACCGCGCTTAGCGTTCTCGCCGAGCATGTGCGAGGTGACGGCGCGGCCTTTGAGCGCGCAACCGGCCGGAGCTTGCTGAGCCTGGACGAGACGCTGGCAGCCATGCCCTCAACGCGACAGGAGCGCGTCTTCGCCAAGGCGCAACTGGTCTTCCCGGCACTCGTCGTGACGCTGTTGGCCTTTTGGCTGCTGTCTGGCCTGATCGGCCTGTGGCAATGGCGAACGGCCGCGGCCATGATTCCCGGAACTCTACCTGGCCCGGCCGGAGTGGCGGCCATCGTCGCGGGATCGCTGGTTGATCTGGCCATCGGCATCGGTTTTCTCGTCCGTCGCTGGTTTCGAAGCGCAGCGCTGGCTTCGATTGCGGTCTCGCTCCTCTACCTCGCCGGCGGGACGCTCCTGAAACCTGACCTCTGGGCCGATCCGCTCGGACCGCTGGTCAAGATTCTGCCTGCAATTGCGTTGGCGCTTGCGGCGCTCGCCTTGTCGGACGAGCGCTGATGGACTGGCTGATCGCCCTGCGCTGGCTGCACATCATCGGGGCGACGGTTCTGCTTGGCACCGGGGCCGGCATCGCCTTCTTCATGGTCATGGCCAACCGCACGCGCGAGCCGGCGCTGATAGCGCATGTTGCCGGCACGGTTGTAATCGCCGATTGGCTTTTCACCATGCTCGCCGTGCTGCTGCAGCCCATCACGGGAGCGTTGCTCGCGCGCGAAATCGGCTGGCCTCTGTCGGAAGGCTGGATCGTCCTGTCGCTGGCACTGTATGTCGTGGCGGGCCTGTTCTGGCTACCGGTCGTCTGGATTCAAAAGCGCCTGCGCGATCTGGCGCGGGAGGCCGCCACCTCGGGTTCGACGCTGCCGGCCGCCTATCACCGGCTTTACGGAATCTGGTTTGCCTGCGGCTTTCCGGCCTTCGCCGCTGTGCTTGCGATCATCTGGCTGATGCTGGCGCGACCGCCGATCACGTTGGGCTGAGCTGGGCCTCCGGCATCGTCTTCAGGCCCGGCATGGCAGAGGCCAGGATCGCCAGCGTCGAGAGGCCGAACAGCGCCACCGGCAGCAGCATTGCGGTCTGGAGCCCGAACCATTCGCCCGCGAGCCCTCCAGCCAGCGCGCCGACCGGGCGCATGCCATACATCGCGGTGGTGAGCGTCGCGCTGACGCGGCCGAGCAGAGCTTGCGGCGTCACCGCCTGGCGCAGGCTGGTCTGGGTGATGAACCAGAGGATCGGGCCGAAGCCGAACAGGCAGAAGGCGAGCGCCAGCACCTGCCAGCCAAGCGCGGCCGGCGTCAGCGCCAGCAGAGCGGCACCCGCAAAGGACGAGGCCGGGCCGAAGACGAGCAGCAGGCCCGTCGGCAGCCTTGCGATCAGGCTCGCGCCGCTGAGCGCGCCCGCCACCAGCCCGACGCCATAGGCCGAGGAGGCTAGCCCGATCGTCTCCGGCGCCAGCAGCAGGATGCGCGCGGCATAGGGGGTGACGATCGCGAGGAAAGCGAAGAAGGCGACGTTCCAGCCAATGGCGCAGAGCGCGATCGGCCTGAGATAGGGATGACGCGCGACGAAGGCGCCGCCTTCCTCGATGGCGCGGTGCAACGGCAGGCGCGGCTGCACCGGGGGCCGTTCGCCGGGAAGCCTCAGGGCCGCGACCAGCACCACGCCGCCCAGTAGCGCGCAGACGCCGAGACCCAGCGCGCCGATGCCACGCGAGACCGCCCAGCCGGCGATCAGCGGCGCCGCCAGGCTGAAGCAGGCGCGGCCGAGTTCGAGCCGGCCATTGGCGCGCGGGAGGTTGGCGACCGCGACCATGCGCGGCAGCAGCACGAAGATCGAGAGCGCGATCACGACCGGGCCCGATGCAGCGATGAAGGTCGAGAGCGCCAGCAGCCAGCCGACCTCACCGGTGCTGAGCAGCGCCGTGCCAGTGAGCGAGCCCGCCATCATCAGCAGGCTGCCCAGGACCACCAGCGATCGCGGCGCGACGCGGTCGGCGTAGACGCCGGCCGGCAGCGAGACCAGGAGCCAGGCGGCCGACTGCGCCGCGACCAGCAGGCCGACGAGGCGCGGGCTGGCGCCGGCCTGCGTTGCCGCCAGCGTCAGGGTGTCCAGCGCAAGCTTGTCGGCGAACTGAGCCGCGACGCCGGCGAGAAGGAGAGCGATCGGGATCGATGGCGACATGGCCTGGCCCTGCGTTGCGGAGGTCCAAGCTGTCTCATTCCACTGGCGCACAACCCACCCGATTTCTGGCTTGCCAGACCGCAATGGATGCGGGCTCGGACGCGCTGTGCTCACGCCACCATAGGCGGAACCTTGAGATGGTAATCGGTCGCCTGCTGCAGGGCGTAGCCGATGCGCAGCGCCGTCGCCTCCTCATAGCCCTGGCAGCAGATCTGCAGCGAGAGCGGCAGTCCCCCAGCGGTGAAGCCATTGGGCAGCGAGAGCGCACACATCTCGAGGAAGTTGCCGAAGCGGGTGAAGCGCGAGGGCATCACGGCCTGGTCGACCTCGTCGAGCCGGATCGCCGCCGTCGTCGTGCTCGGCGTCAGCAGCGCGTCGATGCCGGCCATGGCCGTAGCCATCTGGCGCTTCCATTCGGCCTGCTGGCGCTTGGTCGCGAGATAAGCTTGCGCCTGGACCCGGCCGCCAGCGAGCACGCGTGCCCTGACCGCATCGTCGAGCAGCGCGCCGGCATCCTCCGCCAGGGCGCCGTCGTTGAAATAGGCCTCCGCCTCCAGGATGGCCTGCGCGTTGAGGAAATCGGAGAAGGCAAAGGGCAAGGCGATCTCGACAATCTCGGCGCCAAGGCCGCCGAGTGTCTCGAGCGAGCGGTCATAGGCCTCCAGCATCTCGGGCGAACAACCGGCGCGCTCGCTGTGCGGCATGCGGGCCAGCCGCAAGCCGCGCACGCCGCGCGTCAGGGTCGGCATCGGATCGACCGGCAGGATGCCGCGCGTGTTGGGATCGAGCGGATCGGGGCCCTGCAGGACGTTGTAGAGCAGCGCCACATCCATCACGTCACGCGCCATCGGGCCGGGCGTGTCGAGCGAGGTCGAGAGCGGCAGGACGCCATGGACGGAAACGCGGCCGATCGTGACCTTCAGCCCGGTCAGGCCGCAGAACGAGGCCGGAAGGCGCACCGAGCCGCCGGTGTCGGTGCCGATCGCCCAGGGCGCGAGCCGGGCCGCGACCGCGACGCCCGAGCCACTGCTCGAGCCGCCGGGCGTGCGCGCATGGACCGGGTCCCAGGGATTCCAGGGCGTGCCCATATGCTGGTTGGTGCCCCAGCCGCCAAAGGCGAACTCGACGGTGTGGGTCTTGCCGAGCACGATCATGCCCTGCGCGATCATTCGTTGCGCGATCGTCGCGGTCAGGGTGGAGCGGCGCTCGCGCCAATTGGCCGAGCCGCCCGTGGTGATGCGACCTTCCAACTCGACCAGATCCTTCAGCGCGACCGGCACGCCGTGGAGCGGTCCGACGGCATGTCCGGAGCGGATCGCCTTGTCGGCTCCTTCTGCCGCGAGCCGCGCATCCGCGCCATAGACCGACACGAAGGATCGCAGCTTCGGCTCGAAACGCTCGATGCGCGCGAGCAGCGCGTCGACGGCCTCGACCGGGGAGAGCCGTCTTGCCGCGATCTCGCGGGCCAGGACATGGGCCGGCAGCAGCGCGGGATCGGTGACGTGGGTGGAGGCGTCGTTCATGGCGTTCACTGCATGCTGACGAGCGTCAGATCGACGAACCAGGATTGGGGCGAGATGAAGCCCTTAACCTTCGGGGACATGGCGCGCGGGTTGAGATCATGGACGATGTAGAGCCAGGGCGGGTTGTCCACGAGCCGCTCATGGGCGACCGCCGTCGCCTCCGCCACGACCTTGGGATCGCTCGCCTCGGCAAGCCTGACGAAAGCGGCCTCGAAAGCGTCGTCCTTCCACTGCGCAAAATTGAAGCCGTTGGGCGGCGCTCCGGCAGCGGCGAAGTAGCGAGCCATGACGCTGGGATCGGACGAGGGCGAGCTGATGTTCAGCGACATCGCGCCGTTCAACGCGGGCGCATCGGGCAGAGCGCGCATGTTGTTCAGTAGAACCTGCCATTCGGTGACGACGAACTCGACCGTGACGCCGCAGGCCTCCTTGAGATTGGCCTGCATGAATTCGTTCATCGGCAGCGGCGACATCTGGCCGGAGCCGGAGGTGGAGATCATCACCTTGAACGAGAGCGGCTTCTGGGCGGTGAAACCGGCCTCCGCCAGCAACGCCTTGCCCCTGGCGGGATCTAAGCGGTAGCGGTTCGCCGGCTTGCCGAAATCGGGATCGCTGGCCTTGAGCCAGCCGATGGCGGGCTCCGCCGTGCCGTTGAGCAGGGCAACGATGGAGTCGCGATCGACGCAATAGTTCAGTGCCTGTCGGACCCGCACATCCCGGAAGGGGCTGTTCGTCGCGCCGATATTGTAGAACCACGGCCAGACATGCGGGTAGGACCCGGTCGCGATCGAAAAGCCAGCCTGTTTGAGCGAGGGAATGCCGTCGGCGGGCGGGACCTCAATCCAGTCGACCTGGCCGGAGCGCAGCGCCGCGAGGCGAGCATTGGCTTCGGGGATGGGCTGGAGAATGACCTTGTCGAGCTTGGCCTTCTTCGTCGCGTCCCAGTAGCCGTCATGACGGACGAGCTCGACACGTTCGCGCGGGGCGACGCTGGCGATCCGGAACGGCCCGGTGCCGGCCGAACCCTGCATCCCGACCTTGCCCCAGTCGCGCCCGGCCTTCTCGAAGGACGCCGGCGAGGACAGCAGGATCAAGGCGGTCATATAGGGAAAATACGAGGCCGGGCTGGTGGTGGTGATCGCCACGGTCATGTCGTCGATCTTGCGATAGCCGGTCATGATCGGCGCCCTTGCGCGCACGATGCCGGCGGCAGGCGGCTCGAACTGAGCTGAGTCCTTGTTGAAATAGCGTTCGAGATTCCAGATCACGGCATCGGCGTTGAACGCCGTGCCGTCATGGAAGGTGACGCCGCGGCGCAAATGAAAGCGCCAGGTCTTCGGATCCTCGGGGACCTGTTCCCAGCGTTCCGCGAGGCCCGGCCGCAGCGGCGCCAGCCGATCGGTCGTGGTCAGATCCCACAGCACCAGGCTCTCGAAGACCGGGTAGCCGAGGAAGCGCATGCCCTCGAAGCCGTTATTGGGCATGCCCGTGGTCGTTGGAATATCGGACGCCGTCATCGCCAGACGCAGCGTGCCCTGCGCGCGGACCGGCTCCGCCGCGCCCACCAGGGCAAGTCCCGCCACAGTGAAGGCTGCCAGAGCCGAGCGCAGGCGGGCGCCCCCGGAACGACAGTGATGAGAACGATCGACCATGACAACTTCCCCCTCGACGCGACTGTTGCAGGCCCGCGTCCGATTCGCAGCAAGTTACGGGCCAGCCGCCAGATCGATTAGCGCAGGCGCGTGACCGCTTGTCGTCGGTAGCGCGACTTTGCGTTGCACCGGCCGCCCTTGTGCCGCCCGGTCGGGATGCGATAGACCGGGCCTGTGACGAAGCGCCCACCCACGCCGATGCTCGACCGCGTTCATACGCCCGAGGATCTCCGCAAGCTGCCCGACAGCGAGCTGCGTCAGGTTGCCGACGAATTGCGTCTCGAGACGATCGATGCGGTCTCGGTCACGGGCGGACATCTCGGCGCGGGGCTCGGCGTCGTCGAGCTGACGGTCGCCCTGCACCATGTCTTCGACACGCCGCGCGACCGGCTTATCTGGGATGTCGGCCATCAGGCCTACCCGCACAAAATCCTCACCGGCCGGCGCGAGCGCATCCGCACGCTGCGCCAGCCCGGCGGGCTCTCCGGCTTTACCCGCCGCTCCGAGAGCGAATATGATCCCTTCGGCGCCGCGCATTCCTCGACCTCGATCTCGGCCGGGCTCGGCATGGCGGTGGCGCGTGACCTCGCTGGCGGCAGCAACAACGTCATCGCCGTGATCGGCGACGGCGCGATGTCGGCCGGCATGGCCTATGAGGCGATGAACAATGCTGGTGCGCTCGGCTCGCGCCTCGTCGTCATCCTCAACGACAACGACATGTCGATCGCTCCGCCGGTCGGGGCGATGTCGGCCTATCTGGCCAGGCTGGTCTCGGGCCGGACCTATCGCTCGCTGCGCGAGATCGGCAAGCACCTCGCCGAGCGGCTGCCGCGCTTCTTCCATGAGAAGGCGAAGCGGACGGAGGAGTTCGCGCGCGGCTTCTTCACCGGCGGCACGCTGTTCGAGGAACTCGGCTTCTACTATGTCGGGCCGATCGACGGGCATAATCTCGACCACCTGCTGCCGGTGCTGCGCAATGTGCGCGACTCCCAGACGGGGCCGATCCTCGTCCATGTCGTGACGCAGAAGGGCAAGGGCTATGCCCCGGCCGAAGCCACGCCCGACAAATACCACGCCGTCGTCCGGTTCGACCCGGTCACCGGCCTTCAGGCCAAGGCTCCGGCCAACGCACCGAGCTACACCTCCGTCTTCGGCAATGCGCTGATCAAGCAGGCCAGGGCCGATAGCAGGATCGTTGCCGTCACGGCGGCTATGCCGTCGGGCACCGGGATCGACGCCTTCGGCAAGGAGTTTCCCGGCCGCACCTTCGATGTCGGCATCGCCGAGCAGCATGCGGTGACCTTCGCCGCCGGCATGGCGACCGAGGGCTACAAGCCGTTCTGCGCGATCTATTCGACCTTCCTGCAGCGCGCCTACGACCAGGTCGTCCACGACGTCGCGATCCAGAAGCTGCCCGTGCGCTTCGCGCTCGACCGCGCCGGCCTCGTCGGCGCCGATGGCGCGACCCATGCGGGCGCCTTCGATATCGCCTATCTCGCATGCCTGCCGGACATGGTGGTGATGGCGGCAGCGGACGAGGCCGAGCTGACCCATATGGTCGCCACCGCCGCAGCCTTCGACGAAGGACCGATCGCCTTCCGCTATCCGCGCGGCGAGGGCGTCGGCGTCGAGATTCCCGATGTCGGCGTGCCGCTGGAAATCGGCCGGGGTCGGGTCGTCCGCGAGGGATCGCGCGTCGCGCTGCTCTCGCTCGGAACGCGGCTGGCGGAATGTCTGGCAGCGGCGGAGCAGCTCGGCCAGCGCGGCCTGTCGACCACCGTCGCCGATGCGCGCTTCGCCAAGCCGCTCGACGAGGCCCTGATCCTGCGACTGGCGCGCGAGCACGAAATCCTGGTCACGGTCGAGGAAGGTTCGGTCGGCGGCTTCGGCAGCCATGTCCTGCATCTGCTGGCGCGCAGCGGCCTGCTCGATGGCGGGCTGAAGGTCCGGACGCTGACCCTGCCCGACCACTACCAGGACCAGGACAAGCCCGAGGCGATGTATGCCCGGGCCGGGCTCGACGCCGTCGGCATCGTGCGCACGGTCGAGGGCGCGCTCGGGGTGCCGAGCGCGATCAGGCGCGCCTGAACACGCCGGGAACGGTGCCATGAAGAGCCGTGCCGATCAGTTGCTCGTCGAGCGGGGCCTGTGCGAGAGCCGCGCGCGCGCCCAGGCCGCCATCGCCGCAGGCCTCGTCACCGTCGATGGCCGCCCCGTCCGCAAGGCCTCCGAGATGCTGGCGAAAGACGCCGCGCTGACCGCGCAAGCGCCGCATCCTTACGTCTCGCGCGGTGGGCTGAAGCTGGCGGAAGCGCTCGACGTCTTCGGGTTCGACCCGGCAGGCCGCGCCTGCCTCGATGTCGGTGCCTCGACCGGCGGCTTCACGGACCTTCTGCTGAAGCGCGGCGCGGCCTTCGTGGTTTCCGTCGATGTCGGGCGCGACCAGCTCCATGCTTCGCTGCGGAGCGATAAACGCGTGCTGAGCCTGGAGGCGCAGGACATCCGCACGCTGACGCCGGCCGCGCTGCCGCAGACGCCGTCGCTCGCTGCGATCGATGTCAGCTTCATCTCGCTGCGGCTGGTGCTGCCGGCGGTCGCGGCATTGCTGGCGCCGACCGCGCAAATCGCGGCGCTGATCAAGCCGCAATTCGAGGCCGGCCGCGCGGCCCTGAAGAAGGGCATCGTCCGGGATGAGGCGGTGCATGAGAACGTCTGCGCCGATATCGCCGAACTCATGGCGGGGCTGGGCTTCGCGGTGGACGGGCCGGTGCCCTCGCCGATCGATGGCGGCGACGGCAACCGCGAGTTCCTGATCGGCGGGCGGCGCCTCGGCTGATCAGCGCACCAGCAGCGCGTCGATCTCGGCCTGGAGCGCGCGGCTTTCGATGCTGCCGATGTCCATGGCGCCATTGGCGTTGATGAACTGCGTGGCACGGCCGATCTGCCGGCGCAGAGCTTCACTGGCGACATCGACGATGGTCGCGGCATCGAGACCCTCGCGCCTGTCGGCCAGCAGCGCGGTTGCCGTGGAAATCAGCCGTGCCATCGCCCGGCAGAGCTCCTCGAAACCCGCCCGCCGGGCCGGCGCCACGCTGTCATAGGCGGCCAGGGCGGCAGGCGCACAGCGCAGCCCCGACACCTCGAAATGCTCGCGATAGGTGATGCTGCGCCAGGCCTTCAGGTCGTCGACGATGCCGTCGTCAACCGCCGCCATCTCGATCAGCATCAAGGCTTCGGCGTAACGATTGAGGAAGTCGGTCGAGAGACGCGGCTGCTGGGACGTCTCCATCCGAGCGTCCGCCGATCCAGCCAGCCCCTTGATCGCGGGAACGCTCATCATAATCCCCAAACTGGCGCGACTATGCTTGGGCAAACCCAAATAAAGTGTTGATCCGGACGCAAGCCATTGCCACATCTGCGATCCATGTGCGGTCGCTACGCCATTACCCTGCCCCCCGAGGCGATGCGGTCTCTGTTTGCCTATCGCGAGCAGCCTAATTTTCCGCCGCGCTACAACATCGCCCCGACACAACCGGTGCCTGTCGTGCGGCTGCATGAGGGCAACAGGCAGTTCATGCTGATGCGCTGGGGCTTCATTCCCGGCTGGGTCAAGGACCCCAATGATTTTCCCCTCGTCATCAACATCCGCTCCGAAAGCGCCGCCACGAAGCCGTCGTTCCGGGCGGCGCTGACGCGGCGCCGCTGCCTGATGCCGGCCGATGCCTTCTATGAATGGCATCGTCTCGGCCAGGGCCGACAGGCCGAGAGCAGGGCCTACATGTTCCGCCGGCCCAATCGCGGCCTGTTCGCCTTTGCCGCGCTGTGGGAGACGTGGCATTCGCCCGACGGCTCGGAGATCGACACGGTCGCGCTGGTCAACGGACCGGCCAACGGGCTGATGGCGGCGATCCATGAACGCTGCCCGGTGATCATCGCGCCCCGGGATTTCGACAGCTGGCTCGACCCGATGGCGGAGGCGAAGGACACCGCGCATCTGCTCAGGCCGCCGCCGGACGACCTGCTGGAGATGGTCCGGATCGACAACGCCGTGAACAAGGTCGCCAATGACGGGCCGGAGGTACAGGAGCCGTTCGATCCGGCAAAGGCGGAAGCCGCCAGGGTGGTGGTGAAACCGCCTGCCCGCGCGCCGCGCGCCAAGGACGATTCCCAGGGCAGCCTATTCTAGACGACGGCGCTCGGTTCCAACACAACGCGCCGTTTCCAGGCGCGGACTGTTAGAACTTACATCGCCAGAACGGCACCGGGATTAAGGATGCCCTGCGGGTCCAGTGTTGCCTTCAGCGTCTTCATCAGGGCCAGTTCGACCGGGTCCTTGACGCCGGGCAGGAGGTCGCGCTTGAGGCGGCCGATGCCGTGCTCGGCGGAGATCGAGCCGTGCATCTCGCTGACGATGGCGTGGACCGCCGCATTCATCTCTTCCCAGCGGGCGATGAAGGCGGCCTTGTCCGCGCCGACCGGCTGGCTGACGTTGAAGTGGATATTGCCGTCGCCCATATGGCCGAAGGGCAGCGGCCGGCAGCCCGGCACCATCGCCGTCACCGCCGCCGAGGCGCGGGCGATGAAGGCCGGCACCGCATGCAGCGGCACCGAGACGTCGTGCTTGATCGAGCCGCCCTCATAGGTCTGCACTTCCGAGAGCATCTCGCGCAGCTTCCAGAAATCGGCGCGCTGGGTCAGCGAGCCCGCCAGGGCCGCGTCGGTCACGAGGCCCTGTTCCATCGCCTCGCCCAGGAAGGCCTCGACGGCGTCGTCGAGCCCGGTCGCCGATTGCGAAGAGACCTCCATCAGCACGTACCAAGGGGACGGGCCAGACAGCGGATCGCGTGCTCCCGAGGCATGGCGCAGGACGAAATCCAGGCCCAGACGCGACATCAGTTCGAAGGTGGTCAGCGTGCCGCCGGCGCCGGCCTTGGCGGTGTTGAGCAGAGCCAGCGCCTCCTCGGGGCCAGGAACGGCCAGGAAGGCGGTGGCGCGCGCGGCCGGCTGGGGAAAGAGCTTCAGCACAGCGGCGGTGATGATGCCGAGCGTGCCTTCGGCGCCGATGAAGAGGTTCTTGAGATCGTAGCCGGTGTTGTCCTTGCGGAGCTGGCGCAGGCCGTTCCAGATCCGGCCGTCGGCCAGCACGACCTCCAGCCCCATGCAGAGTTCGCGGGCATTGCCATAGGCCAGAACGGCCGTGCCGCCGGCATTGGTCGAGAGGTTGCCGCCAATGGTGCAGGAGCCTTCGGAGGCGAGCGAGAGCGGAAACAGCCGGCCCGCGGCTTCCGCGGCGGCTTGCGCCTTCTGCAGCGTCAGCCCGGCCTCGACCGTCATCGTGTCGCTCTGCGGATCGATGGCGCGAACGGCATCCATGCGCTGGAGCGAAAGGATGATCTCGCGGCCGTCCGCGATCGGGATCTGGCCGCCGACGAGGCCGGTGTTGCCGCCCTGGGGCACAAGCGTCGTGCCCGTCCGGCCAGCGAGCCTGACCAGTTCGGCGACCTCGGCCGTCGACCCCGGCCGGACGATCGCCTGGGCCTTGCCGCGAAACAGGTCCCGCCACTCCTTGAGGTAGGGGACCATGGCGTCGGGATCGGTAACGATGTTCTTCGCGCCGACGATGCCGGCCATCTCGTCCAGGATGGATGCGCTCAAGGAAGCCTCCGGCTTTATTACGTCTTGGGCCGCCGGAAGACGCCGACGAGTTCGATATGAGCGGAATAGCGGAACTGGTCGACGGGCGTGACACCCTCCAGCGCATAACCGCCCGCAATCAGGATCGCGGCGTCGCGGGAAAAGCTGCCGACATCGCAGGAGACATAGATGACGGTGGCGGTCTTCGCCGCCGCGAGCCGCCTGACCTGCGCCTCGGCCCCGGCGCGCGGGGGATCGAGCACGACGGCGTCGAAGGCGTTCAGTTCATGCTCCAGCAGCGGCCGGCGGAAGAGATCGCGCACCTCGCTGGAGATCGACTTCAGGCCTTGCGTCATGCCGGCGCCGCGCGTCAGGGCCAGGATCGCGGCCTTGTCGCTCTCGACGGCATGGACCTGCGCGCGCTCGGCCAGCCGGAACGAGAACGGGCCGCAGCCGGCGAAGAGATCGGCCACGCGCTTGGCCTTTGGCAGCGCCGCGAGGACGAGGCCGGCGATCGTCTCCTCGCCCTCGGCAGTCGCCTGCAGGAAGCCGCCCGCCGCGGGCGCGACCATCGCCTTGCCCATGCGCTGCTGCGGCGGCCTGCGCTCGACGATGATCTCGCCATGCATGGACAGCCGCGCCAGATCGAGCCGCTCGGCCGCTTCCGTCAGGGAGAGCCTGAGCTTGTCGCCTGCGGGGCCATGACCGCGAATATCAACGTCGAGCCCGGCCTCGGAGGCCGTGAGCTGGATGTCGAGCGGCTTGTTGGAGCCGCCGAGGCGGTTGGCGAGAAGCTGCGCCGCAGCCGGCGCCCGGGCAAGCCCCGGCGCCAGCACCGGGCAGGCCGGAACGGCAATGAGATCATGGCTGCGCGCGGCCATGAAGCCGACCAGCATGCCGAGGCCTTCACGCCTCGCATGGAAGGTGACGCGGCGACGCCCGGCGCCATGGGCATCGACGATCTCGGCGACGGGTGCCTCGACACCGGCGCGCGACAGGGCGGTCACGACCTGCCGGCGCTTCCATTCGCGATAGAGGCCTTCCGACATGTGCTGCGCCGCGCAGCCGCCGCATCGGGTGAAGAGCGGGCAGATCGCGGCGATGCGCGAATCGGCCGGGCTGATGATCTCGACAAGCTGGCCGCGATCGCCGTCGCGCACCGCCCGCACGGTCTCGCCCGGCAGGGCGTAAGGCACGAAGACATCGCCGCCGGGCGCCTCCGCGATGCCGTCGCCGCGCTGGCCCAGACGGACCACCGAGAGGATTTCATTCATGGCGAGCGTCATCGTGGTCGAATTGTCTCCGCAAAGGTCATCGTGAACGGCACATCATCCGACGTCATGCCGGATGGCGAGTTGCTGATGACCTGCTTTCGCGTTTCGCCTATCAGGTTGCAGGCAAACAGGGAAATTTCGGCATGACCACCCGCGACGGCGTTATCGAAGCCATCGGCAATACGCCGCTGATCAAGCTCAAGCGCGCCTCGCAGGCGACCGGCTGCACCATCCTCGGCAAGGCCGAGTTCATGAATCCCGGCCAGTCGGTCAAGGACCGCGCCGCGCTCGCGATCATCCGCGACGCCGAGCGGCGCGGCCAGCTTCGGCCGGGCGGGGTGATTGTCGAGGGCACCGCCGGCAACACCGGCATCGGCATCGCGCTGGTCGGCAATGCGCTGGGCTATCGCTCGGTCATCGTGATCCCGGAGACGCAGAGCCAGGAGAAGAAGGACATGCTACGGCTGGCCGGCGCGACGCTGGTCGAGGTGCCGGCCGTCGGCTACGCGAACCCCAACAACTATGTGAAGGTCTCCGGGCGCCTCGCCGAGGAACTGGCGAAATCCGAGCCCAACGGAGCCATCTGGGCCAACCAGTTCGACAACACCGCCAACCGCCAGGGCCATATCGAGACGACAGGACCGGAGATCTGGGCGCAGACGGACGGCAAGATCGATGGCTTCATCTGCGCGGTCGGCAGCGGCGGCACGCTGGCCGGCGTCGGCATGGCGCTCAAGGGCTTCGACCCGAAGGTGACGATCGGCCTCGCCGACCCGATGGGCGCGGCGCTGCATTCGTTCTACACCACCGGCGTTCTGAAATCGGAAGGCTCCTCGATCACCGAGGGTATCGGCCAGGGTCGGATCACCGCCAATCTGGTGGACGCGCCGATCGACGTCTCCTTCCAGATTCCCGATGCGGACGCGGTCCAGATCGTCTTCGACCTGCTCGAGCATGAGGGCCTGTGCCTCGGCGGCTCCTCGGGCATCAATATCGCCGGCGCCATCCGGCTGGCGCAGCAGATGGGGCCGGGCCACACCATCGTGACGATCCTGTGCGACTACGGCACGCGCTACCAGTCGAAGCTGTTCAACCCGGAGTTCCTGCGCTCGAAGGGCCTGCCGGTGCCGGGCTGGTTGGAGCGCGACAGCTCGGCGCTGAAGGATGTGGTGGCGCGGGTGATGGGCTGAAGGCCCCGTGTCGCTCGACCCCGCCTCGCCGCTGGCGCGCCTGCTGGATGCGCCGATGCGGCCGGGGCGCGTCGTCTGGATCGGGTTGCGCCCAGTGCGGCGGGCGCCGATGCAGGTGGTCGAGGCTGCGACGCTCGACGCCGAACAGGGCCTGACCGGCGACCATTACAGCAGCCGCACCGGCGGAGCCCGCCACGTCACGCTGATCCAGAGCGAGCACCTGTCCGCGATCGCCGCCCATCTCGGCCCCGACGCCGTCACGCCCGACCAGCTTCGGCGCAACATCGTGGTGGCGGGCATCAATCTCGCGGCGCTGAAGGGCCGGCGTTTCATGCTGGGCGACGTCGTGCTGGAGGCGACCGGCGAGTGCCATCCCTGCTCGCGGATGGAAGAAATCCTCGGCGCCGGCGGCTACAACGCCGTGCGCGGCCATGGCGGGATCACGGCGCGGGTGGTCTCGGGCGGGATGGTGCGGCTGGGGGACGCGGTGGCGCGGGCGGATTGAGCGCTTGACGTGGCCATATCCGGATTTTACCGGTCGGCGACATTCAGCGATCCAGCGAGCAGGATCGAACGCCGCCGTCCTACCCGACGTTATGGGGCCGGCCTGTCGCTGCATTGCCTGGGAGTTCGTGGTGAGCGCTTTTCCGCACGGGACTGTCCATGAGGCCGCTGAAGATTTTCAGGCGGCGATACGATCGGACCCAAGGATCGTCGCGCTGTGGAAAAGCCTGACGCCGCTCGGCCGAAACGAGTTCATCTGCTGGGTCGATGATGCCAAGCAGCTGACGACGCGCGAACGCCGCATCAAGCGAACCTGCGAGGAAATTCTGGACGGCATGAAGCGGCCGTGCTGTTGGGCGGGCTGCATTCACCGCACCGACAAGGCGCCAAGCCGTTGGCAACAGGCCGTTCTGATCGAACGGGGTGGCAAAAAGAGTTCATAGGCAGACCTGCAAACGTCCGTTGCCTTGCGCGTCCGCCAGGCGAAAGCTGGCGGCCCGGTTCAGCCAGACGTTGTCGGCATGTCCTTGGGCTAGCCGGCCTATTCCGATTGCAGCTCGACGCAGTGGCGCATGACGTCGGCGCCGGTCTCGTTCCAGGTCGTGATCCCGCCGGCCATGATGACCTGGACCAGGCCTTCGGCGAGTTCGGGCAGCGTCAGGCCAAGCCTCACCGCATTGGCGGCGTGGTTCCTGGCCCCTGTCTTCTGGCCGATCAACGTGTCGAGCAGGGCGAAGATGAGTTCCTTCGTCTTCAGGTCGAGAGCGCCACCGGCGTCCCGATCGCGCATGATCGAGGCCCGGATCAGACCATAGCCCGCGAAGGCGCCGGGCGCATGCTCGGCCAGAAGGGTGAAGTTCTCCGGCACCCGGCCGGTTGTCGCCTCGAAGCTCGCTTTCCCGGCCCGCATCGCGGCTTCGGTGATCTCGTCATGGGCCATCACGGCATGTCCTTACGCTGGGGGCCGGCTGAGAGACGGGAGCAACCGCCTCTCAGGCGGCTCCCGTCACAGCCACTTCTTCCACCTGAAAAACAGGTAGGGCAGAATAGCGGCGACAACCATCATCCCCAGCGACATCGGATAGCCGAATTCCCATTTCAGCTCCGGCATCTTCTCGAAATTCATGCCGTAGATCGAGGCGATCAGGGTCGGCGGCATCAGCACCACCGCGACGACCGAAAACAGCTTGATGATCTTGTTCTGCTCGAGACCGACGAGGCCCAGCGTGGCCTGCAGCATGAACGACAACTTGCTGGAGATGAAGGTCGCATGCTCTTCCAGCGCCTGCACGTCGCGAACCGAGGTGCGCCATTCCGGCACGAAGCCGCTGGCCGCCTTGGCCGGGCGTTTGAAATTGGCGGAGAGGAACAATAGCACCCGCTCGACCGAGACCATGCTCTCGCGCACGTTCGAGATGATGTGCTCATATTGTCCGATCTTGCGGATGACGGCCTGATAGGCGCTGTTCTGCTCGACATCGGCGCTCTTGCCCTCGAAGACGCGTCGCGAGACGCCATCGATCTGGTCGGCGACGCCACGCAGAACCTCCGCGGCACGATCGACGATCGCTTCGATCAGGCCTTCGATCACGGCGGCCGGCTGCATGCCGCAGCCGCCGGGTTTGCCGACGCGGTTGAGAAAGATGGAGAAAGCGCCTGGCTCGTCGTAACGCACCGTGACAAGTGCGCTCTCGGTCAGGATGAAGGTGACGTCGGCAAGCTTGGGGACGTTGGTGTCGGACTGGCAGATGACACGCGCGGTCATGTAATGCGCGCCGTTCTCGGTGTAGATGATCTCCGACGGTTCGAGATCGTGCATCTCCTCGCGCGTCGGGATCGAAATGCCCAGATGGGTCTCGATCTTCTTGTCCTCACCCGCAGTCGGATTCAGCAGGTCGATCCAGACAGAACCGGCCGGAATCTCCTCTTCGACCTTCAAGGTCCGGTGAATGAGCCTGTCGCCCGTATCGGGGCAGATTCCGTGGATCAGCAGCATGGAGGCCTCTGTCGCAGTCTGGCGGATCGTCCGCGCCGCAGGAACTCCGATCCCAGCGCGATGTCAAACGAATGACGGGCCGCGCGGCCCCGATCATCGGGACGGGATGGTGAAGCGCTCCGGCTGGCTGCCGTCGCGGTCGGTGAAGCGGTAATCGCGGGCAAGGTCGGCGACATGCAGCACCTGTCCGGCATGTCGCGAAACCTCAGCATCGGCCAGGAGCGCCGCGACCGCGCGCCCGGCATAAAGCGGCGTCTCGGTGGTCTCAGCCGCCATGCCGGCATCGCGAACCCGCTCGGTCAGGACATGGCCCGGCGACAGCCCGAGCGCCGTGACGCCGAAGGGTTTCAGTTCCGCCGCCATCGCCAGCGTCAGCCGGTTCATCGCCGCCTTGGCGAGGTCGTAGAAGACATCGCCGAGATAGCCGGCTTGCGTATCGAAGCTCACCGTCACGATCAGGCCCTTGCGCATCTGGACCATGGCGGGCGCGACCGCCCGTGCCAGCAGCAACTGGGCATAGACGCCGCTCTCGAAGCTCTGGCCGAGCCGCGCCACGGGCCTGCGCCAGAACGGCGCGCCGAAGGCCGAACCATCGGGATAGCGCACGCCGTCATAGCCCTCATTGCCGCCCCAGACGGCATCGACGACGCAATCCAGCCGGCCGAAGCGGCGCAGGCACCATGACACCAGCCCATCGACCTCGCGCTCGTCGGTATGGTCGCATCGATAGGGGTGCCCCTTGCCGCCGGCCGCCTCGACCTCGCGGGCGGTGTCCTCGAAGGTCTCAGGCCGATTGTCGGTGTGAGCGCCGGCCTCGCTCGAGCGGCCGGTGACGATGACGGTCGCGCCGGCCTCCCCCAGTGCCCGGGCGATGCCACGTCCGAGGCCGCGCGAGGCGCCCGCGACGAGGCAGACCCGGCCTGCAAGCGGACGTTCGGAGAGCGGACGGTCCGGTTCGCTCACGCCGCGAAGACCGCGGCCGCGTCCTCGACCGCTCCGGCACCTTCCGTCACGGCCAGTTCCAGCGCCGGTGCCTCGGTGGCGAGGATCTCGGCGAAGAAACGGGCGGTGGCGAGATCGCCTGATGCGTGATCCTCGGAGCGCGTCGCCAGCGCCTTGCGGGCGAGACTGGTGCCCCCCTGGGCCAGCGCGAAGAGCTTGAGATAGGGCGTCGCGCCGGCCAGCGCGTCGCCCTGCCGCTCGCCCATCGTCGCCAGCATCCATTGCGTCGCGCGCTCCAGCGCATCGACGGCGGCACGTAGACGGGTCGCGCTGTGGCCAAAGCCCGGCGTGTTGGCGGTCTCGACCTGCGCGACGACGCCACGCATCTCGGCGATCAGAGCCGCGACGACCTTGCCGCCCGAGAGCGGCAGCTTGCGCAGCACGAGGTCGATCGCCTGGATACCGTTGGTGCCCTCATAGATCGTGGCGATGCGGGCATCGCGCAGATGCTGGGACGCTCCGGTCTCCTCGATATAGCCCATGCCGCCATGGATCTGGATGCCGGTCGAGGCGACCTCGACACCGATATCGGTGGCATAGGCCTTGGCGACGGGGGTGAGGATCGCGGTGCGCTCGCTGGCGGCCTTGCGTCTGGCCTCGTCGGGCTCGCGGCGGGAGCGGTCGAGCGCTTCCGCGACCTGATAGGCGATGGCGCGCGCGGCCTGCGTCTTGGCACGCATCTCCATCAGCATGCGGCGGATGTCGGGATGGACGATGATGGGGCTCATGGCTGAGCCCTTGGGTGCATCGAGCGCCACGCCCTGCCGGCGCTCCCGGGCAAAACCCAATGCCTGCTGATAGGCGCGCTCGGCGATGGCGACGCCTTGGAGCGCGACGTTGAGGCGGGCATTGTTCATCATCGTGAACATGCAGGCGAGCCCGCGATTCTCCTCGCCGATCAGCCAGCCGATGGCGCCGCCCTTGTCGCCGAACGCCATCGAGCAGGTCGGCGAGGCATGGATGCCGAGCTTGTGCTCGATGCCGGAGCAGCGGAGATCATTGTGCTCGCCGAGCGAGCCATCGGCATTGACCAGATATTTCGGCACGAGGAACAGCGAGATGCCGCGCGTGCCGGCCGGCGCATCGGGCAGGCGCGCCAGGACCAGATGCACGATGTTCTCGGTCAGATCGTGCTCGCCATAGGTGATGAAGATCTTCTGGCCGGTGACGCGATAGGTGCCGTCGCCGGCTGGCTCGGCCCTGGAGCGGAGCGCGTTGAGGTCCGATCCGGCCTGCGGCTCGGTCAGGTTCATCGTGCCCATCCACTCGCCCGAGACGAGCTTTGCCAGATAGGTTTCCTTGAGGTGCTCCGAGCCATGGGCATGCAGCGCCTCGATGGCGCCGACCGTCAGCAGCGGCCCGAGCGCGAAGGCAAACGCAGCGGAGTTCCACATCTCGGTGCAGGCCGATTGCAGCAGCGCCGGCAACCCCTGCCCGCCATGCTCTTCCGGCGCCGGCAGCGCGTTCCAGCCGGCTTGCGCCCAAGCGGTATAGGCCTCCTTCCAGCCCGGCGGCGTGGTCACCGCGCCATCCTTCAGCGTCGAGCCGTGCTTGTCGCCGATGCGGTTGAGCGGGGCGAGGATGTCGCCAGCGAACTTCGCGGCTTCGTCGAGAACGGCCTGCGTCATGTCGCCGTCGAGTTCCGGCGCGAGGCCGTCGGCGATCAGCCGGTCCAGGCCCGCGACATGGCGCATCGTGGCGAGGATGTCCTCGACAGGGGCGCGATAGCTCATGGTCGTTCTCCCTCGACGCCGGCCCGTGCCGCATGCGAGCAGCCGGCCATGCCTTGTTCTCGATCAGCCGGTACCGACCGGCCCCGCTTTTGGCGTTGCCGCGATGGTAGCGAGGAACTATCCCCGATGCCACGTGCGCATGACGGCAAGTTTGGTCGGGCGCCGGATATAGTTTAGTTGTAAACAATCTTCGGTCAATCGGGCGGAACGCCTGACGATGGGTGCCGCTTGGAGCAGGATCAGGGATTCAGCCGCGTGACGGAGCGCCTCAGCGCCGATGCGCAGGGCATTGCCCGCGCCGCTGAACTGCTACGGCAGGGCTGGCTCGTCGCGCTGCCAACCGAGACCGTCTACGGGCTTGCCGCCGACGCGACCTCCGGCGAGGCTGTCGCCGGCATCTATGGCGCGAAGGAGCGGCCGAGCTTCAACCCGCTGATCGCGCATCTGCCTGATCTCGCAGCCGCCCGCCGGCAAGGCCTGTTCGATGCCAATGCATTGGCGCTAGCCAAGGCGTTCTGGCCGGGGCCGCTGACGCTGGTGGTGCCGGTCTCGTCGGGCTGCGAGGTCAGCGAACTCGCCCGCGCCGGTCTGGCTTCGGTGGCGCTGCGGGTGCCCTCGCATCCGATCGCCCATGCGGTGCTGCAAGCGGCGGGACGGCCGATAGCCGCGCCCTCCGCTAACCGCTCCGGCCGCGTCAGCGCGACCAGCGCCGCGCATGTACTTGAAGATCTCGACGGCCGGATCGAGGCAGTGCTTGATGGCGGGCCGACCGAGGTCGGTGTCGAATCCACCATCGTCGCCTGTCTGGATGGCGCGCCGCGCCTGCTGCGGCCGGGCGGCGTGTCGCGCAGCGCGATCGAGGGCGTGATCGGGCGGCCACTGGTACTGGCGGGCGAAGCCGGCATGGCGCCGATCTCGCCCGGGCTGCTGGCCTCGCACTACGCGCCGTCGGCCGGTGTTCGGTTGGAGGCGCAGGCGCCCCGGTCTGGAGAAGCGTGGCTTGGCTTCGGCCCCGAGCCTGACGGTCTGGCCACAACTGGCCATGCCCTCAATCTGAGCCCTCGCGGCGACCTCACCGAGGCGGCGGCGAACCTCTTCGGCCACCTGCGCGCGCTCGATGCGCTGGGCCCGGCCATGATCGCCATCGCGCCGATTCCGATGCACGGGCTTGGCGAGGCGATCAATGACCGTCTGCGGCGGGCGGCTGCGCCACGCTGACCTTGCTGACACAAAGCGGGCCGGTCGAGGCTCCGCCGCAGCCCCCTAGCCGATCTCCACCACCACACGCCCCCTGACCTTCCCATCAACGATCGCCCTGCCCGTCTCGATCACATCCGCGAGCGGGATCGTCGTCGTCATGAGCGCGAGGCTGTTCCGGTCGAGATCGCTCGCCAGCCGCGCCCATGCTTCGAGGCGGCGCGGTTTCGGGCACATCACGGAATCGACGCCGAGCAGCGCTACCCCGCGCAGGATGAAGGGCGCGACCGAGGCCGGCAGATCCATGCTCTGTGCCAGGCCGCAAGCGGCAACGGCACCGCCATATTTCGTCATCGAGAGCAGGTTGGCGAGCGTATGCGACCCCACCGCGTCGACACCAGCGATCCAGCGCTCCTTGGCGAGCGGGCGGCCGGGCGCCGAGAGTTCATTGCGGTCGATGATCTCGGCCGCGCCGAGACCCTTGAGATACTCCGCCTCTTCCGGCCGCCCGGTCGAGGCGATCACATGCCAGCCGGCCTTGGCCAACAGCGAGACCGCGACGGAGCCGACGCCACCGGCCGCGCCGGTGACCACGACGGGGCCGTCTGCCGGCTTCAGCCCGTGCCGCTCCAGCGCCAGCACGCAAAGCATCGCGGTGTAGCCGGCGGTCCCGATCGCCATGGCCTCGTCGGGGTTCATGCCGGCGGGCAGCGGCACGAGCCAGTCGCCCCTGACACGGCTCTTCTGGGCATAGGCGCCAAGATGCGTCTCGCCCGTGCCCCAGCCATTGAGGACGACAAGATCGCCCGGCTTGAACTCGGGATGCTCCGATGCCTCGACACGGCCGGCGAAATCGACACCGGGGATCATCGGCCAGCGCCTGATCACCGGGGCCCGCCCGGTCAAGGCGAGGCCGTCCTTGTAATTCACGGTGGAGTGCGTGACGCGGACGGTAACGTCGCCCTCCATCAGGTCGCTCTCGGCGAACTCCGTGAAGGCGAGGTTGGGGCCGGTCTCGCCCTTGGTCGCGACAAGGGCCTTGAAGCTGGACATCGGCATCTCCTCCTGAACGGTCTCGCCCGCAGGAGATACGCAGCCGCGACCGCGCGGCAAGCCCGCGGCGGCCTGCGTCTTTCGTCAGGCCCGGCTCAGGCCGGCTGCGCCAGCGGCCGGCCTACCGGCTTCTCGACGATCGGCAGGTTGATCAGCGCGGACGCAATGCCGAGCGCGACCGAGAGCCACCAGACGATGATGTAGGAGCCCGAGGCTTCGTAGAGGATGCCGCCGAGCCAGACCCCAAGAAATCCGCCGACCTGATGCGAGAAGAAGGCGAAGCCATAGAGCATCGCCATGTATTTCGTGCCGAACATCAGCATCACCAGCGAAGAGGTCGGCGGCACGGTCGAGAGCCAGAACAGGCCGATGACGATGCCGAAGCAGATCGCAGTCGCGGGGCTCGGCGGCAGCATGATGAAGACGGCGATGGCCAGCGAGCGGCCGAGATAAATCCAGGCCAGCAGATGGCGCTTGGGCATCCGCGTCGAGAGCCAGCCCGAGGAGAGCGAGCCGACCGCGTTCGCCAGCCCGATCACCGCCAGCGTCCAGCCGCCGACCCATGCGGCTAAGCCCATATCCTTGAGATAGGCCGGCATGTGCACGGTGATGAAGGCGAGCTGGAAGCCGCAGGTGAAGAAGCCCAGCACCAGGAAGACATAGCTCTTGTGCTTGAAGGCCTCGGCCAGCGCCTGCGCGATCGACTGGTTCGGGAGATTGGCAGCGGATGCCTGGACCGCGCCGCCGAGCTTGCGCGTCGACAGGAAGATCGAGATCGGCAGGATCGGCAGCAGGGTCAGCGCGAACATGATCAACGCCTGGTTCCAGCCGATCTGCTCGATCAGGATGTTGCCGATCGGCGGATAGAGGAACTGGCCGAAGGAGCCCGCCGCCGTGCCGGCACCGAACGCCATCGGCCGCCAGGATTCGGGCAGCAGTTTGCCGAAGGCGGCGAGCACGAGGTTGAATGAGCAGGCCGAGAGGCCGAAGCCGATCATCACGCCGGCACCGAGATGAAGCTGCAGCGGCGTCGTGGCATAGGCCATCACGACGAGGCCGAGCGCATAGAGCAGCGCGCCGGTGCAGAGCACCTTGACGATCCCGAAACGGTCGGCAATGGCGCCGGCGAAGGGAGCACCCAGGCCCCAGAGCAGGTTCTGGATCGCGAGCGCGAGGCCGAAGGTGTCGCGCCCCCAGCCGAACTGCACCGTCATCGGGATCTGGAACAGGCCGGCGCTGGCGCGCGGGCCGAAGGTGATCAGCGCGATCAGGCAGCCCGCCGCGACGATGATCTCGGGAGCATAGCTGCGCCCCGGGGCGGCACTCGGCGTGACACTCATGATGAATCTCCGAAGCCTGCAATGGGATGTGTGCCTGCACGTTACCGCCGATATCGCCGCTCGGACAACGCGAATTCGTGGCATGGCGCATCACGCCCTTGCATGGGAGGAGCGCGGGTCGACATGGGAGCAAGAGATTTCCCTCAGCCCTCATCCTGAGGAGCCATTCCGGCGGGAATGGCGTCTCGAAGGATGCGCGAGGAGGCTCCGGAACCAGCTGGAGCATCCTTCGAGACGCCGCTTACGCGGCTCCTCAGGATGAGGGCTGAGAGTGGAACACCGCCGTTAACCGCCGCTCAACCCTACCGGGGTGATAACGGAACCAGGCGAATGCGCGTCGTTGCGCGCGGTCGCCGCCCTCGTGTTTCGGACGGGTGAGCGGTTTTGAGTCATTTGCGTTTGCGCAGGCGTACGGGACGCAATCGGTCGGCCGGGCTGAAATGGGCCCTGGCGACGGTTGCGCCCTGGGCGCTCGCGGCCGGGATGCTGGTCTCGTTCACCGCCTCGGCCGGCCAGAATTTCGGCATCGACACCCTGCCCTCGACATCGCTGTCGCGCAGCGAACCCGGCCCGGCCTCGGAGCTCGAGGAAGGCCCCTCGATGCTGATCGCGGCGAGCGCCTTCCGTTTGCCCGGCCTGTCCCTGTCCTCGGCGATCCGGCAGGCGCATCTCTCCTTCGACGATCCCGAGCGGCGCGTGGTGATCGATCCGCGCCAGCCGCGCGAGGAGATGAAGCGCAGCGCCGCAGGCTTCCCCGAGGTCGACCGCACCGCCAAGGGCGACGCCCTGCCGCGCCTGCGGCCGAGCATCTCAGCCAAGGCCCCGCGCGAGCTCGAACGCGTCGTCTTCGGCGACACCCAGCCCGGCCTGATCTCGGGCGGTTTTTCGCTCGCCGCTCATGGCGGGGCGGAAGGCATCAGCGGGCCGCAGATCGGCTTCGAGCCCTATGCCAATGACCAGGGCCTGACCGATCCGGCCCTCTCGGACGCCTCGCCCGACGCGCTGAAACAGGCCAACCCCTATGGCGCGGTGCCGCGCACGATCGACGGCGCGACGCCCGGCGTCACCTCCGCCACCGCGCAGGCGTCATCGACCCCGGCCGTCTCCTACAGCGTGACGACGCTGGTGCCGGCCCTGATCCCGCCCGCCGCGCCGGAGCGTCCCGGCCTGATCGCGCGTGCGCCGACCCCATCCGACCGCCGGGGCGCCCAGACCGAGCCCGGCGCCCGCGAAATCTATACCGGGCTGATCGTACCCGCCGACATGGCCCGCCAGCAGCGCTGCCTGGCGGAGGCGGTCTATTTCGAGGCACGCTCGGAAACCGACGAGGGCCGCGCCGCGGTGGCGCAGGTCGTGCTCAACCGGGTCAAGAGCGGGCTTTATCCCGACAGCGTCTGCGGCGTGGTCTACCAGAACAGCCACCGCTACCTCGCCTGCCAGTTCACCTTCACCTGCGAGGGCAAGTCGCTGCGCATCACCGAGCCGGCGCCATGGCGCGACGCGGTCCGCATCGCCCGAGAGGTCTATGAGGGCACGACCTACATGCCCGAAGTCGGCGCCTCGACCCATTACCACGCGCAATATGTCCGGCCGTACTGGGCCAAGAAGCTCAAGAAGATGGACACAATCGGCCAGCATGTCTTTTACAAGCTGCGGCCTGGGCAGACGTGAGGCGCAACCAAGCATCGCCGTGATGCTTCTGCTCACGATGGCAAGGCAAGCATATTTCCATCAGGTCGCTTTTTCACGATCGCGCTCAACCGGAGATTGACGGCAATTCTTCAGACCTAGAAAATGACGTCCCGTCATCTCGCTGGGTGAGACATTATGCTGGTCCGGCTGCCGACCTTGCATTCGACGTTGATAACGGGAACGCTGCTGCTCATGTCCTGGGCTCCGGCAGATGCGCAAATAGCCGTTCTCAGGGATAGCCAGACCAATGCCATCGTCGCCGTCTCCGGACTTTCCGAAAATCAGCCCTGCACGGCGGAACACGGGACTGGCGAGATCGAGCGCGTGACCTTCGGCAAGGACGGGGTCGAGGGCTTCGCATACAAAGACAAGAAGATGGGGAGCACCTATGTCAACGCGTCGTTCTATCACGGCCAGCCGCGGGAAAGGGCCGAGATTAGGACCTGGCTCAAGGATATCCTCCATCCGAAAACCGTCGTCAGCCTGGAACTGAATTTCTGCGGTGCCGGCGGCCGTGTGGTGGAACTCCAGACAATCGAGATCGTGAAGCAGGCATCATCCGAAGCAGCGTCTCAGCCGCCTGCCATGTCGGCAGGCTCGCTGCGATTGAGCCCCTTGCCTTCAGCAGCCTCGTCGCCGGCCGATCCCAATGACGGGCAATGGCGCTACGGACGCCATCCCGTTCTGGGATTGACGGCCCATGTCACTTCGCGAGGTGAAGCCATCGGGTTCGCCTGCGCATTCCGTGGCGTCGACCTCATGCGAGCCGACACGGTCAGGATCCGCATGACGCCGAGCGTCGCAGCCTCGGCGACCAGCCAATACGGCGTGCTGATGTTCTATGATCGCGGAACCGGCGGCGGCAATTATGCTTTCAAACCGCAAGGCGCCTTCGTTCAGATGGAGGAAGACGCCTGTGGTCTGCTACAAACGGCCCAGAAATCCGGAAGACTGCTGGTCGTGGAAGGAAAGCAGATCGGACTCACGTTCTCCGACGCGGAATCGTTTGCCGACATCGAGCAGCGAGGGATCAAGAAACGGATTTCGTCAGAGCGCGACTTCACGCATCTAAGCGACGTGTTCGAGTTTTCACTGAAGGGTGCGAACCTCGCCATTCGCCAGCTGATCAACGCCTGCCCGGCTATTCGCGCCGACATCCGGAATGAATGCGGGCGCGGGCACTAGTTGTACTCTTTGAGTTAGATTGGAAAGGCACTGACATGCAAATCAAAGAATTATTTTGGTATCCAATTTACGAGTATCATAAAAATGGATCGAATCGGCTGATTGGATCATGTGGATTCTCGAATGAAACATTGTGCTGGGCTGTTGCTTTCAAACCCGAAAAATGGCCCACCTGGAAGGACAAAAATGGCGTCCCCTATTCTGATAGCATTCAAGAAATGATAAATAAACCCGCATCACTTAAATCTCTTTCTAAATTTGCAGCACTGAGCGAGAACGTTATTCTAAAGCACGCAAACTGGACAGAAATGTTTAACAATCGCTGGCTACGCGATGCAGTTATGCTAATAGAAAAAGCGACGTATGAATTATACTTTAACAAACCAATAAAATTCGCATCCGGACCAATTGGAAAGCCTATGATAAAAGACATTATATTCAGGCATTACATACCAGAATTGATTGCTGATTCCGTTAAAGATTATGTTGATCAAATCAAAATAAAGAGACGCGATAACGCTCACTATCATTTTCAATAGCGAATCATAGTTTTTCTACATCAGACTGGCTTTTTCTCTCCAGGTGACTGCGAAATACAATGCACAACGAAGGATGGCGGAGCGGACCGCGTCACTAAAGGAACCGACCACGTCGGTTGCTTTAGGGTCGAGACTCATAACCAGTAGCTGACGGTTGCGGCGATGCAGACGGCTGCGAGGAAGTTGACGGCGTTGCGGTCGTATCGGGTTGCGACGCGGCGGAAATCCTTGAGGCGGCAGAACATGCGCTCGATGGCGTTTCGGTCGCGGTAGAGGACCGGCGAGAAGCAGTTCTTCCAGCGCCGGTTGGCCTTGGGCGGGATATTAGGCCTCGTGCCGCTCTCCTCGACC
>UCBZ01000008.1 GCA_900470775.1 Hyphomicrobiales bacterium | reverse complement strand
GGCGCTTTATAGGGGCCACCACCCGCAGGTGTCAACACGGTTTTTGAAAAACTTGCGGCGCAACTCTCTTTTGCGCGTTTCGCAGCGCATGGAGAGTGGCTTTTGCACCCTCATCGGCCTGCCGAACCGCCCAATTTCGGGCTTCGGACGCCGTTTTGCGCTGAATTTCTGAAATCGACGAATCGTCGGCGGATCAGCGCTGTCCCTGCATAACCGCCGGCCGCCAACAGATTTGTGACATCAACCGACGCGGTTGAGCCGTCCGCCCGTCAGCGGCTCCGGCACGCCGGTCGTTCCCGGCAGGCTGAGCGGCAGCCCCTTGACCGAGCGGATCGCGAGATAGGCGAAGAGCTGCGCCTCGAGCGCGTCCCCGTCCCAGCCCGCAGCCTCCACGGGCTCGACCGGCACGCCGAGGCGCTGCGACAGGCGCGTCATGACATGGCGGTTGAGCCGGCCGCCGCCGCCGACGAGCCAGCGCCTGGGCGCGCGCGGCACATGGCGCAGCGCCGCGACCAGGCTCTCGACGGTGAAGGCTGCGAGCGTGGCAGCACCGTCGGCATCGGAGAGCGGCTCGACGATCTGGGCCCGGCGATGGAAATCATTGCGGTCGAGCGATTTCGGCGCCGGCCTGTCGAAGAAGGGATTGTTCATGAAGGCCGCGACGAGATCTTCATGAACCTGGCCGCTAGCGGCAAGCGCGCCGTCCGCGTCATAGGGACGCCCGAGCCGGCGCAGCACGAAGTCGTCGAGGAGCGCGCTGGCAGGGCCGGTATCGAAGGCGACCACCTCATCGCCGTCGATATAGGTGACGTTGCCGACGCCGCCGAGGTTGAGCACCATCACCGGCTGCTCCATCCCCTGCGCCAAAGCGCGGTGATAGAGCGGCGCGAAGGGCGCCCCCTCCCCGCCTGCCGCCACATCGGCATAGCGGAAGCGATCGACCGTCGGGATGCCGAGGGCTTCGGCCACGGCCGGCCCGTCGATCAACTGCCGCGTGAAGCGCTGCTGCGGGCGGTGATAGACCGTCTGGCCGTGCAGCCCGACGAGATCGATCCTGCCCGGGTCGATCCCCTGTTCCGTGATGAAGCGCCGGATCGCCGCGAGGTGGTCGGCTGTGACGGCCGCCTCCATCTCGACCAGCGGCTCGGTCAGTGCACGCTCCGCTTCCGCGATCAGGGCCTGGAGCGCCTGACGTGTGCTGTCACGATAAGGATAGGAGGCTCCGGCGCCGAAGCTGACGACATCGCGCCCGTCGCTGGTGACGATCGAGACGTCGATGCCGTCCATCGAGGTGCCGCTGATCACGCCGATAGCGGTCAGCATCGGCTTGTCCAGAATGCGCATGTTTCTCAGTCGCCGGGCTGGGCCCCGTCATGGCCGCCGATGATGATGAGATCGACTTGGCCGACCTGGGCGAGATGCTTCACCGCCTCCTGATATTCCGGCGAGGCGTAGCAGGCCCGCGCCGTCGCCTCGTCCTTGAATTCGAGGACGACGTTGTGCTTGCGGCCCTCGCCGCGCGCGAGCTTGTACTCGCCGCCGCGAACCAGGAACTTCGCGCCATATTTCGCGAAGGCAACCGCGTTCAGCGCGCGGTACCGGGCATACTCCTCTTCGTTCTCGACATCGACGCGCGCGATCCAGTAGCCCTTCGCCATGGTCAGGCTCCCTCGACCACGACGAGATCGATGTCGCCGGCGCCCTCGCGCAGCTTCCGCGCCTCTGCATATTCGGGCGAGAACAGGTAGGATCGCGCCGAGGCAAAATCCGCGAATTCGATGATGACGTTGCGGGCGCGGCCTTCGCCCTCGCCCACCGTCATCTGGCCGCCGCGCACGATCGGCGTACCACCATAAATCTTCATGACCTCGGAGGCCTTGGCGGCATAGGCCGCCCATTTCGTCGCGTCGCTGACCTTGGCGCGGCCGATGACATATCCCTTGGGCATGCTCGTCATCCGTCTGGTTGCATCATGTCCGGGTGAATCGGATCGAGCGGGAGCTTAGGAGGCGGCTGCGATCTCGTCCATGATCGCAGCCGCCGCTGTACGCGGGTCCGCCGCGCGGATGATGGGACGCCCGACGACGAGATGGTCGACACCGGCGCGGATCGCCTCGCCCGGCGTCAGGGTGCGCTTCTGATCGCCCGCGGCGCTATCGGCCGGGCGGATCCCCGGCGTGACGATGACCATGTCGCGGCCGATCACATCGCGCACGATCGCGGCCTCGGCGGCGGAGCAGACGATGCCGTCGATGCCGGCGGTGCGGGCCTGCTCGGCGCGCAGCCGCACGAGATCGCGCACCGCGAGGCCGTAGCCAGCATCGCGCAGATCGACATCGTCATAGGAGGTCAGCGCCGTGACCGCGAGCAGCTTCAGCGCGGCGTCTCCCTTGCCTTCCACGGCGCCTCGCATGGTCTGGGGATAGGCATGAACGGTCAGGAAGGTGACGCCAAGCTTGGTCAGGGCTTCGACCCCTTCGGTGACCGTGTTGCCGATGTCGTGGAGTTTCAGATCCAGAAAGACCTTCTTGCCCTCGGCCGAAAGCTGGCGGGCCAGATCAAGACCACCGGCAAAGGCCAGTCTGTAGCCGATCTTGTAGAAGGTCGCGCCGTCGCCCAGCGTCGAGACGATGCGGTAGGCGTCCCAGATCGTCGGCACGTCGAGCGCGATGATCATGCGGTCGCGGAGATCGTTGATCTTCTGTGCCATCGCGCCCTCCGCTGCCTGCGGCGATGGGCCATGATTCGCGCAGGCTTGCAAGCCTGCAGGGAGCGCACATCATCCATTTGAAGGTTGCCATGTGGAGCGCCTTCGCGTGAAGCTGACCGCCACGAGCTGATGTCAGCGACAAGCTCGTATCACCGATGGAGGGCTTCGATGGCCATCTGGGTCGAATTCAGCAGCCCGATCGGCAAATATTTCGAGGCGCTGTCGGCATCGTCTGGAACAGGGTTTTCCCCCGCCGCCGGCGGCGTCCGACGCAAGGCTCAGGCAGGCGATTTCCAGGTTTCGAAGTACACCGACGAATTGAGCCCGAAACTGTTGCGACACACCGCGCTGGGCACGGTTTTCGACCTGGTCGCAATCGAACTCTACAGCGACAAGACGAATATCCTGTACCTCACATACAAGCTGACGAACGTGCTCATCACGTCGTTTCAGGCGATCGGAGGCTACGGCGACGAGATACAGACGGAAAGCATGACGCTGAATGCCACAAAGGTCACCTGGGAGCAGTTCAAGCCATAGTCGTCGGCTCCAGGGCACAGCCCATGGTTTTCAGGCGGCGTCCTGCGTCACCTGCGCGAAGACCTGGGCCCAGACATCGGGCGTTTGCGCGCCCGAGACCGCGAGCTTGCCGTCGACGATGAAGAAGGGCACGCCGGTAACGCCGACTTGGGCGGCATGGGCCTCGAGTCCAATGATGGTCTCGCGCAATTCGCCATTGGCGAGTTCGTCGCGCGCCGCCTGCTCGTCGAAGCCCTGCTCGACCGCGATCTGGACGAGGGTTTCGAGATCTCCGATGTCGCGCCCGTCCTGCCAATAAGCCTTGAACAGCGCCGCCTTCATGTCACCGCCGCGCTGGACCGTAGCGGCCGCAGCCACCAGCATATGCGCCATGCGGGTGTTGACGCTCCTGGTCACGCCGGGCCAGTTGAAGGTGACGCCGCTTTCGAGCGCAGCCTCGGACAGGCGCAGTTCGATCTCGCGGCGCTTTCCGGCACCGAATTTGGCCTCGAGATATTGCGTGCGATCCATGCCCTCGGCCGGCATGTCGGGATTGAGCTCATAGGGCAGCCAGGTGATGGCGACGCGCTCGGTCAGGCCATGGCGGGCAAGCGCCGTCTCGAGCCTGGCCTTGCCAATGAAGCACCAGGGGCAGGCGATGTCGGAGACGATCGCGATCGGCAGTTTGTCCTGCATGTGCATGTCCTTCGCGGTTGGCCGTCACGCCGGCGGATAGCTGTGGCGCACGCCATGGCGGTCTTCGGCGAGAGCCTCGGCGCCGGGCGTCTCGCAGGCCGACAGGAAGGCGGGGCCAACCGGGATCTTTCCCGCCCCGCCGGGGATATCGAGGATATAGGTCGGCTGGCACAGGCCTGAAAGATGGCCTCGCAGGCTTTTGACGAGCGCCTGCCCTTCCTCCAGCGAGAGCCGGAAGCGCGCCGTGCCGGGCGCGAGATCGGGATGGTGGAGATAATAGGGCTTCACCCGGTTCTCGACGAAGGCCTGCATCAGCGCCGACAGCGTCTCGACATCGGCGTTGACGCCCTTGAGCAGCACGCTCTGGCTGAGCAGGACATGGCCGGCATCGGCGAGCCTCGCCATCGCCGCACAGGCGGCGGCGGTGAACTCGCGCGGATGGTTGGCATGAACAGCGATGTAGCTCGCCTTGCCCGGGACGCGCAGGGCCCTCGCGTAATCGGGGGTGATCCGGTCGGGATCGACGATCGGCACGCGCGTATGCCAGCGCGCGACCTTGATATGGCGGATTGCGGCAAGCCGGCGGGCGACGTCGCGCACACGGCGAGCCGACATGATGAAGGGGTCGCCACCGGTCATGATCACCTCCCAGATCTCGGGGTGATCGGCGAGATAGGCCAGCGCCGCATCGAGCTTGTCGCCGGTCAGCGCGTCGCCGCCGGGACCGACCATCTCCCGCCTGAAGCAGAAGCGGCAATAGACCGGGCAGGCATGGACGAGCTTGAGCAAGGCACGGTCTGGGTAGCGATGCACCACGCCCTCGACCGGCGAATGGGCCTCATCGCCGATCGGATCGGCGAGCTCCTGGGGCAGGGTGACCAGCTCGTCGGGATCGGGAATGAACTGCCGCGCGATCGGGTCGGCGGGATCGGCGGGGTCGATGAGACCAGCCATCACCGGCGTCACCGCGACCGCATAGCGCGCAGCCACGGCATCGAGCGCCGCGCGCCGATCCGGCGCGACGATGCCCTGCGCGATCAGCGCGTCGATGCTGCGGAGAGGCGTATGGATCGTCATGCCCCTCCCCTGCCCGGTTCGGCGACCGGCGTCCAGAGCACGTCCTCGATGCGCCGCGCACCGATGCAGAGCATCACCAGCCGGTCGAAACCCAGCGCGATGCCGCTCGACTGCGGCATCTGCGCGAGCGCGGCGAGAAAATCCTCGTCGATCGGATAGCGCTCGCCATAAATGCGCGCCTTTTCGTCCATGTCCGCCTCGAAGCGCCGGCGCTGCTCACCTGCGTCGGTCAATTCGCCGAAGGCATTCGCCAGCTCAACGCCGCAGGCATAAAGCTCGAAGCGCTCGGCCACGCGCGGATCGCCGGGCTTGGGACGGGCGAGCGCGGCCTCCGAGATCGGGTACTCGCACAGGATGGTGGCGCGCCCGCGCCCCAGATGCGGCTCGATCTTCTCGGACAGGATGCGGCTGAAGATGTCGGACCAGCTGTCGTCTTCGATGACGCGGATGCCGGCCTCGATCGCATCGGCAGCGAGCCCGCCACGGTCGACATCGTGGTCGGCGGTTACGGTGCGCAGCAGGTCGATCCCGGCATGGCGGATGAAGGCCTGCTGCAGCGTCAGGCGCTCGGGCTCGGCAAAGGGATCGGCCTCGACGCCGCGCCAGCGCAGCGTAGCTGCGCCCGCAGCCCGCGCCGCCTCCGCCATGAGCGCGGCGCTGTCTTGCATCAGCGTCTCATAATCCTCGCCGGCACGATACCATTCCAGCATCGTAAATTCCGGGTGGTGCAGGGCCGTGCGCTCACGGTTGCGGAAGACGCGGGCGAAATCGAAGATGCGGCGCTCGCCCGCCGCCAGCAGCTTCTTGGCGGCGAATTCGGGCGAGGTGTGCAGATAATAGGGATGGCCCGCGCCGGCATCGTCGATCAAGGTCGTGCCGAAGCCGTGCAGATGCGTCTCGTTGCCGGGCGAGACCTGCAGGATCGCCGCCTCGACCTCGACGAAATCGCGCACCTCGAACCAGCGCCGGAGTGCCGCCTTGATGCGGTTGCGCGCCAGCAGCGCCGGGCGCCGGTCGGCATGGATGTCGGGCCGCCAGAAGGGCGGGTGGCCTGCTGTCATGACCGGCGATCAGCCTGCCTGCTTGAGCAGCGCTTCGCGCAGGATGTCGTTGATGCGGGTCTGCCAGCCGGGTCCGCCCGCCTTGGCCCGCTCCAGCACGTCCTGATCGAGCCGCAGGGAGACCAGCTTCTTGGTGGGGGCTTTTTGGGGTCCGCGTTCGCCGCGGCCGCGCCGATGTTCGCGCATCAATTCGACGAGATAGGGAGGCAGCACCTCATAGGCGGGGCGCGCCAAGGCGAAATCGGCCTCGGTGAGTTCGCGCACCTCTCCTTCCTCGTCAGTGAGAGGTGGAAGGTCGAATGCCGTCTTAATCTGCCGCTTGCTCATATCTCGCCACCTCCCTTGCGTTCGCCTTGCGAAAACTGATCACGCGGATGCCGTCGGGGATCGGTGTGAAGCAGACCACGAAAACGCGGCCGCCGATCAATCCAGATGAAACAAAGCGCGGCTCCGGATAAACGAAGCGCTTGTCCTCATGCGTCTGGGCGGATTCCCAGGCGAACCCGTCGACCAACGTGAAATTCAATCCGCGTTCGCGGATGTTGCGCTCGTTCTTTGCCGGGTCGAACGTGATCTTCACAGTTTAATTGTATCTACGCCCACAGGATGTCAAGCGACGGAGCGTTTGAGAACGGCGCGGCCGCTTCCGTTTCGGCCCCTAATGCGGTAGTTGCGCGGCAACGAATTCGCACAATGCGCGCAAGGCGCAGCGCAAGCTCAGGACAGCTCCATATGGTCAAGGTCATCGCCTCCTCCGTCCGCAAGGGCAATGTGCTCGAACTCGACGGGCATCTCTGCTCGGTTCTCTCGGCCGAGAGCTTCTTCCCCGGCAAGGGCACGCCGACGACGCAGATCGACATGCGCCGGATCCATGACGGCACCAAGATGACGCAGCGCTACAAGACGACCGAGCAGGTCGAGCGCGCCTATGTCGAGGATCGCGATTACACCTATCTCTACAAGGACGGCGAGCAGTACGTCTTCATGAACCCCGAGACCTTCGACCAGATCAATGTCGATGGCGACGTGGTCGGCGACATGGCGCCCTATCTGCAAGAGGGCATGAAGGTCTCGCTGTCCGTGTTCGAGGAGAGGGCCGTCTCGATCGAGCTGCCGCAGCGCGTCACCGTCGAGGTCGCCGAGACCGAGCCGGTCACCAAGGGCCAGACGGCGTCGTCCTCCTACAAGCCGGCGATCCTGGTCAACGGCGTACGCACCGCAGTGCCGCCCCATATCGGACCCGGTGTGCGCATCGTCGTGATGACGACCGACGGCTCCTATGTCGAGCGCGCCAAGGACTGAGCGGGGATGATTGATCGCGCTGCGCCGATGTAATCACCGGCGCAGGTGTTATATCGGCGACGCAGCGGGCCCCTCCGGGCCCGTTTTCGTTTTTCGAGGATAGCCCCATGACGCTCACCACCCGCGCCGTTCTCTCCGGCGTCACGCAGACGCTCAAGGCACTCGACGCCATTCTCGACAAGGCCACGACCCAGGCCGCCGAGCGCAAGATCGACCCCGCCGTGCTGCTGTCCTCGCGGCTCGCGCCCGACATGCTGCCGTTCACGCGGCAGGTCCAGCTCGCCTGCGACTTCGCCAAGAATCTGGTGGCGCGAGTCGGCGGTGGCGAGAATCCGAAGTTTCCCGATGAGGAAAAGACGATCGAGGAACTCAAGGCGCGCATCGCCAAGGTTCTGGCCTTCGTCGCGGCGGCCGACGATGCGGCGCTCGATGCCGGCCTTGCCAAGGACGTCACCTTCCCGCGCGGCCCTTCGGCGACGGTGACGCTGAAGGGCGAGGTTTATGTGACGCGCTTTGCCCTGCCGAATTTCTATTTCCACGCTGCGACCGCCTACAACATCCTGCGTGAGAACGGCATTCACGTCGGCAAGAGCGATTTTCTGCTGGGTGTCTTCGACGCCTGAGCGGACGCCATCTTGAAACCGCCGCATTGCTCACCCATATGAGCGTCACGGCGATGTCGAGGACGTTCCAAAGTCCTCCAACGCCGCAGAAGACGGCCATGAGCCGAACGTTTGACGCCGGATGTACGCGCACCCGTTCAGGACATGGCCGTTGGTTCTTCCAGGGCCCGTAGCGGATTTCCGCTGCGGGTCTTTTCGTTTTCAGCCTTCACGCCGCCGACCGGCCGGATCTGTTCCAGGGCATCCGCGATAACAGCAGCCCCAGCCCGCACCAGCCTGTGACGCCCGCGAAGATCAGCATAGCCCCGAAGAATCCGGCCAGCGCGAAGCCAGGGCGCCAGCCCGAGAAGCCGGCAAGCACGGCCAGGAGCACGAAGGCGCCGACCCCGACCTGCACCTGCCGGAAGAGCGACGGCGCACCGCCGCCTGAGCGGACGACAGGAAGGCCAGCCGCCTTCCAGCCCTCGATCCCACCGTCGAGATTATAGACTTCGCGCCCCGCCGCGTTGCCGGTCATGGTGCAGGCCTTCTCGCCGCGCGCGCCTTTCTGGCACTGGAAAATCACCTTGCGGCCAGTGCAAGCTTGCGGGCTGGAGAACACGCCCGGCACGGCGTCGAGCGGCACCGACATAGCACAGGCGATGTGCTCCCCCTTAAACTCGTCAGGGTCGCGGACATCGACCAGCACGGCCTCGCCCGCCGCCAGCCATTGCGCGGCCAGCCGCGCCTCTATCGTCTGCGTCACGTTGAAGCCTTCCCGCAAAAGTGAACGTATAGAACCGCCATGATTTCCATCACGGCGGGATGGTCGATGTAGTACTTCAGCACACGATGCTCCCGGCGGAAGTCGACGATCTTCTCGGCCTTCAACTTGGCGAGATGCTGCGACATCGATGTCTGTGCAATGCCGGTTTGCGCGATCAGATCCGAGACGCTGCGCTCGCCTTTCGACAACGCGCACAGGATGAGCAGCCGGTGCGGGCTCGCCAACCCCTTGAGAAAATCCGCCACCTCGGTCGCCTGCCCGGACATCGCTTCGGTCAGGTCCATTGCGATCCCTCTTTACATTACATGTTTTTCTAATATCATGATTCTATGAATTGTAAAGCGTCCAGGAAGGAACCGTCATGACGAAGGACTACCGCGAGATCACGCGAGACATTTCGGCCTATACGGGCGAACTCCGAAAACTCGCACCGGACGCGATGCAGGGGTTCCATGCCCTGGCGAAGGCAGCCGGCGCCGACGGCCAGCTCGACAGGAAGACCAAGGAACTGATCGCTCTCGCGATCGGGATCACGCAGCGCTGCGACGGCTGCATCGGCTTTCACGCCAAGGCTCTGACGGGGCTGGGCGCGACACGTGCCGAGGTTGCCGAAGTCGCGGCGATGGCCGTCTATATGGGCGGCGGCCCGGCCTTGATGTACGCCGCCGATGCGTTACGCGCCTGGGACCAGTTCGCGGCGGGATGACCCTCGCCGCGACATGTCGGCTGAAGGCGCGATCAGTCCAGCAGGAACTGGTTGTTGAGCCGCTCCTCGCCCAGCGTGCTCGCCGGCCCATGCCCGGGCAGGAACTGCACATCGTCGCCAAGCGGCAGAAGCTTGGCCTTGATGCCGGCGATCAGCGTCTCGTGGCTGCCATAGGGAAAATCAGTGCGGCCGACCGAGCCGGCGAAGACCGTGTCGCCCGCGAGCAGGAAGCGCAGATCCTTCTGGAAGAAGGTGACGTGGCCTGGCGTATGGCCGGGCACATGCTGGACGGAGAAGCCGACCTCCCCGATCGAGATCTCGTCGCCCTCGGCGAGCCAGCGCGTCGGCGTCACCGCCTTCATGTCGAGGATGTCGAAGCGCAGCCCCGAGGTCGGCAGATCGTCGAGCAGGAACTTGTCGGCCTCATGCGGCCCGATCACCGGGATCGACAGCGTCTCCGACAGTTCGGTCGCACCGCCGGCATGGTCGAGATGGCCATGGGTCAGCCAGATCGCGGCCGGCGTCACGCCGATCTCCTTGAGCGCGCCGAGAATGATCGGAACATCGCCGCCGGGATCGACGATCGCCGCCTGCATCGTCTTCGTGCACCAGATGATCGAGCAATTCTGCTGGAACGCTGTCACCGGCACGACGGCAATCTGGAGCGGCGGCTGGGGCTGTTCGGTCATCGGGGTCCTTCTCGCGGGTTCTCGGCCAATGGCGTTCAGCGCTTGCCGCAGCGGCTGGAGAGCAGGACGCGGTAATCTGCCAGTTCGGAATCCATCATGGCGACATTCTGCTCGCGCTGGGCGCCGCTCTGGCAGGTCGCAAAGACGGCGCGCGAACTCTGCAGGAAGCCGACATGCTCGCGCCATGTCCGACATTGGGTCGCCAGATCGGCATTCGCCACGCCAGCGAGCCGCGTCTGCTGCCGGCGTAGCGCGCCCTCGTTCTGGAAGAGGTCGCGCGAACAGGTTGCCGGCCGGTTCTGGGCGTAGGCCGCTTCGGAAACCGGGACCAGGGCGAGTGCGAGGCCCAAAAGTGCGATGCCCCTCATCCGAGGTTCAACTCCTTGAAGAAGTCGTTGCCCTTGTCGTCGATGACGATGAAGGCGGGGAAATCCTCGACCTCGATGCGCCAGACAGCCTCCATGCCGAGTTCGGGATATTCGAGGACCTCGACCTTCCGGATGCAGTCCTGCGCCAGGCGTGCGGCGGGACCGCCGATCGAGCCGAGATAGAAGCCGCCATGGCGTTTGCAGGCTTCCCGCACGGCGGCCGAGCGGTTGCCCTTGGCCAACATCACCATGGACCCGCCGAAGGACTGGAACTGGTCGACGAACGAGTCCATGCGGCCTGCCGTCGTCGGCCCGAACGACCCCGAGGCCATGCCGTCGGGCGTCTTGGCCGGGCCGGCGTAATAGACCGGGTGGTTCTTGAGATAGTCGGGCATGCCCTGCCCGCTTTCCAGCCGCTCGCGGATCTTGGCGTGGGCGGAATCGCGCGCGACGATGATCGTGCCGGTGAGGGACAGCCGGGTCTTGACCGGATACTTCGTCAGTGTCGCCAGGATTTCGCTCATCGGCCGGTTGAGGTCGACCTTGACGACATCGCCGCCGAGCGAGGCGTCCTCGACCTCGGGCAGGTATTTCGAGGGGTCCGTCTCCAGCGCCTCGAGGAAGATGCCGTCCCGGGTGATCTTGCCCTTGGCCTGACGATCGGCCGAGCAGGAGACGCCGAGCCCGATCGGCAGCGAGGCGCCATGTCGCGGCAGCCGGACGACGCGCACGTCATGGCAGAAATACTTGCCGCCGAACTGGGCGCCGACGCCGAGCGCCTGCGTCATCTTGTGGACCTCCTCCTCCATCTCGAGGTCGCGAAAGGCGTGGCCCGAGGGCGATCCGGAGGTCGGCAGCGCGTCCAGATATTTCGTCGAGGCGAGCTTGACGGTCTTGAGGTTCTGCTCGGCCGAGGTACCGCCGATGACGATGGCAAGGTGATAGGGCGGGCAGGCGGCCGTGCCGAGCGTCAGGATCTTCTCCTTCAGGAAGGCCATCATCCGGTCCTTGGTCAGGAGCGAAGGCGTCGCCTGGAAGAGGAAGGTCTTGTTGGCCGAGCCACCGCCCTTGGCGACGAAGAGGAATTTGTAGGCGTCCTCACCCTCGGCGTAGATGTCGATCTGGGCCGGCAGGTTGGTGGCGGTGTTCTTCTCCTCGAACATCGAGAGCGGCGCGACCTGCGAATAGCGCAGATTGCGCTTGAAATAGGCGTCCGCGACGCCCTCGCCCAAGGCCTGCTCGTCCTCGCCTGCGGTCCAGACCATGCGGCCCTTCTTGCCCATGATGATCGCGGTGCCGGTGTCCTGGCACATCGGCAGCACGCCGCCGGCAGCGATATTGGCATTCTTGAGCAGGTCATAGGCGACGAACTTGTCGTTCGAGGTCGCCTCGGGATCGTCGAGGATCTTCGAGAGCTGGGCGAGATGGCCCGGTCGCAGCAGATGGTTGATGTCGATGAAGGCCTGTTCGCTGAGGCTGCGGATCGCCTCACGTGAAACGCTCAGGACCTCGCGATCACCGAGCTTCTCGACCGTGACACCGTCGCTGCCGAGCTTGCGATAGGGCGTCTTGTCCTCGCCGAGCGGAAAGAGATCGACATGGGTATAGGCCATCGGCGGCACTCCGGCATTGAACGGCGGTCCCTCGGTGCGCTGCACCAGGAAGGATCGCCGGATCGAATAGACGATGTTGCGATCTGGTCAAATGCAAGAGAGCGCGAGAGTGCGGGAGATTGCGAGGGGCTCGGCCAGCCGCGCGCCCGGCACATCGCGCGCGGTCGCGCTGCGCTTACGCCGCCTTGGCGGCCGTCTCTGCCAGGATCGCATAGATCGCCGCGGGATCGCGAATGCTGCGGACCTGTTCGAGCACCGCCTGGTTGCGCAGCACGCGGGCGACGCGGGCCAGTGCCTTGAGATGGTCGGCACCGGCGCCTTCTGGCGCGATCAGCACGAAGATGATGTCGACCGGCTGGCCGTCGAGCGCCTCGAAGTCGATCGGTTTCTCGGCACGGGCAAACAGCCCGATCAGCCGATCGATACCCGGCATGCGGCCATGCGGGATAGCGATGCCATCGCCGATGCCGGTCGAGCCCAGGCGCTCACGCTGAAGCAGCGCCTCATAGAGATCTCGTTCAGGCAGGCCGGCGACACGCGCCGCATGCTGCGCCAGTTCCTGCAGCGCCTGCTTCTTGCCATTGGCCCGCAGCGGCGAAATCACCGCTGCAGGTGTCAGGAGATCAATCAGCGTCATGCGCCAGTCCATGCATGTCCCATGCCGCGATCGAAGAGGCTTGCGGCAGGGTCAGGTTCGGGGGTCGCGCGGTCGCCCGCCAGACCTACGACAATGCGGACGGCGGATCGATCCAGCCGATATTGCCGTCGCGGCGGCGGTATACGACGTTCGTCCTGCCATTGCCAGCATGGCGGAAGATGATCACCGGCGCACCGGTCAGGTCGAGCTCCGCAACGGCGTCGCCGACCGTCATGACATGCAGGGATTTGGTCGATTCGGCGACGATCACGGGGTTGTCGCCGGCTCCGTCGAGCTCGATCTCCTCGATTTCCTCATCGGGAGCCGCAATCACATAGCTGGGGATTTCGACGCCGGGCTCGCGGCCATTGGTCTGCGCGGAGCGATCCTTGAGGCGTCGCTTGTAGCGACGCAGGCGCTTCTCGATACGTTCAGCCATCTTGTCGAGGCTGGCATAAGCGTCATGCGCCGTGCCTGAGGCTTCGAGCGTGATTCCCGAGGACAGATGCAGCACGCCGTCCGTCTTGAAGGCAGTGCCGTCCTTTCCGACCGTGACGTGGCCCTGATAGCCACCCTCGTAATATTTGCTGAGAGCGGCAGCCACGCGGGCCTCGGCCTGGCCGCGCAGGGCCTCGCCGACATCGAGATTCTTGCCGGAGATTCGCAAGCTCATGGAGTGCTTCCCCTTGTTTAGCCATGGCCAGGAGATCGGCCATCCATGGGAGCTAAGGACCGTGAGTCCGCGATGTCAATGCAGCGGGGCCGACATGGCATCCATGCACCGAACCTTCGGAACAAAATGCCTCAGCGGCTGCCCATCGCCATCGCAACCTTCTCGCGGCGCCGCTCCATGGAGGAGGGAATCCGTAGGGATTCGCGGTATTTGGCGACGGTCCGGCGGGCGATGTCGATGCCGCCGGCTTTCAGCCGCGCCACGATCGCGTCGTCGGAGAGGACGTCGGCCGGCGCCTCGTCGTCGATCATCTGCCTGATACGGAAGCGCACGGCTTCGGCCGAATGGGCCTCGCCATAGCCGGTGGCGGCGATCGCGGCCGAGAAGAAATACTTCATCTCGAAGACGCCGCGCGAGCAGATCAGGTATTTGTTCGAGGTGACGCGTGAGACGGTCGATTCATGCATGCCGATGGCGTCGGCGACCGTCTTGAGGTTCAGCGGCCGCAGATGCTCGACGCCATGGGCGAAGAAGCCGTCCTGCTGGCGCACGATCTCGCTGGCGACCTTGAGGATGGTGCGGGCGCGCTGCTCCAGCGACCGCGTCAACCAGTTTGCCGTCTGCAGGCATTCGGCGATGAAGGCCTTGTCCTCGTCCTTGCGGGCGGCCTTCGAGACCTTGGCGTGATAGGTCTGGTTGATCAGCACACGCGGTAGCGTGTCGGGGTTCAGATCGACCAGCCAGGAGCCATCGGGCGCGGCGCGGATGAAGACGTCGGGCACCACCGTCTCGGCCGTCGAGCCGCCGAAGCCGCGTCCGGGCTTGGGATCGAGCCGCCGGATCTCGGCGACCATGTCGGCGATGTCCTCGTCATCGACGCCGCAGAGGCGCTTCAACGCAGCGAAATCGCGCTTGGCGACGAGGTGAAGATTGGCGACGAGCACCTGCATGGCGGGGTCGAAGCGGTCGCGATCGCGCAGCTGGATCGAGAGGCATTCACAGACGTCGCGTGCCGCCACCCCTGACGGATCGAAGCTCTGGACGATACGCAGGACGCCTTCGACACGGGCAATCGAGACGCCCAGCCGCTCGGCGATGTCGGGCAGCGCCTCGCCTAGATAGCCGGAATCATCGACCGCATCGATGAGATGGCGGCCGATCAAGCGGTCGGCCGGATCATTGACCGCAAGGTCTAGCTGGGTGCTGAGATGGTCGTGCAGCGAGGCCTCGACCGTCAGGCTGCTCTCGAAGCCCTCCGGCCCCTCCTCGAAGGAGCCGCCCGAACCACCATAGGCGCCGCCGATGATCGGCAGGCTGTCGGCGCCGCGCGTATCGAGCCTGGCCACGCTCGGCTGCTCGCCCTGGAAGACGTTGTCGAGCCCGGTGCCGAGGCGGTTTTCCATGCCCTCCTGGCTGTTCAGACTCTCGGCGCGATCGTAGCTGTCGGCATCCGCCGCATGCACGTTGTCGCCGCCATTGGCCTGAAACGGCCCGTCGGTGGCATCGTCGCGCTCCAGCAGCGGATTGCGCTCGAGTTCGCCCTCGACGAAATTCTGCAGCTCGAGATGCGACAATTGCAGAAGCTTGATCGCCTGCAGAAGCTGCGGCGTCATCACCAGGGACTGGCCCTGGCGCAGCTCCATGCGCGGCATCATCGCCATTGCGGCATCGACCCTTCCATGCCAGCGCGCCAATTCGGCACACTTCTTGCTTGAAGGGAGACTAGCGCCGTCTGGCCGGCGCGTCAAAGCCTTGCCTCATGATTGAGCACGGAAAATCGTGCACTGCAACATGAGCGCAAAATGGCAGGTTTGGAATTCGCTATTAGCGAGGCCCGCCGCTGCACCACAGCAGCCGTTAACGACCGCCAGCCCAGCCCTCCTTTTAGACTTTCGCCGGGATGACAGCGGCGAAGCCGCAGGGAACTGGCCCTAAAGCCGGAAATCCTCGCCCAGATAGACGCGGCGCACGTCCGGGTTTGCGATGATCTCGGCCGGCGAGCCCTCGGTCAGCACGCGGCCCGAATGGATGATGTAGGCGCGATCGACCAAGCCCAGCGTCTCGCGGACGTTGTGATCGGTGATCAGGACGCCGATGCCACGATCGGTCAGCTGCCGCACCAGCGCCTGGATGTCGCCGACCGCGATCGGATCGATGCCGGCGAAGGGCTCGTCGAGCAGGATGAAGGAGGGCTTGCCGGCAAGCGCGCGGGCGATCTCGCAACGCCGCCGCTCGCCGCCCGATAGCGCAATCGAGGGCGCCTTGCGCAGGCGCGCGATGTTGAACTCTTCCAGCAGCGTATCGAGCTGCCGGTCGCGGGCTTTCCGGTTCGGCTCGACCACCTCGAGGACGGCGCGGATGTTGTCCTCGACGCTCAGGCCGCGAAAGATCGAGGCCTCCTGCGGCAGGTAACCGATGCCCAGCCGCGCGCGCTGGTACATCGGCAGCTGCGTGATGTCGTGGCCTTCCAGCGAGATCGTGCCGAGATCTGCGGCGACGAGGCCGGTGATCATATAGAAAATCGTGGTCTTGCCGGCGCCATTGGGGCCGAGCAGGCCGACGGCCTCGCCCTGGCGCAGATGCAGGCTCGCATCGCTGACGACCATGCGGCCACCATAGCTCTTGCGCAGACCGCTGACCGCGAGGATGCCGGCGCCGCCGATCGCCGCAGCTTCCGAGGCGCCGATGCCGACCACGTTTTCACTGCCACCGAAGCGGCCGAACAGGCGCCGGAACACCCCTGCGCTGCGCCGATGGGTCGGCGACGCCTCGCGGATGGGCGCCATGTCGAATTGCGGCATGTGGGAAATCGTCACTGCGAGGGACTGCGCCTGGTCTGGGAGTTGCGGATGCCTGGCCCGCGCCGGGTAGGCGCGGGCCAGGGCCGGCTCAGTTGGTCGGGGTCGCTGGCTTGGCGCCGGTCGCAGGCTTCGTGCCGGTCTTGGCGTCTGTCTTGCCGGCTTCCGTCGAGTTCGGCACGAAGAAGCCCTGGACGCGCCCGCCCTTGTTGGTCTCGACATTGGCGATGCCGGTGACGGTGTTGTAGGTCAGCTTCTCACCGCGCGTGATGTTGGGGCCGTCGTTCAGCGCGACATTGCCGGTCATGATGACCTGGTTGTTGGCGCGGTCGAACACGGCATTGTCGGAGGTCGCGGCCTGCGTCTTCGAGACCACGGTGACCGGCCCTTTGCACTCGATGCGTTTGATCGAGCTGTCGCCCGATGCGGCGGGCGCCCCGGGCGTGGCCGGCGTCGCTGCGGGTGCGGCGGCGGACGTGGCTGTGGCGCGCGCCGCTCCGGCGCCCTGCCCGCCCCGGCCCTCATAGAACACGGTCATGATCGTGCAGCGAACGGTGGTCTCGCCCTGGACAGCGACGACATTGCCGCTGAACACGGCACGGTTGTCCTTGTCGAGCACGTCGAGCTTGTCGGCGTCGATCTTGATCGGCTCCTTGCTGTCGCCGCCGAGACCGCCGAGCGGCGAGCTCGCGCCGCCACGGGCGCGGGCCTGCGCCAGCACATCCTGCGGGGCGAAGACAGCCGTCGCGACCGCGATCGACATCAGGGCCGCAACGGAGCCTGCCGCGACACGGCCGAAGCTGAAGGGGCGAATGGCTGGCTGCATTGTCACTGTCCCGTACCGTTCGGCTGATCGTCGGTCGACGCCTCATCGGAGGGCGGGTTGCGCCCCGACGACTGGAGCAATTCCAGTTGCGGCGTGCTGCCCTCCCGCTCCGGCCCGGCGATCGTGCCGGCGGGCGCATTCGGAATATAGGCGCGAACCCGGCCCTGGAAAACGATCAAAGCGCCATTGTCCTTCACGTCGAGCGTATCGGCATCGATCGTCGTGGTGCCCAGGCTGACCTTGACCGGTTCCTTCGACACCACTGTGCCGCCCTTGAAGTCGACATCGGCGGTCCGCATGCGAATGTCGTAGCCGGCCTCGGTCTTGACATGGACATCGTCGACCAGCCGCAGCTTTTCCTTCTGCGTGTCGAAGAGACCGGACTTCGCGTTCACTGTGACCCAGCCCTCGCGCTCCATTTGGAGCCGGGCGGTCAGCTTCTGCAACTCGACCTGCGTCGGATTGCGGATTTCCTGGAGCGCGGCTTCGGCGGTAACCTCATAGGGCCGGTTGTCCTTGCGATAGCCCGAGAGGCGCGGTGTTTCCATCCGGACCTTGCCGCCGGTGATGCCAACCGCACCCAGCGACACATTGGCGACGCCGCGCAGCGGATTCAGAAACGGCACCACGATCAGGCCGAGAACCGCGACGAGCGCGCCAAAGGGAATGGCACGGCGCAGGAAGCGCACCAGCATGGTGTGCCGGCGCGCGGCTCCGAAGGCCGCAGCGCTGCGGGTCATAGGCCCCACAGGGCGGGCGGCCCAGTCATTGGATGTCATCGCCACAGTCATGTCCCGCGCAATGGCAGTCGCTAACGGCTTTTTCGTGTCGTCCGCCGCGCGCCCCCACGCCGGCCAATCACAGCCAGACTGACGCAAGATGGCTTATAATTTGTCAAGTATGGGCAAAAATATCGGTCTCGGCCCAGCCCGCCAGATCGAGCTCGGCCCGGAAGGGGAGGAAGTCGAAGCAGGCCCTGGCGAGATGCGTGCGGCCCTCGCGGGCGAGCATCGTCTCCAGCCGCGCATGCAGCGCGTGCAGGTGCAGTACATCCGACGCCGCGTAAGTGAGCTGGGCGTCGCTCAGCGTGTCAGCGCCCCAGTCGGAGGATTGCTGCTGCTTGGAGAGGTCGACGCCGAGCAGCTCCCGCACCAGATCCTTCAACCCGTGCCTGTCGGTATAGGTGCGCGTCAGCTTGGAGGCGATCTTGGTGCAGTAGACCGGGCCGGTGACGACGCCGAAGGCCTGGCGCAGCACCGCGACATCGAAGCGCGCGAAATGGAACAGCTTCAGGACCGCCGGATCCTCCAGCAGGCGCACCAGATTGGCCGGGCGCTCGGCGCCTTTCGGGATCTGGACCACGTCGGCGGTGCCGTCGCCGCGCGAGAGCTGAATGACGCAGAGCCGGTCGCGATGCGGGTTGAGGCCCAGCGTCTCGGTGTCGATCGCAATGCTGGCGCCGGCGTCGAACCCGTCAGGCAGGTCGCCGCGGTGGAAACGGATGGTCATCTCGCAAACCTCGCTCGGGCGCCCACGCGCCCCTCAAACGGATGCAGCCACGTCCGCGCCGCAACTGAATCTCGTCTGCGCCATGCCAACACCTGCCGCCGCAGCTAGCGGCGCAGGGCGCGGCGTTCAAGCGTTTTCTGGAGAGGACCGCTCGCGGCTGCGTTAACCGTTTATTCACCATAAGCTTCCCGGCCGCGATGCGGCATGGCAGAAAGGTGACATCGGAGCTTCAACGATGTTCTTTTTCCGCCTGTTCACCGATTTCGAAGGACGCATCGGCCTGCGCCATTTCTGGCTGGGCAGCGCGCTGGTCGCGCTGGCCCTGCTCGGCGTCCAGCAACTCGCACCGGCGCTGTCCTTCTTCCATGCAGAGCAGATCGTCGCCTTCGCCAATGCCTTCGCGCTGTTTCCTTGGGCGGCACTGGCCGCCAAGCGTGCGACGGATCGCGGCAGCGCACCGCTCTACGGCATCATCCTGATCTGCACGATTGTGCTGCCTGGCCAGTTGCAACCCTGGCTGCCCTATGCCTGGGCGCCCTCGCTCGACACGGTCTCGCTGATCGCCTGGCTGTTCGCGCTGGTTGATCTCGGTCTGATGCCCTCGGCGCAGGGTGGAGAGCCGCTTGCAGGACGCGACGGCGATGCTAAAGCCGGACGATGGACAAGCCAGCACTCGCCTTCGATCCCCTCGACCCCGTCGCTCTGACGCAGGCACTGATCCGCTGCCCATCGGTGACGCCGCATGAAGGCGGCGCACTGACGCTGCTCGATGCCGTGCTCTCGGCGCAAGGTTATCGCGTCGAGCGGCCCGTCTTCACCGCGCCGGGCATGCCGGAGATCGAGAACCTCTATGCCCGGATCGGCACGGAGGGACCTGTTTTCGTCATCGCTGGCCATACCGATGTCGTGCCGGTCGGCGACGCAGCCGCCTGGACGCGTGATCCCTTCGGCGGCGTCCTCGAAGACGGCATGGTGCATGGGCGCGGCGCCTGCGACATGAAGGGCGGGCTTTCCGCGATGATGGCGGCGGCGCTGCGCTTCCGGCGCGACAATCCGAACGCTCCCGGCTCGATCGCCTTTCTCGTCACCGGGGACGAGGAAGGCCCGGCCGTCAACGGCACCGTCAAACTGCTCGACTGGGCGCATGCACGAGGCGAACGCTTCGACCACTGCCTGCTGGGCGAACCGACCAACCCGGCGGCGATGAGCGACATGATCAAGATCGGTCGGCGTGGCTCGCTGACCGGCAAACTCACCGTCAACGGCAAGCAGGGCCACGTCGGCTATCCCCATCTCGCCGACAATCCGATCCGCGGCATAGTGCGATTACTGGCGGCGCTCGACGCCGCGCCGCTCGACCAGGGCACCCAGCATTTCGATCCGAGCAATCTCGAGGTCACGACGCTCGATGTCGGCAATCCCGCGACCAATGTCGTGCCGGCGCAGGCGAAGGCCGTGTTCAACATTCGCTTCAACGATGTCTGGACGCCGGAGACGCTGGCCGCCGAGATCGAGCGGCGGCTGCGCGAGACGGCCGGCAACAGCGTGCGCTACGAGATCAGCTTCGAGCCGACCAATTCAGTCGCGTTCCTGACGCAGCCCGGTCCTTTTGTGGCAATGGTGGCAGATGCCGTCGAGGCCGAGACGGGCCGGCGCCCTGCCCTCTCGACCACTGGCGGCACCTCGGATGCGCGCTTCATCAAGAGTTACTGCCCCGTGGTGGAGTACGGCCCGGTCGGCAAAACCATGCATCAGGTCAACGAATGCGTGGCGGCTGCGGATCTGCTTGCGCTGGAGCGGATCACGCACCGGCTGCTCACGGCTTATTTTGCAATGCAGCATGAGGCTTGACGCCACCGTCGGTTAGGCCAATATTTGCCTTAGACGAAAGTCTAAGGAATTGGATCATGAGGCTTGCTGCTGAGGACGTGACGCGGTCGCTGCGCGGTTCGTGGCATTTGATGACCCAGGGCTCCGAGGCGCTCCAGGAACTCGACCTGACGCGCGACGGCTTCTGGCGCTCCTTCCTCGCCTTCGCGCTGATGCTGCCGGCCAGCATCGCCATCCTGGCCGCCGTCCGCCTGCTTGCCGGGCTGCCCAACTCCGCCGGATTGTTCACATCGCCTGCATTGGCCGTGGCCGTGATCGGAGCCGAACTGCTCGCCGTTCTGGCGGTGCCCGCTCTCCTGATCGCACTCGCGCCGAACCTCGCCCATGCGCCGCGCTTCACCAGCTTCGTCATCGCCTGGAACTGGGCGGGAATCGTCTCGGCCAGCCTGATGGCCGTGCCGGCCGCCGTGTTCGCCATCGGCTGGTCGAACCCGAACCTCGCCGCGATGCAGGCGCTGGCCTTCGGCGCGATCGTGCTGCGGCTGCGCTACTGCGTGGCGCGCGCCGCCTTCGGCAAGGAGAGCGCGATCGCGGCTCCGATCGCGCTGGCGAGCGTGATCGCGGATTACGGCGTGGTGCGCCTCTTCGGGCTGCTGCCGCTGTGACGCGACGGATCGCGCGGCGCCCTCAATAGTCCACCCCTGCCAAATAAAGCCCGCAGGGCGGCGCCAGCGCGGCGCATTGCGAGCGGTCGCACGCCGCCAGGACCTTGCCCAGCTTGTTCTCCGGCCAGCGTCCGGCGCCGACCATCTTCAGGCAGCCGACGATCGAGCGGACCTGATGGTGCAGGAAGGAGCGGGCGTGGACATAGACCACGATCTCGTCGCCCTCGCGGCGGACATCGAGCCGGTCGAGCGTCCGCATCGGGCTGTTGGCCTGGCATTCGGCGGCGCGGAAGGTGGTGAAGTCGTGATGACCGAGCAGCGCCTTGGCCGAGCGGTCCATCGCCTCGTGGTCGAGCTTCACCGGCACATGCCAGAGCCGGTCGCGGTCGAGTGCCGGCTGCGCGCGCCGGTCGATGATGCGGTAGATGTAATAGCGCCGCTTGGCCGAGATCCGCGCGTCGAAATCGTCGGGCACGGCTTCCGCGCTGACGACCGCGACCGGCAGGCTCTTGAGCCGGGCATTGCTGGCGTCGCGCACCACGTCGGTGCGCCATTCCTTGTCGAGATCGACATGGGCGACCTGATGCGTGGCATGGACGCCGGCATCGGTTCTGCCCGCGCAATGCAGCCTGACCGCATGGCCGCAGAAGGCTTGAATCGCCTCCTCAACGCTCTGCTGCACGGACGATCCGTTGAGCTGGCGCTGCCAGCCCGAGAAGGGCGTACCGTCATATTCGATGACGAGCTTGTAGCGCGGCATCAGAGCGTCGCGCCGGCGGCGAGCCGGGCACCACGCAGGAACTCGGCTCCGCTGACAGGCCGGCCGCCAGCCCGCTGGACCTGAAGCAGTTTCACGGCTCCTTCCGCACAGGCGACCGTGCCCTCGTCGTCGAGCAGCATGCCGGGCTCGGCCGCGCCGCCGGCGAGGGCCGTGCGCAAGATCTTGAGGCGTTCCGGCCCCTTCCCCAGATCGATCTCGGCGAAGGCGCCGGGAAAGGGCGCAAGGCCGCGCACGAGGTCATGCACCTGCCGCGCAGGGCGGGCCCAGTTCAGCTTCGCCTCGGCATTGCCGATCTTGGCGGCATAGGTGACGCCCTCCTCCGGCTGCGGCGTGAAGTGCAGGGCCCCGCGTCCGAGCGCCGCCAATGCGCGCACCATCAGATCCGCGCCCAGGGGCGCCAGCCGGTCATGCAGTTCGCCCGAATTCATGTCGGGGCCGATCTCCAGCCGCTCGACCATGCCGACCGGGCCGGTATCGAGACCGGCTTCCATCTTCATGACGCAGACGCCGCTTTCGGCGTCGCCGGCCATGACCGCGCGCTGGATCGGAGCCGCACCGCGCCAGCGCGGCAGCAGCGAGGCATGCAGGTTGAGGCAGCCCAGTTCCGGCAGATCGAGGATCGCTTGCGGCAGGATCATGCCATAGGCGACGACGACGGCGACATCCGCATCATGTGAGGCGATCTGCTCGGCGACCTCGGCCGTCTTCAGGGTCGAGGGCGTGAAGACGGGAATGCCGAAGCGCTCGGCCGCCCTGTGCACGGGAGAGGGCTTGAGTTCGAGTCCGCGCCCGGCCTGCGCCGGGGCGCGGGTGTAGCAGCTCACGACCTCGTGGCCCTGGCCGATGATCTCGGTCAGCGTCGGCACCGCGAAATCGGGCGTGCCCATGAAGATGACGCGCAAACTCATACGCTGGACTTTACCTTAAACGCGCCAGGACGGCGGTATCCTTGCCTACGCGACCCCGTCGCGTTTGGCCTGCTTGGCGAAGCGCTTGGTGACGCGCTCGCGCTTGAGGCGCGAGAGATGATCGATGAAAAGGACGCCATTGAGGTGGTCGATCTCGTGCTGCAGGCAGGTGGCGAGCAACCCGTCGGCCTCGATCTCCTGGCGCTTGCCGTCGAGATCCGTATAGGCGACCTTGACTGAGGCCGGGCGCTCGACCTCCTCGTAATATTCGGGGATCGAGAGGCAGCCTTCCTCATAGACGCTGGTCTCATCCGAAGACCAGGTGATCTCGGGGTTGATGAAGGCCATCGGCTCGCGCGGCTGGGCGTCACGCTTCTCCTGCGCCTCGCCGCCTTCCGGCTCGTCCTCCTCCGCCTCGCTCGCGGCCCGCTTGGCGACGTCGAGCGTCACGACGCGCCAAGGCGCGCCAATCTGGATGGCGGCGAGGCCGATGCCGGGCGCATCATACATCGTGTCGAACATGTCGGCGACGAGTGTGCGGATTTCGGGTGTGATCTCCTCGACCGGGGTCGAGACCAGCCGAAGCTGGGCATCAGGCAGGATGACGAGTGGGCGGATGGCCATGGACGGGTTTCTGCGCGGGTTTTCGTGACGAACCGGCGACATAAGCTCTTGCGTGCAGTCGGTCAAACTGTTCCGCTTTCGTTCGAATTGATTCACCCGAATCGGCTAGGCTCTCCCCATGAAAGAGATCGCCTTCATCCTGCTCGACCGCCCCGTGACATGGGCCGAGGCCGCTTTGGGCTTCGCTGTCCTGAGCCTCGGCTTGCTCGTCATCGTCGCGCTTTCCTCCTGGCGCGGCGGCCGGGGCCGCGCGCTGGAAGCGGCGATCGCCGCCGAGCGCGCCCGCGAGATGGACGACAAGGTCGCGGAGATGAACCGGCTCCAGTCCGAATTGACCGGACGCATGCAGTCGATGGCCGAGATTCTGTCGACGCGGCAGGGCGATCTGGCACGGCTCGTCGCCGACCGGATGGACGGCCTGCGCCATCAGGTTGGCCAGGGACTGGAGCAGAACGTCCGTCAGACCTCGGAAAGCCTCGGCAAGCTGCAGGAGCGGCTGGCCGTGATCGATTCGGCGCAGAAGAACCTGACCGACCTGACCTCGGAGGTGGTGACGCTGAAGGACGTGCTCTCCAACAAGCAGGCACGCGGCGCCTATGGCCAGGGTCGGATGGAGGCGATCATCCGCGACGGGCTGCCGAGCGCCTTCTTCGCCTTCCAGCCGCAGCTCTCGAACGGCCGGCGACCGGACTGCATGGTGACCCTGCCGGGCGACGGGCGCGGCCTCGTGATCGACGCCAAGTTCCCGCTCGAGAGCTTCACGCTATTGCGGGAGGCGCGCGGCGACGAGGCGCGCAAGGCCGCGTGCATCCGCGTCCGCAACGATGTCGGCGTGCATGTGAAGGACATTGCCGAGCGCTATTTCCTGCCCGGCGAGACGCAGGACATGGCGCTGCTCTTCGTGCCGTCGGAATCGATCTATGCCGATCTGCACGAGCATTTCGACGACGTCATCCAGAAGGCGCATCGCGCCCGGATCATGATCGTCTCGCCATCGCTGCTGGCGCTGGCGATCCAGCTGATGCAGTCGCTGGTGCGCGACGCCCGCATGCGCGAGGAGGCGCAGGTGATCCAGAGCGAGGTCGGCAAGCTTCTGGTCGATGTCCGGCGGCTGGGCGAACGGGCCGAGAAGCTCGACCAGCATTTCCGCCAGACCCAGGACGACGTCGCCGGCATCCGCACCTCGGCCGGCAAGATCACCAGCCGGGGCGAGCGGATCGTCGCGCTGGAGTTCGACGACGCGAAGGCCGAGCCGACGTTGCCGTTTGCGGAGGGGCTGGCGCTGAAGAACGCGGCGGAGTGATTAGGCGACCGTCAGCACCGCGCTCAATTCCGGCTTCACGTTCAGCGTCTGGAACACGACGCAATAGCGCTCGGTCAGCTTCAGCAGGGCGTCGAGCTTCTCCTGCGGGGCGTCGGTCTCGACCTCGAAGGAGAGCCGGATCGCCTTGAAGCCGACGGCTGCATCCCTGGCGACGCCCAGCGTGCCGCGGAAGTCGAGATCGCCCTCGGCATGGACGATACCCTTCTTCAGCTCGATCTCGAGCGCGGTTGCGACCGCCTTCAGCGTGACGCCGGCGCAGGCGACCAGCGCCTCCAGCAGCATGTCGCCGGAGCAGAGTTCGGCGCCCGTACCGCCGGTGGCCGGGTGCAGGCCGGCAAGCGCGATGGCCCGTCCGGTCTCGACCTTGCAGGCAATGTGCTGGTCGTCGAGTTCGCCGCGGGCCTTGAGCGTGACGACCGCGGCCTCCGGATCGGTGCGGTAGGCGTCCTTCAGGGGAGCCTGGAGAGCGCGGAGAGCGGTGACGTCCATGGTTTTGAACCTCGGATTCAGATGGGCCTGTCAGGATGGCTGATAGAGCCTTGCGCGGCCGCAGACCATCGTAAAGCGAATGAGGGGCGAGACGTCACCACCACATCCCCGCCGTCTCGGCCGTCTTCTGCTGATGCGGGGCCTCATCGCGCAGCGAGCGGTCGAGGCTGCGCAGCACGTCGCGCTTGGCGGCGTCGAAGGCCGGCGAGAGCCGGTCGCGCGGGCGGGCGAGCGGGTTGTCGAACTCGTCGAAGATGCGGCCGGGCTTGGGCTGCATCACCACGATGCGATCGGCCAGCGTCACCGCCTCCTCGACGTCATGGGTCACCATCACCATGGTCGGGCGGCTCTCGGCCCAGAGTGCCAGGAGATGGCCGTGCAGGCTCGCCCGCGTGGTGGCGTCGAGCGCCGAGAAGGGTTCGTCCATCAGGAGCAGCTTCGGCCGCGTCACCAGCGCGCGTGCGATCGCGACGCGCTGCTGCTGGCCGCCGGAGAGTTCGCGCGGCCAGCGCCCGTCATGGCCGGCAAGGCCGACCCGGACGAGCGCGTTGGTGACGAGCCCCTCGCGCTCGAAAGCCGAGAGATGCGACAGGCCGAAGCCGACATTCTCGGCCACCGAGAGCCAGGGGAACAGGCGCGGCTCCTGGAAGATGACGCCGACATCGGCGCGGGGCACGGTGATCGTCTCGTCGTTCAGGATGATGCGTCCGGCGCTCGGGCGGTCCAGCCCGGCGATCAACCGCAACAGCGTGGTCTTGCCGCAGCCGGAGCCGCCGACCAGCGCCAGGATCTCGCCCGGCGCGACATCGACGGTCACGGCCGAAAGCGCCTGCGTGCCGTCGGTATAGGTTTTCGACAGGGTCTCGAAGCTCAGCATCGAGGGCGACTTTCTAGAGTTTGTCGCGGGCCGTATCCTGCCAGGCGAGGACCGGTCGCGTCAGAGCGACGAGGAGCCCATCCGCCAGCTTGCCGAGCACGGCAAAGCTGATGATGGCCGCGATGATGGTGTCGGGACGGCCAAGCTGCTGGCCGTCCACCAGGAGGTAACCGAGGCCCTCGCTCGCGCCCATGATCTCGGCTGCGACCACGAACATGAAGCCGAGCCCCAGGCCCGAGCGCAGCGCCGTGATCCAGTCCGGCAGGATCGCCGGCAGCAGCACCCGCCGGACCATCGCCAGCCGGCCGAGCCGGAAGACGCGGCCAACCTCGACGATCTTGCGGTCGATGCCCTGGATCGCGGCGGCGACGCCGAGATAGACCGGGAAGAACACGCCGACCGCGATCAGCGCGACCTTCGAAGCCTCGAAGATGCCGAGCCAGAGGATGAAGAGCGGCACCCAGGCGATCGAGGGAATCGCGCGCAAGGCCTGAAGGGTGGGATCGAGCAGGCCGCGCGCCACCGGCAATGCGCCGGTCACCGCGCCGAGCAGCGTGCCTGCCGCCGCGCCGAGGCCGAAGCCCGCCGCGACCCGCCAGAGCGTCGCTATCGCATGGGTCAGCAGTTCGCCCGATGCCGCGAGGCCCCAGAGTGTCCTGCCCACCACGCTCGGCGGCGGCATCAGCCGGCCATTGGCAAGGCCCGCCTTGACCGCGATCTCCCACAGCACCGCCAGCAGAACCGGCAAGGCGAAGCCGGCGAGCGCGAGCATCCGGCGGCGCGGCCTTGGGCGAGAGGGGCCGCCGCGCTCGCCGGCACCGGCCGTCTCGACGCCGAGCGCGCTCATCGAACCCTGTGCCGCCTCAGTTCGTGGCGGCGAAGCGGCGGTCGAGCAGATCGTCGACCACGGCCTTCACATCCGTGGTCGCAGGCAGCACGCCCGCTTCCTTGAGCGCGAGACCGGCGGCGATGATCGTATCGGCCTGGGCCTGGCCGATCGCCGAATGGGTCAGTTCGGTGCGGGTGAGCTGGCGCTCGATCACGGCATCCGAGAGCTTGGTATAGGCCACCAGCGTCTTCTTCAGCTCGGCCGGGTTGGCCAGCGAATAGGCGCGCGCCTCCTCATAGGCCGCCAGAACCTTGCGGACGAGAGTCGGGTTGTCCTTGGCGAAGGCTTCGCGGACGTTCAGCACACCCCAGGTGTTGTCGGCGGCCTTGCGATGGAATAGCTTGGCGCCACTCTCGACTTCGGCTGCGGCCATCAGCGGGTCGAGCCCGGCCCAGGCGTCGACATCGCCACGCTCCAGTGCGAGGCGCCCGTCGGCGTGCTGCAGCAGGACGAGCTTGACGTCCTTCTCGGTCAGCTTGGCATCGGTCAGAGCGCGGACCAGGAAGATATGCGGGTCGGTGCCACGGGTGACGGCGACGCGCTTGCCCTTGAGGTCGGAGACCTTGGTGATGTCGCTCTTGGCGCCGGTGACGAGCGCGGTCCATTCAGGTCGCGAATAGACATAGATCGACTTGATCGGGTTGCCGTTGATCTTGCCGATCAGAGCGGCAGCGCCAGCCGTCGAGCCGAAATCGATCGAACCGGCATTGAGGAATTCGAGCGCCTTGTTGGAGCCGGCCGAGAGGACCCAGCGGACGGTGATGCCGTCTGCGGCGAGCGCCTTCTCGAGGATGCCACTGTCCTTCAGGACGAGGCTGACGGGATTATAGGTCGCGTAATCGACCCGGATTTCTTTGGGCGCCTGAGAGAAGGCCTGACCGACGGTGAAAGCGAGCGAGGCGGCGGCAAGGCCGGCGACGGCGAGGCGGCGGGTGATGGTCATCAGTGGTTCCCTTTCGATGCGCGAAGGGACCAGGCGACAGAAATGCGCCCACACCCCACGCTTTAGCTGCACTTGTTTCGCGCCCGCAAGCGGGTGGCTCAAATCGGCGCGTATCCGTCTTGTAGGTCTATTCGTTCTGTATGTCAAACAGAACGCCCAGGGATGTTGAATGATATATTCCACATATTTTTTTCGCTTAATGAAAGCGCTTTGCGAATCCCCCTCGCATGCTAACCAGCGAAGACGGCCTTTGCGCCGATCGACGTCAGCAATCGAGGTCAGGCTTGGTGTCATCCGTCGCCGATCACCCGGCACTCGAGCTCGGCTCCGTGCTGGAGTCCCCCCAGCGCGCCGTCGCCCATCTGCTTGAGAATGCCGGCGGCAATACTGTCGAGACCCGCAGCCAGCTCGTGGCCGGGCTGCGCGCGGTGCTCGACCAGGGGCACGCCTCGGCGCGCGAGCTGCTGAAGCGGCCACGTCACGGGTTGGTCTGCGCACAGCATCTCTCGGCGGTGATGGACGGCGTCGTCGGCTGCCTGCATGTCGCTGCGACCGAGCATTTCTATCCGGCGCTCAACCCGTCCCAATCGGAACGCATCGCCGTGGTCGCGGTCGGCGGCTATGGCCGTGGCACGCTGGCGCCGGGCTCGGATGTCGATTTGCTCTTCCTTTTCCCGCACAAGCAGACCGCTTGGGGCGAGAGCGTGGTCGAGGCGATGCTCTATCCGCTCTGGGATCTGAAACTCAAGGTCGGCCATTCCGTGCGCTCGATCGATGACTGCGTGCGCGAGGCGCGGGCCGACATGACGATCCGCACGGCGCTGCTCGAGGCCCGCTTCATCGCCGGCGATGCACTGCTGTTCCACGACATGGTGCGCCGTTTCGGCGCCGAGGTGATCGAGGGCACGGCACCGGCCTTCACCGAGGCCAAGCTGCAGGAACGCGAGACCCGCGTCCGGCGCGCCGGCACCTCGCGCTACCTCGTCGAGCCCAACGTCAAGGACGGCAAGGGCGGTTTGCGCGATCTCAACACGCTGTTCTGGATCGCGAAATACGCCTACCGCGTCAACGATGTACGCGAACTCGTGGCCGCCGGCCTGTTCGACCGCAAGGAACTGCTGATGTTCCAGCGCTCGGAGGAGTTTCTCTGGCGCGTGCGCTGCTGGCTGCACTTCATCACCGGCCGGGCCGAGGAACGGCTGTCCTTCGACCTGCAGCGCCAGGTGGCTGCCGCGATCGGTTATGCCGGTCGCAGCGGCCAGGCGCCGGTCGAGCGCTTCATGAAGGCATACTTCCTCGTCGCCAAGGATGTAGGCGACCTGACCGCGATCGTCTGCGCGGCGCTGGAGGCGCGCCAGCAGAAGCCGCGCGCCTCGCTGTCGCGCCTGCTTGGCTCGTTTGCCAAGCGCAAGCGCGTACGCGCCCTGGGGCACCCGGATTTCACGCTGAAGAGCCAGCGCCTGAACGTGATCGATCCCGACGCCTTCCGCCGCGATCCGGTCAACCTGCTGCGGCTCTACGAGATCGCCAGCCGCGACGACCTCGCCATCCACCCCGATGCCAGCCGGCTGGTGACGCAGTCGCTGCGGCTGGTCACGCCGCCACTGCGCAACGACCCCGACGCGAACCGGATCTTCCTGGAGATCCTGACGGCCCGGCGCTCGCCGGAGGCCGTGCTGCGGCGGATGAACGAATCCGGGCTGCTCGGCAAGTTCGTGCCCGATTTCGGGCGCGTCGTGGCGATGATGCAGTTCAACATGTATCACCACTACACGGTCGATGAGCATCTGATCCGCGCCATCGGCGTGCTCGCCGAGATCGATGCCGGCGTGCTCGAAACCGAGCATCCTCTCGCCAACGAGATCATGCCGACGATCACCAACCGGCGGGCGCTCTATATCGCGCTGTTCCTGCACGACATCGCCAAGGGGCGGATCGAGGATCATTCGATCGCGGGCGCCAGGATCGCGCGCAAGCTCGGGCCGAGGCTGGGCCTCACCGAGGGACAGACGGAAACCGCCGCCTGGTTGGTCGAGCATCATCTGGACATGTCGACCGTCGCGCAGAGCCGCGACCTCGGCGACCCGAAGACGATCGAGAGCTTCGCCGCGACCGTGCAAACGCTGGAACGGCTGAAGCTGCTGCTGGTGCTGACGCTCGCCGACATCAAGGCGGTCGGTCCCGGCGTCTGGAACGGCTGGAAGGGCCAGCTTCTGCGCACGCTCTACTACGAGACCGAGATCGTGCTCGCCGGCGGCTATTCGGTGATCGAGCGCAAGGCGCGGGTCGAGAAGAAGCAGGACGCCCTGAAGGAACGCCTCTCCGACTGGCCGGCCGCCGAGCGCGACGCCTATCTGGCGCGGCACTACCCGGCCTACTGGATCAAGGTCGATGTCGGCCAGCAGGAAAAGCATGCGCGCTTCCTGCGCCAGGCGGAAGCAGAGGGCCGCACCACCGCGACGCTGGTCGAGACCGACCGGTTCCGCGGCGTGACCGAACTCACCATCCTAGCGCCCGACCATCCGCGCCTGCTCGCCATCGTCACCGGCGCCTGCGCGGCGGCCGGCGGCAACATCGTCGATGCGCAGATCTTCACCACGACGGACGGGCTCGTGCTCGACACGATCTCGGTCTCGCGCGCCTTCGACATGGATGACGACGAACTGCGCCGAGCCGAGCGGATCGCGGCCGCCATCGAGCGCGCGCTGAAGGGGGAGATCAAGATCGCCGATCTTGTCGCGCAGCGCCGCGCCCCGCCGCAGCGCGGCCAGACCTTCCAGGTCGCACCGGAGGTGATCATCGACAACGTCCTGTCAGCCCGCCACACCGTGCTGGAGGTGGCCGGGCTCGACCGGCCGGGGCTGCTCTATGACCTCACCACCGCGATCGGGAAACTCAACCTCAACATCGCCTCGGCGCACATCGCGACCTTCGGCGAGAAGGCGGTCGACGTGTTCTACGTCACCGACCTGACCAACGCCAAGATCGTCTCGACCGCGCGGCAGTTGACGATCCGCCGGGCGCTGCTCGACGTCTTCGGTCCCGACGCCGAGAAGGCGCATGCAGCCAAGGCCAAGACGGCCGCGCGTGCTTGATTTAACCCGGCATAAGCCCGATATCGGCCACGAACGCAGCCTGCATCGCCCGTCTTTGCAGGCCGCCACGCCTTGTCAGAATTGGATCACGCCATGACGCAGAATCCTGCGACGGAAAACCCGAACGCCGAACCTTTGGTCGACGAGTCCGCGCCCCAGTCTCCCGAGGAGATCATCCAGGCCAATTTCGCCAGGATCGAAGCCGAGCGCGACGACCTCAAGGACAAGCTGCTGCGCACGCTTGCCGACATGGAGAATTTGCGCCGGCGCACCGAGCGCGAGATCACTGACGCCAAGGCCTATGCCGTGACGAGCTTTGCCCGCGACCTGCTGGGCTCGGCCGACAATCTGCGCCGGGCGCTGGAAAGCCTGCCCGAGACGGCGCGCGCAGCCGAGGAACCCGCTCTGAAGGCCCTGATCGAGGGCGTCGACCTGACCGAGCGCGACCTGCTGAAGACACTGGAGCGCCATGGCGTGCGCAAGATCGACCCCCAGGGCGAAAAGTTCGATCCGAACATGCATCAGGCGATGTTCGAGGCGCCCGATCCGGACATCGCGAAAGGTCTGGTTTCGAAGGTCGTGCAGTCCGGCTACAAGATCGGCGAACGTGTACTGCGGCCGGCGCTGGTCGGCATCTCGGCCGGGGCCCCGAAGCCCCCGGCAGCGGAGGACGGAAACACGCCGCCAGCCGGCAACTGAGCCGTGCTTGAGGCCGCCGGCGTCGCCGTCTTCGCGCTCACCGGCGCCCTCGTCGCCGCCCGCAAGGGCATGGACCCGTTCGGCTTCATCCTGCTCGCCACCACGACCGGCGTCGGCGGCGGCACGCTGCGCGATCTGCTGCTGGGCCGGACCGTGTTCTGGGCGCAGGCTCCCTCCGACGTCATCCTTTGCAGCGGCGTCGCGCTCACAGCCTGGGTCATCGCCTATCGCCGGCCGACAGTTCTCGACGGCTGGGGCGCCAAGCGCCTGCTGATCTGGGCCGATGCGGCGGGGCTTGCGCTGTTTGCCGTCTCCGGGACGCAGAAGGCGCTCGCCGCCGGTGTGCCGATGCTGTCGGCGGTCGCGCTCGGGGCCATGACCGCCTCCTTCGGCGGCATCCTGCGCGATATCCTCGCCGGCGACCGCGCCACGGTGCTGTGGAGCCGGGATTTCTACGTCACGGCCGCTGCGGCGGGCGCCGCCGCGACAGCGCTGCTGACGCATTTCGGCTTCGGCCCGATGCCGGTCTTGGCTGGCGGGCTTGCGGCCGGATTTGGCCTGCGGGCCGGCTCGATCCTGCTGGGCTGGTCGTTTCCGAGCCTGCCGGGAGCGGATGCAGGCAAGTAGTCGTCATTCTCGCCGTAGCGAAGCGGAGAGCCGAGACTCTCGGGCATGAGATCTCGGGTCAAGCCCGAGCATGACGTGGATCAGTCACCCGCCGCAAGGTCAGGTTGATCCGCCCGCCCTGCGGCAGCAGCGCCGACGAGCCGGCCAGGATGCGGTCGATGCCGTGATAGGCGAGCCTGGCCTCACCGCCGAAGAGCAGCGCATCGCCCGAGGCGAGCTTCAGCGACATGGTCTTGCCACCACGCTGGGTCCCGCCGATCCGGAAGACCGCCGTGTCGCCGAGCGAGAGCGAGAGCACAGGTGCGTCGAAGTCCTGCTCGTCGCGATCCTGGTGCAGGCCCATCCTGGCGCTGGCCTCGTAGAAATTGACCAGACAGGCTTCGGGCGGATGCGGGTAGCCCGCGAGCTCCTGCCAGGCGCGAGACAGTACCGCCGGCATCGGCGGCCAGGGTTCACCGGTCAGGGGATGCAGCGGCTGGTAGCGATAGCCAACCTCGTCCGAGACCCAACCGAGCGCACCGCAATTGGTCATGCGGACCGAGAATGGCTTGCCGGTCTTGGGCATGCGCGGCTGGAAGAAGGGCGCCAGACGCGCCACCTCGCGGAGTTCCGCCACCAGCGCGGCCTGCTCCTCATGCAACAGATAGCCTGGCCAGTGGAAGACGCCGGGTGCGACGGCGAGTCGGGTCATCGGGCCGCGTCACAGAGCATCGATGCCGAGCACGTCGGTCATCGAATACAGGCCGGGCTTGCGCCCCCTGCCCCAAAGCGCCGCCTTGACCGCGCCTTGCGCGAACAGGCCGCGATCCTCGGCGACATGGCTGAATTCGAGCCGTTCACCCGCGCCGGCGAAGATGACCTTGTGGTCGCCGACGACGGTGCCGCCGCGCAATGCGGCAAAGCCGATCGTGCCGGGCGCACGCGCGCCGGTCTGGCCATCGCGGACGGCGACACGCTGCTGCGCCAGATCGACCGTCCGGCCTTTGGCCGCGGCCTCGCCGAGCAGGACGGCCGTGCCTGAGGGCGCATCAACCTTCATGCGGTGATGCATCTCGACGATCTCGATGTCCCAGTCGGTGCCCAAGGTCGCCGCGACCTTGCGTACGAGCGCCGCGAGCAGGTTGACGCCGAGGCTCATATTGCCGGAGCGGATGATCGCGGCATGGCGGGCCGCCGCCTCGAGCTTCGCCAGATGCTGCGGCTCCAGTCCAGTGGTGCCGACGATGTGGGCGATGCGGGCCTGGGCGGCGAGCGCGGCGAAGGCGACCGTCGAATCGGGCGTGGTGAAGTCGAGCACGCCCTCTGCCTCGACGAAGGCCGGCAACGCGTCGTCGCTGACCAGCACCCCGGTCGCAGGCAGCCCCGCCAGCACGCCGGCATCCTGGCCGAGCAGCGGTGAAGCGGGCCGCTCGATCGCGGCCGACAGCACGCAGCCCGGCGTCTCATGGATCGCCTTGATCAGCATCCGGCCCATGCGGCCGGCGGCACCGACGACGACGAGACGCATATCGGACATGGTGGCAGACTCCAAAGGCAGCAGGCTCGCGGAAGAAGCGCTGCGTCATCCCGGACAAGCGGCGAAGCCGCGCCGATCCAGGATCCATCATAGAGCGCTGTCGAGCCTTACGATGGATCCCGGAGCTCCGCTTCGCTGCGTCCGGGATGACGTCGCGTTTTAGCGAGCAACGGACTTGCCCTATAAAACGGATCGCGACCGCAGGACACCCAAAACCCCGCAACGAAAAACGGCCGGGTTGCCCCGGCCGTTTTCCAATATTCCGATCGATGGTCGCTCAGGCGGCCTGCTGGATGCCCGAGAGCTTCCAGGCGCCGCCACGCGAGCGCACGAAGGTCCAGTGCTCCGTGACCTCCTGCGGGACAGTCGCGTTGCCATCGACGATCTTGCCGCTGGCGCGCTCATAGAGCGCGTTGATCAGGCTGAAGCGCATCGCGACGGTGGCGAAGTCGAAACCGTCCTCGTTCCAGGCTTCCGAGAGGTCGCCCTGCAGCAGCTTCACGTCGGAGACGCGGTCGACCAGGCCCTTGCGGGCATTGCCCGAGAGATCCTCGTCGAAATAGCCGAACATCTCAGGCGTGACGCGCTGGCGCAGACCAGCCTCGTCCTCGTTCGAATAGGCCGCATTGACCTCGCCGAGCAGGCGCTCGAAGGCGCTGAAATCCTCGCCCGAAAGCTCGATCGGCGTGGTCTGCGGCGCGGCAGCGGGACGGCCCATACCGCCACCCACGGCACCGCCTGCCATGGCGCCCATGCGTGCGTCGGGCTGCGGCTGGTAGGTCTCGCGCGGCATCGGCGCACCGGCGCCGGCCAATTGCGGCTCGGAACGGCGACGGAAGAAGCGCAGCGCCAGCCAGATCGCGCCACCAATCAGGGCGATCTGAAGCAGGAAACCGAACATGCCGGCGAGCGAAGCAAGACCGCTGAAGAAGCCAGCGCCCGAGAGCATGCCGAACAGGCCAGCGCCCAGAAGACCGGCGCCGAGGCCCATCATCAGGTTTCGCGCCATTGACGGCCGGGCAGCTTGGGCGGCCGCGGCGGCGCCTGCCGCAGCAGGAGCGGCCTGCGTCGGCGACGGCGTCGCACTGCGCTGGAAGGGCTGGGCTCCGTTGGGTGCGGTGTCGGTGCGGGCCGGCGCGGATTCAGTGCGCGAGCCGCGGCTTCCGGACGCCTTGCCGCCACCAGGGCGCGCCTCGGCAAGAACCGGGACCAGCAAAAGCGTGGCGGCGACGACAGCGACGACACGGCCACGACGGGCGAGCGAAATCAGAGACATGGTTCCTCCCGGAGCCCCCCTTGGGCTCTCTTTGCAGGAATATGGCCCATGCCGGCGTCTTCCGCAAGGTCGAGCCAACTAAGCATTTGCGATATAACAATAATCTATAAATATTACGATACTGGGCGGATATAGCGCTTCATGCTAGACTGGAGGTCTGGCCGTTGCACTGGGTTTTAAGTTGCGCGGGAGTCAGCTGTGACCGCGATTGCGCCCGGACTTCACGATACAAGACGCAGGCCGCTACGGCCTGCCGAAGCGTCATGGCGGGCCTTGGCATCATGGCGCGGCCTGGCGGCGATGCTGGTGGTCATCGTCTCGTTCACGGCTGATGTGCAGGCAGGCGAGCCCGCCATTGCGCTCGATCCGCCCCGGCTGGCGCAGGCGCCCGAGCCTCTCTGCTTCTGCTGGAACGACGGCCGCAAGATCGCTGAGGGGGCTGCGGCCTGCATCCGCACCACGCAGGGGCGCCGCCTCGCGCAATGCGGCCGGGTCATCAACATGATGTCGTGGCAGGTCACCGAAACGCCCTGTCCGGAAAGCTGACCACCCGCCCCCAGTTCGTGTGGGCAGACAAGCAAACGCCGCCGGGAGGGTGTCCCGACGGCGTGGCTTAAGGCTCTAGTGGTCCCTGCGACTCGAGACTGACGTCAGTCAGAACGCTCCCAGAACGATCGCCATCATGAAAACGAAGGCCGCACCCATGATCAATCGGTCGAGACGTAGCGTGAGGCTCATCACACCCTCCTTTGTCATTGACCTGACACAACGCTAGCAGAACTGGCGGCGGCTGCAAAGGGGGCAGAAGCGTGGCAGGCTGGCGGCAGAGCCAACAGTATCCTTAAATAGCAGTTAAACCATTGAATAGTTTTGGGGATAACCTCGGCTACGCAGCTGCTTCGACAAGCTTTTCCAGACCCTTCGCCACAGCAATGACATGGTCGTCGCTGCCGAACCCGCCAATGATCTGCACGCTCGCCGGCAGACCACGCGGACCGCGCATCAGCGGCACGGTCACGCAGGGCACGCCGAGCAGCGTCCAGAGCCGGTTGAAGCGGGAATCGCCGGTGGATTCGAGCGTATCGGGCGCCTCACCCGGGGCGGCATAGCTGACCACGACATCGACCTCGGCGAAGAACCCGCGTGCGGCGTCGCGGCCCCGGCGGGAGAGGCGACGCGCTTCATCATATTGTTTGGGCGTCGTCGCGCGGGCGGCGTCGAGATAGGCGCGCAGTTTAGGCGGCAGGGCGTCGCGATGAACTGCGTATTCCCAGGCGAGAGCCTGCGTGGCCTCGTAGTCCTGCAGCGGGCCATGGCCGTGGAAGGCCTCGGCCAGCGCGGTCGAGCCATCATGGGGAACAAGCGTCGCGCCCGCGGCGCCGGCGAGTTCCTCGAAACGCCGCAGCGCCGCTGCAGAAGCCGGCTCGGGCTCGCCAGCATAGGCCTGGTGGTGGATGCCGATGCGCAGCCCGGACAGGCTCGCGGCGGTCGCATCAAGCTCCGGGCGGCCGGTGATCGCCGCCAGCGCGAAACCGACATCGTCGGCGCTCGCCGCCATCAACCCCAACGTATCGAGCGACCAGGAAAACGGCTTCACGCCGACGGTGGGCAGGAGCGCATAGGACGGCTTGATTGCCGCGACGCCGCAATAGGCGGCGGGCCGGATCACCGAGCCGCCGGTCTGCGTGCCGAGCGCGAGCGGGATCATGCCAGCGGCGACGGCCGCCGCAGAGCCGGCAGAGGAGCCGCCGGGGCTCGCCGTCAGGTCGTGGGGATTGCGCGTCGGTGCCGGATCGCTGGCGGCGAAGGCGGTCGTATGGGTCTTGCCGGCGACGGTCGCGCCCGCAGCCTTCAGCGCCATGACGATCGGCGCATCGGCGCGCGGGCTCCAGCCATCATAGATCGAGGAGCCCATCCGAGTCGGCAGGTCGGCGGTGTCGATGATGTCCTTGACGCCACAGGCGATGCCGGCGAGCAGGCCGATGCCGGGCAGTAGCGTGTCCGGGCGGCTGGCAAAGGCCTTGATCTGAGGTTCGTGCTCCGCGATGCGAGCCGCGCTCACGGCGAGGGCATCCGCAGAGGTGATCTCGCCGCCTTCGATGCGGTTCAGGATGTCGCGCAGGCTCTGCATGCTATTCTCCAATGACCCGGACGATCAGCGCCGTCGCGCGACGCGCGACGGGAATGGCGATGAAGGCCGCGCCCGCAGCGCAGGGCCAGGCGACCGCGAAGGCCTCGAGCCAGCGGCGTACGAAATTGGGCGGCAAGCCCAGATTGAGCCAGGTCACCAGGGCCGTCATCAGGAAGGCCATGATGCCCGCCATCAGGACCGGAAAGATGAATCGCGCCTTGCCGGTCATGCCGTCAGATTCCCAAAAGGTCGGTCGCCTGTCTGGCATGGCGGGCCTTGCGCGGGAAGTCGGGCCGTTGGTTAACGGGTCTGCGCCCCAGGTAAGCAGCCGTTAACTGCGGCTCCAAAGTTAATCCGGCTGTGTCGCCGCGGGCTCACCCGGTTGAGAAACCGTTCACGAAACGGGTCGCATTTGATCAGTCATGCGACGCTTTCACCTCGCCCTCATCGCGCTCGGCCTGCTCGGCTCCGGCCTTGCCGGCTGCGGCCAGTTCCAGAAGCCGCAGCGTGCCGCCTGGCGCGACCAGGCGGAAGCCGCCTGCCTGGCCTCGCGCCAGGTGCAGCTCTCCGCCTATGTCAGCCTGCGCGGCAAGCCGATCGACGGACCCGGCACCTGCGGCATGGAAAAGCCGTTGAAGGTCGCCGCCTTCGCCGATGGCGGCATCGGCTTGACCAGTTCCGCCACCCTGTCCTGCCCGGTGGTCGCGACGACCGACAAGTGGCTGGCCGAGGTGGTGCAGCCGGCCGCGCAGAACGTGCTCGGCGCGCAGGTCATCGAGATGCGCGCCGGCTCCTATTCCTGCCGCGCCATGAACAACGGCACCGGCACCAGCCGCACCTCCGAGCACGCCTTCGGCAACGCCGTCGACGTGTTCTCCTTCAGGTTGAACGACGGCCGCAACATCACGGTCAAGGACGGCTGGCGCGGTTCGCCGGAGGAGCAGAACTTCCTGCGCGAGGTCTTCGTCGGCGCCTGCCAGCATTTCTCGACCGTGCTGGGCCCCGGCGCCGACATGTTCCACTACGACCACTTCCATATCGATCTGGCGCGGCACTCCAAGGGCCGCCACATCTGCAAGCCGATCATCAAGTACACGCCGAACTACAACCTGCCGCCACCGGATCCGGCACGGCCCTATTCGATGGCGCAGCCGGCGTTGCGCGAGAGCGCTCCGGCCATGGTCGCGAGCGGAGGCGGCTTGCTGCGCCAACCAGCGGGCGGCATGCGTCCGCCGGGCGCGGTGCAGGGCGGCTATCCCGTCGCGAGCCACGCGGGCCAAGGTGTCGGGGGGCAAGGTCTTGCCGGGCAAGGTCTTGGCGGCCAGGGGCTGGAGGGCCAGCGGCGCTTCCTCGAAGAGTATGACAACAGGCCGCTCAACCCGCCGCGCTCGAACCGGGCCGGTTCCGTCCAGCCCGAATCCTTGCCGAGCGAGCAGCGCGGCCCGCTGATGCTGCCGGGCTCGGTGCCGCCGACCGAAGAGATGATCCTCGGCGACGACGAAGGCACGGGCGTGCTCGATCAGGAGGGCTACGATCAGGCTCAGCCCGCGATCACGCCGCAGCGCGATCCGTTCGCGTATAGCGCCGGGCGGACGACGCCGCGGCGTTAAGGACGCCGCTTGCGCCTCGGCGCGACTTTACCGGGACACCAGCACCTGTCGGCACTCGTCCGGCAGCGCATCGAGCGACATCGGCGGCTTGGGCTTCGGCGGCGGGCCGGTGCGGGGCGGCTTCGGCGGCGCGAAGATCGCGGCACGCTGGCGTTCGATCCAGCCCGTGAGCTCGTCGCCGCAGCCGTCGCCGAAATTGGGCGGCTCCTGGCCGCTGCAACTCGCCATCCCCGCCGGGCAGCTCATGCGGATGTGAAAATGGTAGTTGTGGCCCCAGATCGGTCTGACCTTGTTCAGCCATGAGCGGTCCGTCCCGGCCTCCCGGCAGAGCGCGACCTTCAACGCCGGATTGACGAAGATGCGCTCGACCCGGGGCTCGCTGGCTGCGGCCTTGATCAGCTTGGTATGGGCCGACGTCCAGTGCTTCGGATCGACGTCGCGCCAGTCGGCGCGGGCCATGTTGACCGCCGGCATGTTCTCGCGCGCCTCGCTGTCGAGCTTGGTGCGCGGCATTGGCGTCAGCCAGAGATCGGCGTCGAGCCCGATCTGGTGCGAGGCGTGACCGGTCAGCATCGGCCCACCGCGCGGCTGCGAGATGTCGCCGACGAGGAGCCCCGGCCAGCCGTTGATCCTGGGCACCTCTCGTGCGAGCTGCTCAAGATAGTCGATCAGGATCGGGTGACCCCAGTTCCGGTTGCGGGCGAGCCGCATCACCTGCCAGCTCGGACCGTCGACAGGCAGCGCGGTGGCGCCGGCCAGGCAGCCGCGCGCATAGGAGCCGATCGCACGCGCCTGCATGCTGGCCGGCGCCGTCTTCTGACCGAAAAGGGCGCGCGCTGCTTCAGGGAAGGCCGCGATATTGGCGGCGCGTCGCTTGGCTTCCTCATCGGCGGTCGACTGGGCATGCCCCAAAGCGGGCGCGAGCGCCGCGATCAGGAGCACGGAAGCGGCGGCGATTCGGCGGTTCAGGGCGAGCATCGGCACAGAATCGCCGTGGCCTGCGCCAAAGGTCAAGCTCGGGACCGACGATTTGCCGATGGACAAGCCGCCAATGAGGCGGCAGCTTCGGGATACGCGCCAGCCGGACGATCAAGATCCGGGACCCAGCGCGCCTCCGGGAGGAAGACGGATCATGACGGATATCAGGATCGACCGCCGCGCGCTGCTCGGCGGTCTGGCGGCGACGCTGGCTACCCCCGGATTCGGGCAGGGTGCTGCCTGGGCCCAGGGCGCCTGGCCGCAAGGGCGCACGCTCAAGCTCGTCGTGCCCTTCCCGCCCGCCGGCGCGACCGATGTGCTTGCGCGGCTGGTCGCCGACAGGCTCGGCCAGGCATGGGGCACCAATTTCGTCGTCGAAAACCGGGCCGGCGCCGGCGGTAATATCGGTACCGACGTCGTCGCCAAGGCGGAGCCGAACGGCGACACGATCCTGATCGTCTCGGTCGGCCTCGCCACCAACCAGTATCTCTATCCGAAGCTGAACTACGACCCGGTCAAGGACCTCGCGCCGATCACCATGGTCGCGCTGGTGCCGAACCTGCTCGTCGTCAACAAGGATGTGCCGGCCAACACCGTCGCCGAGCTGATCGCCTACGCCAAAGCCAATCCGGGCAAGCTGACCTATGGCTCTTCGGGCGTCGGCACTTCGGTGCATCTCTCGGGCGAGTATTTCCAGAAGCTAACCGGCACGAAGATGGTGCATGTGCCCTATCGCGGCACGGCCCAGGCCACGCAAGACCTGATCGGCGGGCGGATCGACCTGATCTTCGACAACATCACCCAGGCGCTGCCGCATGTCCGCGCGGGCTCGATCCGCAGCCTCGGCATCACCACCGCCAAGCGTTCGGCCGCGGCGCCCGAATTCGCACCGATCGCCGAGACCGTTCCGGGCTTCGACGTATCCTCATGGTTTGCGCTGTTCGCGCCCGCCCGCACGCCCCAAGCGGTCATCGACAAGATCCAGGCCGACACTAAGACGGGGCTCGCCGACCCGACGCTGCGCGCCAAGATGGACACGCTCGCAGCCGAGCCGGTGGGCAATACGCCCGCCGAACTGGGGGCTTTCCTGCAGGCCGAGATGAAGAAATGGGGCGATCTGATCAAGGAGATCGGGATCAAGGCGGAGTAAGGTTCGCGCGGCCGAGGCGGCCTACGGGCATGGGCTGACGGGTTCGTGCGAAAGCATGAAAAGAGAAGCCATCACCGGCGCTTGCACGCGGAACTTGCCATGTGCCCCGGGCGTTGCCCTTCCACAGACCGTCGCAGCGATCCTGCGACGCAGCGTAAAGGGGTTTCGCCATGTCCACCCTCGTCATCGTTCTGCTGGTGATCCTGCTGCTCGGCGGCGGCGGATATTACGGCCATCGCTCCTATGGCAATACCGGCCTCGGCGGCGTCCTGGGTCTCGCCCTGGTCGTCTTCCTGGTGTTGTGGCTGATGGGCGCGATCGGCGGCGCGCCGATCCGGGTTTGAGGAGCCCGTGAGGCTCCGGCCGTGCGCGCTGAGTTGGCTCGCGAAAGCCAGCCAGCCTTGCCGTTAGCCCCGGCAGGCCAGACCGCCCTCACGCGGCGGGCCGGTTGTCCCACACCGCAATGGCAGCCGCGAGGTCCTCAAGCGAGACACCGACCGACTTGAACAGCGTGATCTCGCCGCCTTCCGCATGGCCGGCGATGCGGCCATGGCAGAGATCGGCCAGCGTGCCTGCGATCCTGTCGACGGCGTAGCTGCCCTCTTCGATCGCGATCGCGATGTCGCCGCCCTCGTCGATAGCCTTGGCGGAATCGACGACGACGCGGGCGCGATCGAGCGCGTCGGCATCGGCCTCCCGCATCTGCATGGTGAAGGCGCCGACGAGGTCAAGATGGGCGTCGCGCTTGAGCCAGCGGCCATGGATCAGCGGCTCGCTCGCATTGGTGGCGCAGGAGATGATGTCGGCCGTGCGCGCCTCGCCCTCGATATCGGTCACGGCCCGCGCCTCGATGCCATCGCCGGCGAGTTGGGTAACCACCGCCTCGGCCGCCTCCGGGCGGCGTGCCCAGATCGCGACGTCGGTCAGCGGGCGGACCGCGCGATGCGCCTTGATCAGGAAGGGGGCGAGCCCGCCGGCGCCGACCATCAGCATCTTGCTGGCCGTCGGGTTCGCCAGGAAACGGGCGGCGAGCGCAGACGCCGCAGCCGTGCGCCACAGCGTCAGCCGGGTGCCGTCCATCACCGCCAGCGGCTCGCCGGTGGCACCATTCATCAAGAGATAGGCGCCCATGACGCCGGGCAGGTTGCGCGTGCCATTGCCGAAGAACACGGAGACGATCTTGGTACCGATATAAGGCGTCTCGCTACCAGGCGCGCTCCAGGCCGGCATGATCAGCAGGACAGCTTCCTCGCCGGGACGCTCGATCGGGTGATGCGTGCGCGGCGGCACGACGGCATCACCGCGAAAGGCATCGGCGAGGGTGTCGATCAGTCCCGGAAAAGTCAGCGCGGCATCGATGTCGGCGGGTCCGAAAAGCCGCATCAGCCACGCCCGTTGGTCAGCGCCGGCAAGGCGGAATCGGGCACGGCGGCACGCAGCATCTGCGTCTCCGAACGCAGCGTGTCGGCTTCACGGCGGTTGCGGCGAGCGGCCTTGCGATGCTTGCCCTGCGCCAGCCATGATGCGAGCCCCCCGATCAGCACGCCGACGGCCAGCGCCGCCAAGACGACGGCGAAGAGCGGCACGTCGAAGGCAAAGACGGGTGCATCGCGGCTGATCGGATCGAAGGAGACTCGCACGGCAGCCCGGTTCGCGACCGAAAACAGCACGACCGCCAGCGCAATCGGCACAAGCACAAGGGCCTTGAAGAAGGATTTCATCGCTGTTCCTTTGCGAGGTCGCTCGATCGTGGCGCCCGTCAACTCACCCGCGCGATCTTTAGATACCCTCGACGGCAATCCGGACAAGGAGCGAGGCTACGCCAATTCGCAATCCCTTGAATGGCGCCGGAATCCTGCGGTGGTTTCCGGCTTTCGACCTTCCTGCGCCCTGAATTACGCCTTGCCGTTCAGCCTCAGGCGCAGTTCCTTGCCGGTCTTGAAGACGGGGACGAACTTCTCCTCGACCTCGACCGCATCGCCGGTCCGGGGATTGCGGCCGACGCGGGCGGAGCGCGCCTTTCGGGAGAAGGCGCCGAAGCCCCGCAACTCGACCCTGTCACCACGCGAGAGCGCCTTGACGACCTCGTCGAGGATCGCCGTGACGATATTCTCGATATCGCGCTGATAGAGATGGCTGTTGCGCTCGGCGATGCGTTGAACAAGTTCTGATTTAATCATCGTTGCAATATAACCGCTTGTATCAACATCACTTTTCGACTGCAGGCTGCCAGAGCGCCATGGGCGCGTCAAGCCGCAAACCGAGCGGTTGATCGGCGGCGCGGGCGATCAGCGCCGCCAGCGTTTCGAGACCTGCCGCACGGGCCAGCGCCTCGCTGGCACTCCAGAGCCCGTAGGAGGAGGATTCGCTGCGGCGACGCCAGTCGCGGACACTCAAATCCTTGGCGACGCCCTTCTCGCGCTCGAGCCAGGCGATGGCCTCCGGCTCGCCGCCGAGTTCGTCGACAAGCCTGAGTCCGACCGCCTGACGCCCGGTATGGACGCGCCCGTCGGAGACCGTCGCGATCTCGGCATCGCCGAGCTTGCGGCGCTCGCGCACCAGGCGCTTGAACCAGTCGTAATTGTCGTCGACGACGCGCTGGAGCGCGGCGCGCGCCTCGGGCGAGGTCGGTTCGAAGCCGTTCGGCGCCGCCTTCAGCGGGCTCGACTTCACCTCCTCGAGCTTGACGCCGACAGTGTTCAGCAACTGCCCGACATTGGGAATCTGGAAGAGCACGCCGATCGAGCCGACGAGCGAACTCTGGCGCGCCACGATCCGGTCCGAGCCGATCGCGGCGATATAGCCGCCCGAGGCAGCCAGGCCATCGACGACAGCCACCATCGGCTTCTTTGCCGCCAGCCGGCGCAGGGCGTCGTAAAGCGCCTCGGAGCCGGACACCGTGCCGCCGGGGCTGTCGATCTTGATCAGGACGGCGGCGGCGCGGCTGTTCTCGAGCGACTTGATCAGTTCGAGCGTGCGCCTGTCGCCGGAGATGAAGCCGGAAATAGTGACGCGGGCGATATGGGCCTGGCTGAGCGAACCGGGCGTCCGTCCCGTCCAGGCCAGGCCGGCCACGACGGCAGCGCCGAGAACGCCGACGACGGCGAGAAGGCGCCAGAGCGTCAACTTGCGGCGCAGGCTGCGGCGATCGGCAAGCAGATCGGCATCAGACGACATCAGGGCGCTCCACTCGGCTTCGGGTCCGTGGTGTAACCTCGCACCGGAGGCGGGGCAAGGCGAAGGACGGCGCTCAGGCCGCGACCGAGGAGCGCGCGCGATCGAGCGCCAGCAGCGCAAGCCCGCTCGCCACCGAGCGGAAGGCATCGCCGATATGGATGCGCCCGGAGCCGAAACGGCGGTCGAACAGCGCGCGCACAGCCGGCACATGCGAGGTGCCGCCCGTCATGAACACGGCCTCGATCGCACCGGCCGCGACGTTCGCCTCCGTCAGCGCCCGGTCGAGCGCGGTCTCGATCGCCGCGACGTCGCCGGCGATCCAGCCGTCGAAATCGGCGCGCCGGATGGTGCGCTCGATCGAGACATCCATCTGATTGAAGCGCAGCACGGTTTCATCGGCGCCCGAAAGCGCGATCTTGGCGGCCGAGACGGCGCGGTAAAGCTCGTAGCCGAGATCATATTCGATCACGGTCAGCAGATCCTCGAGCTTGGCGGGCTCGACGGCATCGCGGATCAGGGCCTTGAGCTCCGCCATCGTCTCGCGGCTCTTCATCAGCGAAAGCCGGTGCCATTGCGCGAAGGCGGCATGGTAATGCGCGGGAATCGGTAGCAGCTTCTCGAAGGAGCGGTAATCCGTTCCCTTCCCGAGAGCCGGCGAGATCGCATGCTCGATGATGCGGTAGTCGAAGGTGTCGCCGGCGACGCCGACGCCAGCATGGGAGAGCGGGATCGCCTCCAGCCGCCCTGCCCCGCCGGGCTCGAAGCGCATCACCGAGAAGTCGCTCGTGCCGCCGCCGAAATCGGCGACCAGCATGGTCTGCGGCTGCTTCAGGTCGCGGGCGTACCAATAGGCGGCGCCGAGTGGCTCATAGGCGAAATCGACCTGCGGCATGCCGGCTTTCGCGTAGGACGACCTGAGCCGGCCGAGCGCCAACTCCTCGTCGGGGCGCTCGCCCGCGAACACCACCGGCCTGCCAGAGACCAGCGGCGTGACGGCGAGATCGTCGAGGCCAGCGGAGACATCCGACAGGAAGACGCCGATCAGGTCCTCCAGCCCGAAGAGCTTGCCGAACAGCCGCGTCTCCTGGAAGGCGCGGCTGGAGAGATGCGTCTTCAGCGACTGCAGGAAGCGGTGCTCGGTGGTCATGCCCAAGGCCATGTCGAGTGCGTCGGGGCCGCTGACATGGGCGATGCGGGTCTGCGGCGGGCGGCCTTCGCGCCAGAACATCAGGGCCGAGCGATAGGCGTCGACCGCGCCCTGCTTCGTGGCGAAGGACCGCGTCGTCACCGAGCCGTCGGCAGCGGCCAGCGCGACGACGCTGTTGGTGGTGCCGAAATCGATGCCTATCGCCGCGGTGGTCATGGTCTTGGTCCTGGGTCTGTCATCAGAAACAAAAGCCCGCGCGGATTTCTCCGCGCGGGCTGATCGAGATATCCGGCCGCCGCAGCGGCCGAACGATCACTTCTTGTCGGTCGTCGCCTTCTTGAGGGCGGCGCCCAGGATGTCGCCGAGCGAAGCGCCGGAGTCGGCGGAGCCATACTGCGCCATCGCCTCCTTCTCCTCGGCCATTTCCAGGGCCTTGATCGAGACCTGGATCTTGCGGGCCTTCTTGTCGAAGAGGATGACGCGGGCGTCGACCTTTTCGCCAGCCGCGAAGCGCTCGGGGCGCTGCTCGGCACGATCGCGAGCGATCTCGGCGCGCTTGATGAAGGTGGTCATGTCGGTTCCGGCGATCTTGACGTCGAGACCGCCTTCCTTGACCTCGATCACCTCACAGGTGACGACCTGGCCCTTCTTGAACTCGCCAGCATCCACGAAGGGATCGCCGCCGAGCTGCTTCAGGCCGAGCGAGATGCGCTCCTTCTCGACGTCCACATCGAGAACGACAGCCTGAAGCATGTCGCCCTTCTTGTATTCCTCGATGACCTGCTCGCCCGGACGGTTCCAGTCGAGATCGGAGAGATGGATCATACCGTCGATATCGCCTTCGAGACCCAGGAACAGGCCGAACTCGGTCTTGTTCTTGACCTCGCCCTCGACCACCGCACCGGCCGGATGGGTCTCCGCGAAGACCTCCCAAGGGTTGCGCAGGGTCTGCTTGAGGCCGAGCGAGATGCGACGCTTGACCTGATCGACCTCGAGGATCGCGACGTCGACTTCCTGCGAGGTCGAGACGATCTTGCCAGGGTGGACGTTCTTCTTGGTCCAGGACATCTCGGAGACGTGGATGAGGCCCTCGATGCCCGGCTCCACTTCGACGAACGCGCCGTAGTCCGTGATGTTGGTGACGCGACCCTTGAGGCGCGCACCGACGGGATAACGCGCCGCGATGCCATCCCACGGGTCAGCAAGCAGCTGCTTGATGCCGAGCGAGATGCGGTGCGTGTCCTGGTTGATCTTGATGATCTTGACCTTGACCGTCTGGCCGATGGTCACGACCTCGGACGGATGGTTGACGCGACGCCAGGCCATGTCGGTGACATGGAGCAGGCCGTCGATGCCGCCGAGGTCAACGAACGCACCGTATTCGGTGATGTTCTTGACGACGCCATCGATGACCTGGCCCTCTTCGAGCGAAGCCACGAGCTCGGAGCGAGCCTCGGCGCGGGTCTCTTCAAGGACGGTGCGGCGCGACACGACGATGTTGCCGCGGCGGCGATCCATCTTGAGGATCTCGAAGGGCTGCGGCTGACCCATCAGCGGGCCGACGTCGCGGATCGGGCGGATGTCGACCTGCGAACGCGGCAGGAAGGCGACGGCGCCGTCGAGATCGACGGTGTAGCCACCCTTGACGGTGTTGAAGATGACGCCCGAGACCTTCTCGCGTGCCTCGAAAGCCTTCTCGAGCTTGACCCAGCTCTCCTCGCGGCGAGCCTTGTCGCGCGAGATGACGGCTTCGCCGAGGGCGTTTTCGATCCGGTCCAGATAGACCTCGACCTCGTCGCCGACCTTGATGTCCTGGTCACGGCCGGGGCCGTTGAATTCCTTGAGCGCGACGCGCCCTTCCGTCTTCAGGCCGACATCGATGATCGCCATGTCTTTTTCGATGGCGACGACGATGCCCTTAATGACGGAACCTTCGAGGGCTTCGTTCTGACCGAAGGATTCCTCGAGAAGGGCGGCGAAATCCTCGCGGCCCGAAAAGCTTTCTACGGCTGACATGCATTCTCCTGACGCCGGCCGCGTATCCCGCGGATGTCCGGCAAGCGCCCGATTGGGTTGGTGTTGCAGGCCGGATGCTCCCGTCGGCGCCTCGTGAGAGGCTGGTCCGCCCGTCCGCGCATCGCAGCGCCGGAACGAGAGAACGGCGCAAGGCCGCCGGTTTCACATCCGCATCCGAACGATCCGCCCCAAACACGAAACGGGAGCCGGCCAAAAAGGCCGCCCCCGGCTGTGATCGATCACGGCCTTATCGGACAGGCGCGATGTAGTGGAAAGCGGGATCAAGGGCAAGGGCGATCGACGAATGGCGCTTGCGGAGCGCCACGGCGATGGCGATCTTCGTTTGGCACGCGGCCCTCGCCCCTCCGTAATGCGGACAGGAGTCTTCCATGACCGACGACCCCGAGACGCCCTCCGATACCAAGCTGACCCGGACGAAGCAGGCTTGGGCACGTGCCGGCAAGTTCCTGACCGGGCGCATCGCCCGTTCCGACAGCGAGCGGCTGCCGCCGGGCCAGCATCTGGTTAAGGACTGGCCGGTGCTCGATCTCGGCCTGCAGCCGGAGATTTCGCTGGAAAGCTGGACGCTCGACATCGACGGCGCGGTCGAGAACCGGCTGCACTGGCGCTGGGCCGATCTCCTGGCGCAGGAGCAGACGCAGGACACCTCCGACATCCACTGCGTCACGACCTGGTCGCGCTACGACAACCGCTGGGAGGGCGTCTCGACGCGGACCCTGCTCGACCTCGCGCATCCCAAGCCCGAGGCCGGCTTCGTCGTGCTGCACTCCTATGACGGCTACACCACCAATCTGACGCTGGAGGATTTCGCCAGCGAGGATGCGTTGCTTGCCCACAGTTGGGAGGGCAAGCCGATCCCGACCGAGCACGGCGGGCCGCTGCGGCTGGTGCTGCCGAAGCTCTACTTCTGGAAGAGCGCGAAATGGCTGAAGCGGATCGAGTTCACGACCGCCAACCAGCCCGGCTTCTGGGAGGTGCGCGGCTATCACGACCGCGGCGACCCGTGGACGGAAGAGCGCTATAGCGGCGATTGACCAAGTCGGCCGTTCCGCGGCGGCGCTTTCACGCCGCCGCCGTTGATTGACCGCCCGGACCGCGGACGTCAGAACTCCGACCAACCTCCCGCCGCCCCGCCGACCGCGTGGCGCTGCGGCCGGGGGGCCGCCTGGGTAGCTCCGGCGCGGCCCAGCCCCATATGCGGCGCCGCCTGCTTCAGTTCGGCCATCACGCTGGCGCCGAGATCGCGTGCCGGGGCATTGCCGGCTATCCGGAAGTTCTCGACCATCTGCTTCAGCGAACCCGTCGCCGTCTGAAGTTCGCGCGCGACGCCGGCGCTCTGGTCGGCCATGGCGGAGTTGCGCTGGGTCATGTCATCCATATGGGCGACGACCTTGGCGACCTCCTCGATGCCATTGGCCTGCTCGTTGGACGCGCTGGAGATGTCGGCGAGTGCGCTGGCGACGCTGGTCGACGAGCCGACGATTTCGGACAGGGCCGAGCCGGCATCCTTCACCAGCCTGACGCCGCTTGCGACCTCCTGCGTCGAGTTCGTGATCAGCTTCTTGATGTCGTTGGCAGCCTCGCTGGAACGCTGCGCCAGAGCGCGGACCTCCGAGGCCACGACGGCAAACCCCTTGCCGGCATCGCCCGCGCGGGCCGCCTCGACCGCAGCATTCAGTGCCAGCAGATTCGTCTGGAAGGCGATATTGTCGATCACCGTAATGATCTCGGCGATGTCGCTGGAGGCCTTCTCGATCCGTTCCATCGCCACGACCGCTTCGCTGACGATCGAGCCACCGCGATTGGCGATGCCGTTGGCGGTCTCGCCGAGACCAGTCGCTTCGCGGGCGCGTTCCGCGCTCTGCTTGACGGAAGCCGCAAGCTCCTCGGTGGTCGCCGCCGTCTCCTCAAGGCTGCTTGCCTGCTCTTCGGTCCGCTGGGCCAGATCGCGGCTATCTGAACCGATCCGGTCGGCCCCGGTGGTGATCTGTTGCGAAATCGTCGAGACTGTCCGGATGACCTCAGCGAAGGAATCGACGAGTTCGTTGATGCCGCCACACAGTTCGGAAATTTCGCCGGTCTTGCCCTGCAAGGAGATCCGCTGGGTCAGATCCCGTGCCATGGCGGCATTGACGACACCGCGGGTATCGGCGACGGCATCGCGCAGGGCATCCTGAGCCAGTTTGTTGGCGGTGATGTCGGTGGCATACTTCACGACTTTGAAGGGCTTGCCCAGCGCATCGAGGATCGGGTTGTAGCTCGCCTGAAGCCAGATTTGCCGGCCGCCCTTGCCGATCCGGCGATACTGGCCCTCGTCATACTCGCCGCGCCCGAGCTTCTCCCAGAACCGGCGGTAGGCTTCGCTGCTCCGCTCGGCGGGATCGACGAACAGGCTGTGATGCTTGCCTGCGATATCGGCCAGGGCATAGCCGACCGCGCCGAGGAAGTTGTCGTTGGCGTCGAGGATCGTCCCGGCGAGATCGAACTCGATGACAGCCTGGGATTTGCGGATCGCAGCGATCTGGCCCTCGAGGTTCGCCGTCGCTTCCTTCTGCGCGGAGATATCCGTTGCGAACTTGATGACCTTCACCGGCTTGCCGGAGGAATTGAGGATCGGCGTGTATGTCGCCTGCAACCAAACCCGCTTGCCGCCCTTGGCGATCCGAAGAAACTGCGCCTCGATCGCCTCGCCCCGATTCAGGCGGGCCCAGAATTCCGCGTACTCGGCCGAGCCGCGATATGCATCGTCGACAAACATCCGATGGTGTTTTCCGAGGATTTCTTCACGTGAATATTTGACGACGTCGGTGAAATTATGATTCGCCTCAAGAATGTTCCCGGACATGTCGAATTCGATGACGGCCTGGGAGCGCCTTATTGCGGCGGTTTCACCGGCAACGGAATGGCCCAAGCCTGAAAATGGCATTCTCATTTGTTTTTGTCCCGACCCTTGGGGAAACGCGATGACGTTACGTTCGCCTCCTTTTTTTGAACAATAATGGTTAAAGAAGTGCATTAATTCCGCCCCCCGTTGGGCGGCAGGGGCGACCGTTCTCCGCAGACTCGCTCGGAAGCCCGTCACGCAGCCTGCTGCGGCCATCTTCCCCAACGTCGTCCTTCATGCGAGGTTGCATGCCGGATTTCGCCTGCGCTTGAGGAGCACGCCATGGGCTGGGTTATCTTGGGGCTGATCGCCGCCGTCGTCATCTACCTGATCATGACCTATAACGGCCTGGTCGCGATGCGACAGCGGGTCGGCCAAGCCTTCGCCGACATCGACGTGCAGCTCAAGCAGCGCCACGACCTCATCCCCAATCTGGTCGAGACGGTGAAGGGTTACGCCACTCATGAAAAGAGTACGCTCGACGCCGTGATCGCGGCGCGCAACGCCGCGCAGGGTGCCGGCAGCGTACATGACAAGGCCGCGGCCGAGCAGCAACTTTCGGGCGCGGTCGGCCGGCTTCTGGCTCTTGGCGAGGCCTATCCCGACCTCAAGGCTTCAGCCAATTTCCAGCAGCTTCAGGTCGATCTCGGCAATGTCGAGGATAAGCTCGCCGCGGCGCGACGCTTCTTCAACAATGCCGTCAGCGAGTTCAACGCCGCGATCCAGGCCTTTCCGGCGGTGCTGTTCGCGCCGCAGATGGGCTTCACACAGCGCGAGTTCTTCGATGTCGGCGAGACGGTGCGCGGGCAGATCGAGGTGGCTCCGACCGTGAAGTTCTGACAGCCGGCCAAGAGCAGCCATAGGCTGCGGCGAGCGGGGCAGCGGCGACAGGAGCGGCGATGCTGGGCCAGGCCTTCGGGCTCTACAGCCATATGCGCAACAACAGGATCAGGTCGGGCTTCCTGATCGCGGGGTTGTTCGCGCTGGTCTATCTGACGGCCTGGGGCCTGCTGCTCGTCTTCCACGGCTATGTCGGCGTACCCCGCGGACGAACGGCGTTCGGCGAGGCTGGGCGGCTGTTCTGGTCCTGGTTTCCGGTGATCACGCTGGTGGCGGGTGCCTGGGTCTTCATCGGCTTCCGCATGAATGTCGGGATTATCAGCGCCGTTGCGGGCGCGCAGGGATTGTCGCGCGAGGACAATCCGAAGCTCTACCGCATGCTGGAGAATCTCTGCATCTCGCGCGGCCTCAGCATGCCCAAGCTCGCCATCGTCGAGAGCGAGGCACTCAACGCCTTCGCCAGCGGCGTCAACGACAAGCAGTTCACGGTGACGGTGACGAGCGGCCTGCTGGCGCAGTTGAACGATGCCGAGGTCGAGGCCGTGCTCGCCCATGAACTGACCCATATCCGCAATGGCGATGTGCGGCTGATGATCATCGCGGTCGTCATTGCCGGCATCATCTCGCTGGTCGGTGAGATGATCTTCCGCAATCTCGGTCGCGTGCGGGTCTCCTCGGACGATGCCAAGAAGGGCAGCTTCGTCGCGATCCTGATCGGCTTTGCCGTGATCGCCGTGGCCTGGTTCCTGGCCGTGGTGATCCGGCTCTCGCTGTCGCGCTCGCGCGAATATCTCGCTGATGCCGGTGCGGTCGAGCTGACCAAGAACCCGGACGCGATGATTTCGGCGCTGCTGAAGATCGCAGGCCGGGCCGATATCGAGGGCGTGCCCTCGGGCGTGATGGACATGTGCTTCGAGAACGACCCCGACGATTTCGCCGATCTGTTCTCGACCCACCCTTCCGTGACCAAGCGGGTGCAGGCTCTGGTCCAGACGGCGGGCGGGCGGATGCCGGCGATGCCGCCTCACCCGCCCCGGATCGCGGAGCGGCAGGATTTGCAGACCATGGTCGAGGAATCGGCCGCGCATGTCGATCCGGCGGCGCGCGGGCCGTGGGCACGCCCGACGGGAGGTGGCAGCGCCAGTCCGTAACTAACGGGTGCGTGATACTCAGCAGCCGTGCCTGGACCAGTCCAGCGCTTCCTCGAGCCGGTCGTCGCCCCAGAACAGCTCGCCATCCTCAGTGACGAAGGTCGGACCGCCGAAGATGCCGATCGACTTGGCGTATTCGATCTCGGCCCGGAGCCGGCCCTTGACCTCCTCGCTGCGCGAGGCCGGAAAGGCCACGCCTGGATCGGCGCCCGCCTGCTTCAGCGCGGCGTTCAGCACGGCCTCCTCGGCGATGTTGCGGCCCTCGCCGAAACCGGCCTGGAACAGCGCCTTGGAGAAGGCCGGCATCCAGCCTGCCTCACGCCCCGCCAGGGCCAGCCTGGCCGCGATCAGGGAGTTCTGCGGAAAGGTCTCGGGCTTGACGAGCGCCAGTCCGTTGCGGCCGGCCCGGCGCTCGACATCGCGCCACATATAGCGGCCCTTGCTCGGATAGAGCACGAAGGGCGACGTCGACCACCCGTGGGCAGCGAAGATCGGCCCCAGCAAAAAGGGGCGCCAGCGCAACGCCACGCCTGCGGCTTCGGCGAGAGGTTCGATCCTCAGCGCACTCAGGAAGGAATACGGCGATGCGAACTCATACCAGAAGTCCAGAACAGGACGATTCGGCATTTAGCCTCCGAGTCGGTCGTCTAGGTTTCGAGTCGCGCAATGAGAGTCTGGTCCTCTCACTGCCCAACCGCAAGATGTGGCAGAGCCCCAGGCGCCGCACCGGCCCGTGTCATCAACACCGATCCATCACACGAAGACGCGGGATCGATCAGAAGGTTCCGATTGCGTCGTCCACGGGCCTGCGATAGTGCGCCATTGCGTTCGAAAAGCGGCCCGCGGGCTCAGAACGCCGCAGCAGCAGGAAGATGATCAAGATGACCGACAAATCCGTGAAGAAGGTCGTGCTCGCCTACTCCGGCGGCCTGGACACCTCGATCATCCTGAAATGGCTGCAGATCACCTATGACTGCGAGGTCGTGACCTTCACCGCCGATCTCGGCCAGGGCGAGGAGCTCGGACCGGCGCGCGACAAGGCGCTGCTGCTCGGCATCAAGCCGGAGAACATTTTCATCGAGGATCTGCGCGAGGAGTTCGTGCGCGACTACGTCTTCCCGATGTTCCGGGCCAACGCCGCCTATGAGGGCGTCTATCTGCTGGGCACCTCGATCGCGCGGCCGCTGATCGGCAAGAAGCTGATCGAGATCGCCGAAAAGGTCGGCGCCGACGCCGTCTCCCATGGCGCCACGGGCAAGGGCAACGACCAGGTCCGCTTCGAGCTCACGGCCTATGCGCTCAAGCCCGACGTCGTGGTGATCGCGCCCTGGCGCGAATGGGATCTGCGCTCGCGCGAGCAGCTGATCGCCTTTGCCGAACAGCACCAGATCCCGATCGCCAAGGACAAGCGCGGCGAGGCGCCCTTCTCGGTCGACGCCAACCTGTTGCACGCCTCCTCCGAGGGCAAGGTGCTGGAGGATCCGGCGCAGGAGGTGCCCGATTACGTCTATTCGCGCACGATCTCGCCCGAGGATGCGCCGGACAAGCCGACCTATATCACGATCGACTTCGAGACCGGCGACGCCAGCGCCATCGACGGGGTGAAGATGTCGCCGGCGACCCTGCTGGCGAAGCTCAACGATCTCGGCCGCGACAACGGCATCGGCCGGCTCGATCTCGTCGAGAACCGCTTCGTCGGGATGAAGTCCCGCGGCATGTACGAGACGCCCGGCGGCACGATCCTGCATGCGGCCCATCGCGCCATCGAGTCGATCACGCTTGATCGCGGCGCGGCCCATCTCAAGGACCAGATTATGCCGCAATATGCCGAGCTGATCTATAACGGCTTCTGGTTCTCCCCGGAGCGCGAGATGCTGCAGGCGCTGATCGACAAGAGCCAGGAATTCGTCGCCGGCCAGGTCCGCCTCAAGCTCTACAAGGGCGGCGTGTATGTGGTGGGCCGGTCGAGCCCCTATTCGCTTTACGACCAGGACCTCGTCACCTTCGAGGAAGGCGCCGTCGCCTACGATCACCGCGACGCAGCCGGCTTCATCAAGCTGAACGCGCTGCGGCTGAGGACGCTGGGGCAACGCAAGAAGAAGCTGGGTCTCTGAGGACCGAAAAGCCATCAGCGCGTCGTCGCGCGCTGATGGCAACCGAACCGCCCAGCCTTTCGCGCGTTGAGCGTGCACCTTCCCCAGAGTGCCCCTCATGACGCGCCTGACGACCATTGCCCTGCTGATCGCGACGCTGCTGCCTGGCCCTGCCCTCACGCAGACCGCCGGGCCGACCTCCAACGCGCCACCCGAAAAGACAGCCTCGCCGGAAATCGCTTCCTGCAAATCCGCGGCGCTTCATACGATCTCGGCCCGTGAGCCCGAGATCAAGGATATCTATATCGACGAGGACGGTACGACGATCGCGACCGCGGAGACCAAGGTCGAGGACGTTCCGATCACCAGGATCATCATGGGCGAGGCTTATCTGCGCACCGACAAATCCGACAAGCCGCGCCGGTTCCTCTGCCTGATCGGCGAGAAGGGCAAGGTACTGCTGACGTTCTTCACGGCGCGGTAGCGACACATCGCAGAGAAGCGATCAAGGCTGGTCGACAACCTTGGTTGCCGGCCGATCGCGGCCGTCGGCCAGCTCTTCGTGCCACTGGCCGTCCTTGTCCTGATAGACGATCCCGTCGGTGGTGCCGGCCAGCGTCTGGCGCGCGGCGGCATCGGTGGCCGCCTTCAACGCGGCCTCATGCGATCGGAAGGTTTCGGATATGGCATCGCCCACCCTGTAAGCCCAGCCGCCATCATGCTCGACGATTTCATACCTGACCGTGACCATCGCGTTCTCCATCGTTGGGGACAGAACCGCCTGGCCGGGCCGACGGTTCCCTATTCGCCGTTGCCGGTATCGGCGGCGCGCAGTCCGTCGAGCACGGGCATCGAGGTGATGTGATAGCCCGCATCGACATGGTGGATGTCGCCGGTGACGCCGCCCGACAAATCAGAGAGATAATACAGCGCCGAGCCGCCGATCTCGTCCAGCGAAACCGATTTGCGCAGCGGAGAATTGGCCCGCTGCCAGGAATACATCGCGCGCGCATCCGAGATGCCGGCGCCGGCCAATGTCCGCACCGGCCCCGGCGAGAGCGCGTTGACGCGGATGCCGCGCGGGCCGAAATCGCCCGCGAGATAACGCACGCTTGCCTCCAGCGCCGCCTTGGCGACGCCCATGACGTTGTAGTTCGGCATGATCCGGGTCGAGCCGCCATAGGTCAGCGTGATCATGCTGCCGCCCTTGGGCATGCGCTCGGCGGCACGCTTCGCCGCTTCGGTGAAGGAAAAGCAGGAGATCACCATGGTGCGAGAGAAATTCTCGCGGCTGGTGTCGGCATAGAGCCCCTTGAGCTCGTTCTTATCGGAGAAGCCGATGGCATGGACGATGAAGTCGAGCGTATTGCGCTCATGGTCGCCGCCCCACGCCTCGTCGATCGCGGCAAAGGCTGAATCGACCGTGGCGATATCCTCGACATCGCAGGGCAGGACAAGCTTCGAGCCGATGCTTTCGGCGAGCGGCTTCACGCGCTTGCCAAGCGCATCGCCCTGATAGGTGAAGGCCATCTCGGCGCCATGGGCGTGCAGGGTGCGCGCAATGCCCCAGGCGATCGAGTTCTGGTTGGCGACGCCCATGACGAGGCCGCGCTTGTTGTGCATGAGAGGGAGCATGGGAAACTCTGAGGAGGCTTCGAACGGCGAACCTGAGTGTTTAGGCCGACAGGCGCCGCTTGGCACCCTGATTTATCAAAGATGCTTCTTCACCGCTGCGGCCGTGTCCTTCGACGACGCCAACGGCACAATCTCGAAACGGGCGAGATCGCCCCAGGCCAGCACCCATTCCTGCAGCAGCGTGACGTCGTCGCATTGCATGATCTGGAAGCAGCGGCTGAAATCGGCCGATATCCAGCTATCGAGATAGGTCAGGCCTTCGGGCGCCAGGCGGCCCTTCTCATGGAAGCGGGCGTAGATCTCCTTCACCCGCGCCTGGTCGAAATGCTCGATCACCATGAAGAGCATGGGCGTATCCTCAGGCTTCGAGCTTCTTCATCACGATGGTGGCATTGGTGCCGCCGAAGCCGAAGGAGTTGGACAGCACGCAACCCAGCCCAGCATTGTCGATGCGCTTGCGCACGATCGGCATGTCGGCGAAGGCCGGATCGAGCTCGTCGATATGAGCGCTCTCGCAGATGAAGTCGTTATTCAGCATCAGCAGCGAGTAGATCGCCTCCTGCACGCCGGTGGCGCCGAGCGAGTGGCCCGTCAGCGACTTGGTCGCCGAGATCGGCGGGGCCTTGTCGCCGGCGCCGAAGACCTCGCGGATCGCCTCGATCTCCTTGGCGTCGCCGACCGGGGTCGAGGTGCCATGCGGGTTGATATAATCGACCTTCGCATTGACGCCCTGCAGCGCCATCTTCATGCAGCGCACGGCCCCCTCCCCCGAGGGCGCGACCATGTCGTAGCCATCCGAGGTCGCTCCATAGCCGACGATCTCGCCATAGATCCTGGCGCCGCGGGCCTTGGCATGCTCCAGCTCCTCGAGAACCACGACGCCGGCGCCGCCGGCGATGACGAAGCCGTCACGGTTGACGTCATAGGCACGCGAGGCGCGCGAGGCGGTCTCGTTGTAGTCGGTGGACATCGCGCCCATGGCGTCGAACAGGACCGACAGTGTCCAGTCAAGCTCCTCGCAGCCGCCGGCGAAGATGACGTCCTGCTTGCCCCACTGGATCAGCTCATAGGCGTTGCCAATGCAGTGATTGGAGGTCGCGCAGGCTGACGAGATCGAATAGTTCACGCCCTTGATCTTGAACCAGGTCGCAAGCGTCGCCGAGGCGGTCGAAGACATGCCCTTGGGCACGGCGAAGGGGCCGACCTTCTTGGAGGAGCCGCTCTCGCGCGCCTTGTCATAGGCGTCGATCAGGGCGCGGGTGGAGGGACCGCCTGAGCCCATGATGATGCCAGTACGCTCATGGCTGATTTCGTTCTGCTCAAGCCCGGCATCCGCGATCGCCTGTTCCATCGCGACCTGGTTCCAGGCAGAGCCCCCGCCATGGAAGCGCATGGCGCGGCGGTCAAGCACGGTCGAAGGATCGAGCGAGGGCACGCCGGCGACGCGGCTGCGGAAGCCGTGTTCGGCGAAATCGGGCATGAAGGAGATGCCGGACTTCGCCTCATGCAGCGAGGACAGAACCTCCTGCGTGTTGTTGCCGATGGACGAGACGATGCCCATCCCCGTGACCACAACGCGTCTCATGCATTTGACTCCGGCTGCTATTGGGCACCGGCGGGCCTTTGGTGGCTCCGGCGCTTCGATGTCGTTCCCGCGCAGATGGACTGTGCGGGCCATGGGCGCAAGGTCGCGCCGCAGCTTTTCCTCAGGCAGCGTCGGGCTTGAACAGGCCAACGCGCATGTCGCTGACGGTGTAAATCCGCTTGCCATCGGCCTCGAGCCAGCCATCGGCGATGCCGAGCACGAGCTTCGACTTGAAGACGCGCTTGAACTCGACGCCGTAGACGACCTGCTTGACCGATGGCAGCACCTGGTCGGCGAACTTGACCTCGCCGACGCCGAGCGCCCGGCCACGGCCGGGCAGGCCGAGCCAGCCGAGGAAGAAGCCGGTGAGCTGCCAGAGCGCGTCCAGTCCCAGACAGCCCGGCATCACCGGGTCGCCCTTGAAGTGGCAGTCGAAGAACCAGAGGTCGGGCTTGATGTCGAATTCGGCGCGCACGAAGCCCTTGCCATTGGGGCCGCCATCCTCGGCGATCTCGCTGATGCGGTCGAACATCAGCATGGGCGGCAGCGGCAACTGCGCGTTGCCCGGCCCGAACAGCTCCCCGCGGCCACAGGCGAGGATCTCCTCGTAGCTGAAAGACGATTGCCGCTGCATACCTGTTCTGCTCCATCCCGACCGCCGATCGGCGGCACTATTCAGGCCGTGCCTAACACGCCGTCACACCTGAACGAAAGGGGCGGACGGCGCAGCCGGCACGCGGCCGGCTTCGCCAGCGCCTCGCAAAACTTGCGAGCACACCCCTGAAGCCTTACATCAAATCTAATGAAGCATGGGAGGCGTCACCGACGCTCCCGTCCAAAGCGAGGTCCGGCCAGAGGCGATGAACGATCTGATTTCCCAGGACGAGGGCTATGGATCGACCGTGCGCAAGGGCTGCCCGTTCCATGACATCCGCCAGCGGCTGCGGCGCGTCGGCCTGCGCCCAACGCGGCAGCGCGTCTCGCTCGGCTGGGTGCTGTTTGCCCGTGGCGACCGGCATATCAGCGCCGAGATGCTTTACGAAGAGGCGATGAAGGAGAAGATCCCGGTCTCGCTGGCGACGATCTACAACACGCTGCACCAGTTCACCCAGGCAGGGCTGCTCCGGGAACTGGCGATCGACGGCGCCAAGACCTTCTTCGACACCGACAGCAGCGAGCACCATCATTTCGTCGTCGATGGCGAGAACACGGTGATCGACATCCCCGCCGAGGCGGTGGATGTCGCGGCCCTGCCCGAGCCGCCCGCCGGCTATGAGATCGCCCGCGTCGATGTCGTGGTGCGCCTGCGCAAGATCGCCCCATCGGACACTGCGAATTGAGGGTTCAGATCGTGGTCCGGGGCCTCGCCGGCTCCTGAGTCGTCGACAGCCGGCTCAATCGACCTTCTCGTTGGGATAGACGCCCCAGAGGCGCTCCTGCCTGAGATAGCCTTCGGTGTTGGCGATGCTGATCCGGCACCAGGAATTGGCGCAGGATGCGACATTGGCGATCACGTTCGGCTGTAGGCGCGCCACCACGGCAGAGCCCTCATCAGCCTCCTTGCGTAAGCTGAAGGTCTCGTCCTTCACCTTGGACCAGGGCGCGACGAGAGCGGTCCGCCGTCCCGACAATAGGCTGTGCAGGACCCAGCCTTCGGAGCCGTCGGCATCGCGGACGCGACGCCAGGTCTCGAATTCGGCGACGACCTCGACCGGCAAACCGGCGCGCTGGTAGACCCAGCGGGTCCGGTGTTCCTTGGACGGCCCCTCGCGCAGGTTCACGCGGTCGGTCTTCAAGCTGACATAGCGCGGCACGGGCAGCCCCGTGACAGAGCCCGCCTGCATGTCCTGAGCCCAGGAGGCCGAACCGGTCGCCACCGCCGCGAGCATTACCAGCCCCGACAGGACGCCGCGCATCGCCACACCCGCCATTCGTCCGATCTCCATCCTCACGACCGCCCGCCGCCGAGCCCCCCGGCGAAGGGTCATGTTGTCATCCGTCGCCACGCCACTTAGAGAACGGGCGAAGCCAAGCGATCACGCCGTCCTCATTCCTGAAGCCCTGCGGTTAATGGCGGGTTGAGGCCAAAAGGCGGCGGCCGCGACAGACAGCGGAGGAGAGCCGTCCATGTCGAAGAAAAAGCCGCTTGTCGTGGTCACGCGCAAACTGCCCGCCGTGGTCGAAACGCGCATGCGCGAGCTGTTCGACGCCCGCCTCAACATCGACGACACCCCGATGAGCCAGGCAGCGTTGGTCGAGGCCGTGAAGATTGCCGACGTGCTGGTACCGACCGTGACGGACCGGATCGATGCCGGGCTGATTGCCCAGGCCGGCGACCAGTTGCGGCTGATCGCCAGTTTCGGCAACGGCGTCGACAATATCGACGTCGCCAGCGCCGTGCAGCGCGGCATCACCGTGACCAACACGCCAGGCGTGCTGACCGACGACACCGCCGACATGACGATCGCGCTGATCCTGGCCGTGGCGCGACGCATCGCCGAAGGCGCCCGCGTCATTCCCGACGACGAATGGAGCGGCTGGTCGCCGACCTGGATGCTGGGCCGGCGCATCAGCGGCAAGCGGCTCGGCATCGTCGGCATGGGCCGCATCGGCCAGGCCGTGGCGCGCCGCGCCGCCGCCTTCGGCCTCTCGATCCACTACCACAACCGCCGCCGCCTCGATGCGCGCATCGAGGAGAAGCTCGACGCGACCTATTGGGATTCGCTCGACCAGATGCTGGCGCGCATGGACGTCGTCTCGGTCAATTGCCCCCACACGCCGGCGACCTATCACCTGCTCTCAGCCCGGCGCCTCAAGCTGATGAAGCCCGATGCGATCCTGGTGAATACGGCGCGCGGCGAGATCGTCGACGAGAGCGCGCTGGCGCGCATGCTGGAGGCGGGCGAACTCGCCGGCGCCGGCCTCGACGTCTTCGAGAGCGAACCGGCAGTGAACCCACGCCTGCTCAAGCTCGCGCGCAATCACCGCGTCGTGGTGCTGCCGCATATGGGTTCGGCCACGCATGAAGGCCGCGCCGACATGGGCGAGAAGGTCATCGTCAACATCAAGACCTTCATGGACGGCCACAAGCCGCCGGACCGCGTGCTGCCGAGCATGCTCTGAGGATCGCGGTCTCGGAGGGTCGAGATCACGCCGCGGCCTCGTCAGGCTACGGCGCGCAACCCCGATACCAGCGCCGGCCATTGGCCGAAATCATCGATCACAGCCAGCGCGCCGGCTTCCGCCAGGCGGGCGGCGCTGCGCGGCTTGTCGTGCGAGACCCCGGTGAAGCCGACGACACGCATGCCGGCCGCAATCGCCGCGCGCACGCCGGGCACGGAATCCTCGATGACGAGACAGGCTTGCGCCTGCGCGCCCAACTGCGCCGCAGCGTGGAGGAACACGTCGGGATGGGGCTTGCCCCGTGCCACCTGTGAGGCCGAGAAGATATGCGGATCGAAGAGATCGATCAGCCCGGTGATGGCGAGGTTGCGACGCAGCGGCGCCAGGCTGGTCGAGGACGCCACGCAGCGGCGGCCGCCGATCGCCTCGAGCGCCTCGCGCACGCCTGGCAAGGCACGCAGCTCTGATTCGAGCCGCAAGGCCACGGCATCCTCGATCTTCTGCTCGAAATCGGCCGGCAGCGCGCGGCCATGCGCCGCTTCGATGATCTTGACGCCATCGGACCAAGGGATGCCGACGATGCTGTCGACATAGTGGTCAATGGTCCAGTTGGTCAGTCCCAGCGCATGGCAGGCAGCGAGGCTGACCTCGCCATAGAGCGTCTCGGTGTCGATCAGCGTGCCGTCGCAGTCGTAGATGACGAGATCAGGCATCGCTGCGGGCGGTGTCGAACTGGCCGGTCTTGCGAAAGCGCCAGAGATAGGACGGCACGACCGCATCGACCGAAACCGGCGCTATGCCGATCGCCTCGAAGCTGCGGCCCTCCGCCACGGCCGCGGCTGAGACGATATTGTCGCTTTCAAGCAGCTTGACCTGGTCGCGCGTCAGCATCAGCGCATCGGGCAGGAGGCCGAGCGTCAGCGTGTTGACGATCTCCAGGATCTGCGCCTGCAGCCGCGCCAGCGGCAACGGCAGCGGGACGAGCAGGGGCTTGCGGTCGGTGACCTTGCAGATGTCGACGATTAGCTCGCGGAAGCTCTTCACCTCCGGCCCGCCGAGCTCATAGATACGGCCGCCCTGAACGCGGCCTTCGACGGCCCGCGCGACCGCTTCGGCAACGTCGCCGACGAAGGCCGGCTGGAATTTCGTCTCGCCGCCGCCGACCAGCGGCAGGACCGGCAGCATGCGCGCCAGCGCGGCGAAGCGGTTGAAGAAGCCGTCTTCTGGCCCGAACATGATCGAGGGGCGCAGCACCACCGCGCCGGGAATCGAGGCCTGCACCGCCGCCTCCCCTTCCGCCTTGCTGCGGGCATAAGCCGAGCCCGATTCGGCGGCCGCGCCGATCGCCGAGACATGCACGACGCGCGTGATGCCGGCCACGGCGCAGGCCTGGGCGACAGTGCGGGCGCCATTGGCCTGCACGCTGGTGAAGTTCTGCCGCCCGCCCTCCTGGAGGATGCCGACGAGATTGACGACCGCGGCCGCACCCTTGACCGCAGCCGCGACCGAATCGGGGTAGCGCAGATTGGCCTGGACCGCGTGGATCTGTCCGACGGTGCCGAGCGGCTGCAGGAAGCCGGCGAGATCGGGCCGGCGCACCGCGACGCGGACACGATAGCCGCGCTGGACGAGCGCCCGCACGACATGACGGCCGACGAAACCGGAGCCACCGAAGACCGTGACGAGTTGCTGGCTCGGAAGGGAGAGATCGTTCGCCATTGTCGGGCTTGCCTCGCGCACTGGATTGGAACGCTCCTAAAGCATTTCACCCCGCTCTGGAAAGCGCTTTGGCATGGAGCCGGCGATATCCGCCGCCACCGCGATGCAGGCCTGCCCAACGGATGGGCGGCCGCTGCCACGTAAACAGTCACAAGGATCGAGAATCGCTCGATATTTTTTCGAAAATCGACCAATGTTCATGATCTGTCCGGAAGGATTTAACGTCGCTTTCAGGTCCCGCCGCTAAAACCGATCAAATCGAACGATTCGACAGGCTGGGACGCAGACGATGAAATCAATTCGGGACAAAATCCTTGGTCTGATCGGCATCGTTGCGATCGGCGCCGTGATCGCCCTGGCCAGCGCGCTCATCACGATCTCCGCGCTGGAGACGATGAACGGGCGCGTCTCGAAGCAGAACGACGTGACGCTGGCAACGGAACGCCTGAACGTCGCCATCAACCAGCTCAGCGAGGATTCCCGCCTGGCCTATATGGCGCGCAACCCCAACGAGGCGAAGATCGCGGCGGCCGCGATCGAGAAAGGCCTGGGTCGGGTCGACGAGCGGCTGAAAGTCTTCCTCGCGACCATCCCCGACAGCGAGCGCGAGCGCACCGACAAGATCAGCAAGCTGGTCGGGGAATTTGCCTCAATCCGCGCCGAGACCGCCAAGCTGGCGCTTGAGGTATCCGGACGCGCAGCCGATTCCTGGGGCAACAGCGAGGCCAGCCGGCGCAACCGGACTGATTTGATCGAGGGGCTGTCGGCGTTCAGCCGTCTCAACGAGGAAGCGGGTAACGTGTTCGAGGCCGAGGCTTCGGCCTTTGCCGGCAAGATGCGCGTGATGTTGCCGATCGGCCTCTTGGTGCTGCTGGGTCTCTCGATCGCAGCGGCAGTCGCTTTCTCCCGGCGTGCGATCATCAAGCCGCTTCTCGATCTCGGCGGGGTGATGGACCGGCTGACGGCTGGAGACCTTCAGGTCTCGGTGCCGCATCTCGATCGCAAGGACGAGATCGGGGCAATGGCCCGGGCCGTCTCGGTGCTGCGCGAGAGCAGCGAGAAGGTGGCCCAGCTGCAGGAGCAGGAGCATGCGGCTGCTGCCGCGCGCCTTGCCCGAGCGCAGTCGATGGAGGCGGTGGTGTCGGATGTCGGCGAGGTCGTGGCGGCTGCCGCGGCCGGCGATTTCTCGGCGCGTCTCCAGATCGACCATGCCGATGCGCAGATGCAGAAGCTCGTCGCCGGCATCAACGAGATCAATGCGGTGGTCGATTCGGCGACGAGCGAGTTCGCCACGGCGCTCTCGGCGGTGGCCGGCGGCGACCTGACGGTGCGGGTCGATTCGGCCTATCGCGGCAAGTTCGCCGAGCTGAAAGGCGCGATCAACGACACGGTCGATCGCCTCTCGACGACGGTGCGCACGATCCAGGTAACCTCGGCCGATGTTGGCCTGGCCGCCCGCGAGATCAATATGGGTGCCGACGATCTGTCGAAGCGCACCGAGGAGCAGGCCTCCTCGCTGGAGGAGACCGCCGCCACGACCGAGCAGCTCGCAGCGAGCGTCAAGGCCTCGGCCCAGGCCTCGAAGGACGCAGCCGCCATCGCCAATGACGCGATGCAGGCGGCCCAGTCGGGCGGCACCATCGCCGGCCAGGCGGTCGACGCGATGGCGCGGATCGAAAGCGCCTCGCAGAAGATCTCCGACATCATCCGGGTGATCGACGACATCGCCTTCCAGACCAACCTGCTGGCCTTGAACGCCGCGGTCGAGGCAGCCCGTGCCGGCGATGCCGGCAAGGGCTTCGCGGTCGTCGCCTCCGAGGTGCGCACCCTGGCGCAGCGCTCAAGCGCCGCCGCCAAGGACATCTCCGGCCTGATCTCGTCCTCGAACATGGAGGTCGGCGAGGGCGTCAAGCTCGTCCGCCAGGCCGGCGACCAGCTCAGCCAGATCCTCGGCCACTCCCGCAAGGTCTCCGCCAC
>UCBZ01000085.1 GCA_900470775.1 Hyphomicrobiales bacterium | reverse complement strand
ACTTTTTCAACGGTATCCGCGCGGCACTGACAGCTTTCTTCTGGAAGGAAGCAATCAGGGGATGAGCAGCAGCTTGCCGGTTGTCGCGCGGCTCTCTATCGAAAAATGCGCCTTTGCTCCTTCGGACAGCGCAAAACTGGTAGCGGGAGCAATACGCAACCGTTCGTCGCGCACCCAGTCGAAGAGCTGGAACGTGCGAGCGCGCAGCAGCTCGGGCGTATGAACATGATCAGAAAAGACCGCATAGCCGAGCTTGATGCTCTTGGGCAGCGACATGATCGGAAGCGTGGTCTGCGAGCCTAAGACAGGTCCATACCAGCAGAAGGTACCCGACCGCCGGAGCGAAGCCAACGAAGCGTCGAAGGTGGCAGGTCCGGATCCATCAAAGACCACATGGACGCCTTCGCCGCCCGAAAGCCGCACGGCTTCCTCCGCGAAAGCTCCCTTCGCATCGACTATCACATGATCAGCGCCAGCGGCCTTTGCGGCCGCGGCCTTGGCCTCGCTCGACACCCTGCCGATTACTGTCCCGCCGCGCATTTTGATGAACTGACTCAGGAGCTGACCGACACCGCCCGCTGCGGCATGCACGAGGGCGATATCCCCCTTCTGCACGGGATAAAAATCAGTGGCGAAATGGCTTGCGGTAAGGCCTTGCATCATTAGGGAGGCGGCCGTTCGATCGTCAATGAAATCGGGTATCGGCACGAACGACGTCGCAGGCCCGACTACTCGTTGCGCGTAGCTGTCCGGCACATAAACCCACGCGACACGCTGGCCGACGGTAAGATCGGTCACTCCTTCGCCAAGTTCGGCGACCCGACCGGCTCCTTCGACGCCCAGGACATGCGGCAGTGGCACCTCGAGCATCCCGCGTCGGATGCCGATATCCATGAAGTTCACGCCGCTTGCGGCGACCTCCACGACGACCGCTCCCGGCCCCGGCTTTGGATCGGGAAGATCGACGAGCTGGAGGATATCGGCCTCTCCAACGGCCGTCATGACAACTGCTTTCATCGTCAAAGTCCTTGTTTATGAACGATCATTCCAAAATGGAACAAAAAAGCTACTTCAGGGCTCGCAGGGTCAACTCGGCGATCGCGGCAACGTGCTCGCGGCTCGCGCCTGATCGGGAGGCAATGCGCATGCTGGAGATTGCACTCAGCAGGAATATCGCCAGTTGTTCGAGTTCCAACTCGGGATTGATGTCGCCCTGCGCCTGCGCTTTGCCCAGAGCCTCCATCACGGCCTGGTTGAGCAATCGACCGAAGGCGCTGCGGATCTCTACAAGATCAGCCTGCGAAGATCCGAACTCGACGATCGATCCTAGTCCAAGGCAACCCTGGGAGGCCTCGTCGACGACACGGTCGAGCATTGCACGGATCGCGTCGATCGCCCTGTCGCAGCTGGCGAGCATATCTCGGTGCGCCCGAGTCTCGATCTGGCAATATTGCGAGAGCGCAGCGCGGTAGATGCCCCATTTGTCGCCGAAGGTGTCGTACAAACTCTGCCGGCCGATGCGCATCGCATCGACGAGCATCTGAGCCGACGTCCCCTCGAAGCCGTGCTCACGGAATATCGCCACGGCCGCCGCCACGGCGCGATTGACATCAAATTCCTTGGGCCGGGCCATGATCGCAAGATAGGATATTGGACCATCCGTTCAAGATCCCCTCCGATAAGCCGTAGAAGCGAAGGATTGCTGGCGACCCCTGACATCGCCATGCGCCAGCACTCCCGGATGGATTCCTCTG
>UCBZ01000014.1 GCA_900470775.1 Hyphomicrobiales bacterium | reverse complement strand
CAGGAGATGCTCGGGTCAAGCCCGAGCATGACGCGGATAACGGCCGACCCCTCACCCTGCCCTCTCCCTACGGGAGAGGGCTCCCCGCGCTTGGCGCTTAGGCGTGGTGGGAGTTGATGCTCAATGCGCCCGCGCCACGCAGAAATCGACCGCCTCGTTCAGCGCCTGCTTCATGGCTGTGGCCGGGAACAGGCCGAGCGCGTCCTTGGCCATCTTGGCGTAGTGCTCGGCGCGCTGGATCGTGTCGTCCAGCGCGCGGTGGCGCTTCATGATTGCCTGCGCCTCCTCGAGGTCGCCGTCGCGGACGTCGCCGTTCTGCAGCGTGCGCTTCCAGAAGGCGCGCTCGGCATCGCTGCCGCGCCGGAAGGAGAGCACCACGGGCAGGGTGATCTTGCCCTCGCGGAAATCGTCGCCGGTGTTCTTGCCGAGCTTGGTCGCGACGCCGCCATAGTCGAGCGCATCGTCGATAAGCTGGAATGCGATGCCGAGATTGAGGCCGTAGCTGCGGCAGGCGGCGGCATCCGCCTTGGTCGCATTGGCGATGACCGGGCCGACCTCGCAGGCGGCGGCGAAGAGCTCGGCCGTCTTGCCACGGATCACGGCAAGATATTCGTCCTCGGTGGTCTCGGTGTTCTTGGCGACCGAGAGCTGCAGCACCTCACCCTCGGCGATCACGGCGGCGGCCGTCGAGAGAATGTCGAGCGCCCGCAGCGAACCGACCTCGACCATCATCTTGAAGGCTTGACCGAGCAGGAAATCGCCGACCAGCACGCTCGCCTCGTTGCCCCAGAGCATGCGGGCGGCGAGCTTGCCCCGGCGCATATCGCTCTGGTCGACGACGTCGTCATGCAGCAGCGTCGCCGTGTGCATGAACTCGACCGAGGCCGCGAGCTTGACATGGCCCTCGCCGCGATAGCCGCAAAGCCCAGCCGTCGCCAGCGTCAGCATCGGCCGCAGGCGCTTGCCGCCCGATGAGATCAGGTGGTTGGCGACCTCGGGAATCATCGTCACGCTGGAGCCGGTGCGCGACAGGATCATCGCATTGACGCGCTCCATATCGGCGCGCACGAGCTCGACCAGGGTTTCGATCCGGGCATTGCCCTGGCTCTGGCCGGCTTCCTTGTCCTCGAACGCGACGACGACGCCCATATCATCCACTCCGGCAGCCTGCGCAGCTTGCGGCGCGGTACAGCCTTGCCACAACCGTCGCATGGGTGACCAGCCCCCGCACATTGGAATGACGCCGCAGGAGGGCAGGCGACGTGCAAGGGGCTTGCGCGGCGGTGCCCGGATGGGCTCCATCAGGCGATGCATGAACTCGTCCGTACCAACGACATCGTCCTGCTCGGCGCCATCGAGGCGCTGCTGGCTTCGGCCAATCTCGATTGCCTGATCGCCGACCAGCATATCAGCGCGCTCGAAGGCATGATCGGCGCCTTCCCGCGCCGGCTGCTGGTGCGCGAGGCCGACCGGATGCGCGCCCGCGCCTTGCTGACCGAAGCCGGATTCGGCCCCGAATTGCGCGATGGTTAAGACGTTTTCAGGGCTGGGCGAAATCGTCGAGGACCGCTTGCTCGACGGCCGCCTCCTGCTGCGTCAGCCCAGGCGCGGCCATCGCGCCGGCAGCGACGCGATCCTGCTCGCCGCGGCCGTGCCCGATCTCGGCGAGGGGCCGCTGCTCGATATCGGCGCCGGCGTCGGCACGGTCGGGCTGGCCGCCGCGCTGGCGCAGCCGGCCTTGCAAATCGTGCTGCTCGAGCGCGATCACGATCTCGCGGCGCTGGCGGCCGAGAACATCGTGCTCAACGCGCTGACCGGTCGTGCGCGCGCCGTGGCGGCGGATATCGCCGGCCCGGCGGCGGAGACTGGCTTGCAGGCGGGCAGCTTCGCCTGCGTCGCGATGAACCCGCCCTTCTATCCGCCTGGCGGGACCAGGGCCTCGCCTGTGCCGAACCGGCGGGCTGCCCATGTCGTCGAAGACACGCTGGAGCCCTGGTTCAAGGCGGCGCGCCGTCTGCTGCGGCCGGGCGGGCGGATCGTGCTGATCCACCGGGCGGAGGCTCTGGCGGAGATTCTGGATGCGCTGCGCATCGGCTTCGGCGATGTCGCGATTCGCCCAATCCATGCGCTGGCCGACCGCCCGGCGATCCGCATCGTCGTGACGGCGGTGCTGGGCAGCAGAAAGCCGGCAGCGCTGCTGCCGGCTTTCGTTCTCAATGCGCCCGATGGCGGCTTCACGTCGCAGAGCGAGGCGCTGCATCGGGGCAGGGCGGCGCTTGCGATGACGGCCGAGACCAGGCCGCCACCACCAAACCGCGATCAGTAATAATAGCGCGGCCCGTAGAACGGTACCGGCGGCACGAACAGCGGCGGCGGGCCATAGAAGCGCGGCGGCCCGTAATAGCGGCGCGGACCGTAATAGCGCGGCGGGCCATAGTAGCGGCGCGGGCCATAATAGCGGCGCGGGCCGTAATAATACTGCGCCTGCTGCAGCAGGCCGGTCTCGGTCTGGACGCTCTGGCCGGCTGCGACCGGGGCGGCGCTGGCCGGAGCGGCGGCAAGCGATAGGCCGCCCAGGGTCGTCGCAGCTGCGAGGGCGAGAAGTGTCTTGCGGAACATGATCGTGATCCTCCTCGTTAGGGCGCCGCCAGCCTCTCGCTGCGCGGTCTGCCGCCGTCCTGAGTGCAAGGCTACTCTGACGTTCAAGGCTACTCTGAACGGCAGTTTAGGTTCCCAAAGCTGAACGGCACTTGGTCGCGCCGTTCAGCTTGTCTTCAGATTGAGGCCGCATCTCGGCAGCCGGGGCCGGGCTCAGCGGCAGACGCGCACCGGGCGTACCACCCAGCCATAGCCGGTCCAGACGCGGCGCTGGGTGACGAAGCAGCGCGGGCGATAGACGGGGCGGCCGTAATAGCGCGGCCGGCCATAATGGCGGCGAGGGCCATAATACTGTGCCTGTTCGACGAGGTCGCCCTGGGCCTGCGTGGTCTGGAGCGTCCCAGTGGAAACCGGCGCGGCGCTGGCCGGGGCGGCGATGAAGGCGGAAGCGGCGAGGGTGAGCGCGCCGAAGGCCGCGGCGACGATGCGGGATGACAGCATGGTATTCTCCTACTCGACTTCGACGCCGTCGATCCGGCTCAAGCGCTCGCCCCGAACGCCGCGGATCTCACGGACGAGGGAGATTATCGCGCGCTGGATGAACGGAAGCTGTCCGGCTCCAATTGCCTCCCGCGCTTGACCGAAAGCACCGCCAGCCCCTAAGCACGCGGCCATTCCCGTCATTTGGAAGGCTTCGACATCTTGTCCGTCCTCGCCTCGCATCCCGTCGCCGCGACCTCGCCCGCAATGGACCCGACGCGCTCCTTCCAGGGGCTGCTGCTGACGTTGCAGCGCTTCTGGGCCGAACGCGGCTGCGTCATCCTCCAGCCCTATGACATGGAGGTCGGCGCCGGCACCTCGCATCCCGGCACGATGCTGCGCTCGCTGGGGCCCAAGCCGTGGAACGCGGCCTATGTCCAGCCCTCGCGCCGGCCCAAGGATGGCCGCTATGGCGAGAACCCCAACCGGTTGCAGCATTACTATCAGTTCCAGGTCATCCTGAAGCCGAACCCGCCGAACCTGCAGGAGCTCTATCTCCAGTCGCTCGAGGCGATCGGCATCGACATGCTGCTGCACGATATCCGCTTCGTCGAGGACGATTGGGAGAACCCGACGCTCGGCGCCTGGGGGCTGGGCTGGGAGTGCTGGTGCGACGGCATGGAGGTGAGCCAGTTCACCTATTTCCAGCAGGTCGCAGGCATCGAATGCGCGCCGGTCTCGGGCGAACTCACCTACGGCCTCGAACGCCTCGCCTGCTATCTGCAGAATGTCGAGAGCATCATGGAGCTCAACTTCAACGGCCTCGAAGGTGACGCGAAGGTCACCTATCGCGACGTCTTCCTGCAGGCCGAGCAGGAATACTCGCGCTACAACTTCGAGCACGCCGATACGGCCGCGCTGTTCCGCCGCTTCGCCGAGGCCGAAACCGAATGCCGCGCCCTGCTCGAAAAGGGCGAGAGCGGCGAGCGCCATCTGATGGTCCAGCCGGCTTATGACCAGTGCCTCAAGGCCGGCCACAGCTTCAACCTGCTCGATGCGCGCGGCGTGATCTCCGTCACCGAGCGCCAGAGCTACATCCTGCGCGTCCGCGAACTCGCCAAGGCCTGCGGGGCCGCCTGGCTGAAGACCGCCGGCGGGGGAGCAAACTGATGCCTGATCTCCTTCTCGAACTCTTCTCCGAAGAGATTCCCGCCCGCATGCAGCGCAAGGCGGCCGACGATCTGCGCAAGCTCGTCACCGATGCGCTGGTCGAGCGCGGCCTGGTCTATGAGGGCGCGAAGGCCTTCGCTACGCCGCGCCGGCTCACCCTGCATATCGCCGGCCTGCCCGTGCGCGGCAGCGATATCCGCGAGGAGCGCAAAGGGCCGCGCGTCGGCGCGCCCGAGGCGGCCGTGCAGGGCTTCCTCAAGGCGTCCGGCCTGACCTCGCTCGACCAGGCGACGATCGCCAGCGACCCCAAGAAGGGCGACAGCTACATCGCCGTGATCGAGAAGCCCGGCCAGGAAACGATCGCGGCCATCGCCGAGATCGTCCCTAGCGTGATCCGCGCCTTCCCCTGGCCGAAATCGATGCGCTGGGGCAAGGCCTCGGCTGCGGGTGCCAGCCTGCGCTGGGTGCGCCCGCTGCATTCGATCCTCTGTACCTTCGGGGCCGAGACCGAGGAGCCCGAGGTGGTGTCGTTCGAGGTCGACGGCATCGTCTCCGCCAACATCACTTATGGCCACCGCTTCCATGCGCCGGGCGCCATCACGGTCAGGCGCTTCGACGACTACGTTGCGGCGCTGGAGAAGGCCAGGGTCGTGCTCGATGCCGACCGGCGCAAGGAGATCATCCTCGCCGACGCGAAGACGCTGGCCTTCGCGCAGGGTCTCGAACTGGTCGAGGACGAGGGCTTGCTGGAAGAGGTCGCAGGACTGGTCGAATGGCCGGTCGTGTTGATGGGCTCCTTCGAGGAACGCTTCCTCGAAATCCCCGCCGAGACGATCCGGGCGACGATCCGGGCGAACCAGAAATGCTTCGTGCTGCGGAACCCTGCGACGGGCGCGCTCGCCAATCGCTTCCTGTTGACCTCGAACCTGATCGCCAGCGATGGCGGCGCGGCGATCACCGCCGGCAATGAGCGCGTCGTGCGGGCGCGCCTCTCGGACGCCGCCTATTTCTTCGCGACCGACAAGGGCAACCTGCCCGATCTCGACACCCTGACCGACAGCGCCGACAAGCTCGGCCTCGATTTGTCGAAGCCGCTCGACCAGCGCATGGCCAAGCTCGTCAAGCTCGGCGTGGTCTTCCATGCCAAGCTCGGTACGCAAGGCGAGCGGGTGCAGCGCATCGCGGCGCTGGCGCGCGAACTCGCCCCGATCATTGGCGCCGACCCCGATCTCGCCGAGCGCGCCGCCAAGCTCGCCAAGGCCGATCTGCCGACCGAAATGGTCGGCGAGTTCCCCGAGCTTCAGGGCCTGATGGGCCGGGAATATGCGGAACTGCAGGGCGAGCATCCCAGCGTCTGCGCGGCGATCGAGGAACATTACAAGCCGCTCGGTCCCTCCGACCGCGTGCCGACCGATCCGGTTTCTGTGGCGGTCGCGCTTGCCGACAAGCTCGACACGCTGGTCGGCTTCTGGGCCATCGACGAGAAGCCGACCGGGAGCAAGGATCCCTATGCGCTGCGCCGGGCTGCGTTGGGGGTTATTCGGCTGCTGGTTGAGAATGGGGTGCGGTTAGGGCTTTTGGCCAATAGTCTCAACCTCTATGGATCGTTGGTGTCATCCCTCATCTCGAAGCGCAATATGAGCTACGAGCTGGAGCTGAAATGGTTTGAGGGCACGGATCTCGATCCGAAGATGACGTTTGCGAAAGAGATTTTAGCGAAGCTCGCGCGGGAAAGCCCTGATGAGGTCCCTGCTATTTACGAGGGCGCACACAGTCTCCTCTCCTTCTTCCACGACCGCCTGAAGGTCATGCTGCGCGACCAGGGCGCGCGGCATGACCTCGTCGATGCCGTGCTGGGCGAGGGCGCCTCGGGCAGCGACGACCTCCTCCTCATCACCCGCCGCGTCGCGGCGCTCGGGCGCTTCCTCGAAACCGATGACGGCAAGAGCCTGCTCGCCGGCTACAAGCGCGCCGCCAACATCCTCAGGGCCGAGGAGAAGAAGGACGGCGAGGGCGCCTTTGCTGGCGTGGCCGACCTCCAGCTCATCGCCGCTGCCGGGCTGATCGAGGAGAAGGCGCTGGCGGTGGCGCTCGCGCAGGCGACGCCGAAGGCCGAAAGCGCCGTCGCCGCCGAGGACTATGAAGGTGCGATGTCGGCGCTGGCGGAGCTCCGGCCCGCCGTCGATGCCTTCTTCGACAAGGTCACGGTCAACGATCCTGATCCGGCGCTGCGCACCAACCGCCTCAAGCTGCTGAACCAGCTCCGCGCGGCGACGCTGGCCGTGGCGGATTTCGGGCGGATCGCGGGGTAGTTCCACGTCTCCGAGAAGAGCGCGGGGAACCCTCTCCCGTAGGGAGAGGGTAGGGTGAGGGGTCGGCCGTTTGACACGGCTGCCGTGCCCTCACAGCCGCCAAACTGTGAGGGTATCGTCCCACTGGTCCAGGGGCCGACACCTCACCCCTGCCCCTCTCCTTACAGGAGAGGGGTTCTCCGTCGCGGCTCCCAGCGTACCTGCCCCGTTCGCCAGCGAACCATCCCACCGGAACCAATTCCCACACTGCGACGTTCTGTCATCGGATGGGGGTGCTGCGAATGCGTCGCGGCATCGGCTCCGGGGGGCCGGCTACGGCCGATTTAAAAGGTTCATTTTCATGAGCATTCTCATTTCTCTTCTGATCACCGTTCTCGTCATCGGCCTCGTGCTTTATCTCGTGCGGATGCTGCCGCTCGACAGCCAGATCAAGAACGTCGTCCAGATCATCGTCATCGTCATCGGCATCATTTCGCTGCTGCGCTATCTCGCGGTGTTCTGAGTGGACACCGTCATGCTCGCCCCTGTGGCGAGCATCCACGTCTTGAACACAGGTCTCGATCAACGAAGACGTGGATGGTCGGGACAAGCCCGACCATGACGGCAGAGCGCCCAAAGCACCCTGATTGACGCTGCGCTTTCGCTGCTGCACACTTGACTAGGTCCAGAGGGCCCCGGACGTTTTGCGTCGCGGGGCCCTTTCCTATTGCAGGCGAACATCGCGATGAACGCGTCGAACCGCACGACTCATATCCGGCTGACCTCGCACCCCGAGCCCGGCAGCGCCGCGACGCGCTTTCCGATCCGATGGGGCGCCGAAACGGTGGCCGAGCGCGGACCCGTCATCGCCTCGACCACGACGCCGGGAGACCGCAACGTCATCGGCGCCCATGGCGGCTCCTATTCGATCTATCGCGCGCTGGCGATCTCGGCCCGGGCGATGAACCCGTCGCAGCGCCCCGACCTGCACAACACCCATCCGACCGCCGAGATCTGCGAGCAGCCGCAATGGTTCGCGCCGGGCAGAATCGTCTCGATGGACCCGTTCGGCCATCGCGTCGCACAGGATTTCGGCCGGTTGATCGGCGAGGGCATCGACATCCGCCCGACCATCGCCGTCACCAAGGCCCGCCTCAACCTGCCCGAGATCCTGGCGGCCATGGCGGCGCACCGGCTCGCGCCCGACGACCACATCCTGCACGCATCCGGCGATGTCAGCGTCACCAAGATCGCGATCGACCCGGTCTGGCATCTGCCGGGCATCGCCGAGCGCTTCGGCACCAGCGAGAACGAGCTGCGCCGCACGCTTTTCGAGCAGACCGGCGGCATGTATCCGGAGCTGGTGACGCGGCCGGACATGCACGTCTTCCTGCCGCCGATCGGCTCGATCACGGCCTATGTCATCGGCGAGGTCTCGGCGCTGTCGGACGGCAGGAGCCGCGTCGCCTGCCGCGTCCATGACGAGTGCAACGGCTCGGACGTCTTCGGGTCCGACATCTGCACCTGCCGGCCCTATCTCGTTCATGGCATCGAGGAGGCGGTGAAGGAGGCGCAAGGCGGCGGCGTCGGGCTGATCGTCTACAACCGCAAGGAGGGCCGGGCGCTCGGCGAGGTCACCAAGTTCCTCGTCTACAACGCCCGCAAGCGTCAGGAGGGCGGCGATTCCGCCGCGACCTATTTCGAGCGCACCGAATGCGTCGCCGGCGTCCAGGACGCGCGCTTCCAGCAATTGATGCCCGACGTGCTGCACTGGCTCGGCGTCACCCGGATCGACCGGCTGATGTCGATGTCGAACATGAAATACGATGCCATGGTCCAGTCCGGCATCGAGATCGGCGAGCGCGTCGCGATCCCGCCCGAGCTGATACCGCTCGACGCCTCGGTCGAGATCGAGGCCAAGAAGGCGGCAGGGTACTACTCGCCCGACGGCGCGCCGGGCGACAATGCGCTCAAGGCAACGGTCGGCCGCGAACTCGACAAGTTCTGACCATGCCAGATCGCGATCCCGAGGCCGTCCGCGGCTTGCTGAAACCGGCCGCCATCCGCGCCCGCGCCCAGGAGATGCTGGAGCTCGGCCTTGCCGGCAAGCTGCTGCATTTCACTGTCGCGCCGCAGCGGCTGGAAGCCTGCGCCGATTATGTGCTCGACACGGTCAGGGCCAATTATCCGACGCTCGACATTCCCTTCCATGCCCGCTGGCGGCATTTCGTCATCGCCGGGATGGATCGCTGGAGCGTGCTCGATCTCGGCGCGAACTTCCGCGATGCGGGCGAGCGCGGGCGCGCCGCCTATGATCTCGCCATCGTCAGCGTCCTGCTCGATGCCGGTGCCGGCCCCGACTGGTCCTATCGCGATGCGGTCAGCGGCAAGCAGGTCGCCCGCTCCGAGGGGCTGGCGCTGGCCTCGCTCGACATGTTTGCGGCAGGCCTGTTCTCCAGCGATCCCGGTCAGCAGCTGCGGGTCGATGCCACCGCGCTGAAGCGGCTCGATCCGGCTGCGCTGGCTGCGGGTTTCCAGGCCGGCCCGGCCAATCCGCTGCTTGCCGTCGAAGGCCGTGCGGCGCTGCTCAACCGGCTCGGCGAAGAACTCGAACGCCAGGGCATGGCGCGTCCCGGCGACCTGTTCGATCGTTTCATCGCCGCCGCCGGGGGCGGCACGCTACGCGCCGGTCACATGCTGGCCGAGGTGCTGGCCTGTTTCGGTGGCATCTGGCCGTCGCGGCTGACGCTGGCCGGCGTCCCGCTCGGCGACACCTGGCGCCATCCCCTGATCGCGCAGGACAGCGTCACGGCCGGGCTCGTGCCCTTCCACAAGCTGTCGCAATGGCTGACCTATTCGCTGATCGAGCCGCTGCAATGGGCGGGGGTCTCCGTGATCGACATCGATGATCTCACCGGCCTGCCGGAATACCGCAATGGCGGGCTGTTCCTCGATTTGGGCGTGATCGCGCTGAAGGACGAGGCCGATGCGACGCGCGCCCACGAGCCCGGCTCGACGCTGGTCGTCGAATGGCGGGCGCTGACGGTGGCGCTGCTCGACGAGATCGGCAGCCTGGTCCGCAAGCGGCTCGGCCGAAGCCGCGAGGATCTGCCACTGGCCAAGGTGCTGGAAGGCGGCACCTGGGCGGCCGGCCGGCGCATCGCGGCGACGAAGCGTGAGGGCGGCGGTCCGCCCTTGACGATCATCAGCGACGGCACGGTGTTTTAGCCGCATGACGGGTTCACCCGGCGTCATCCTGGACAAGCGGCGCAGCCGCGCAGATCCGGGATCCATCGAAGGGCGATTGCGCTCTAGGGTGGATCCCGGAGCTCCGCTTCGCTGCGTCCGGCATGACGGCGCGGTTTGTGACTGAACGAGAGGCAAGGGGACGAGCAGGATGACCACGCAACAGGACGGAGTCACCGTCGTCGATCACCCGCTGGTCCGGCACAAGCTCACGCTGATGCGCGAGAAGGACCGCTCGACCAAGAGCTTCCGCCAGCTCCTCAACGAGATCGGCATGTTGCTCTGCTACGAGGTGACGCGCGATCTGCCCATCGAGATGATCGAGATCGAGACGCCGCTGACGAAGTCGATGCAGCCGATCATCTCTGGCAAGAAGATGGTCTTCGCGCCGATCCTGCGGGCCGGCGTCGGCTTTCTCGACGGCATGCTGGAACTCGTTCCGGCCGCCCGCGTCGCCCATATCGGGCTCTATCGCGATCCCGACACGCTGCAGGCGGTGGAGTATTACTTCAAGGCCCCCTCCGACGTTGCCGAGCGCATGATCGTGGTGATGGACCCGATGCTGGCGACCGCCAATTCGGCCGTCGCCGCCATCGACCGGCTGAAGGAACGCGGCGCCAAGGATCTGCGCTTCGTTTGCCTGCTGGCCGCGCCCGAGGGCATCGAGCGGCTGCGCGGCGCCCATCCGGATGTCCGGATCTGGACGGCGGCGATCGACGAGCGGCTCAACGACCATGGCTATATCGTGCCCGGCCTCGGCGATGCCGGTGACCGCATGTTCGGCACGCGCTGAGGCGTGCACGAAGGCCCGCTCCCTTTCGGAAGCGGGCCAGCGGTCTCGCTGCACGGTCAGGTCGCGATGACGCAACCGCGCTGCGGACCATGCCGGATCAGTTGATGATCTGGACGATGCGGCGGGTGCGCGGCTCAACCACTACGGCACGATCGTTCACCACCGTGTAGCGATAGCCCTGCGCGCCATAGCCGGCCGGCACCTCGCGATAGACGACGCCCTCCTCCGGCAGGATCACGCCGACGGCGACGGGCTGCTGATAGCCGTAGGATGGGACGCGCTGCTCCATCACATAGGTACGGAAGCGCGGTGTATCGTCGATCATCGATCCACCGGCAGGATCGCGAGTCAGAGCCGGGCCGGGAGCCACGACCCCAAGCGCAGGATCACGCGTCGCTCCACCGGCCGGATCGCGGATGGCCGGACCGCTGCTCTGCGCAAAGACGGTGGCGGGAAGCACGGCAAGGGCCGCGGCAAAAGCTAATCTCTTCATCATGGTCGATCTCCTTGAGATGCTGGAGCGTTGCCGAGCGAAGTGGGTTGCCGTTCGCGGTGGGGAACAACGCGTCAAAACCAAAACACCGGAGCCTTGAACGGTCGCATGGGACCGAGACGTCTCCGAAGCTTATGGAATAAACGAGGCGGCCGCGCGGTTGTTCCGAACCCAGCAGGGCTCCAACACGAAAAGGCCCGCCCCATTTCTGGGGCGGGCCGATAGGCTGGTCAGTTCGATCGCAGGATCAGTTGATGATCTGGACCACGCGGCGGGTGCGCGGCTCGACCACGACCGGGCGCTCGTTCACGACCGTGTAGCGGTAGCCGGCGGGCGCGCCATACTCGGCGGGAACCTCGCGATAGGTGATGCCCTCTTCCGGCAGGACCGTGCCGATCGTGACCGGCTCAGCGTAGCGATAGGACGGCACGCTCTGCTCGACGACATAGGTGCGGAACCTGGGCGAGGCCGCGTCGCCGATGATGGCGCCGACCACCGCGCCGCCGACACCGCCGACTGCGGCACCGACAGGGCCGCCGACGATCGCGCCGCCGATGGCACCCGAGGTCGCGCCGCTGACGGCGCCGCCGGTGGCACCACCCGAGGGCTGCTGCTGGACCTGAGTCTGAGCGAAGGCCGTGGCCGGAATGGCGACGATAGCGGCTACAAGTGCAAGCTTCTTGATCATGGTTGTTCTCCTTCCGAGAGCAAGGTTTGCTCAAAGTTCGGAGGGACAACAACCAACCGCTGTGGCGGTTCCGCGACGATCGGTCACGACATGTTACATAACGTCATGCGGCGCCACGAAACGACGATTTATCAAAAGGTTGCCGCGTCAACTGCGGCATCGGCAAAAGCAGGCCTGAAACGAAAAACGGCGGGCCGGAGCCCGCCGTCATGTGATTTCTCAGTCGCGGCTGCCTATTTCGGAGCGGCCTTCAGCGCCGGATCGAGCTTGGCGGCGTCGCGCTTGATCAGGGCGGCGAAACCGTCGGGCGTGCGCTCGGCTGCGGTCGGAATCACCGTGCCGAGATCGAGCAGGCGCTTCTGTGTGCCCTCGTCGTTCAGGGCCTTGTTGAGCGCGTCGACCAGCTTGTCGACGGCCTCCTTCGGGATTCCCTTGGGCGCGGCGATGCCGTTCCAGGCCTCGATCTGGTAGTCCGGCAGGCCGGCTTCGGTGGTCGTCGGAACGTTCGGCAGGGCCGGCGAACGCTTCTCCGAGGCGATGGCGTAGGCCTTGATCGTGCCGGCCTTGACCTGTTCGGCAACGCTGACGATCTGGTCGCACATGAAGTCGATCTGGCCGGAGACGAGATCGTTCAGCGCCGGGCCGGTGCCGCGATAGGCCACCGCATTCAGCTTCGGCACGCCGAGCTGGCCCTTCAACAGGGTGCAGGTCGTCCACGAGACCGAACCGAGACCGGCATGGGCTTCGTTGAACTTGTCGGGGTTGGCCTTCACAGCCGCGACGAAGGCCTTCAGATCGGGCGCCTCCAGCGTCTTGCGGGCGACGATCAGGATCGGCGTGCCGCCGGCCAGACCGATCGCCTGCATGCCGGCGAAGGGATCGTATTTCAGGCCTGGATAGGTGGCTGGCGCCGCTGAGAAGGTGCCGAGATGGCCCATCGCGATGGTGTAGCCATCGGGAGCGGCCGTCAGGGCACGGGTGATGCCGGTGGTTCCGCCTGCGCCTGCGACGTTCTCGATCACGATCTGCTGACCGAGCGTCTTCGACATATGGTCTCCGACGATCCGGGCGATGATGTCGGTCGGCCCGCCGGCGGCGAACGGAACGATCATCGTGACGGGCTTCGTCGGATAGGCCTGGGCATTGGCGCCTCCGGCGAAAGCCAGGGACATCGCGGCCGCGAGACCGAGAGCGAGCTTCTTCATGGTGTTCCCTTCCTCATTCTTGTTGGACGGCAAGGTGGTACCGCGAGATCAACGCGGCAACCCCGTCATTCGGTGAAGACCTCGTCGCGCTTCTTGTTGATCGACGGCAGCAGCGCGATGGCGAGAACGGCCACGGCGACAAGCAGCAGCCCCGCCGAGATCGGCCGCTCGACGAAGGTCCAGAACGAGCCGCGCGAGATGATCAGGGCCTGCCGCAGCTTCTCCTCCATCAGCTTGCCGAGCACGAAGCCCAGCAGCATCGGCGCCGGCTCGAAGCCGAGCTTGATCAGGATGTAGCCGAACAGGCCGAACATCGCGGTGAAGGCGACGTCCACCGGCTGGTTGTTCACCGAGTAGATGCCGATGCAGCAGAAGATCAGGATCGCCGGGAACATCAGCCGGTAAGGCACCTGCAGCAGCTTCACCCAGAGCCCGATCAAGGGCAGGTTGATGACGAGCAGCATCAGGTTGCCGATCCACATCGAGACGATCAGGCCCCAGAAGAGGTCCGGGTTCTTCGTCATCACCTGGGGGCCGGGAATGATGCCATGGATCGTCATGGCACCGACCATCAGCGCCATGACGGCGTTGGGCGGGATGCCGAGCGTCAGCAGCGGGATGAAGGCGGTCTGCGCGCCGGCATTATTGGCCGATTCCGGGCCCGCCACGCCCTCGATCGCGCCCTTGCCGAAGCGGGACGGATCCTTGGCGATCTTCTTCTCGACGGTGTAGCTGGCGAACGGGCCGAGCACGGCGCCGTTGCCGGGGAGGATGCCGAGGATCGCGCCGATCGTGGTGCCGCGCAGCACCGGGTTGATCGACTGCTTGATGTCGCTCCAGTCCGGCAGGAGACGGCCGATCTTGGTGCGCACGACATCGCGCGCTTCGGGGTTCTCGAGGTTGCGCAGAACTTCGGCGAAGCCGAACACACCCATTGCCAGCACGGCGAAGTCGATGCCGTCGGCGAGCGGCGCGAAACCGAAGGTCATGCGCTCCTGGCCGGTTTCGAGGTCGGTGCCGACGGTGGAGAGCAGCAGGCCGAGCATGATCATGCAGAAGGCCTTGAGGATCGAGCCGCGTGCCAGCACGACCGCGAAGCACAGGCCCATCACCATCAGCGAGAAATACTCGGCCGGGCCGAACAGCAACGCCAGCTTGGTCAGGGGCGCGCCCAGCGCCGCGATGACGACGGTGGCGACGCAGCCGGCGAAGAAGGAGCCCAGCGCCGCGGTGCCGAGCGCCACGCCGGCGCGGCCCTGCTTGGCCATCTGGTGACCGTCCAGCGTCGTCACCACCGAGGTGGCCTCACCGGGGATGTTGACCAGGATCGCGGTGGTCGAGCCGCCATATTGCGCGCCATAATAGATGCCGGCGAGCATGATCAGTGCGCCCACCGGATCGAGCCCGAAGGTGATCGGCAGCAGCATTGCGATGGTCGCGATCGGCCCGACGCCGGGCAGGACCCCGATCAGCGTGCCGACGAGACAGCCGACGAAGCAGAGCAGGATGTTCATCGGCAGGGGGATGGCGAAGGCGCCCTGCAGGAAGCCCGGCGCCCACCAGACGATCTTCCAAACCGTTGCGAAACCCAGGCCTAGATTGGCAAAAACGTCCATGATGACCTCAGATTCCAAGCAGCCAGGGCGCGAGCGGGATCGGCAGGCTCAGCGCGTATTTGAACAGGAGGGCGCAGAACGTCGTCATCACCACGGCGAAGATGATCAGCTCCTTCCACTTGACGTCTTCCGCGGCACAGCCCGCGACCAGCACGACGAGAGGGCCGGACACGACGAGGCCGAGTTGCGGCACCTTGATCGGGCCGAGATCGAAGCCGCGGATGGTCAGGCCGAACAGGATCGCGCCGCCGAGCACGAAGATGACGCCGCGCCAGGACCACCCGGCAAGCTTCTCGCCGTTGAAGCGCAGCGATGCCAGGCACAGCATCAGGCCGAGCGCGGCGCAGATCACCGCGAAGGATTTCGGCAGCATGCCCGGGCCGATCTGGCGCAGCGTGCCGAGCGGCAGGTCGCTGGACAGCACGAGGGCGAGGCCCGCGAGCAGGATCATGAACAGCCCGGCCGCCATGTCCTGGGAAGAGCGGATACGCAGCCCCTGCGCCCGTTCGATCTGGTTCAAACTCATCAGGCTCCTCCGACCGCCGACCCGACGAGGCGGGCGGTCCGTTTCAGCTTCGTTGCGGGAATGGCGAACGGCAGCACATGGCGTTCGTCGATCAGGGTGACGCTCTCGCGCAGGATGGCCAGGAAGTCGTCGCGGCATGCCAGCTTCTGCTGCGGCCGCCAGGCGATGCCGACGAGCGCGCCGGGGGGCGGCGGATCGAGCAGTGCGCCGCGCAGGCGCCGCATCGTCACGCCGGGAAAGCTCAGCCGCGAGACCCAGTCCGGCGCCAGCGCCATGCCCAGCCCCGCCGCGACGGCCGACATCATCGCCGGCTTTTCAGTGGCCTCGATGGTGACGTTGGGGACGGCGCCGACGCTCTCGAAATAGGCCATCACCAGATCATAGGCGAAGGGCCGGATGCGCTTGGAGGGAACCACGAAGGGCTCGCCGACCAGGTCCTGCATCGTCAGGGATTCGCGTGCGGCGAGCGGGTGCTTCTCGTGCAGAACGACAATCGGCCGCTCGACGCGCAGGATCTCGAAGGCGCAGTCGGTCGGCTTGCGCGGCGGTCGTGTCAAGGCGAGGTCGAGCTTGCCGACCTCCAGCATCTGGACGAGGGCGGCCGTCATCGCCTCGACGAACTTGATCTCGACCCCGGGATATTGCTGCCGGAAGGCGACCAGCGCTTCGGGCACGAAGCTCGACGAGGCGGCATCGATCGCGCCGACCCGCAGCACCCGGCCCGAAGAGAGCGAGGCCTGGCGCACGGCGCGCGAGGCATGCTCCATCTTCATCAGGATGCCTTTGGCCTCCTCGAGCATGATCAGCCCGGCCCGCGTCAGCGCGACCTGCCGGGTGGTCCGGGTCAGGAGGCTCACGCCGAGCTCGTCTTCCAGGCTGCTGATCTGCCGCGAGAGGGCTGGTGGTGCGAGGCCGAGCCGCTCGGCTGCTCGGCCGAAGTGAAGCTCCTCCGCCACCGCGATGAAACATCGCAGTTGCCGAACATCCATGGTGTTCCTCTGGTCCCCTCTGGCGTACCGATTTTTTCGATATCTTCCAGTCGTTGCGTTCTGCCCCGATAACGGCTGCTGCCGCGAAAGCGACCCTAGAACATTTCACATTTTTTTGGCAATAAAGCTCAGGCGGTTTGAGGAGCGGTGTGGTTTTCAGAGTCCGGCGGCCGGCCGCATCCGTCTGAAAAGCCTGCCGTCGATCAGGGCGAGCCCTGCGAAGATCGCCGCCATCCCGGCGAAATGGCGCGGCAGCAGGCTTTCGCCGAGCAGTCCGACGCCGAGCAGGATGGCACTGACCGGGATCAGGAAGGTCACCAGCATGACATTGCTTGGCCCCGCGGTGCGCATGATCCGGAAGAAGAGGATGTAGGCCAGCGCCGTCGAGATCAGCGCCAGGCCGATGGCAGCCAGGACAGCCTGTTGCGAGGGCACGGGCAGCGTCCAGGGCGGATGCAGGACGAAGACGATCGGGATCATCATCAATGTGGAGGCGGAAAGCTGGCCGGTGGCGGCGACGAGCGGCGACAGGCCGCGGAAACGCTTCCCGAACAGGCCGGAGAAGGCATAGGAGACCGCTGCGAGGACGCAGGCAAGCTGCGCTGCCAGATTGGAACCAAGGCCGCCGAACGCATCGGGCCCCATCAGAATGCCGACGCCGATGAGGCCGGCCAGCACGCCGCCGAGCTTCAGCCCGGTGGCCCTCTCATTGCCGAAGCAATGCATCACCAGCACGGCGAAGATCGGCGTCGTCGCGTTCAGGATCGAGGCGAGGCCGCTGGCGATCTGTTGCTGCCCCCAGAGGAACAGGCTGAACGGGATCAGATTGTTGAGGACGCCCATGCCGAAGAAGGCGAGCCAGAGGCTGCGACCTACCGCCATCGACTGTCCGCTGATCCGCACCGCCAGAAGCAGCGCCAGCGCCGCCAGCCCGACGCGCACCTGGACCACGGCGAAGGGCGGCCATTCCGCCACGGTGAGCTTGTTGAAGAAGAACGAGCCGCCCCACAGGAGCGACAGGACCACGAGCAGGAGCCACTCGGTCGGGCCCATGCGCAGCGAAGGAGCGGGAGTCGGCTGTGTCATGGCAGGACCTATGCTCGCTGGGCGGGTCATCCTGCGTCAGTAGGCAGCCGGGCACGGCCCGACCACCCGATTCCCGCCAGCATTGGCCCGAAAAATGGAATGCGGTTTTCGGGGGAGGCGGATGCAAAAACAAGGGCCTGATCATCGGACCGGGCATGATGCTCGGCCCGATGATCAAGGGCGGCCTCAGGCTGCCTCGGCTTCGCGCGCCTGCCACATCGCCTTGAAGGCGGGGCGGGCATGGCAGGCGTCGAGCCAGGCTTTCACGCGCGGTGCGGCGTCAAAGAGCTGCGTCGCCGGCTTCGCATAGCGGATGATCTCGGCGACGTTGATGTCGGCGACGGTGAAGCGGCCGCCCATGACGTAGCCGCCACCCTCGGCCAGCACGCCGTCGAGGACCGTGAAGGGCGCGGGCAGGGCGGCGAGCGCCGCTTCCGCCAGCTCGGGCTTGCGCTTTTCGGGCGGATAGGCGGCCATGTGGTACTGGATGTTCAGCGCATGGGTCTCGCATTCCGTGGCGGCCCAGAGCGACCACATCACGGCCAGGCCCTCTTCCTGCGCATCCGCAGGCGCAAGCGGGCCGCCATGCTTGCGGGCGAGATAGAGGTTGATCGCCAGCGATTCGTGCAGCTTGAAGCCGTCATCATCGATGCTCGGGATATGGCCGTTGGGATTGACCTTCAGGAAGTCCGCGCTGCGCGTATGCAGCGGCGCATCCGCCGCCGACGGGTCGGGCAGCCGGTAGGCCTGGATCACCGGGACATGGGCGAATTCGAGGCCGAGTTCGTTGGCGAGCCAGACATTGCGTGTGGCACGCGAGCGATAGCAGCCATAGATCGTCAGGGTCATGGGCGGGGGCCTTTGCAGGAGAGATGCGACGGCCTTGTCGTTACAGCAGAGACCGGCTGCGCGCATCACGCCCGAAAGAATATTTGCCCTGCGAATACGCGGTTTCCGGATGGATGATCTCCATCGCTGCGTTACCGCCGGACGCTACGCCCCATCGGTGCATCCAGCGCGAAAGTCGTGGAATTTCCGGTTGACGCACGCAGCGGGCGGGTGCAATGCGGCCGGCGCGGCGGCCGGTTCAGGTCCGCTGCTCAACAGGAACCCCCCTCCCGATGCCAAGCGACAGTCCCAGTCGACAGTCGATGCCGTCTGCCGCCGAAAAGCGGGCCTGACCGGGAAACCGGCTCGCCTGTGATCGGCCGATGACGGCCGATCACAAGGAACAGAGCCGATGAACGACATCATCGATCCCAAAGTCGTATCCGATCCCAAAGTTATTTCCGATCCGAAGACGGATCTGCTTGCGCGGACGCTCGCGGCCAGCCTGGCAGGCGAGCATGTCGCCGATATCGTCGAGACGCTGAACGACCAGGACGCCGAGACCGCTACCGCGGTCCTGCTCGCCCTGCCGTTCGAGCGCGCCGTCGAGGTGCTGGACCAGCCCGAATTCACGGCTGCTGCCGCGGCGCTCGCGCTGTTCCCCGATGAACGCACATCCGCCTTTCTGGGCGCGATGTCGGCCGACCGTGTCACCGATCTCATCGACGAGGTCGACGAGCCGGTGCGCGCGCGGCTGCTGAGGCATCTGGACAGCGAGACGCATGCGGCCGTGATCCGGCTGCTGAGCTATCCCGAGCACAGCGCCGGCTCGCTGATGACCACGGAGTTCGTCAGTGTCCCGTCGGATTGGACGGTCGCGGCGACGCTGGACCACATCCGCCATGTCGAGCGCTCGCGCGAAACGGTCTACGCGATCTACGTCCTCGACGGTGTCGGTGGTGCGCTGCTGCATGCGGTGCCGCTGCGCCGCCTGATCAGTGGCGATCCGATGGCCGCCATCGCGACGCTGGCGCCCGAGCACAAGCCCCTCACGGTCACGCCCGAGGTCGATCGCGAGGACGTCGCGCGGCTGATCTCCAAGTACAACCTCCTGGCCGTGCCGGTGGTCGATGCCGCCGGACACGTCATCGGCATCGTCACCGTCGACGATGTCATCGACGCGATGATCGCGGAGACGACGGAGGACGTGCAGAAGCTCGGCGGCATGGAGGCGCTGGACGAACCCTACAACCAGATTGGTTTCCTCTCGATGATCCGGAAGCGCGCCGGCTGGCTCTCGGTGCTGCTGGTGGGAGAGATGCTGACGGCCTCGGCCATGCAGGTCTACGAGGCCGAGCTCGAGAAGGCGATCGTGCTCGCCTTGTTCATCCCTCTGATCATGTCGTCCGGCGGCAATTCGGGTTCGCAGGCGACCTCGCTGATCATCCGGGCGCTGGCGCTGCGCGAAGTCTCGCTCAGGGATTGGTGGCGGGTTGCCCTGCGCGAACTGCCGACCGGCTTGACGCTCGGCGCGATCCTGGGGGCGATCGGCATCGTGCGCATCGTCGCCTGGCAGAAGCTCGGTCTGTACGACTACGGTCCGCACTGGATGCTGGTCGCGGCCACCATTGGCGCGACGCTGGTCTGCATCGTCACCTTCGGCTCGCTCACCGGGTCGATGCTGCCCTTTGTGCTCAAACGGCTGGGTTTCGATCCGGCCAGCGCATCGGCGCCTTTCGTCGCCACGCTCGTCGACGTCACCGGCCTCGTCATCTATTTTGGCGTGGCGGCTGCGATCCTGACGGGAACGCTGCTCTGAACGCCGAAGCTCACGCGTCGCCGCCATCCGCGACGACGCGGTTGCGGCCGGCGGCTTTCGCCCGGTAGAGGGCGCGGTCGGCGGCGGCGACCAGCTTCGGCCAGGCGCAGGGCCGGTCCTCGATCAGTGCGGTGCCGAAGCTGGCGGTCACCTCCAGGCTCCGGCCTGCTTCGAGCGTGTAGTGCGGAACCTGCAGGGCCAGCCGCAGCCGCTCGGCGATGTCGACCGGCGCTTCGGCGTCCTGGCCAAGCAGCAGGATGGCGAATTCTTCCCCGCCGAAGCGGGCGATGACGTCGTCCTGCCTGAGCGTGGCGCGCAGCCGCAGCGCCGTCTCCTTGAGAACCTCATCGCCGGAAGCATGGCCGAAGGCGTCGTTGATCGCCTTGAAGCGGTCGATATCGAGCAGGATGAGTCCGATCCGACGAGGTGTCGTTCCCGTCTCGGCGAGATGCGCGGTCAGCCTTTCCAGGGCGCCGCGATTCAGCACGCCGGTCAGCCCGTCGGTGTCGGCCTGCTGCTTCAGCCGCGCGGCGAGGGCGGTGCGTTCCCGGTCCAGCCCGTTGCGCTCGATCAACTGGAGCCGCAGCGCATCGAGAGCCTGGAACAGGCTGCGCATCTCGCCCTGCGCTCCACGCCCTGCGATGGGCTCATCGACCTTGCCTGCGGCGAGTGCGACGATGCGGTCGCGCGCGGCGAGCAGGGGCCGAAACAGCAGCGTCTGGCTGGCGGCGAGAAGCGAGAGTTCGACCAGCAGCACGAGACCGGTCGCCGCGCCGACCATCATCAGCGCTCTCCGGGCCGCCGCGCCTTCCACATGCAGTTGCGTCACAGCTGCGTCGAGGAAGGCGTCGCGAAGCTGTTCGAGCGGCGCGAAGCTCGGCACGATCGCGTTGGTGAACTCGGCCGGGCTGAGCCCGAACTGGCCGGTGCGGCCGGCGTCGAGGGTTCGCTCAAGCAGCGGCATGCCCTCGCCGAAGAAGCGTTCGACGACGGCGCGATGTGCGGCGCCGATCTGCGGATCGGCATGCGCGCCCGTCTGCTGCTGCGCGAGGTGCCAGAGCGCGACGACCCGTCCGCGCGTCTGCTCGAAGGCAGCGCGGCGCTCCGGTTCGATCGGGCTGGCATGGGCGATCGGGATGACAAGGTGCGAGCCCATGCGGCCGGCATGCTCGCGCAGGTCGCTGAGCATGCGGGCGACCAGGGCGCGTCCGATCAGGACGGGGTCATCGGCCAACAGGTTGGTCATGGCGGCATCGATGAGGGGCTGCGACGCATCGAAGACGCCGAACATCGCCTCGATCACGCGCTCGATGTCGGCATTGCTCCGCGCCGAAAAGGGCAGCCCGGACAGCGCATCGACCTGCCGCCGTGCCAGCGCCAGCCGCTGCCGCAGCGCGGCGGCGATCTCGGTCAGGGACGCGCTGGTGGAGACGCGCTCCAGCGCGGCATCGCTCGCGGCCCGAAAGGCCAGCAATCTCTGCTGTGAGGGGCTGTTGGGCGTGGGCTCCTCGCCCAGTACGGCATTGGTCGGCCCGCGTTCGGCCGACAGCCTGTTGGCGGCGGTCATGACCTCCCGGAAGGCCGTCAGCCTGGCGATGCTGCCATCATTGGCTTGCAGGTTGCAATGGAAGCCCGCGATGAGCGTGCAGCCCAGCGCGAGCGAACAGGCCAGGATGACGGCGATGGCCGCGAGGAAGCGATGCTGCAGGGTCGTGTTACTTAAGGAAAAGCGACGTCTTCCGGCATTCTTACTGTCTGGACGCATCGGAAGGGCGAAACTTTTCCAGATGTCTGCATCGCAAGCCCCGTGAACCGGAACCTTTCGACAGAACAGAGTCAAGACCGGGGCGGCTGATTGCGTGCTCTTGGCAGATTGATCCGGCCTCAGCAACTGGCCGTGGGAGAAAAAGCGCCGCTATCGTCGCGCCGGGCTCTGGAGCATCCGGGCCGGCGCGGTGCTAGTCCGGCCAACGCAGCAGCTTTCAGCCCGCCAGCACCCGCTGCGGCGGGAAGGTGATCTCCACCAGCGTGCCTTCCTTCTTGACTGAAGTGATCGACATGGCTGCCCGGTTGGCCTCGACCAGCGCCTTGGTCAGCGGCAGGCCTAAGCCCGTGCCGCCGGCCCGCCGCGTCGTCGGCACCTGGCGGAACGGCTGGAGCGCCAGTTCGATCTCCTTGTCGTCCATGCCGATGCCGGTGTCGCGCACTCGCAGGATTGCCTCGCCCTGGTCGCCGAGCGCGGTCGAGATGATGACCTGCCCGCCGGCATCGGTGAACTTCACCGCGTTGGAGAGCAGGTTGATCACGATCTGCCGGATCGAGCGCTGGTCGGCGACAACCGGCGGCAGCTTCGGCGAGAGGCCCGAGCGCAGCACGACGCGGCCGCGCTGCGCCTCCGGCTGCAGCAGGCTCACCGCCGAAAGCGCGATCTCGTTCAGGTTGACGCTGACGAAATCGAGGTCGAGCTTGCCGGCCTCGATCTTGGCGAGGTCGAGCAGGTCGTTGACGAGGCTGATGACGTAGCCGCCGGACTGGTGGATGTCGCGCAGATACTCCTTGTAGCGCTCATTGGCGATCGGCCCGAAGCGCTCCTCCGCCATCACCTCGGCAAAGCCGATGATCGCGTTCAGCGGTGTGCGGATCTCATGGCTGATCTTGGCGAGCACATCCGACTTCTGGGCGCTGGCCTTCTCGGCCGCCTTGCGGGCCTCGACCAGTTCGCCTTCCGTCTTCTTCCAGGCGGTGATGTCGCGCAGGACCGCGCAGAAGCGCCGCTCGGAGCCCTCGGCGATCTGGCCCATCGTCATGAACAGCGGGATCTTACCGCCCTGCCTGACACGGCCGACGACCTCGCGGCCATCGTTCATCACCGAGGCGACGCCGCCGCCTTTCAGCCCTTCGAGATAGTCCAGCGCCGGCGCATGGCTCTCGGCCGCGAAGAGCAGCGTGAACAATTCGCCGGTGACCTCGCGCTGGTCGTAGCCGAACAGGGCCTCGGCGGTCTTGTTGAGCGAGAGGATGCGACCGCGCTCATCGACGGTGACGACGCCGTCGGTGGCCGTGTCGAGCATCGCGACGAGTTCGCTGATGCGCGTATCGCGGACATCGGCGTCGAGCCTGAGGGCCTCGACGCGAGCGGCGCTCTCGGATTCCTCGGCCTCGAATTCCGCCGCGAGTTCGGCTTCTTCGGCCTCCTCCGGCGTCAGGATCTTGACCTCGCCGCCGCCATTGGGGTGGCGGAAGGCCATCAGCGTCGCCTGCTCGCCCTGCCAGGCCACGCTGGAGAGCACGGCATGGACGCTGACGAGATGGCCGAGCCGGTCGATCAGGACCATGCTGCCGCCATCGGTGCGAGTCGCTTCCTTGATCAGGCGGCTGACGCCGCCGCCGGCCGCGAGATCGTCGAGATCGGCATAATCCAGCAGGTCGAGCAGGGTGCGGTTGGCGTAGAGCGCCTCCTCGTTGCGATTGACCAGCACCGCGATCGGCAGCTTGTCGAGCACATCGGCATGGGAGTTGGGCAGACGCGGTCGCGTGCCGACAGCGGTCGTCGTCTCGGCCTCGACGCCGGCCTGCGGCATCTCGGCGGACTCTGCGGCGGCAGGCTCGCCTTCCTTCAGCCGCAGCGGTGCGGCCGGCGGAAGCCGCGGCGCCAGAGCTTCGTCGTCGCCGGCGATTCGCGCGCCGAGCGCCTTGGCGATTTCGCGGAAAGCGTTGCGCTCGGCCGAGCTCAGATTTGGCTTCGAGGGTTCGAGCACGGGACGCACCGAGGTCAGATGCCCGTTGCGCAGCGGCACGATGTTGGCCGCAGGCGCGGCAGCTTCGCGCGGCGCCGGTTCCTGCGGCGCCGATTCCTGTGACGGAGGTTCTGAAGCGGCTGGCTCTTCGACAGCCGCCAGCTCGGCTGCGGCAGTGTCCGGCTCGCTCGAACGGGTGGGGGACTCGGTGGCGATCTCCGCCTCGGTCGCGGGCTCGGCCTCAAAGGCCTCCTGCGCTGGCGCGACCACGGCTGCGTCCAAGGCTTCGACGATCTCGGCCTCCGAAACCGGCGCTACCGTCGCAGGATCGCCGACGGATTCGTCTTCGACTGCCGCCCGGCCCTCGTCCTGGGGAGCGGTTCCCTCGGGAATGGCGTCCTGGAGGATGCCCGGCTCCTCGGGATGAGGGCTGACGGAATCGGACACACTCTCCAGCGGGGCCGAATCGGCCGCGGGCTTGTCCTCGACCGGCGCGGTCTCGGCGATCGGATCGGCCCCGGCCGGTTCGACAGGCAGCACGAACGGCTCCCGTGCCCCGGGGCGCACGACGCCGAAGCCTCGGAAGCCGGTAGCCTGCCGCGCGGCATCCAGCACCGGCACGCCCGACAGCTCGACGCGGGCACCTTCGCCCGGCGTCGTCCGCCACAGCACCTCATGGCCGCTCCAGGTCGCGCTGCCGGTCAGGCGCGCAACCAGGCCGCCGCTGCGGTCGACGATGTCGGTGCCGATCAGTTCCGCCCAAAGACGGCCGGGGAGGGCGCCGGCGGCGCTGGCGCCGATCAGTTCGGCCATATTGGGCGACAGGCTGGTGAGGCGCCCCTCAGGGTCGCTCTGCCAGAGGAAACGGATGGCGCGAGTGGGGGCTGCCGGTGTCGCGCGGGGCTCGTCCACCATCGGCGCCGGTTCTGCCACCACGGGAGCCTGCGGTGCGGGCTCGGGCGCGGCCGCGGGAATCACGATGCCGAGGCGCCGCAACTCCGCCGCCTGAACGGCGATGGCGAGCACCGGTTCACCCTCGCTGTCCGCGATGAGCTTGCAGCCGCAGGTCACGATCGTTGCGGCAAATCCGGCGGTCAGCCGCAGCCGCTCCAGCCTGATGCCGTCGCGTGAGGCGAGGCCGCCTGCGAGCAGACTGAAGCGCTGGCGGGTCGGCGCGGGAAGGCTGGCAGCGTCGGCGTTCCCGGCTAGAAGCGCGTGGCCCGCAGGGTTGGCGAAGCCCGGCCGCTGCGCCTCGCGGTCCCAGAGCAGCAGCGCGCCGCCGGCCGCAAAGGACGCGATGCTCGCATCCCGTGCCGCCGCCGCGCCGCGTCGCGCCCAGTCCTGTCCGGCTTCGCTCATGCCCGCCCGCTCTAGGTTCGCGCCATCATGGTCCGCGCCATTATGGCTAACAAAGCTTTAATAGCGGTCAAATGCACGCAAATCCATGCGGCGGGTCTGCCTGTCCCCGCCCGCATCGAAACAACGTTAACGCGTGCGGCCGTTTGGGCTATGATTGTCATCGCAACGCAACAATGATATTGCACCGCACAATAAGCGGACGATGCGTCGCCGTCACAAGGTCAAGGCACAACGGTCGATACCACGGCAACCAGGAGGACGACCCCATGACAGACAAGACCCCCTACGAAGTTCCCCCCGAAATGCGCGAATTCGCCGAGCGCAGCGTCGAGCAGGCCCGCAAGGCCTTCGACGGCTTCATCGGCGCGGCCACGAAGGCCGTCGATTCCGCTCACGGCTCGGCCGAGACCGCCCGCGTCAACACCCATGACGTCGCCCGCAAGGCGATCGGCTATGCCGAGAACAATGTCGCGGCGGCTTTCGAACTCGCCCAGAAGCTCGTCAAGTCAAAGGACCTGACCGAGGTCATGACGCATCAGTCGGACTTCATGAAGGCGCAGCTGGAAGCGCTCCAGACCCAGCTCAAGGAGATGGGCGCAGCCGCGCAGGATGTCGCGACGAAGGCGGCCGAGACGATCACGAAGGCTGCCAAGCCCAAGTGATGGCTGATTAAGTGACGGCTGCAAGCCGATCGCTGCAAGACGACTGCGCCGAACTGATCGACGGGACAGCCCCGGCGCGACCCAAGACGAGCGGAAGGCCGGGCACCCCGCCCGGCCCCGGCTGTTTCAGCGCTGAAGGAAAACCGTGATGGTCAAGCCTGCTCCGACCCGAACCAAATCCAAGGCCCCGGTCAGCCTGTCTCCGGTCAAAGCCCTCTCCGGCGCCGCGCCGGCCGAGGCTGACAAGCCGTCGCCCAGCGCCCCGCCGCCGAAACCGCCCGTGGCGGTCGCCTCGATTGCCGCTCCGGCCCCGGCGCCAAAGGCGCCCGAGGCCAAGGGGCCTGAGACCAAGGCATCCGAGACGAAATCTGTTGCGCCTGCGGCGGCCAAGCCGGCTCCGGCCGCACCGGTTGCGCCCAAGCCTGTCGAAGCCAAGTCAGCTGCCGCCAAGCCAGCTGCCGTCAAACCTTCGGCTACCAAGGCGGCGGCTCGCTCCGTCAAGCCCAAGCCCGAGACGCGCGTCGCCTCCGTGAAGGTCCGCATCGAGAAGCCGATCGCCAAACCCGCCGTCGCTGCCAAGCCGGTCGTTGCCAAGCCTGCGCCGGTCGTCAAGCCCGCCGCCGCGCCTGCCCCCAAGGCGGTCGTCGCACTCGTGCTGAGCGAAGCTGTAGCGAAGGTTGTGGCCGCCCCCGTCGAGGCCGCCGAGACGGTGGCCAAGACCGTCGTCAATACGGTCGAAACGGTTCAGGCAAAGGTCAAGGCGATCCCGTCGCTGATCACCACGCCGCCGCCGAAGCCGCCCGAATTCGTCTCGATCACCTCTGCGACCGTGATGACGCAGGCCGTGGCGATGGCGAAGGCCTTCGGCGCGCTCCAGGCGACGATGCTGGACCATGCCTGCGCCGAGCTGAAGGCGACGCTCAGCGATGCCGAGACGCTGGCCCGCACCGACAGCGCGGCCGACGCCGTCGCCCTGCAGGCCAAGGCCGTGCGCCGCTCCTACGAATCCTATGCCGAGCACCTGAAGGAACTGGCGCGGATTGCCGGCAAAGCGATGGGCAAGGACTGAAGAGAGGTGACTGAAGCGGGGTATCGCGGGTCGGCCGGATTCTTAACCGGAAAACCCGCAATTCCCCGGTTGCAATCGCGGAGCGTCGGTTCTAGGTTCCGCGCCGCCGCCGATCTCGCGAAAGCGACGATCGCCAAGCGCCGGGTGCGGGCAGCCATAGCTCAGTTGGTTAGAGCGCTAGATTGTGGATCTAGAGGTCCCCCGTTCAAGCCGGGGTGGCTGTACCACCCGTCACCCGCACCCGAAAGATCGCCCCGCGAATAATACTGGGTCGGCCGTCCCGCCGCCGCGCGGCGAGGGCGGGCTCAGGCCCTTGAAGCGGTCTCCGGCATTCGCCATATCTGGGTCAAGCGGAAGGGCTTCGCCTTTCGCCTGCGGGGCGCTGCGCTGGCGGGCTCCGGTTGATGGGGAGCGCCTTTCGGGGGCTCCGGCACGGTCAGGGCAAGGTCCTGAAATGACGCGTACGCCCAGTCTCTCGCATCCGTTCCTGCTCGGATTCGACGATATCGAACGAGCGCTCGATCGGGTCGCGAAAGGCGCCAGCGAGGGTTATCCTCCCTACAACATCGAGCGGCTGCCGCGCTCGGATGATGAGCCCGATCGGCTTCGCATCACGCTTGCGGTTGCGGGATTCTCCCGCGAGCAGCTCGAGATCACGCTGGAAGAGAACCAGCTCACCATTCGTGGCCGCCAGAGCGACGACAAGAGCCGGCAGTTCCTGCATCGCGGTATCGCCGCGCGGCAGTTCCAGCGCAGCTTCCTCCTTGCGGAGGGAATGCAGGTCCTGGGCGCCGATCTGTCGAACGGTTTGCTGGCGATTGATCTGGTCAGGCCGGAACCGGAGAGGCTGATCCGGCGTATCGATATCGTGAGCCGTGACTAGGGGCTCCAGAAACAACCTGATGAAGGACGCAAGCGCGGTTTTTGCATCCGTTCATAATTGCAGTCGTATCTTGATAACCGCACTCGCACTGCTCTGAAGGAGGGCGCGATGAACGAAGACAGGACGATGATCCAGACGAACCCCTTGACCCCCGCCGAATTTGCGGCGCTGGGAACCGGAGAGGTCGCCTATCTCAAGCCGATGACTTCGGACGAGCTGCTGCGGATATTCCCGCAGGCGCCCGAAATCCAGTCCGGCCTGCAGCTTTTCGCGCTGCTCTCGGCCGACGGCGCGCCGATCCTGGTGACCGATTCCCGCGAGGCGGCGACTGCCAATGCGTGGGAGCACGATCTCCGGATGGTCAGCGTGCACTGACCCGCTTCAAGGCGCGGTCGCGACACCCGCGACCGCCGCCTGCAGGCGCTGGATGTCCTGCGCCGTCGAGAGCCGGTGATCGCCGTCCTTGACGAGGGTCAGGACGACCGGATCGCCGCTCAGATGCTCGACGAGCTTGAGCGCCTGGCGCCAGGGCACGTCGGGGTCCTGCATGCCCTGCAGGATGTGGACGGGGCAGCCCGTTCTGATTTCGCCGCCGAACATCAGGTGGTTGCGGCCATCCTCGATCAGCGCCCGTGTGATCGGTGTCGGCTCCGTCGAATATTCCGAAGCGCGCATCCAGACGCCGTCGCGCATGATCGTCTCGCGGATCGCCTCGGGCATCCGCGCCCACATGAGTTCTTCCGAGAAATCGACGGCGGGCGCGATCAGCACCATCCCGGCAGGTGCGAAGGCCGTGCCCAGCAGCCGCCGTGCGGCCAGCAGGGCCACCCAGCCGCCCATCGAGGAGCCGACCAGGATCGGCCTCTGCTGGCAGTGGGCGGCGATGACGGCAAGCGCGTCGTCGAGCCAGTGCGACATGGTCCAGCGCCCGAAATCGTTGCCGCTCTCGCCATGGCCGGCATAGTCGAAGCGCATGAAAGCCCGCCCGGCCTCGCGGGCCCAGCGCGCCAGCGCCTCCGCCTTGGTCGCCCGCATGTCCGAGCGGAAGCCGCCGAGCCAGACCACCGGCGCACCCGCGCCATCTTGCGTCAGGACCGCGATGCGGCGCTTGTCCGCGCCCTCACCGACCTCGAGCCATTGCGGGGCCTCGTGCTCCAACTCAAATCTCCTGTGACGAATCGCCGGTGCTGCGCGAATAGGGGCTGCACGTTTTGGCCATAGGCGGGCATACTCGCGCAAATCGAAAGCCGCGCGGGCACACTCGCGTGAACTGAAAGCATGTTTCCGAAACGGTGAGTATGTCCTTCCAGCCAGGCGCGCATCTTTCGCTGCCGTCGACCGAGGCGCACCCGCTCGTCGGGCGAACGATCCTGCAGATCATCCCCGATCTCGATACCGGCGGTGCCGAACGCACCGCCGTCGACATCGCCAAGGGTCTCACCGATGTCGGCGCCCGCGCTTTGGTCGCGACCGAGGGCGGGCGGCTCGTGGCCGAGCTCCAGGCCAAGGGCGGCGTCTGGCTGCCCTTTCCTGCGGCGTCGAAGAATCCGCTCGCCATGGCGCTGAACGTGCGCAAGCTCGTGCTGCTTTGCCGGCATGAGGGCGTCGAGCTCATCCACGCCCGCTCACGTGCGCCGGCCTGGGTCGCGCTCGCTGCTGCCCGCGCGCTGAAGCTGCCCTTCGTCACCACCTATCACGGCTCCTATGCGACCCGCTCGACGGTCAAGACGCTCTATAACTCGGTGATGGCGCGCGGCGACGTGGTCATCGCCAACTCCGCCTATACCGCCGAGCTGATCCTGGCCAAGCACGGCTTCGCGCGCGACCGCATCCGTGTCGTCAACCGCGGCACGAATTTCTCGGCCTTCGCCCCGCAGGCGGTGGCGCCGGAGCGTATCCAGGCCCTGCGTCGGGCCTGGGGCATCGAGGCGCATCAGCGCATCGTGCTGCTACCCGGCCGCCTGACCAACTGGAAGGGCCAGCGCGTCCTGATCGAAGCTGCGCGCATCCTGCGCGACGGAGGCGATACCGACACCGCCTTCATCCTCGCCGGCGACGCGCAGGGCCGCGACGGCTATGTCAGGGAACTCGACCAGCTCATCGCGAAGGCGGGGCTGGAAGGCCGCGTCAAGCGCGTCGGGCATTGCGCCGACATGCCCGCCGCCCTGCTGGCGGCCTCCGTCGTCGCGGTGCCCTCGACCGAGCCGGAAGCCTTCGGCCGGGTCGCGGTCGAGGCGCAGGCGATGGGCACGCCCGTCGTGGTGTCGGATCTTGGCGCCGTGCCCGAGACGGTGCTTGCCCCGCCGCAGACCAGCCCGGCCGAGCGCACCGGCTGGCGGGTTCCGCCCGGCGATGCCGCAGCGCTTGCCGCCGCGCTGGAGGGGGCGCTGAGCTTGCGCCCCTCGGCGCGCGACAACCTGGCCGGACGGGCACGCCAGCATGTCGAACGGCATTTTTCGTTGGAATCGATGGTAAGCGAGACGCTCGACGTCTATTGCGCCCTGCTCGGGCGCTAACCACCTATCAAACCAGCCTCGTCCATTGACAACGCGCATCTTTGTGCAATGTGTCTGCTCACGGGCGCCAGAAGCGCCAGTCACAGGAGAATACAGCCATTCGTCGTCCTTTCCGTGCTGCCCCGACCCCGACCAAAGACGGCCCGCGCTCCAACCGCGACATCCGCGGCGTCCGCGACGTCCAGCTCATTGACGATACCGGCGCCAACCGTGGCGTGGTGTCGTTCTTCGAGGCGTTGAAGATTGCCGAGGATGCCGGTCTCGACCTCGTCGAGATCGCCCCCAATTCCGAGCCGCCGGTCTGCAAGATTCTCGATTACGGACGCTTCCGCTTCCTGGAGCAGAAGAAGGCCGCCGAGGCGCGCAAGAAGCAGCGCACCATCGAGATCAAGGAGATCAAGCTGCGTCCGGGCATCGACAAGCATGACTACGACGTCAAGATGAAGGCCATGCTCGGCTTCTTCGAGGAGGGCGACAAGGTCAAGGTGACCCTGCGCTTCCGCGGTCGCGAGATGGCGCACCAGGATCTCGGCGTGAAGGTGCTCGAGCGCGTCAAGGCCGATTTGGGCGACCAGGCCAAGGTCGAGAGCGACTGGCAGCTCGAAGGCCGCCAGATGGTCATGGTCCTGGCGCCGCGCTGATCGCGACGCCGACGTGAGAGACCGCTGATCGCCATGCGATTTGCATCAGGCCCGGCCCCAGCGCCGGGCCTTGTCGTGTCGGGCATCGCGATGCTTGGATTTGACTTCGATCCATCGACCGCGAGCGCCCTTTTGCCATGCCCCAGCCCAGCATCACCACCCAGCGCCGCGATCTCGCCGCCGCACTGCGCCTCGCCGCGAAGTTCGAGTTGAACGAGGGCATCTGCAACCACTTCTCGGTGGCGCTGCCCGACGGCCCCGATGGCAGGCCGCGCTACCTGATCAATCCCTATGGCGTGCACTGGTCGGAGATGAAGCCGTCCGACCTGCTGCTGATCGACGACAAGGGCCAGGTGCTGGAAGGCGAGGGCGAGGTCGAGGCCACCGCCCGCAACATCCATGTCGCTGCCCACAAGGCCAATCCGCGCCATGTCGCGGTGCTGCATGTCCACATGCCCTATGCGACCGCGCTCACCATGGTCGAGGGCGGCCGGCTGGAGATGGCGCACCAGACCGCCTGCCGCTTCCATGGCCGCACGCTCTATGTCGACCATTTCGGCGGGCTGGCGCTCGACGAGAACGAGGGCGAGGCCATCGTCGCGGCGAGCAAGGGCAAAACCGATGGCGGTGCCGACATCGTCTTCCTCGCCCATCACGGCGTCACCATCGGCGGGCCCTCCGTCGCGGTCGCCTTCGACGATCTCTATTTCCTGGAGCGTGCCTGCCGTCAGCAGGTCCTGGCCATGTCCACCGGCAAGCCGCTGAAGCTGATCCCGCAGCAGGAGATCGAGGCCACCGCGCGCGAATGGCGCCAGGTGCTGGTGCACCAGTCGGAGAAGCACTTCGAGGCGCTGACGCGGATCGAGCGCATCTGACGTCGGACGACGAGGCGCGAGGAACCCTCTCCCGGAGGGAGAGGGCAGGGTGAGGGGTCGGCCCTTCACCGTATGATGCGAAAACCGGTCCGCGGCGTGCGGTCGGGTTGGCGTTTCACTGGCCCAGCGTCCTTCACCTTACCCCTGCCCCTCTCCTTACAGGAGAGGGGTTCTCCGGAGCGCCTACCGGATCGGATGCGGGTATTGCAGCCCGCCCTGCGAGGCGAGTGCGTTCAGCCCGCGCTTGAGCTGCAGGCGTGAGCCCATGCCGACATTGCGTTCGAAGCTTTCGCCGTAATTGCCGACATGCTTGATGATGCGATAGGCCCAGTCATTGCTCAGGCCGAGGCCCTCGCCGAACTTGCCCTCGACGCCGAGCAGGCGCTTGATCTCGGGGTTAGGTGACTTCAGCATCTCGTCGACATTGGCCTTGGTCATGCCGAATTCCTCGGCGTTGAGCATGGCGTAATGGGCCCATTTCACCAGGGTGAACCAGCTCTCGTCGCCGCGCTTGACGGCAGGTCCGAGCGGCTCGCGCGAGATCAGGGTGGGCAGGATGGTGAAATCGTCCGGCTTGGCGAATTTCAGGCGCTCGGCCGCCAGTCCCGAAGAGTCGGTGGTGAAGGCGTCGCAGCGGCCTGCCTCCAGCGCCTTGACGCCTTCCTCATTGGTGGAGAAGCCGATGATCTCGTATTTGAGTTTGTTGGCGCGGAAGAAGTCGGCGAGGTTGAGTTCGGTGGTGGTGCCCTGCGTCACGCAGATCGAGGCGCCGTTCAGCCCCTTCGCCTCGGTGACGCCGAGCGATTTCTTCACCATGAAGCCTTGGCCGTCGAAATAGTTGATGATCGGCCAGGCCATGCCGGCCGTCGTGTCGCGCGACATCGTGTAGGTGGCGTTGCGGGCGAGCATGTCGACCTCACCGGACTGCACCACGACGAAGCGCATCTGCGGCGTCGTCGGCACGAACTTGATCTTGTTGGGATCGTTGAAGATCGCCGACGCCACGGCGCGGCACAGGTCGATATCGAGCCCATCCCAGCGGCCATCGGGGCCTTGCAGGCCGAAGCCGGGCAGGGCGATGTGGTTGCCGCAGATCAGTTCGCCACGCGCCTTGACGCGGTCGAGCGTCGAGGTCTGGGCGTGGGCTCCGCTGGCGAATGCCGTGGCAGTGAGGCTCAGGCAAAGGCCGGTCAGCCAATGTTTCGATGTCATGGATAGTCCCCTGTTTTTGATTTTGAGATGGTTCGCGGCGCGCTAGCGCGCATCCGCGATCGCGGTATCGACGGCTTCTCCGAGCCGTTCGACGATCGTGTCCATCACCGCGGCATCCGCGATGAAGGGGGGCGCCAGCAGCACATGGTCGCCGGAGACGCCGTCGGCCGTTCCTCCCATAGGATAGACCAGGAGCCCGCGTGCCATCGCCGCCTGCTTCACCCTGGCGTTGAGCTTCAGCCCGGCCTCGAAGGGCGTCTTGGAGGCGCGGTCGGCGACGATTTCGATACCCCAGAAATGGCCGCGCCCGCGCACGTCCCCGACATGGTGGTGGTTGCCGAAGCGCTCCTTCAGCCGGCGTTCGAGATGGGCCCCCTGCAGCCGCACATCGGCGAGCAAATCGTCGCGCTCGATGACCTTCTGCACGGCGAGCGCGGTCGCACACGCCAGCGGATGGCCGTTATAGGTCTGGCTGTGCGGAAAGGCGCCCGAGCGCTGCCTGATCGCCTCGACGATCTTGCCCGAGGCCAGCATCGCGCCGATCGGCGCATAGCCGGCGCCCAGCCCCTTGGCGATGGCCATCAGGTCGGGCGCGATGCCCTCCTGCTCGCAGGCATGCAGCGTCCCGGTCCGGCCCATGCCGCACATCACCTCGTCGAGGATCAGCAGCACGCCGTGGCGGTCGCAGATCTCGCGGATGCGCCTGAAATAGCCGGGCGCCGGCGGCGAGGCCCCCAGCGTCGCGCCGACCACCGTCTCGGCGACGAAGGCTGCGACGGTGTCGGGGCCGAGTTCGAGGATCTTGGCCTCCAGCTCGTCGGCCATGCGCAGCCCATAGGCTTCCGGCGTCTCGTCCGCGTGTTGGCCGCGATAGGCATGGCAGGGCGCGATATGGTGGCCGGCGAGCAGCATCTCCTTGAACGGCGCGCGGTCCTTCATCCGCCCGCCGACCGAGAGCGCCCCGACTGTGATGCCGTGATAGCTCTGCCGGCGCGAGATGAAGTTGGTCCGGCGCGTCTCGCCGGTCTCGACGAAATAATGCCGCGCCAGCTTCAGGCAGGCCTCGATCGCTTCCGAGCCGCTGCTGCAGACGAAGACGTTGCTCAGCCCCTTCGGCGCGCGGGCGATCAGGTGGTCGGCCAGCTCCTCGGCGGGGTCCGAGGTGAAGAAGCTGGTATGGGCGTAGGCCAGCTTGTCGATCTGGGCGTGCATCGCGGCCAGGATATCGGGATGGCCATGGCCGAGGCAGGACACGGCCGCCCCGCCGCTGGCGTCGATATAGCTCCGGCCCTCGGCGTCGATCAGGGTGACGCCCTTGCCACCGACGGCGACGGGGTAGCTGCCGTTCAAGCTGCGGTGAAGCAGATGGCTCATGCGGATCTCCGTTTCGTGCGGCGCGGGCTTTCGAAGGTCGAGAAGGCGTCGAGCTGGGCCTCGGATGCGGCGATGGCGTCGAGCGCCGGCTGGCCGCGCCGCGCCGTCATCAGCGCCGCGAGGCATTCGACCGCCGCGAAGGCCGGCGTCATCGTGTGGAAGAAGGAGGGCGTCTCGGTGCGCACCAGCACGAGTTCGTCGGCGAGTGCGGCCAGCGGCGAATGCACGCTGTCGGTCAGGGCGACGATCGCCGCGCCCCTGTCGCGGGCGTAAGACGCGGCCTGGACGGTGAGCCGCGTATAGGGTGACACGGAGACGACGAAGAGTACGTCGCCCGGCCCGATTCGGCGCAAGGCATCGATGCCGCGCCCGCCGGCGCCATCGGCGAGCGTCGAATCCGCGCCGATCAGCGCCCGGATATAGTCGAGCATATAAACCGCCGGAAAGGCCGAGCGCAGGCCGAAGCAGAAGACGCTGCGCGCATCCGCCAGCCTCGCGGCAGCGCGTTCGAGCCGCGCCACGCAGTCGGGTTCGCGCAGCGCGCGGATATGCTCGGCCAGCGCCGCGAACATGTCCTGCGCGATGGCGCTGTCGCCTTCCTCGCCATGGCGCACCAGCAATTCAGTGGCGCGGTTGGCGAAGCCGTCGGGGCGCTGGCGCAGCGAGGCCGCATAGGCCGTTCGCAAGGCGTCATATCCGGAAAGCCCGAGCCGCTGCGCCAGCCGCGTGAAGGTCGCAGGCGCCAGGCCGGCGCGCCGCGCCTGTTCACGGGTGGCCAGCAGGGCGACATCGGCGGGATGGTCGAGCACCCAGCGTGCGACCGCCCGCAACTGCGTCGGCAGCCTCTCGAATTGCGCGTCCAGCGCTGCGACGACGTCCTTTTGATCCATGGCTTCATCAATAACGGAAATCGCACGCGTATGAAACAGATATCTCCTAATTCATAAAATGAAACATATGGAACACTTCGCATCGGACGGTTCCGCCTTCTCCCGCAGGCGCGAAACGCGGCCGTGACGGCGTTCATCTCGCGCCTGATGTCGCCGGGACGGTCGAGCCGCTTTGGATGCTGGGGATGAACGCTGCATTTGCTGCAAATTTATGCGAATCTCGAACCACTGACCCGGTGCGAATCAGCCCGGTTGATGGTCTGTTCCAAGGTGGAGGCGCTTCCTTGACGTCGTCCTTTTCAGTCGCCCGCCTGGCACCCTCCGAGCGGGCGTCGGCCTGATAGAGAGCACCCAGGACTTGCAGACTCTGCACAAGGGGATTGCGATCGACCCGGCGCTTGCGGGCCTGATCCGGCACATGCGGGCGATCGACGATTATCGCCAGGTCTTCGATCGCCTCCAGGCGTCCTGGGATACGCTGACCCTGCTCGGGCAGCTGTCCGGCAACGCCACCGAAATGTCGGGCACGCGCTCGGCCTTCGAGGAGCTGACTGCGAGCCTGCTCGGCCATCTCGCCAAGGAAACCCGCGACAAGGTCATGACCGACCTGCGCATCAAGGCGCAGAACACCATCGACGTCCTGGTCCGCAACCTGTTCGAGCGCACGGCCGATATCGGCTTCCTCGCCGCCGATACCGATATCCGCGAGATGCTCGAGGCCAGCCCCTCAGCCGAGGCGCGCGCGGCGATCGAGGCCCGCTTCCGCGACTATGTCGCGAAATACTCGGTTTATTCCGACATCGTGCTGATCGATCGCGAGGGCGCGATCCGCGCCAGACTCGCACCGCATGAGGCCAAGACGGCGCGCCACGCGATCATCGACGAGGCTCTGAGCTCGAGCGGCGCCTATGTCGAGCATTACGGCGTGCTGGATTTCGTCTCGGACGAACAGGCACTGGTCTATGCCTGGCGGGTCGAGGATGCCAGCCGGCGCCCGCTCGGCGTGCTCGTTCTGGTCTTCCGCCTGGCCGACGAGATGGAAGGCATCTTCCGCAAGCTCCTGCCGGAGCATGACTGGACCGTGCTGGGCTGCGTATCGCCGGAGGGAGACGTCGTCGCCGGCTCCTGTGGGATCCAGCTTCCGGCGGGGCTGAAGCTGTCGCCCTCGGCGCTGCAGGGCCGCGATCCGATCATCAAGCTCGGCGGGCGGCAATATCTCGCCATGGCCTGCCGCAGCGCCGGCTATCAGGGCTATATGGGCCCGGGCTGGATCGGGCTCGGCCTGATCCCGCTGGATGCGGCGTTCGATCAGGACGAGGGCGAGCTCAGCAAGGGCATCGGCGAGGATCTGCTCGCGGCCGTGACGAGCCAGGCCGGCCTGTTCTCCGCCGAATTGCGCGGAGTTTCCCGCCAGGCGGCGGCGATCCAGGGCGATCTCAACCGCTCCGTCTGGAACGGCTCGATCCGCCAGGCGGGCTCGACAGCTGCCAATGCGGCCTTTTCGAAGATCCTGCTCTGGGAGATATCGAGCGCCGGCCGCAAGACGCAGGCCGTGTGCGACGCCTCGATCGGGGATCTCCACCGCACGGTCGTCGCGGCGATCATGGAAAAGTGCCGCTCGCGCGCCGCCTTCGCCATCGACGTGATGGACCGCAATCTCTACGAGCGCGCCAATGACTGCCGCTGGTGGGCGCTGAATGCAACCTTCGCGCGCGTGCTCGCCGCGCCGACGCCGGAGGGCAACCGTTCCTGCGGCGAGATCCTCGCCACCATCAACGCGCTCTACACCGTCTACAGCAATCTCATCCTGTTTGACGCGCAAGGCGTGGTGACCGCCGTCTCCCAGCCCTCGCAGGCGCATCTCGTCGGCCAGGTGCTCGACGCCGAATGGGTGGCCCGCACGCTGGCGCTGCGCTCCGGCCAGCACTACGCGGTCTCCGCCTTCGAGCCGACCGGGCTCTATGATGACGCCGCGACGCTGGTCTACACGGCGGCGGTGCAATCTCCGGCCGGCGGCAAGCCTCTCGGCGGCATCGCGATCGTCTTCGACTCGACCCCGCAATTCGCGGCGATTCTGGCCGATTCCCTGCCGACCAACGAGGATGGCGCGCCCTTGCCGGGCGCCTTCGCGGTGCTGGTCGGCAGCGACGACCGCGTGATCGCCTCGAGCGATCCGCGCTTCCCGATCGGCTCGGAAACGCCACTGCCGGTCGATCCTGCGAGCCTCGACCGCGACGGCGACCTCGCCTGCATCCGCAGCTTCGAGGGCAAGCACATGGCCGTCGGCGCGGCGCTCTCGAAGGGCTATCGCGAGTACAAGACCAGCGACGGACACCGCGCCGATGTCGTGGCGCTCTGCGCCGTACCTCTGGGCGCCGTCGCGACCGGCGCGCTCGCGAGGCCGGCGGCGGGCGGGGCAGGGCGCGGTACGCTCGCAGCGCACAAGCCTGCCGATGGCGTCGAGGCCTTCGAGGTCGCGAGCTTCCATATCGGCCGGCACTGGCTCGGCGTGAAGGCTCGGGACGTCGTCGAGGCGGTCGACATCGTCGGCCTGAAGCCCTCGGCACGCCAGGCCGGCGACGGGCTGCTCGCCGGCTACAAGCTGCATCATGGCCAGCCTGTGCCGGTGCTGCGCCTGGCGCGCCTGCTTGGCATTCCCGACGCCTCCTCAGAGGAACAGCAGATCGTCATCGTCCGCGCCGCCGGCCGGACGCTGGGGCTGGTCGTCGATGCGCTCGGCCTGATCCCCGAGATCGCGGCGTCCGAATTGCAGCCGCTGCGCGATCTCACGGCCAAGACCGGCGTGCCGGCGCTCGGCGTCGTCGCGGCGCGTGACGCGCGGGGCGAATCGGCGGGCATGCTGATGCTGCTCGACGTCGACCGGCTCGGCGAGCGCGTCACTGGCGAGAACGGCGAGAGCTTCATCCGTGCGGCCGAGTAGCCTGCCTCAGGCGGCGAGCCCGAGCAGCGCCCGCGCCTCCTGGGTCGTTGCCGGCCGCCGGCCGTACTCCGGGCAGAGGTCGACAACGCGCTGCACGAGTGCGGCATTGGACGGTGCCAGCCTGTCACGGTCGAGCCGGACATTGTCTTCCAGCCCGGTGCGGCAATGTCCGCCGAGTTCGAGCGACCAGCGGTTGAGCGTGATCTGGTCGCGCCCGATACCGGCACCTGTCCAGGTCGCGTCTGGTGCGAGCCGTTTCAGCGTCGCGATGTAGAATTCGAACACGGCGCGATCGACCGGCATGGCATTCCTGACGCCCATCACGAACTGCACATGCAGCGGCCCCGCGATCGCGCCGGCCACATTCATCTCGACGGCCTTGAAGATCATCGAGAGGTCGAAGGCTTCGATCTCCGGCTTGACGCCATAGCTGAGCATCTCGCTCGCCAGCCAATCGACGAGGTCGGGGCTGTTCTCGTAAATCCGGGTCGGGAAATTGCAGGAGCCGGTCGAGAGCGAGCACATGTCGGGTTTCAGCGGGATCATGCCGCCGCGCTCGCGCCCCGCGCCGGAACGCCCGCCGGTCGACAGCTGTACGATCATGCCGGGGCAATGCTGGCGCAAACCCTCCAGCAGCCGGCCGAAGCGCTCGGGGTCGGAGGTCGGCGTGCCGTCGTCGTTGCGGACATGGCAATGCGCCAGCGACGCCCCGGCCTCGAAGGCTTCCTGCGTCGACTCGACCTGCTCCGCAATCGAGATCGGCACGGCCGGATTGTCGCGCTTGGTCGGCAGCGAGCCGGTCATGGCGACAGTGATGATGCAGGGTGTGGTCATGGGCGACTCCGGGCCTCGAGCGTTGCCTTGTCGCGGGTTCAGCCGAAGACGGCCAGCCGCAGGCCAAGCCCAATCAAGACGATGCCCATGACGACATCCAGCCCCGATTTGGCCCCGACGTAGGCCCGGCTTACCGCAGGCACGGTGAAGAACAGCGTCACCGCGATCCACCACGCCGCCGAGACCGCGACGACGACGGCGACGGCCGCCCAAAACAGCCAGCTTGGTGCGCCGGCGGGGATCATCACGCCGAACAGACTGGCGTAATAGGCGACAACCTTTGGATTGGTGATGTTGGTGATGAAGCCGGCGCGGATCGCCTCCAGCCCCGATACCGGCTCCGACGCCGCATGGGCGGCGGCCGGGCCCTTGTCGCGGATGATCGCGATCAGGAGCTTCGCCCCGAGATAGATCAGATAGGCGGCGCCGGCGATCTGCAGGCCACGATAGGCGAGCGGGAAGCTTGCCAGCAGGGTTCCGAGGCCGGCGGCAGCGGCGATCGCCCATGTCACGGTCGCCAGCACCACGCCGAGGGTCAGCAGCAGCCCGGCGCGGCGATCGCCTTTGACCGCATAGCTCATGACGACCGCGAAAGTGGGGCCGGGGCTTGCGATGGCGAGCGCATGGATCGCCGCGATGCCCGCCAGAATGGCGACCTGATTCATGAACGGTTTCCCCCCGTTGTATGTTATCTCATGGACCTGTGGCGGCGTCATCAGGGCCGGGCACGCGACGCTGCCTCACTGCTACCGTCTTCCCTGGACGGTCTGAGGCACAGCGTCCCTTGCCACCCCCGTCCTTTTCTGTCATACGCGCGGCCTTCGATCGCCCGGCTGATAAGGGCTGCCGTGGCGATCGATCTTTGCTTCCAGCAAGCAAACATGAAGCGGCGCCGTTTGCGCGCTCGCGACCTATGAGGAGCGAAAATGCCCAAGATCAAGACGAAGTCGAGCGCCAAGAAGCGCTTCAAGATCACCGGAACCGGGAAAGTGCTCTACGCGCAGGCCGGCAAGCGTCACGGGATGATCAAGCGGACCAACAAGCAGCTCCGCAATCACCGCGGCACCACCACCCTGTTCGAGGGTGATGCGGCCAACGTGAAGAAGTATTTCCTCCCCAACGGCTGACGCCCCCTAACCTTTCCGGAGATCAAACATGGCTCGCGTGAAACGGGGCGTAACGTCCCATGCCAAGCACAAGAAGACACTCAAGGCCGCCAAGGGCTTCTATGGCCGCCGCAAGAATACGATCCGCGCCGCCAAGGCGGCCGTCGATCGCTCGATGCAGTACGCCTATCGCGACCGCAAGAACCGGAAGCGCTCGTTCCGCGCGCTCTGGATCCAGCGCCTGAACGCTGCGGTGCGCGAGCACGGCCTGGTCTACTCGATGTTCATCAACGGCCTGCACAAGGCCGGCATCGAACTCGACCGCAAGACCCTCTCGGCGATGGCCATCGACGAGCCCGCCTCGTTCACCGCGGTGGTCGAGATGGTCAAGGCCGCGCTCGGCTCCGAGGCGGAAGCCAAGGCTGCCTGAGCTTAGGGCTCTAAAGATATGAAAAAGGCCGGCAGCGATGCCGGCCTTTTTCTTGTCGTGAACATCCGCGCTGCCGTTCCAAGGCGGCCTTCTCCCTCGTTCCCGAGATCACGTGCGACGGCAGCCGCCAGCCGCTCCAACCACACGCGCCACCTCTTCAAGGCGGCAGAATATCGGGACGATGAAATTCAAGATGCTCGTCAGCCGACGACGCGAAACAAGGGCATGCGCGAGGGAATGGAAGGCTGCCGGAGGGATAGGTCGGGAACTCTGACCGCTAATTCATCGAGGAACATGGGTTTCGCGAAATAATAGCCCTGCGCGAGTCGGATGCGAGTCGCGGCCTGGAGGTACAGGAGTTCCTCAACGGATTCGACGCCTTCGACGATGATCGACATATCCAACGCCTCGGCCAGCGACTCGATCGTCTTGAGAATGCTCTGGCTGCGCGGGCGCTGGTGGATCGCGGTGATGAAGGAACGATCCACCTTGATCTCGTCGGCCGTGATGTCGGCCAGGGCCGACAGCGACGAATAGCCAACGCCGAAGTCGTCGATCGAAACGCGCGCTCCCACCTCGCGGATCATCGGAAGGACCTGCGTCTGGAAGCGGCTCTTCGACAGGAAGGCCTCCTCGGTCAGTTCGATCATGAACCGTCTGGCAAAGCCGGTGGCCTCAATGGCATCGACCAGCGAGCGCATGAACAGGGGCTCGTCCGCTTGCCGCGCGGCGACATTGAGGCTGATGGTCGAGGTCGCACCGAACGCATCGTTGATACGGTCGACCGCGCCTGTGGCCTCTGCAAGGACGAGATGCGTGATCTCGTCCATGAGGCCCAATTCCACGGCCAGATTGACGAAGTCGCCGGGCGGCTGGATTGCGCCTTCCTCGTCCACCCAACGCAGCAGCACCTCGACGCCGACGACGTCGTTCGTGCGGAAATCGACCTTCGGCTGATAGGCGCAGCGCAGGCGCCGGTCCCGCACGGCCAGCCGAAGCCGCTGCTCGACCTTCATGCGTTCGCTTGCGGCGTGATCGACGCCAGGGCTGTAGAACTGCACGCTGCCCTTGGTGGTGCCCTTGATGCGGTACATCGCGCGATCGGCGTTCGTGCAGAGCGCGTCATAGGAGCGGCCATCGGCCGGGTAGAGGCTGACGCCCACCGAGGCGGAGATGAAGATCTCGCTGCCGTCGATGAAGTAGGGCTCCTTCAGCCTGGACAGGAAATGCTCGACCCTGGCGGCGACCTCTTCCACCGGCCCGGCCGGCGAGAGCAGCAGCACGAACTCGTCGCCCCCGACGCGCGCCAGCAGATCGACGGGGCGCAGTTCGCCGCCGAGGCGCTGGGCGATCTTGACCAGTAGCGCGTCGCCGACGGCATGCCCGTAATAGTCGTTGATGTTCTTGAAGCCGTCGAGATCGAGAAAGGCGAGAGCGAAAGTCGTCTCGGAGCCCGATTCGATCAGCGCCGCCACGCTGCGCTCGAGCAAACCGCGGTTGGGCAGGCCGGTCAGACCGTCGAAATAAGCCCGCCGGAACAGATCGTCTTCCAAGGCGCGTTGTTCGGCAACGTCGAGAGTCAGACGGATCTGATGCGGCACGCCGCCGATGGAAAGCGATAATTGCTGTTCGCTGATGGCATCGTCGGATCCCGCGGTGCCGCGCTGGCCGCAAGTCGAGAGAGCGTGCGCCATTGCCTGACGGTTCGCATAGATCGGCACGTCCTGGCTTGAAGCGGCGATTCCGATCGGAATGCCGTCGAGGACTTCCAGCAGCGTCTCAAAGTCGATCGATGTGGTCATCTGCGACGCCGCGGCTATCGCTTGAGTATCTGCTGGCGAGCGTTTTCGAGCAGGCGCGAAACGCCGGAGCCCGGCGTTTCGTCGGAGGTCTCGGTCGCCGGCGGCTCCCGGACGAGAGCGACTCCCGGCTCATCGTCCTTCACTGTTCCGCGCCACCGCGCCACGACGCTCGTGATGAACTCGCGCTGCGACGCCATCTGAGCGTCAGCGAGCGAGGAAGCGGTCGACTCGCTACGCGGCACTGCGGCCTCCTCCAGCCGGCGGAACGTCAGGCGGGCCGGCATCGGCATGCCCTCTCCGAAGCCGACGACCTCGCCGGTGCCGAGCGAGGGAACGAAATCGAGCAGGTTCGCTCCGGCATCGGCGACGGCCGAGCGCAGCAGCGCCTGGTCGTGGTCGTTGGCCATCCGCATCGCCAGCAGGGTGGAACATTGCGAGATGATGGTGGCATCGAGCTCGGCCGGCCGCTGGGTGACGAGACCGAGGAAGACGCCATATTTGCGGCCTTCCTTGGCGATGCGGGCCAAAGCGCGGCGGGTTGGGCCAAATCCGAGGCTGTGATCGGCCGCGGCGTAGCGATGCGCTTCCTCGCAGACGAAGAGCAGCGGCATCGCGCCGTCGCTCCAGAGACCGAAATCGAAGGCAAGCCGGCACAGAACGCAGACCACCGCATCGACGACTTCCACAGGCAGGCCCGCGAGCTGCATCACGGTGATGGGCTTGCCGTCAGGCTCCAGCCTGAAAAGATGAGTGAGCAGGCCAACCATCGTATCGCCGCCGACGCTGGCATTCTCGAACATGAAGGCGTAGCGCGGATCGTTCTTGATGGTCTCGATCCGCGTCATCAGCCGATGATAGTTCATGCGCGAGGAGCGGTTCTCGAGCTTGCCCATGCGATCATCGATAAGCGTCAGCAGATCCTGCAGCAGATAGGGAACCGGCGTGTCGACGGTATAGCCGGTCAGCTTGGGATTGCCGCGTTTGAAGCCGAGCCGGTCGCTGGCCGACTTGTACTGCAGATAGGTGCTCTTCGCGATCGGGATGAGCTCGGACAGGATCTCCAGTTCTTCGGCGACGGCCGGGCGGCCGCCATAGATGACGTCGGTCAGTTCTTCGAAGCTGAAGAGCCAGAAAGGCAGTTTCAGATTGCGAGGGTTGATGACATTGGCCCGTTCGCCGAAACAGCGGCCATACTCGTTGTGACCATCGAGCAGGAAGATCCGCACATCAGGTCGCGCATCGAGGATTTCCTGAAGGATGACGGTGACGCCGCTGGACTTGCCGACGCCGGTGGAGCCCAGAATCGCGAAGTGCTTGGAAATCAGGTTATCGACGTCCATGCGGGCCGCGATGGAACTGTCGTGGTTGAGATGACCGATATTGATCGTGCGTTGGCCGGCCGGGGTGTAGATCAGTCGCAGATGTTCGCGGCTGATGAGATAGGCCGCATCGCCGATGGCCGGGTAGTCGGAAACACCGCGGCGGAATGACTGAGAGTCGCCGGTATCCCCGACGATTTCGCCCATCAACGCGATCTGCGCCACCGCACGGTGCTCTCCGGCGGCCTCGTTGGCGGACCGCTGCGTCGAGACCTCGGTGATCATCCCGATCAGGGACTTGGGGCCTGCTTCGATGGCCAGGAACCGACCTACGGTTGCCCTCGCGCCGCCATGGGGCCAGGTCGCAGGCAGGTCGACATGCGCCTCGGAACCGCGCACGGAAAGCACATGGCCGATGGGGCCGGTCTCGTCGGACCCCGGTTTTGTGTGGGCGTTGCTGAACTGGTTCAAGAGAAGACCTCTTTGGGCAGAAAGCAGCCCGCGCCGGAACTGAGCATCAAAGGGCTTTCGAAGAGGTTGCCCCGATCGCTGCAAAGCGGGGCGGATTGGCGTTGGAGTTTCCGCCCCCTTAACGTGCCCCGCCGCCACCGATGGTCCCGCAGGCTGCTCGATCGGCGCAACGACCTGGATTCGCGTGTTTAGAAGTGGAAATCCGGATCCAGTTCAGCGGCAGAGAGTTGGCGCCAGGTCTATGGCTCACCCGAACGTCTCATCCCTTCTTGTCGCCCTGTTCGCGGAACCGAGACCGCCCGGCCAACTGCGGCAGCGCCTCTCGACCCAGGCCTCACGTCTGCACGCTGTCCTCCGTCGCCGGCCGCCAATTGTCTCCCGCTCCCTCGACGATGCGGGCATAGGCCTCCTCGGCTGAATCCGCGTAGCAGAACAGGGCGAGATCCTCGGCCCGGATCATGCCGGCATCGGCCATCACGTCGAGGTTCAGCAGCGCCTTCCAGTAGCGGCTGTCATAGAGCACGATCGGGATCGGGCGCATCTTGCCGGTCTGCACCAGCGTGATGATCTCGAAGAGTTCATCGAGCGTGCCGAAGCCGCCGGGGAAGACCACCAGCGCCGAGGCCCGCATCGCCAGATGCATCTTGCGCATCGCGAAATAATGGAAGCGGAAGGTCAAATCCGGCGTCGACCAGGCATTGGGCTCCTGCTCATGCGGCAAGGTGATGTTGAAGCCGATCGAGAGCGCGCCTGCCTCGGTGGCGCCGCGATTGGCTGCCTCCATGATGCCCGGCCCGCCGCCGGTGGCGATGACATGGTCGCGCCCGAGATCGCCGACCGACAGCGCGCCGCCACGCTCGGAGGCGAGCCTGCCGAAGGCGCGCGCCGCCTCGTACCAGGGCTCGCCCTCGCGCACCCGCGCCGAGCCGAAGACGACGATGGTCGAGAGGATGCCGCGCGCCCTTAAGTGGTCCTCGGCCTTCTGGTATTCGAGCATGAAGCGCGCGCCGCGCGTCGAATCGCCGAGCAGGAAATCGGGGTCGAGCGCCGCCAGGCGATAGGAGGGCGAGTTCTTCTGCGCGCTGCTGTCGGGCTTCGTGGCGGTATCAGGCTTGGTGGCGCTGTCAGGCATGATGCGAATCCGTTCCGGCGATGCGCGGCCAGCCTACGCCAGATAGGAGCGCAGCACCGCCGCCATGCGCTGCGCCCCGGTGTTGTGCGGCAGCAGGGTCAGGAAACGGCCCCGGCGATCCATCAGATAGGTCAGCGAGCCATGGTCGACCGCGTATTCGCCTTGGCCATGATGAGGCTGCGTCAGCTTGCGGCGATGGACCTTGTAGGCTTTCGCCGCAGCCGCAATGTCAGCTTCGCTGCCGGTCAGCCCGACCAGCGCCGGATGGAAGGCGGCGACATAGGCCGCCAGCACCGGCGGTGTGTCGAAAGCCGGATCGACCGTGATGAAGAGCGGAACGACGCGCTCCGCCAGGGGGGCGAGCGCGTCGAGCGTCTGGGCGATGGTCGGCAGGTCGATCGGGCAGGTGTCGGTGCAGCGCGTGAAGCCGAAATAGACCAGCATGAAGCGGCCGCGATAGGCTTCGTCGCTGACGGCCTTGCCTGTATGGTCGGTCAGCGAGAACGGTCCGCCGAAGCGCCCGGCGAGAGGATCGGGCGTCGCTGAGGCGGCGCTGCCATGGACATGCCCGCCCTGGCTCTGCGCTTGCGCGGAGGCGACGGCGAAACCGGCAAGCCCGGCCAGGAACGACCGACGCGCGACGACCCCCGGCATACCTGGCCTCAAGGCTTCGGCTTGGGCACGAGGCCCTTGATGCCGAGGGGGCCGTCTTCCGCGATGATGCGATTGGCCTGCGGGTCGGCGCGCCACCATTCCTCGGCCTTGCCGTTGCGCGCCTCCCATTCCGCCTTGAAGCGCTCGGCCGGAACGAAGGGTTCGGCGTTGCCCTCGGTGCGGACGCCCTGGACGAAGAACAGGGTAATGGCCGGGTTCTCGATCAGAAGCCCGTCGGCCTCGATCGCCTTGCCGCAGAAGCCGATCAGATCGGGGATCGCGGCGGCGAAATCGACATTGCCCTTGGCGATCAGCCGGAACGTGCCGTCGGCGAGGACGAGGCCGAGCTGGCGCTTGCCGGCACCGCAATCGGGCGCGCAGCGCCCTTTCAGATGGCACAGCGCATCGACGAGCCGGCCCTTCAGCACGAGCGGCTTCTCATGCGGGATGCCCCAGGGCTCGGCTGCGGGAGCGGCAACGGGCACAAGGACCGCCAGTGTTCCGATGCCAAACCCCAAAGCCCTCATCCTGAGGAGCCGCGCAGCGGCGTCTCGAAGGATGTTCCAGATAGTTCGGGAGCCTTCTGGAGCATCCTTCGAGACGCGCTCCTCTGGAGCGCTCCTCAGGATGAGGGCTGGAGAGACATTCATCACCTCAGTTCCCGAACGGCTGGATGCCGTATTCGTCATGGGTCATCGTGATGATGCCCTTGTCGTCGGCGATCTTGTCGACCAGCAGGTATTTCACCCCGTCGCGCTCAAGCAGCTCACCATCGACGGTGACCTCATGCGTCGCCATGCGCGCGATGCGGGGATTGGCGACGCTGTCCTCGTCGTCGCCGATCCTGAGGATGAGGTAGAGGTCGCCCGTGGCATCGCGGATGCTGACCGGAATGCCGCCGAGCGCGCACCAGACCGCGCATTGATGGTGCGCCGTGCCCTTGGCGAACATCAGCCCGCTGATCGAGCACCAGGTGTCGCTGATCTCGCCGGTGACGCTGACGCGCCGGCCGTCCTGCGCCACCGACGACGAGGCCGCGAGAATGGAGAGCAGCGCTGCCGCCGCGAGGCTTCGCCAATGCGACATCGTTGTCATGCAATTGCGGCCATCATGCGAAAAGCTCCGGATTGACCGTCGCGGCGCTGCTTTGCCGGCGTGATTGCCTCTAGCATCGACGCTGGCGACACCCTAGAAGATGCCTCGCAAACGGACCAGAGCAGGTATGAACGAGATCGATCACTTGGGCGCGAGCCTTCTTGCCGACGTCGCCAGCGCGCAGGACGAAGCGGCGCTGGAGCAGGTCAGGATCGCCGCTTTGGGCAAGGCCGGCTCGATCTCGGCCCTGCTCAAGACGCTGGGCGCGATGACGCCCGACGAGCGCAAGGAAAAGGGCCCGCTGATCAACGGCCTGCGCGACAGCGTCCAGACCGCGCTGACCGCGCGCAAGGAAGCGCTGGCCGAGGCCGTGCTCGAGGCGCGGCTGTCCTCCGAGCGCATCGACGTCTCGCTGCCGGTGCAGGAGGGGCCCGAGGCGCGCGGCCGCATCCATCCGATCAGCCAGGTTATCGACGAGATCACCGCGATCTTCGGCGATATGGGCTTCGCTGTGGCCGAGGGGCCGGATGTCGAGACCGACGACCTCAACTTCACCAAGCTGAATTTCCCGGTCGGCCACCCCGCCCGCGAGATGCACGACACCTTCTTCTTCCACCCGGACTCCAACGGCGAGCGCAAGCTTTTGCGCACCCACACCTCGCCGGTTCAGGTCCGCACCATGCTGGCGCAGGAGCCGCCGATCCGCGTGATCTGCCCCGGCCGCACCTACCGTATGGATTCCGACCAGACCCACACGCCGATGTTCCATCAGGTCGAGGGTCTCGTCATCGACAAAAAGGCCCATATGGGCCACCTGAAATGGATCCTCGAGGAGTTCTGCAAGGCCTTCTTCGAGATCGACACGGTCAAGATGCGCTTCCGGCCGTCCTTCTTCCCCTTCACCGAGCCTTCGGTCGAGGTCGATATCCAGTGCTCACGCAAGGGCGGCGAGATCCGCTTCGGCGAGGGCGACGATTGGCTCGAAATCCTTGGCTGCGGCATGGTCCATCCGAACGTGCTGAGGAATTGCGGGCTCGATCCGGAAATCTATCAGGGCTTCGCCTGGGGCATGGGCATCGACCGCATCGCCATGCTGAAATACGGCATGCCCGACCTGCGCCCCTTCTTCGAGGCCGATGTCCGCTGGCTCGCGCATTACGGCTTCCGCCCGCTCGACCTGCCGACGCTGACCGGCGGCCTGTCGTCGTGAGCGCTGCGGTGGTCCAAGGGTGGGCGCGATGACCCCGGCGGGATGGGCGGGGCTGTTCGCGGCGCTGCTCGTCGCGACGAACCTTTTGTGCCAGGCGATCGCCTTTGTGCGCCTGCGTCGGAAGGATCGGCGTACGGCCTTGCTCGCGGCCCTGCCGCCGGTGACGATCGTGCGCCCCCTACGCGGCATCGAGGCTTTCAGCCGCGAGACGGCGATCTCGGGGCTGGAACTCGATTATCCCGACTATGTCACGATCTTCGCCGTGGCCGATGCCGATGATCCGGTCGTGCCGCTGATCGAGGAGCTGATCGGGATCTATGGCGAGGCGCGCGCGCGCCTGATCACCGGCGATGTCGCGGTCAGCGCCAATCCCAAGCTCAACAACTGCGTCAAGGGCTGGGAAGCGGCGACGACGGACTGGGTCATCCTGGCCGATTCCAACGTGCTGATGCCGAAGGACTATATCCAGCGCATGCTGGCCGCATGGCGCGACGATACCGGGCTCGTCTGCTCGACGCCGGTCGGCTCGCGTCCCCAAGGCTTCTGGTCCGAGCTGGAATGCGCCTTCCTCAACACCTTCCAGGCGCGCTGGCAATATGCCGGCGAGGCCTGCGGCTTCGGTTTCGCGCAGGGCAAGTCGATGCTCTGGAGCAAGCCCTTGCTCGAGGCGAATGGCGGCATCGCCATCCTCGGCGAGGAGATCGCCGAGGATGCGGCGGCGACCAAGCTGGTGCGCCGCGCCGGCAAGCATGTCCATCTCGTCGGACAACCCTTCGAGCAGCCGCTCGGCAAGCGCAGCCTGCACGACGTCGTGCAGCGCCAGTTCCGCTGGGCCAGGCTGCGCCGCGTCACCTTCCTGCCCTTCTTCCTGCCGGAAATCCTGTCCGGCCCGCTGCTACCCGTGCTGCTGTTGGCGCTGGCCCTGCCGGCCTTCGGCCATTCCGCCTGGCTCGCGCCGCTGCTCGTCCTGCTGCCCTGGTATGCCGCTGAACTGGCGCTGGCCAAGGGCGTCGGCTGGTATTCCTCCTGGCGCATGCCGCTGGCGCTGCTGCTGCGCGACATCATCTTCCCCGGCGTCTGGGCCTATGCCTTCGTCGCCGGCGAGGTGAGCTGGCGCGGCAATTCCATGAAGATCAAGACGGATGGCGACGACGAGCTGAATGCGGCCTCGGTCCCGGTATCCCACGCGAATCTGAGAAGTGACGGACGATCATGAAGTTCACGCTGTCCTGGTTGAAGGACCATCTCGACACGACCGATTCCGTCGATGCGATCAGCGAGGCCCTGACCCGCGTCGGGCTCGAGGTCGAGGGCGTCGAGGACAAGGCCAAGGCGCTGTCGGCCTTCATCATCGCCTATGTGATCGAGGCCAAGCAGCATCCCAATGCCGACCGCCTGCGCGTCTGCATGGTCGATACCGGCACGGGCGAGCCCGTGCAGGTCGTTTGCGGCGCGCCCAATGCCCGCACCGGCATGAAGAGCGTGTTCTCCCCGCCCGGCACCTATATTCCCGGCAAGGACATCACGCTCGGCAAGGGCGTCATCCGCGGCGTCGAATCCAACGGCATGCTCTGCTCGGCGGCGGAACTGCAGCTCTCCGAGGATCATGACGGCATCATCGATCTCCCCGAGGATGCCCCCGTCGGCCAGCCCTATGCGGCCTATGCCGGCCTGAGCGACCCGGTGATCGAGATCGCGGTCACGCCCAACCGCGCCGATGCGCTCGGCATCTCCGGCATTGCCCGCGACCTTGTCGCCGCGGGCCTCGGCAAGCCCACGACACCGGCCGTCCAGTCGGTTCGCGGCACGTTTCCTTGCCCGGTTGGCGTCAAGCTGGAGCTGGCCCCGGAAGACAAGGCGCTCTGCCCGGCCTTCGCCCTGCGTCTCGTGCGCGGCGTCAAGAACGGCCCGTCGCCCGATTGGCTTCAGGCCCGCCTGCGTGCGGTCGGCCTGCGCCCGATCAACGCGCTGGTCGACATCACCAATTTTATGACGCTCGACCGCAACCGGCCGCTGCACGTCTTCGATGCCGCCAAGGTCAAGGGCGACCTCGTCGTCCGCCGCGCGCGTGACGGCGAGACGATCCTGGCGCTCGACGGCAAGACCTACGCACTGACCGACGAGCAGATCGTGATCGCCGACGACGCGGGCGTCGAATCGCTCGCCGGCATCATGGGCGGGCAGGCCAGCGGCTGCGACGAGGGCACGACCGACGTTCTGGTCGAGAGCGCGCTGTGGGACCCGCTTAATGTCGCCCGCTCGGGCCGCGCGCTCGGCATCAATTCGGATGCGCGCTACCGCTTCGAGCGCGGCATCGATCCCGATTTCTGCCGGCCCGGCCTCGACCTCGCCACCACGATGATCCTGGAGCTCTGCGGCGGCGAGGCCTCCGAGATGGTCTTCGCGGGCGAATTGCCCGAGAGCGCCGGCGCGATCGATTTCCCCTGGTCAGAGGTCAAGCGCCTGACCGGCCTCGAGCTTGGCCAGGTCGAGATGAAGGTCGCGTTGACTTCGCTCGGCTTCCACGTTTCCGGCGCGGGCGACCGCGTCAAGGTCGCAGCGCCCTCCTGGCGTGCCGATGTTGGCGGCAAGGCCGACCTCGTCGAGGAGATCCTGCGCATCGCCGGGCTCGACCGCGTTGCCTCGGTGCCGCTGCCGCGCATCAAGGGCGAGGTCATCAAGCCGGTCCTGACCGTGTTGCAGAAGCGCACCCGCGCCTCCAAGCGCCTGCTCGCCAGCCGCGGCATGGTCGAGGCCGTGACCTGGTCCTTCATCTCGCATGACCAGGCGAAGCTCTTCGGCGGTGGCGCGCGCTCGCTCACGCTGGCCAATCCGATCGCGGCCGATCTCTCCGACATGCGGCCCTCGCTGCTGCCGGGGCTGATCCGCGCCTCGCAGGCCAATGCCGATCGCGGCCTCGGCGATGTCGCGCTGTTCGAGGTCGGGCAGGTCTTCCAGAGCGACCAGCCGGAGGGGCAGCTCATTGCCGCCGCCGGCCTGCGTCGCGGCACCGCGCGTCTCGAAGGTGCCGGGCGCCATTGGGGCGGTGCCGCCAAGCCGGTCGATGCCTTCGACGCCAAGGCCGATGTCATGGGCCTGCTGGCGGGCTTAGGCGTGCCGGTCGGCGGTTTGCAGATCGTCGCGGGTGGCCCCGACTGGGCCCATCCCGGCCGTTCCGCCACTTTGCGCTTCGGGCCCAAGGGCGTCATCGGCGCCTTTGGCGAGGTCCATCCCCGCGTGCTCAAGGCGCTCGACGTCAAGGGGCCGCTCGTCGCCTTCGAAATCCATCTCGATGCGCTGCCGCTGCCGAAATACAAGCCGACCAAGGTCAAGCCGAAGCTCAGCCTGTCGGACTTCCAGCCGGTGACACGCGACTTCGCCTTCATCGTCGACAAGGCCACCGCCGCCGGCGAAATGGTCAAATCGGCCCAGAACGCCGACCGCGCCTTGATCTCAGACGTCTCGGTCTTCGATCTCTATGAGGGCCCCGGCGTCGAGGCCGGCAAGAAGTCGGTCGCGCTCGCGGTCACGCTCCAGCCGGTCGAGAAGACGTTGACGGAGGCCGAGATCGAGGCGGTCGGCGCGAAGATCGTCGCCGAGATGGCCAAGCGCTACGGGGCGGCGCTGCGGGGGTAGGGCAATTCGTCATGGTCGGGCTTGTCCCGACCATCCACGTCTTCCTTCGTCGGGGGCGGTGTTCAAGACGTGGATGCTCGCCACAAGGGCGAGCATGACGGGCGGGCGGGGCCGGCGAGACCTCACCACCATTGATCAGGATTGTGTAATAATCGGCGCGCGCAATCGTTGAGCAATCACGCTATTTGGCTATGGCAATGTTGCAATAAAGCGCACGAATGTCCGTCACCGATCTGACTGTCACCGACAGCCTCTTTCCAGGCTTCCGCCTCCTCGACGTCGCGACGTCGGGCGCGCGGATTCGCGTGCGGACGGGCGGGCAGGGGCCGGCGCTCTTGCTGCTGCACGGCTATCCGCAGACGCATGTGCTCTGGCACAAGCTCGCCGAGCGCCTGAAGCACCGCTTCACGCTGGTCTGCGCCGATCTGCGCGGCTATGGCGACAGCGACAAGCCGCCGACCGACGCCGCGCATTACCCCTATTCGAAGCGCGCCATGGCGCTCGACATGGCGCAGGTGATGAGCGCGCTCGGCCACGAGCAGTTCATGGTCGGCGCGCATGATCGCGGCGCCCGCGTCGCCCATCGTCTGGCGCTTGACCACGCCGACCGGGTGACACGGCTCGCCACTCTCGACATCGCGCCGACGCGCGAAATGTATGCCGGGACCACCGATGCCTTCGCCCGCGCCTATTGGCACTGGTTCTTCCTGATCCAGCCGGCACCGTTTCCGGAGACGATGATCGGGGCCGATCCGGAAGCCTATTGGCGCAAGAAATGTGGCTCCGGCGCGGCCGGGCTGACGCCCTTCGCCCCCGAGGTGCTCGCAGAATATCTGCGCTGCTTTTCCGATCCCGCAGCGATTCATGGTAGCTGCGAGGATTACCGCGCTGCCGCCACCATCGACATCCGCCATGACGACGAGGATGGCGAACGCAAGCTGGCCCAACCGCTGCTGGCGCTCTGGGGTGGCAATGGCATCATCGGCAAATGCTTCGATCCGCTGGCGCTGTGGCGGCAGCGCGCGGAGAATGTGCAAGGCCGCAGCCTGCCCGGCGGGCATTATCTGGCCGAGGAGATCCCCGATCTCGTCGCCGCCGAATTCACGGCCTTCTTTGGAGACACGCCATGACCCGCACCAACCGCGTCTACCGTATCGCCGCCATTGCCGGCGACGGCATCGGCAAGGAGGTCATGCCCGAGGGCCTGCGCGTGCTGGAGGCGGCTTCCAAAAAATACGGCTTCGAACTGCGCCTCGACGAGTTCGATTTCTCTTCCTGCGACTATTACGCCAAGCACGGCAAGATGCTCCCCGACGACTGGAAGGAGCAGATCGGCGGCCATGACGCGCTCTTCTTCGGCGCAGTCGGCATGCCCCAGCAGGTGCCCGACCACATCTCGCTCTGGGGCTCGCTGCTGCTGTTCCGGCGCGAATTCGACCAGTATGTGAACCTGCGCCCGGTCCGGCTGATGCCCGGCGTGCCTGGCCCGCTCGTCGGACGCAAGCCCGGCGACATCGACTTCTTCGTCGTGCGCGAGAACACCGAGGGCGAGTACTCCTCGGTCGGCGGCCGGATGTATGCAGGTACCGAGCGCGAGATCGTCATGCAGGAGACGGTGATGAGCCGTGTCGGTGTCGACCGCGTGCTGAAATACGCCTTCGAGCTCGCCATGCGCCGCCCGCGCAAGAAGCTGACCTCGGCGACCAAGTCGAACGGCATCGCGATCACGATGCCCTACTGGGACGAGCGGGTGAAGGAGATGGCCAAGAACTATCCCGACGTTACCGTCGACCAATACCATATCGACATCCTGACCGCGCATTTCGTGTTGAATCCGGACCGTTTCGACGTGGTCGTGGCCTCGAACCTGTTCGGCGACATCCTCTCGGATCTAGGCCCGGCCTGCACCGGCACGATCGGCATCGCGCCATCCGGAAACATCAACCCGACCGGCGAGTTCCCGTCGCTGTTCGAGCCGGTTCACGGCTCGGCGCCCGACATCTACGGGCAGGGCATCGCCAACCCGATCGGCCAGATCTGGTCGGCGGCGATGATGCTCGACCATCTCGGCGAGACGGAAGCCGCCAAGGGCATCGAGGCCGCGATCGAGCGGGCGCTGGGCGATGCCCGCACCCGCACCCGCGATCTCGGCGGCACGCTCGGGACGGAGGCCGCCGGCAAGGCGGTCGAACAGGCTTTGGGGTGACTAATTGCTGGTTTGCCACGGCGGCGCCGTGACAACCCGACCACATTGAGGCATCGATCTTCGCATCCGGGAACGCGGCTCCATCCGCGGGGTTGGGTTGCCGGGTGGTGAGGGATAAGAAAGGGGCTGGAATGGATCTGTCTGCGCTGCCGCTCTTCGATCCGGCCCTCTGGGGCAAGCTGATCGAAATCATCGCGCTCAACATCGTTTTATCTGGCGACAACGCGGTGGTGATCGCCTTGGCCTGCCGCGCGCTTTCGCCCGAGCAGCGGGTGAAAGGCATTGCTTTGGGTGCCGGTGTCGCGGTCGTGCTGCGCGTCGTCTTCACGGTGCTGATCGCCTCGCTCCTGAACATGCCGTTCCTGCATATCGTCGGTGCCGTGCTCCTGGTCTGGATCGCGGTCAAGCTGATCGTCGAGGACGGCGAGAGCGACGAGGATTCGATCACCGCCAGCAGCAAGCTCTGGAAGGCCGTCCAGACGGTCGCCATCGCCGACATCGTCATGAGCCTGGACAATGTGCTGGCGATCGCCGCCGTCGCGAAGGACTCGATTCCCTTGCTGGTCGCGGGCCTCGTCATCTCGATCCCGCTGATCGTCCTCGGCGCCTCGCTGATCACCAGCCTTTTGACCCGCTTCCCGGTCCTGGTCTGGGCGGGCGCCGCCCTGCTCGGTTGGGTCGCGGGCGAGATGTTCGACAGCGACCCCTGGCTCATCACCCGCTTCGGTGCCGAGACGCTCCACCGCCTCGAATACCCCACGGCCCTGCTCGGCGCACTTCTCGTGCTCGGCCTCGGCTATCTCCTGAAAAACCGCCGGCCAGATCCGGCCCTCTGACAAAGGGACTGACCGACCTATGGACTTCTCATCCTCCCAATTCTGGGTCTCTTTGCTCCAGATCATCTGGATTGACCTGCTGCTGTCAGGCGACAATGCGGTGGTGATCGCGCTCGCCTGCCGGCAGCTGCCTGAAAACCAGCGCAAGGTCGGCATCTGGCTCGGCGCCTCGGCGGCGATCGGCCTGCGAATCATCTTCGCGCTGGTCGTGACCTATCTGCTGCTGGTGCCCTATCTGAAGATCATCGGCGGCCTGCTGCTGTTCTGGATTGCGGTCAAGCTCGCCATGGGCGAGGACGAATCGCATGCCGAGATCGATGGCGGCTCCACGCTCTGGCAGGCGGTGCGCACCATCGCCATCGCCGACGCCGTGATGAGCCTCGACAACGTCATCGCGATCGCGGCTGCCTCGCGCGGACACCCCGAACTCTTCATCTTCGGCCTGCTGCTCTCGATCCCGCTGATCATCATGGGCGCGCAGTTCCTGACCGCGATCATCACCAAGTACCCGATCCTGATCTGGCTCGGCGCGGCCCTGCTCGGCTGGATCGCGGCCGAAATGATCCTGGGCGACATCGCCGTGCTGCAATGGCTCCATGTCAACATGCCGACCTGGGTCAAGACGGTGTCGACCGATGTCAGCGCCATCGGCATCGGGCTGGCTTCGTGGCCCCACTATGTCAGTTCGACCATCGGAGCGGTGCTGGTCTGCGCCGTCGCCTATGCCCTCAAGAGGAAGCCGGTCGACCAGCCGGGCTGAGCGCCGGTTTCAGTCGAGCACCACCATCGCGGCGGCCAGGATCTCCTGGCCGCCGTTTTCAATGGTGCGGCTCATTCCTTCGTGAGCGATGGCACGCAAGGAGTCGGAGACCTCGAACCGGTCCGCCGACAGGAGCGTGACGGCGAAGCTGTCCGGCGCGCGGGTGAAGCCCGTGCCGAGCGCCTTCACATAGGCCTCCTTGGCGGCCCAGAGCCGCGCGAAGGCGAGCGGGCGTTCATCCTCGCGCAATCCGCGCAGCATCGCCGCTTCCTGCTGATGGAGAGCCGCGAAAGGCGGCGTCGCGGTTGCATCCACGCGCTCGACATCGATGCCGACGGGCCGCCGCGCCTGCGCCACCGCGACCAGTCCGGAGCGCGTCGCCAGCGACAGATGCAGCCCCGTGCCATGCGGCCCGGTGAGCAGGGGACGCCCCTTCGCGTCGTGCCCGATCGTGACGGCGCCGAAGGGCATACCGAGTTGCCGCGCAATGATCTGCCGCGCGGTGTCGCGCCGCAGCTGCGAGCGCTCCATCAGATTGCCGGGCTGCGCCCCGGTCGCGATGAGCCAGGCGGCCGGCAGCGTGGCGGCGGTCATGTCGATGGAATCCAGCCAGATCATCACGGCAGGTTAGAGCAGTCGCCCCGGTCCCGTAACCATCGCCGCCAACTCCTGGCACCGTCCTGTGTCAGGGGCATGCGCCCCTTCCGCGCCGAGCCGTTGACCTCGCGCCGGCTTCGGCCTTGGAAGGGTGATGTCTCGCGCGCAATGCCGATGAGGCGACTTCGCGCTTCGAAGCCGGAACGACGGCCGCAAGGGAGGGCCGAACCGATGGACAATGCTGCGGTTCCGGTCTCCGGCGCGGGCATGCTGCTGGGCATCCGCAAGGTCTCGGTGCTGATCCCTGGCATCATCGTCTTCGCCGTCGCATTCGGCGCTGCCGCTTCGGCCAAGGGAATGAGTCTGATCGAGGCGATGCTGATGAGCGCGCTGGTTTATGGCGGCGTCTCCCAACTCGTGGCGATGGAGCTCTGGCGGCCGGAATGGAGCTGGGGCGCGATCATCGGGCTCGCAGTCGTGACCGCCACGGTCAATGCCCGGATGATTCTGCAGGGAGCTTCGCTGCAACCCTGGTTCGCGCCCTATTCGAAGACGCTGAACGCCTGGCACCTGTTCTTCTTCACCGATGCCAACTGGCTGATCGGCACGCGCTATCACGCGGAAGGCGGCCGTGATCTCGGCGTGCTCATCGGGGCCGGCCTCGTGCTCTGGGCGGTCTGGATTCTGTTCACCGGGCTTGGCCATCTGCTTGGCGCGCTGGTCTCCGATCCGCGCGCCTATGGCATCGATTTGGTCATGCCGATCTTCTTCGCGGCGATGATCGTGCCGCTCTGGCGCGGCAGGCGGGCGGCCGTGCCCTGGGTGGTCGCGGGCATCGTCGCGCTGGTCACGGCCAAGCTGGTCGACGGCTACGCCTTCATCATCGTCGGCTCGCTCTCGGGCGCGCTCGTGGGAGCGTTGGCCGATGACGCTGCCTGATCCCAGCGCCTGGGGACCGATCCTCACCATCCTCGCGATGGCGATCGCCACCTATCTCTGCCGCATCTCCGGCGTGGTCCTTATGGGCTTCATCCCGCTGACGCCGCATGTCCGGCGCGGGCTCGCGGCGCTGCCCGGCTCGATCATCGCAGCCACGGTGCTGCCGCTGATCGAGCGGCTCGGGCTGGCAGCGGCGGTCGCCCTGCTCGCTGCCGTCGGCAGCATGGTGCTGCGGCGCAGCGAGCTCCTGGCCCTACTCGTCGGCATGGGTGTGATCGCCGGCCTGCGCGCGCTGGGGTTCTGATCCGTCACCTGATCCATCACACTTGCCGATCGCTTCCATCACATCCCGTCATCGGGTTGTGCAGGCCTGCATGTTGACGCAGGTCCGTGCGCGGCAGACGGTGGCCGCCATCAACGACCGGCAGATCGGAGCACGGAATGGCCTGGTACTCGCAGACATGGACCTGGTTCGAGGGGGAGTGGCACGAGGGCAATCCGCCGATCATGGGCCCGCGCAGCCATGCGACCTGGCAGGGCTCCTCGGTCTTCGACGGCGCCCGCTATTTCGACGGCGTCGCGCCTGACCTCGATCTCCACGCCGCCCGCGTCAACCGATCCGCCGTGGCGCTCGGATTGAAGCCGACGCAGTCGACCGAGGAGATCATCGCGAGGGCGCGCGAGGGCATCAAGAAGTTCAGCCGCGACGTCGCGCTCTACATCAAGCCGATGTACTGGGCCGAGGCGGACGGCGTCTCGACCATCATCGCCGACGAGGACTCGACACAATACTGCCTGTGCCTGTTCGAGGCGCCGATGGGCGCTCCCGGCGCCGGGCTTTCGGTGACGCAGGGCGCCTTCCGCCGCCCCTCGATCGAGACCGCCCCGACCGACGCCAAGGCCGGTTGCCTCTACCCCAACAATGCCCGCACCTTGAAGGCCGCCAAGGCGGCCGGCTTCGACAATGCGCTGGTGCTCGACATGCTCGGTAACGTGGCGGAGACCGCGACCTCAAATATCTTCCTCGCCAAGGATGGCATCGTGAAGACGCCGGTTCCCAACGGCACCTTCCTGAACGGTATCACCCGCCAGCGCGTCATCGGCCTGCTGCGGCAGGGCGGCGTCACGGTCGAGGAGGTGAGCCTGCGCTACAGCGATTTCGAGCAGGCCGACGAGATCTTCTCCTCGGGCAACTACTCCAAGGTCGTGCCGGTGGGACGCATCGACGATCGCCAGCTCCAGCCCGGCCCGCTCTACCGCAAGGCGCGCGAACTCTACATGGACTTCGCCAACACCAAGACCGCCTGAGCCATGGCCGGCCTCGTGACCCGTCTGACGCAGCGGCTCGGCATCGAGCACCCTGTCCTGTCGGCGCCGATGGCGCTGGCGGCCGGCGGCGCGCTCGCTGCCGCCGTGACGCGGGCCGGCGGCCTGGGCCTGATCGGTGGCGGCTATGGCGATGCCGCCTGGCTCGAAACGCAGTTCGGCCAGGCCGGCAACACCCGCATCGGCTGCGGCTTCATCACCTGGTCGATGGCGAAGCAGCAGGAACTGCTGACGCAGGCGCTGGCGCACCGTCCGGCCGCGCTGATGCTGTCCTTCGGCGATCCGCAGCCTTTCGCGGCCGAGATCGCTGCGGCCGATGTGCCGCTGATCTGCCAGTGCCAGTCGCTCGATCATGTCCGGCAGGCGCTGGATGCAGGAGCGGCGATTATCGTCGCCCAGGGCGGCGAGGCAGGCGGCCATGGTCACCGTCGCGCGACATTCCCGTTTGTGCCGGAAGTCGCCGACTTGCTCGCGCGCCAGAGCCCCGAGACGCTGCTGTTGGCCGCGGGCGGCATCGCCGACGGGCGCGGGCTTGCGGCCTCGCTGATGCTCGGCGCTGATGGCGTGCTCGTCGGAACCCGCTTCTGGGCGAGCCGCGAGGCGCTGGTCCATGCCGGCCACCACGCCGCAGCCCTTGCCGCGACCGGCGACGGCACGGTTCGCACCTCGCTGCCCGACATCGCGCGCCGGCTCGACTGGCCGAAGCCCTTCGACATCCGCGTCGCCGCCAACGCCTTCACCACGCGCTGGGCCGGTCGCGACGACGACCTCCGGGCCGATATCGAGCGGGAGGCCCCGGCCTATCGCGAAGCCTTCATGGCGGGCGATGCCGACAACGCCGCCGCGATCGTCGGCGAGGCGGTGGGGCTGGTCGCGGACGTGGCCCCGGCCAGCGAGATCGTCACACGCATGGTCGAGGAGGCCGCGATCCTGCTCGGCGAAAAGGCGAGGGGCTTCCTCGCGTGAGGGCTCAGCGCAATAGCCGCAGCGTTCCCGAGGCTTTCAACCCGCCGACGACCACGACCGCATAGAGCCCGCCGGCGATGACGCCGATGACGGTGAGCGCGGCGAGCCGCGGCTCATAGGGGAAACGCCCCATCGCCGCGAGCAGGATCGGCGTGGTGACACGCGCCACGATCCCGGCGAGGACGGCGGCGCACAGCGTCACCGCGATCAGCGTCGTCAGATGCCGGTCCGGACGCGCCCAGCCACGCCGGACGCCGAGCACGAACAGCGCGCCGAGATTGATCCAGGCGCCCGCTGCCGTCGCCAGTGCCAGCCCCGGCGCTCCGAAATCGCGCCACAGCAACAGCTTCAGCGCGACATTGGCGCCGATGGCGGCGAGCGAGACCAGCATCGGCGTCGTCGTGTCGCCTCGCGCCTGGAAGGTCGAGAGCTGCGTCCGGATCAGCACGATCGCCGGCAGGCCGGCCGCATAGGCCAGCAGCACCGCGCCCGCCGCCTGGCTCGCGGCTCCATCGAAGCGGCCTCGCTCGAACAGCGCCGAGACGATCAGTTCGGGAATCGCCAGGAAGGCGGCGGCAAAAGGCGCGGCCGCGACGATCGTCAGCGCCACCGCCCGGTTCTGGGCTTTGTCCGATCCCGCCTCGTTGCCCGCGGCCAGCAGGCGGCTCATCGTCGGCAGCAGCACCGTGCCGACGCCGATCGCGATGACGCCGATCGGGAGCTGATAGAGCCGCTCGGCGTAATAGAGCGAGGCATAGGCGCCGGCCGGCAGAAGCGAGGCGATGATGGTGTCGGCAAAGAGCGCGATCTGCACGCCGGCCGAGCCGATCACGGCCGGGCCGAAAGCCTTGAAGAAGCTCCTGACATCGGCATCGAGGCGCGGACGTGTCAGCGCGGCCGCGACGCCGGCGCGCCGTGCCGCGATGGCAACCAACAGCCATTCGAGCACACCCGCGGCAGCCATGCCCCAGGCGGCGGCATAGGCCGCGCTCGGGAACAGGAAGGCGACCGCGAGCGCCGCGATCAGGCAGATGTTCATCAGGATCGGCGCCGCCGCCGCTGCCGCATAGCGGTCGACTGCGTTGAGATTGGCCGAGAGCAGCGTCACCAGCGTGATGAAGAGCAGGTAGGGAAAGGTGATCCGGGTCAGCGCGACGGCGAGATCGAAGCGCTGCGGATCGTTTGCGAAGCCCGGCGCCAGCAGCCGCACGATCTCGGGCATCAGCGGCAGGGCGATCGCGACCAGCACGAGTTGCACGATCAGGTTCAGGCTGAAGACGCGGTTCGAGAACAGCGCAGCCGCAGCCTCACCGCCTTGCTGCCGGATGCGTGCATAGGCCGGGATATAGGCCTGGTTGACGGCACCTTCGCCGAAGATCGCGCGGAAATGATTGGGCAGCCTCAGCGCCACCGAGAACGCGTCCATCATTGCGCCCGCACCCAGGACGGCGGCGAGAACGATGTCGCGCGCGAAGCCGGAAAGGCGCGAGAGCAGGGTGAAGCCGCCGACGGAGAGGATTTTGCGAAGCATCAGGGCGAGACGACTTTTCTCACAACCACCACGCGGTCATCCCGGGCGGAGCGAAGCGGAGACCCGGGATCCATGCCTGAGCCTGACGCGGGGACGCTCCGGAATGGATCTCGAATCGGCGCGGCTTCGCCGCTTGTCCGGGATGATGTGCGTGTCGGCAAGGACCGGCAGCAAACGATGCCGCCTTCATCCCAGATCGGCGCGCTGGCGTCTACCGGATCAGCGGCGGCAGCGCGTCGCCGCGCGGATGGTCGACGGTGCGGGCGTCGAAGCCGACGCGCTCGCCGATCAGATAGAGCGGCCGGCGCTTCACCTCGGCGAAGATACGCCCGACATATTCGCCGATCATGCCCAGCGAGACGAGCTGGATGCCCGAGAAGAACATGATCGAGACGATCAGCGACGGGAAGCCGGGTAGATCGGTGCCGTAGAACAGCGTGCGGACGAGGAAGAACAGCGCCGTCAGCGTCGAGATCAGCGCGATCACCGCTCCGGCCCAGGTCGCGATCTTGAGCGGCACGGTCGAGAAGGACGAGATGCCGTCGAAAGCAAAGGAGAACAGCTTGCGGTAGCGGAACTTCGTCTCGCCATGCTCGCGCTCGGCGACGTCGAAGGTCACGCCCGTCGAGGGAAAGCCGACCCAGGCATAGAGTCCCTTCGAGAAGCGCGCGCGCTCCGGCAGTGCGCGCAGCGCATCGACGACCTTCCGGTCGAGCAGGCGGAAATCGCCGGCGCCCTCGGGAAGCTCGGTCTCGCCGAAGCTGGCAAAGAGCCTGTAGAACAGCTTGGCGAAGTTGCGCTTCAGCGCGCTCTCACCGTCGCGGTCGGAGCGCTGGCCGTAGATGTTGAGGAAGCCCTCGCGCCATTTGTCCAGGAAGACGAGGATCGTCTCGGGCGGGTGCTGGAGGTCGGCATCCATGATGACGACGGCGTCGCCCGAGGCATGGTCGAGCCCGGCCGCGATCGCGATCTCCTTGCCGAAATTGCGGCTGAACGAGACGGCGCTGATTCGCTTGTCCTGGGCACTCAGCAGCTTGAGAACCGCCAGCGTGCCGTCGCGGCTGCCATCGTCGACGCAGACCAGTTCCCAGGACGAGACCTTGCCATCCAGCACGTGCTTCAGGCGCTCGACCAGCAGCGGCAGGTTCTCGGCCTCGTTGTGCACGGGCACGACGATCGACAGCTCGGGCCGTTTCACGGGCGCAGCCGGAGAGACGGCAACGGATGGGGGCGATATTTCGGACACGAACCTTGACCTCTTGGCGGCGCCGCGGCGGCACCGGCCAGAAGGCCGGGTCGTCGCGGGTGACGCGCCCCGCACAGAACCGTAAAGCTTGCAAGCTCACAAGCCTGATGGGCCTTTAGCGCATCGCGGCTGAATGGGGGACAACAGACGACATGGCGAGCGGATTTGTTCTCTGCGCTGATGACTTTGCCATGACCGATGGAGTCAGCCGTTCGATCCTGGCGTTGATCGAGGCGGGCAAGCTTTCGGCAGCCGGCGCCATGACGAACCGGCCGCATTGGGCGAGCTTCGCCGGGGACTTCGGCGCGCTCGCGGAAAAGGCCGATCTCGGCTTGCATCTCAACCTGACCTGCGCCGCACCGCTTAGCACGATGCCGCGTCTGGCGCCGGGCGGGGAATTCCCGCAGTTGCGCGATCTCGCACGGGCGGCCGCGACATCGCCCGCGGCGCGCCGCGAGATCGCAGCCGAGATCGGCCGCCAGCTCGACGCCTTTGAGGACAGGCTCGGCCGCGCGCCCGATTTCATCGACGGCCACCAGCATGTCCATGTCCTGCCGGGCGTGCGCCGGAGCCTTCTCGACGCCGTTACGAGCCGCTACGCGGCCGGCAGTGTCTATCTGCGGGACCCGGCCGATTCGGCCGCGGCGATCCGCGAGCGCGGCGTCGCGGTCGGCAAGGCGCTGACGATCGCCGCACTGGCGCTGGGCTTCCGGGGCGCGGCCCTGCGGCGCGGCATTCCCGTCAACAGCGGCTTTTCTGGCGTCGCACCCTTCGACCCGGCGCGCGACTTCGGCGCCGATCTCGCCCGCTTCCTGTTGCGGCCCGGGCCGGCTCATCTCGTCATGTGCCATCCCGGCTTCGTCGATGACGAACTCGCGCGGCTCGACCCGGTCATCGCCACGCGCCCGATCGAGCATGCGGCGCTGGCTGCTTTCGAGCCTGCGGAGCTGGCGATGGTTCGCTTCTCGCAACTGCGCTGACCCGCCGGCTACGCAATCGATTGTTTACCAAACTCTGGCAGCTTCGCTGTCGAGGTTCGTCCGCGACGACAGTCGCTGATCGGAGCCAAGTTCGGGGATACTCAGCGCAATGACGTGGTTCAAGCGGGCGGCCAGGACGGAGACCGCTGCGCAGGCACTTCCCGCGGAGCGCAGATCGGGCCGTTCCCTCAGCAGTCGGATCGCGGCTGCGGCGGTCGCCATCGTTGCGCTGGCGATCATGCTCGTGGTGATCGCGGCGGCGCGCTACAACGATTCCAAGACGCGTGACGACCTCGAGCAGAAGATGACGGCCCTGACGCTGATGGTCGTCAATGCGGCGCCATCGCTCATCCTGTCGCGCGACACCAACACGCTGGGCTATATTCTCGACTCGCTCCGGCGCGATCCCGATTTCGAAGCCGGCTTCGTCGCCGATGATCTTGCGGCCCTGGCGAGCGCGGGACGAACCGAGGCTGCCCGCCTTGCGCTGACGCCCCGCACGGTGGAGGCCAGGCTTGGTCGCGATCCCTGGGACGTGCTGAAGGACGTGGCTTCGACCGAGATCGAAGACGACACTTTCGTGGTCAAGCTCCATGTCGTCAGGGTCGGCGGCCATCAGAAGCAGATCGGCTACATCGCTCTGCGCTTCGACAAAACCCGCCTGCTCGCGCGCGCCGGTTTCGAACAGGTCGCCACCATCGCCTTTGGCGTGCTGATCCTGTTGATTCTCGGGCCGTTGCTCTGGTTCTCGCTGTCGCGGACGATGAAGCCGTTGAAGAGCATGACGCAGGCGATCGTCAGCATATCCGACGGAAAGCTCGACACGCCGATCGACGCGCTGGCACGCCGCGACGAGATCGGCGCCATCGCCCATGCGCTCGGCATCCTCAAGCTGCGTCTGGCCGAGCGTGCGGCGCTGCAGGAGAAGCAGCACGTCACAGAGGCCGAGCGCCGCCAGCACCAGCAGGGCGTCGACGAGGCGATCGGCCTCTTCCGTGGTGAAGTTGGTGTTGCGCTCGAGGCCTTCAAGAGCAACGCTGACCGCATGAGCGAAGCCTCCGACGGGCTTGCCCGGGTGGCTGCCGAATCGTCGGGCCGTGCCGCGCGTGCCGCTCAGAACGCCCATGGCGCCTCCGGCAATGTCGAGAGCGCGGCGCAAGCCGCCGAGGAGATGGGTGCTGCCATCCGCGAGGTCGAGTTCCAGATCCGGCGCGTCCGCACCGAGATCGTCGAGGCGGCCTCGATCTCCCGCGACACCGCGACCTCCGTGCGCGCGCTCGACGAGACGGCGCGCGCCATCGGCGAGGTCGTCAACCTGATCCGCGACATCGCTGCCCAGACCAATCTGCTCGCGCTCAACGCCACCATCGAGGCGGCACGGGCCGGAGAGGCCGGGCGCGGCTTTGCCGTCGTCGCTTCCGAGGTCAAGAGCCTGGCCTCCCAGACCGCCGATGCGACCGACCGCATCGTCGCCCAGGTCAGCGCGATCCAGGGCGCGACCGGCGAAGTCGTCGGCTCGATCCAGAACATCGCCGAACGCATGAGCGCGATCGAGAACTTCGCCAATTCGGTCGCGGTCTCGATCGAGCAGCAGGCCATCGCCACCGGCGAGATCGCCAGCGGCGTCGCGATGGCGAGTTCCTCTGCCCTCTCGGTGTCGAGCGATCTCAGCGTGCTCGCCGACTCCGTCGAGGAGACCGGGCGCTCGGCGGAAGAGGTGCGCGGCGCGGCCGGCGAGGTCGCGGCCCAGGCGCTGCGCCTGCGCTCGACGGTGGATCAGTTCCTCCACAGCGTCGCCGCTTGAGACCGTCTGGAAACTCCACTCCGGCGGCCGTCTGACGCGGCCTTCTGCGCTTCCGGTGCTCACGGACAAAAAGTCCGCTCCGCTCCGGTTCTCGAAAACCACGCCAGCCGCCTCACCGGAGCGAGTTTCGAGACGGTCTCTGCGTCCCGCCAAACAAAAACGGGGCCGTGAGGCCCCGTTTTCGTAGGTTCAATCAAAAAGTGCTCAGGCCTTGGCGCCGTCATACATTTCGGCGACGTAGTCCCAGTTCACCAGGCTCTCGAGGAAGGCTTTGAGATAGTCGGGGCGGCGGTTGCGGTAGTCGATGTAGTAGGAGTGCTCCCAGACGTCGCAGCCGAGGATCGGGCTGGCGCCGTTGACCAGCGGGCTCTCGCCATTGGGGGTCTTGGAGACGGCGAGCTTGCCGCCCTTGACCTCGAGCCAGGCCCAGCCCGAGCCGAACTGGCCGACGCCGGCCGCGACGAAGTCTTCCTTGAATTTCTCGACCGAGCCGAAGGACTCGACGAGCGCCTTCTCCAGAACGCCGGGAATCTTGCCGCCGCCATTGGGCTTCATCCACTTCCAGAAGTGGAGGTGGTTGTAGTGCTGGCCAGCATTGTTGAACACGGCCGGGTTCTTGCCATGCGAGGCCTTGACGATTTCCTCGAGCGACTTGCCCTCGAATTCCGTGCCCTTGATCGCGTTGTTGCCGTTGGTCACATAGGCGAGGTGGTGCTTGTCATGGTGAAACTCGAGCGTTTCCTTCGACATGAAGGGCTGGAGCGCATCATGGGCGTAGGGCAGGTCGGGAAGGGTGAAGGTCATGGGGCCTCTCCTTGGGCTGGCAAAAATCGCGTGAACTGAGAATGGCGTTCTGAACTGAGAATGGCTTGCCGCTGGACGGCCCGGGCCGGTTGGTTGCCGCTGGGGCGCCCGCCATTCCCGTCGTTAGTTAAGCCTCCGGCGGCTCCCCGGCAACCGCCCCTGCCGTCAATAGCGGATGTCATTGCGCCGGGTGTGCCTCAATAACGCCCGATTCCTTTCCGCTATGCGGGAACCCGATTTGAAACTGTCTCTTATTCAATACGTTACAAGATGGGGTGACGGGTGGGCCGATATCGGCCGGCCGGGCGACGTGCCAAGTTTGCTTTCGAGCGTGCTCCCGAGGACTCGACTTTGATCATCGTTTTCATCTTGCTCGGCCTTGGCTTCCTCTGCGGCGGCGTCGCGGCCATCGTCGATGGGCTGCCCTATATGGTGCTCGAGCGCGGCTTCACGCAGGTCATCATCGGCACGGTCGTGGCGGTCGCGGGTGTCCTGATGCTGGCGCTGTCATGGGTGCTCGTCGAGATCAGGCGGCTCAAGCAGACGCTGTCCAATGCCGCAATGGCGATGTCGGTCGCATCGGCATTCGCAGGCCCGGCGAGCGAGCGCGACGTCGCCTCGCCGCATGCGGAAGTCCGCTCCGACGATTCGGCTGCAGGGGTGCCGCCTGCCGCCCCTGCCGCCGGCATCGGTGCGCTGGCCGGGGATGGCGCTGTTCTTGCCGCGACGCAGGCACTGGGTGCGCCTGCGCGTCAGGAGCCTTCGCATCAGGAGCCTGCCGAGGCGTCACAGGAGCCCGCCGACAAGCCGGCCGAGCCCCGTTCCTCTGGTGGCGACACTGCCGAACATGCGGGCGAACAGGCCGGGCTGCGTGCCGATGAGGCGCCTGTGGTGCCCGAGGCCACACACGAACCCGATGTCGATGCGCTTCCCGCCTTCGATCCCTTCCGACCGATCGACCCGCAGGGCGTGCCGGAAGTCGAGGCGCAAGCCAAGGCATTCGACACGGGGGTTGAGCCCGTCGGGTCCACCGCCACGTTGGCCGAAGTCGCCTCCATCAGCGAAAGCGAGCGCGACGCGGTCGAAACCGCTGCCGAAGCCCCGATGGAAACCTCCGCTAATGACGGCCAAGCCGTACCTGCTGGGCCGGGACCGTCCGATATCGACGATCCGTTTGAGCGCGATCTGGTGTCCGCTACCTCGCGCGACGCCGACACCGCGCGCGAGACCGACGAATTCGGCCTGCTGCGCGCGAGCCTGACGGCGCTGCAGCTCGAAGTGGAGCCCGTTGGCGGCCGCATCGAGCCCTCGTTTTCCGGAATTGACGGCAGGGGGGCCTCCTCGATGGAGGAGACCGGCCGCAATCTCGACGAGATCGCCGCGGCCGGGAACTGGATGGAGCCGGCCCTACAGCGTCGCGCACCTTGGTTCGGCGACACGGGTGAAAAGCCACGCGAGGAAGCGCCACACGACGAAAAACCGGGTGAGGATGTAGCGCAGCCCGAGACCGCTCCTGAGCCGGCCTGGCCGGAGACGACCTGGCCGCAGCCCATCTGGTCCGAGCCGGCGCCTGAGCCGGAAGCACCGCTTTGGCCTCCGCAGGCGCGTGAAGCCACTGCCTTCGAGCCCGAGTCCGAGCCAGCTGCTCCGGCGGCAGACAGCGAGGAGCCCGCCCGCGACGCCGCCGCTTTCGAGGAGACGCCGCCCTTCGTGCCTGAAATTGCGCCGGCAGAAGCCGACGTACCGGAATCGACCGAGCCGGAACCGACCGCCCCGGACGCCGATGGGGCCGAGCCGTCCGCCGGCGCCACCTCCGACGAAGGCATCGTCGGCGCCTATCAGGTCGGCGAGGCGCATTTCACTATCTATGCCGACGGCTCGATCCAGGCGCGCACGCCCGATGGCGACTACAGCTTCACCTCGATGGACGAGCTCAAGATCTACCTCGCCAGCGAGAAGAGCCGGCTGGGCGTCTGATCAGCTCGAAGCCGTCTCCGGCCAGCTTTTGTCCACCGCCTGGATCGCGAAAGCATAGGCCAGCGCGGTCTCCTTCAGCGAGTCGAAGCGGCCGGCCGAGCCGCCATGGCCGGCCTCCATATTGGTGTGCAGCAGGATCGGCCCGCCGCCGGTCATGGTCGCCCGCAGCCGCGCCACCCATTTCGCCGGTTCCCAATAGGTCACGCGCGGATCGGTCAGACCGCCCATCGCCAGGATCGGCGGGTAGGCCTGCGCCGTGACGTTGTCATAGGGCGAATAGCTGCGGATGGTGTTGAACGCAGCGATGTCGCGGATCGGGTCGCCCCATTCCGGCCATTCCGGCGGCGTCAGCGGCAAGGTGTCGTCGAGGATGGTGTTGAGCACGTCGACAAAGGGCACCTCGGCGATGATCCCGGCGAATAGGGCCGGCGCCATGTTGGCGACGGCGCCCATCAGCATGCCGCCGGCACTGCCACCCTCCGCGACGATGCGGCCGCGCGTGGTGAAGCTGTTGTCGGCGAGCGTTTCGGCGGCCGCGATGAAGTCGGTGAAAGTGTTGGTTTTCTTGTCGCGCTTGCCGTCGAGATACCAGCGTCGGCCCTTGTCGGTGCCGCCGCGGACATGGGCGATGGCGTAGACGAAGCCGCGATCGACCAGGCTGAGCGGCCGAATCCGGAACGAGGCCGACATCGCCGAGCCATAGGAGCCGTAGCCGTAGAGCAGGCAGGGCGCTGAGCCGTCGAGCGGCGTATCCGCCCGATGCAGCAGCGAGACCGGGACCTGCGCGCCATCCTTGGCCGTGGCGAAGATGCGACGCACGCGATAGGCCGCCGGATCATGGCCGGAGGGCACCTCCTGCCGCTTCAGCAGCACGCGTTCGCCCGTCGCCATGTCGTAGTCATAGGTCTCGGCCGGGCGCGCCATCGAGGCGTAGATGAAGCGCAAGGTCGCGGTGTCGAACTCGTAGCCCGCATCCAGTCCCAGCCCATAGGCCTCCTCGTCGAAGGCGATGCTGCTTTCCGCGCCCGTCGCCAGATCGCGGATGACGATGCGCGGCAGGCCGTCCTCGCGCTCCAGCCGGATCACCCGGCCCTTCAGGCAGACATGGCTGAGGATCAGCCGGCCGTGCTTGTGCGCGATCAGGTCGCGCCAGTTGCCGGGCGCCGGATCGGCGACCGGTGCGGTCACGATCTTGAAGTCCTCGGCAGCGTCGGCATTGGTCAGGATCAGAAGCTCGTCGCCGTGATGCTCGACCTCGTATTGCCGGCCGACCTCGCGTGCCGCGATCGTGACGGGCTGAGCATCGGGCTGCCAGAGATCGACGACCCGGATTTCGGAGGTTTCATGATCGCTGATCGAGATCAGCAGGAAGCGCCCCGATTGCGTCTTGTCGATGTCGACGAACATGCCGGCATCGGCTTCGTCATGCAGCAGCGCGTCCTGCGCCGGATTGTCGCCCAGGCGATGGCGGAAGACTTTCGAGGGTCGGTGGTCGGCATCGACCCCGACATAGGCGAAGGACAGGCTGTCGGCCGCCCAGACGATGTCGCCCGTCGTATCGGCGATGCTGTCGGCCAGATCGTCGCCGCTGGCGAGGTCGCGGACCCGGATTGTGTGAAGTTCGGAGCCGGCCTCGTCGGCGCTCCAGGCGAGCAGGCGATGATCGGGGCTGTGGGCGGTGTCGCCGAGGTCGAAGAAGTCCTTGCCCTTCGCGAGCGCGTCGGCATCGAGCATGATCTGCTCGCGGCTGTTGCCGGTGCTTTTCTCGGCCGAGGCGGCCTGCCCGGTTCGCGGCCTGCGACAGATCAGCGGATGTTCGCCGCCCTTGCGATAGCGCGAATAGTACAAAAACGGTCCGTCCGGCTGCGGGACGCTGGCATCGTCTTCCTTGATCCGGCCGCGCATTTCCTTGACGAGGTCGCGCTGCAAACTCTGCGTCGGCGCCATCAGCGCCTTCGAATAGGCGTTCTCGGCCTCGAGATAGGCGCGGATGTCCGCGGGCAGCGCCTCGGGCTCGCGCAGAACCTCCTTCCAGTTCGGCGCACGCAGCCAGTCATAGTCGTCGCGCAGCTCGACACCATGGACGGTGGTGACCTTGGTGCGGATCTCGGCGCGCGGCGGGGAGGCCTTGCGCCGTCGGGGCGTCGCTGCGCCGGAAACCATGTTTGAGCGCATCGCGACGTCTCCACCATCCGTTGGCTCAGACAGGTAGAGAGCAGAGCCCGGTGTGGCAAGAAGCTCAGCCTGGCAAGAAGCTCGGCGTGGCAAGACGCTCAGGGTGGCAAGACGCGCGACATGCAGGCAGATGCAGGCTTGTGCGGATTTCAGTTACCATGATCATCTGGACGTCATCGCAATATTTCGTTGTGATAATCGTATTCGCGCCCGCACTACGTCTTGCAGCGTCGTAGCGCATCGACTAAACGGTCTCCATCGACCCATTGCGGGTGAGTCTGAGTCGATTGTGCTTTGTCCTCTTGGTCAGGACCACACAAGGCGCCGATGCATGATGATGAGGTCGGTGATCGAAGATTCTGAAAAGAGACATCTCAAGGAGAGGCGCCATCATGGCTGATATTGACGGCTCGGATTTCATCGAACTGACTGCGGATATTGTGTCCGCTTATGTCTCGAATAATTCTGTTCCCGCGTCCGACTTGCCTGCGCTGATCGCCGATGTGCATGCCGCATTGGGCCGCGTCGTCGGTGGTGTCGCTCCGGTCGTGCCGGTCGAGGCGCCCAAGCCCGCCATTCCGGTGAAGAAGTCGATCACGGCCGACTATCTGATCTGTCTCGAGGACGGCAAGAAGTTCAAGTCGCTCAAGCGTCACCTGCGCACGCAGTACAACATGTCGCCTGAGCAGTACCGCGAGAAGTGGGGCCTGCCGCCGGACTATCCGATGGTTGCGCCCAACTATGCCGAGGCGCGCTCGCAGCTCGCCAAGAAGATGGGCCTGGGCCAGCAGCGCCGCAAGCGCCGCTGAGCCGACGCCTCAGGGCGGATCGGGACGAATTCGAAAGGCCGCTGGCATTCCGGCGGCCTTTTTCATGCCGATGCATAACCGCCCCACGTCGTTGGAGCACCGCTTTGGGGGAATCGGGCTCCTGCCATGATCTGGCGGGGATAAAGCGATGGCGCCGTACGGCTGCCTTGATATAGGAATATTTTCATGCATCCTAGATGCCGACACCGCCGAACTCGGCGACAGGCAATAGGAACATATCATGAACATGCTCGAGCCGGAAACGATCGACCCTGTCCGCCATGCGGCGCTGGCGCGGCTCGCCGAAGTGGCCGTGGCGGCGGTCACGCGGGTGCCGGCCGCGAAGCTGCGCCACCCGCGGCGTGGCCGGAGGCCGATCGCGCTGGCGCGGCAGACGGCAATGTATCTCGCCCATGTCGCCTTCGGACTGACCTTCACCCGCGTCGGCATCTGCTTCGGGCGCGACCGGACGACCGTTCGTCATGCCTGCGCCCTGATCGAGGATCGCCGCGACGATCCGGCGCTGGAGTTCGCCCTGTCGGCGCTGGAGGCCGGCTTGCTTGCATTGTCGAGATCGCTGGCTGCCGCGACCCGGCCGCAGGTCCTGTCATGAGCCGGGCAGGGGAGAAGCACGGCGAGACCGGCGCCGCGGTTCGCCGATTGCTGCATCATCTCGCCCAGCCGGGGGCTTTTGGCTGCATCTCGCCGCTCGGTTGCGGGCGGATCGCACTCTACCGGAGCACCAATGGCACCAGTCTCGGCGCCGGCTACGTGCCGTCCGAAGCGGCGGAAGCCCTCCTTGCCGACGGACGCGCGATCTGGGCTGGCGAGGGCAGCGCCCGGCGCCTGCTCGCCGCCGAGCCCTCGGGCGGCGCCGCACGGGTGCTCGCGGAGGCTGTCGTCCATATCGACGGCCACGAGCAGACGGTGATGCTGGATGAGCGCGAAAGTCCGTTGCTCTGGCTGCATCGCCGGCCAGGCAAGGACGGTAAGGCGCAGATCTCGGCCGAGGAGTTCGCCGCCGGCGAGCGCTTCCGCGCCGATCTGACGTTCGCCCAGATGATGCCGCGCACGACGATGAACTGGGACGCCTCGCTCGCGCCGGGCACGCGCGGATCCGGCGCCGGCGACCCGGCATGCGCGTCGGATGTGGCCCTTGCCGCCCGCCAGCGCGTCAATACGGCTTGCGATCGGCTCGGGCCGGACCTGTCGGGCCTCGCCATCGATGTCTGCGGCTTCCTGAAGGGGCTCGATCGCGTCGAACGCGAGCGCGGCTGGCCGGCGCGCTCGGCCAAGGTCGTGCTGCGCCTGGCGCTCAAGGCACTGGCCGCGCATTACGGCATCGCGCCGCCGCCTCGCGGTCCATCGCGCGCAAATTCGGTCTGGCATGGCGAGAATGCCCGTCCGCATCTGATGCCGGAACGCGCCCCCTGAGGCGGCGGGGACGACCGGGGTCCGGACTTAAGCTGCGGTCGCGGCGCGCGCGTCGGATTTGATTCGCTCGATCATCGAGCGCACGCCGTTGGAGCGTTGCGGCGTGAGATGGGCGGCGAGCCCGAGCTTCTCATAGATCGCGAAGGCGTCCGTCGCCAGAATCTCGGAAGCGGTGCGGCCAGAATAGATCGCGAGCGCCAGCGCGACCAACCCGCGCACGATATGGGCGTCGCTGTCGCCCCGGAAATGCAGATGCGTCTCCGGACCCGGCCCGCCCTCGGTGCGCCCTTCGAGCCAGACCTGGCTGGCGCAGCCGCGGACCTTGTTGACGTCGTTATGGGCGTCCTCCGGCAGCGGCTCGAGGCCCTTGCCGAGTTCGATCAGATAGCGATAGCGGTCGTCCCACTCGTCGAGCAGGTCGAAATTGGCGATGATCTCGTCGAGTGTCGCGCTCATGTCCCGTCCGCTGCCGGCCGCCGCGCGGCAGGCCGGCTCCCGCTCTGTCAGGCTTCAGGCCAGCGTCTTCGGCGCGTCCGACGGCGCCGTCAAGCGCGGGGCAGGGGTGCAGGCCTGTTATGTGTCAGCGCGTCGCTGTCGTGGGCCCGCGTTCGCGCGTCTCGCTCTTGCCGCCCAGACTGGCCGCCGTCAGCGCCATGACGCGCTGGCGCGTCTCGGGGTCGAGGCCGGCCAGGATCTGGGCCGCTTCGCGCGCCGCGGTAATGCTCGACATCGCGCTGTGCGGATCGATCTGCACTGCTGCCCTGGCGACGTTGCGAACCGTCGCGATGGTGCCGCCCGCATCCGATCTCTCACCATGCACAGGCGAGTTCAGCGCGATCACGCCGATCACTGCCAGGCTCCGCAGGATATACGCCATGCCGGTCCCCGTTGTCTCGAAGCTGACGCGGCTGGCGCCTCGCTTCGGAAAACGACCCTAGACCGCGATCCGGAAAAATCGCGTCATTCCAGACGGTCAAATGCGATTCAAAGGCGCTGGCCGATCTTCAGCTTCCGTTCACCCTGCTGGCAACATCGAGGTCTGACGGGGATGCTCTCCAAAGCAACCGCTAAGAGGCTGATTTATTGTCATAAAATTGAAAACGAAGCGGTCTCGGTGCTGATTTGCCGGCCGCAGCCTTAAGCCCCGCTTAAACCGGGCAGGGCGAGATTGCCGGCAAGCGGGCACACGGTCCGCGCAGCTAGGCGTTGCGTTGCTCATGAAGATGCAGGCGGTCAGGACACAGGTGGCGGCGATGGTGCACGCATCCGTGCTGCCCAATTCGCTCGAGCGCATGCGCCATGAGCGCTTCATCCTGACGCGCCTGCTGGTCGGCGCGGTCGCGCTCGGGCTCGCTCCGGCCTATCTCGCCTGGCGCGGGTCCCTCGGCGCGCTTGAGGCCGCGGTGATCGTGGCAGCCGCCCTGCCGCCGCTTGCTGCGGTCGTTTTGTCCCGCACCGGCCGCCTCGACATCGCCCATTGCATGTCGGCGGCGGCTCTCGCACTGTTTATCGGCGCCGTTTCCGGCATGACAGGCGGCTCCGCCTCGCCCTTGCTGCTCTGGCTCGCCGCCGTGCCGGCCGAAGCGATGTTCTTCGGCTCGCGGCATTATGTGGCGCGCGCCAGCGCGATCGCGGCGACCGCGCTCGCAGGCGTCATGCTGCTCGATCATCTCGATATCTTCGCCGGTCAGGCGTCCTGGGCCAATGGCATGATGCCGACCCTGGTCATGGTCGCGATCCTGCAGGCCATGGTCGTGGCTATCGGCTTCCTGCGGCGTCGCCGCGAGGAACTGCGCGAGCATCGCGCCTCCGACCAGCGTGCCCAGCTCCTGCTCGACCATGTCGGCGATCTCGTCACCTGGCACGATGCCAGCGGCGCCGTGGTCTTCGCCAATGATGCCGCCCGCTCGCTGGCCGGTGCCGAGCCGCGCGAACTGCATGGGCGCGGCCTGTTCGATCGGGTTCACGTCGCCGACCGACCGCTCTTCCTAAAGGCTCTGAGCGACGCCGCCCATGGTGCCGGCTCCGCGACCGCCTGCTTTCGCACCCTCTTCGTTCCGCCCGGTGATCAAGAGCAGCCGCACCCCGTCTCGCTCTGGCTGGAGATGAAGGCGCACCGGATCGAGACCGCCGGCCCCGGCGACAGCGCCGCCGTCGTCTGCGTGATGCGCGACATCACCGCCCGCCGGGCCTTGGAAGACGAGCGCGCCCGCGGCCATGCCGAGGCGGTGAAGGCTAGCGACGTCAAGGGCCGCTTCCTGGCAACCGTCAGCCATGAACTGCGCACCCCGCTGAACGCGATCATCGGTTTCTCCGAGATGCTCACCACGGACGGCCAGCTCAAGCTCGACGCCGAGAAGCGGCTCGAATACGCCCAGATCATCCACAGCTCGGGCCATCATCTGCTCGACGTCGTCAACACGTTGCTCGACATCTCCAAGATCGAGAGCGGCACCATGACGATCGAGCAGGAGCCGCTCGATCTCGCCGAGATGACCCGCGATTGCTGCGCGCTGATGGCGCTGCGGGCGCAGGCCGGGGAGATCGCGGTCGAGCGCGTCGTCGGGCCGGATATGCCCCCCCTGCTGGGCGACCGCCGCGCGCTGAAGCAGGTCATGATCAACCTGCTCTCCAATGCCATCAAGTTCACGCCGGCCGGCGGCCGCGTCGTGCTCGCCGTCGTGCGCGACGGCGACATGGTCGACCTGTCGGTCGCCGACACCGGCATCGGCATTTCCGCCAACGACCTGCCGCGCCTGGGCGACCCCTTTTTCCAGGCCAAGGGCTCCTATGACCGCGCCTATGAGGGGACGGGCCTCGGCCTCTCCGTCGTGCGCGGCCTCGTCGGGCTGCATGGCGGGCGCCTGACCATCGAGAGCGCGCCGGGTGTCGGAACGCGCGTCGCCGTCAGGCTGCCGCTCGGCGGGGTCGAGGATGCGTCCCAGCCCGTCAGCATCGCGACCTTCGCCCGCGCCCCGCGTCGGGGTTTCGAAACCAAAGCGCCTTTTCGTCTGACCGCCTGAGTACGAGCGAGCCCCATGTCCGCCACAATCGCCGCCCGCGCCCATTCCAGTGCCTCGCTCTCCGCCCCGGTCAGGCGCGCGGCTCTGCAGCCACGCCGCAAGACGAACTGGTTCGGCCGGATCGCCCGGCTGGCGGCGCGTCGACCTGGCCGCGCCTTCGTGCTGGTGGTCTTCGCCGGCATCTCCGCCGCGATCCTCGCCAATGCGCTGATCTTCCAGAAGGCGCGCCATCCCGCGCCGATGATCTCCGCCCCGTCGCAGACACCGCCCGCCCGCAATGCCGAGCGTCGCGCCGAGCAGCCCGTCACCGCGTCCGCCGCCTCGGGCACGGCGACTTCGGCCCCGCTGCCGCCGACTCGCCCCAACGACTTCTCGCAGCAGCCCCGCGACGCCGTGGTGCGCCCGCCGGCAGCCGTGACCAATGTGCCGCGCACGGCTGCCGCACCCGCCTCCGCGCCGGCCCCAGCCGCGCGCGCCGCGGCCCCGCGCGATCCGATCGCCGACCTGATCAACGGCGCCGACATCCGTCCGCCGGCCGAGGTTCGCGGCGTCGCCCAGGCGAAATCCGCCTCGCCGCGCCGCAGCGCGGAAAACTGAAACCGCGCGATGGCGCGTCTCACCAGCGAGTTCTGGGTGTCCGCCTATCTCAGGCAGGCCGCGCATGACGGGTTCGTCGCCGTGCTGAGACGGCGCGGCGCTGCCGAGGCCGGCGCGATCTTCGTCAAGCTCGACCGGCTCGACGGCACGGCGGCGCTTTACGGGCCCGCGCCGCAATCTATGGCGCAGGATGACGGCGTGCGCCGCTTCCAGCTCATTCTCGACAGCGATCCCGGCAGCGTCGAGGAGCGCGTCGAACGCGAGCGGCGCTTCGATTCCGACCTCTGGCTCGTCGAGATCGAGAACCGGCAGGGCGACCCAAGGCTCGATCTCATAGCGGAATAGGGCGTACTCGCCCTTGCGTCGCGATCAGCCCTGCTCGCGCCTCACGCCCAGCTTGCGCAGAATATCGGCTGTTGCGCTTTCCGGGCGTGCCGGGCCGATCCGCGCGGGCGTGCCGCTCGGATCCATCGCCGGCTGATACTGACCCTTGCGCGTCGCTGCCGGCATCGGCGTACCGCTGACCTGCATCACCAGCCGCAGCGCCACCGTGGGTCGCACCGAGCGCATCAGGGCGACCACGGCGAAGATCCGCTCGACCGAATGAGCCGCCTCGTCGCCGAGCCTGATCAGGAAGCGCGTCGCATCCTCGACGCTCGCGCCGGCCGCGGTCAGGGAAAGTGCGGCGAGGTCGCGCGAGTGGTCGGCCGCGATCGCGCGGGCGAGGGCCGGCCCGCCGCCAAGATGGCTCGCGAGAGCGCCGAAAGCCCCGTTCTGATCGTCCGCCGCCATTGCAAGCCAACCCATGAAGGCGTCGTGGGAGACCGGCTGGCGGCGCTCGGAGGGGCTGAGCGAGTCCTGCGCCGCCAGCGAATCGAGCATGGCGAGGCGCCGGTCGAGCCCTGCAAACAGGAAGAGCGGCGCCAGTTCGGCGCTGGAGATGTCGCGGCGGGCCAGCAGCGGATGGGCGTAACCGGCATCCTCGCGCGAGCGGGCGAGCAGCAGGTCGAGCGCGGTGCGGGGCAGGTTGATGGCGGTGTTGGCCATCAGAGCAAAGTCGATCGTCCGGTCGCCGCGCTCGGCCAGCATCAGAGTCGCGGTGGCGGTGAGATCGGCCCGCTCCCCCAGCGCGCCGGCCAGTGCCGAATCGTCATGGCCGGCGAGCGCTTCGAACTCGATCGGGTGCAGCGGCATGCCATGCCGCACCAACGCCACGAGTACGTCGCCGCCGCGCGCCCGCAACGCCTCAAGTACCGAAGGCGGCGCGTGGCGCCAGCCCGCGACCTTGCGGGCAAGAATGACGGCGGTTGCCTCGTCGACGCCGGGAACCAGCGCTGTCGCCATCTCGCCGAAGAGTGCCAAGTCGTCAGGCGCCGGATGTGGCGTCGACATCAGGAGGTCGGCCTTCACCCGCAGCGAGACCTGGCTGAGATCGAGCCCGCCATCGCGCGCAAGACGGGCGAGATGGGCGAGTTCGGCGGAGATTCGCGACGGCATGGGACACTCGGCTGTGATTCTTGGCGCCGGCCAAGAGTAATCCCCGAGGCTTTAAGGGAGCGTTAACCATGTCGGGGCCTGATGCTGATCGGAAGAGCGATCTCCCGCGACCCAAACCCAGGCGCCAAGACACGGAGGCGCATCATGGCCGTCGTCATCCCTCTTGCGCCACATCGGCGGGCGCAACCATCCGAAGCTTCGGCCGCCTCGCGGCAGGAGCCGGCAACGATACTGTTCTTCACCGGCGTTCGCTACGAGCGGCAGGCCGAACCCGCAACAGCCGAGCCGGCGGTGCGACGCAGGCCGCGCGCCCTGGCGGCGACGCCGGCCAGCGGTCCCAAGCGGCCGAAGAAGGCGACAAACGCCAGGCAGCCGGCGTGACGTTCGAAGCTGCCGATGGCCCACGCACCGCGCTCTGGCGGAGCGGCCGGCTGGCCGTGTTGCTGATCGGCCTATCGATTGGTGCCTGCGCCGGCCCCGGAGATCTCGGCCGTCCCCGGCCTGATGTCTTCAGCCAGTTGATCGCCCCCCAGGTCGGCTTCTGGTCGGCGACGGCCCGCGGCGAGGCCGCCTCGCATTTCCGCATGACCGATGACGAAGAACAGCTGCGCGACCGCGCCTGGCGCTTCATCATGCCCGGCCATGAGCGCAGCACTTTCCAGGGCCGCGTCTCCGACCTGGCCCATTCCCGGATTCTGCCCGTACAGGTGCAGTCGAGCGCCGCATCGGACTACTTCAACGCGCTGACCTCGGGCTCATTCGCCTCGCAGGTCTCGCGCTATTCACGCTTGGCCGAGGACGCCAATGCCGACCGCCTGCTGATCGGGCCGTTCCGCGCCAATGCGATGCGGGTGGTCTCGGCCGACAGGGTGCGGATGCGCACGGCCGAGGGCTCGCCCCATGTCGCGCCGGGGCAGATCGATCCGGCCTATGCGCGCGTCGTCGAGAATGAGGGCCTGATCCTCTGGGTCTGCGAGCGCGTCGGCTTCCGGCTCGAGAGCTACCGCTACGCGCTCGCCAATCTCGTCGTCGAAATGCCGTCGCGCGAGGCGATCCGCGCCGAACGCGCCATCATGGCGTTCGAGGCCGAGGCCGGGCCGCTCTGCAAAATGCCGCTGATCGGCGTCTTCGGGGATCGCGGGGGCGAGGGCGCCAAGCCTCCGGTCGTCTACAAGGGCTGACGGTTCCGGACGTCTCTGAGGCCTCAACGTCTCGGAAGGTTCAATCTGCCATGCCGCAGGCGACGCCGCTCGCCAGGGCCTCCGCGTCGGCACGATCCGAGGGCTGCGGCACCAGCACGCGCGCCACGATCAGCCCCTGATCGGTCTCGGAGACCACCCGCAGCTCGCGCGCCGCCTCGCCCTCTTCGTCGCGTGCGATCCGCTCGTCGCGCTGTTCCTCAGTCATGACCACGAACTCGACGACGCCGCGGATCGCGGCGCGGTCGGTGATCGCGTAGATGACGCCGCCGCCGCGCCGGTGCAGCGTCAGGCCGAGCGGCAGCGTGCCGGCGCGGGCGACGACGCGCATCGGTCCGGCCGTGAGGTCGTAGCTGCAGACCGCCGTGACCGTCGCCGGGTCGGCCTCGCGGGGCAGGGGCAGGCCGCGCGCGTCGCTGGCGGAGATCAGCTCGGCCCGGCCGCCGGTTCCGAGCGCGCGGTAGGCGGTGTTGGCGTCGCTGGCCGAGAGCACGGGGATCAGCAGGATCGTCACGATATGGACGATGGCGGCGAGCACGAGCCCGGCGATGGTCGCCAGTAGCAGGCGGCCGGCGGCAGCGGTGATCCGCGCAGCCCAGGGCAGTCGCCGTGGGGCGAGCCGGGGATCGGGCCGGGGATCAATCGTCGAGTCGGCGCGCGGGATTTGTGAGACGTCGTGACCGGTCGCGCTCATGAGCAGTCGGTCCGCTCGATGCGCGGCAGGCTCTCGGCCCGCGTCTCTGCAGCCTGGGTGGCGATCGGCGTGTCGTAGAGCCGCAGGCGGAACTGGAAGCGCCCGCTCGTCGGCAGCGGCAGCCAGTTGCCGGCCTGCGGCGTCGCCGCGGCGGCGATGCGCAGGGCTCCGGCCTCGTCGCGCACGATCTCGGCATCGGTGAAGCCGCTGCGGTCGAGCGGCAGGCGGAACGGGCGCCCCTCCGCGTCGGTGATGGTGAGCGTCCAGCCGCGCGTCGTCGGCGTCGATCCGGTCAGAGCATAGCGGCAGCGCCCGTCGAGCGTCCGGCCCTGGTCGTCCTGCTCGGCGATCAGCTCCAACCCTTCGCCGGCGCCCAGCGGCAGATGCACGCCGCGCGCGAGATAGGCGCGCATATAGGGGTCGATGTCGCGGCCGCCGCTGCGGGGCCAGGTCTTCCAGGCGCCGATCTGGGCCATGCCAAGCAGCGGCCGGCTGGCGACAGCGAAATGGGCCGACGTCAGGCCGAGCCCCGCGCCGAGCGTGATCAGATAGGCGAGATGGAAGACGCGCACGACCCTGCTTTCAAAACCGGCCCTGCGATGGCGGCCGGTCGAGGGAGTTGAACCAGCCGGTGGGAGCGCGTCAACACTGTCGCCATGGTTCCGAGCCCGAGCCGAGACCCTACCGAATCCGTGTTTCGCTGCCCGTGGCGGAGACCTCGCGGATGCCGACCTGCATCCGTGGCCCGGCGGTGCGCGCCGGCTCGATCGCCTTGAACATCGCGCCGACCGCCGAGAGCACCTCGAAGGACTGGCGCGGCATATGGCCGGCTCCCGGCCCGGCCGCCGGAGCGATCGCGTTCGCCGGCGGGCTTGCCCTGGCGATGGTCGCGGCCTTCGGATCGGGCGGCGCGACGCCGGGGATCGGCTTCAGCTCCAGCCCCTGATGGGCGAACTGCATGATTTCCTTCCAGGTCATGGCCGGCAGCGAGCCGCCAGTCATGTTGGCCGTTTCGGAGGAATCGTCGTTGCCGAACCAGACCGCGCCGACGAGATTGCCGGAATAGCCGACATACCATGCGTCCTTGTAGCCATTGGTCGTGCCCGTCTTGCCGGCGGTGACGACGCCGTCGAGCGCGGCGCGGCGGCCGGTGCCCTCGGTCGGCACCTTGGCGAGCATGAAGTTCATGTCCTGCGCGACCTGCGTGCTGAGCACCTGCCTGGGGGCGGGCTCGTCGCGATCGTGCCTGTAGATCGGCTCGCCCTGCGAGTTGTGGATCTCGATTGCCGCATAGGGCTTGGCCCGCTTGCCGCCATTGGCGAAGACGGAATATCCTGCGGCCATGTCGATCACCGTGACCTCGGCTGCGCCGATCGGCAGCGAGACCGTGTCGGTCAGCGGCGAATTCAGGCCCATGGCGCGGCTGGTCTCGACGATCTTCATCCGGCCGATGCGCGCGGCGCGCGCCTCATGGGTCTCGCCTGTCGCCTTGCCGATGGCGATCGACATCTGCACCGGGATCGTATTGATCGACTTGGCCAGCGCGACCGTCAGCGGCATCGAGCCGGCATAGGAGCGGCCGTAATTGTTCGGGCACCAGTTGCCGATGCAGACCGGCCGGTCGGTGACGACCGTGTTGGGCTTGTAGAGTCCCGCCGCGAGCGCGGCGGCGTAGACGAAGGGCTTGAACGACGAGCCCGGCTGCCGGAGGCTCGCGGTGGCGCGGTTGAACTGGCTGGCGCCATAGTCGCGCCCGCCGACAATGGCGCGCACCGCCCCGTCCGGGTCCATCACGACCGTCGCCGCCTGCTTGGCCCGGTAGCCCGGCCCGTGCTGGCGCAGGATCGACTCGATCGCTTCGTCGGCGCGATCCTGGATGGCGGGATCATGTGGCGTCTTCACGGTCAGCACCCGGTCGGCGCCGATCTTGCCGTCGTCGGCGAGGCCCTTCACCTGCTCGAAGGCCCAGTCGAGATAGTAGTCCGGGCTGGAGTCGCGCCGCCGGTCGACCGGCGTCGCCGGGTTGCGCTTGGCGCTGTCGACCTGGCCCGCCGTCATGAAGCCGGCATCGACCATGGCGTTGAGGACGTCGTTGGCGCGGGCGCGTGCGGCAGGCAGGTTGACATGGGGGGCGTATTTCGTTGGCGCCTTGAACAGGCCCGCCAGCATCGCGGCTTCCGCCAGCGAGACGTCCTTGACCGACTTGCCGAAATAATACTCCGCCGCCGCCGCGACCCCGAAGGTGCCGCCGCCCATATAGGCGCGGTCGAGATAGAGCTTCAGGATCTCGTTCTTGGTCAGCCGGTATTCGAGCCAGACCGCGAGGAAGGCTTCCTTGATCTTACGGTCGAGCGAGCGCTCATTGGTCAGGAACAGGTTCTTGGCGAGCTGCTGCGTCAGTGACGAGCCGCCCTGCACGACGCCCGAGGCCCGCGCATTCACGCTCACGGCGCGCAGCGTGCCGAAGATGTCGATGCCGAAATGGTCGTAGAAGCGCCGGTCCTCGGTCGCCAGCACGGCCTTGATCAGATGGTCCGGCATCTGCTCGAGCTTGAGCGAATCGTCATGCCGCGCGCCGCGATGGCCGAGCTCGGCGCCATAGCGATCGAGGAAGGTCACGGCGAAGACCTGGTTCTTCAGGGCCTCCTCGCGCCCCTCGTTGAAGGAGGGGATGGCCAGCGAGAGCAGGATGAATGACGCGACGATGCCAATGTTCAGCCCCTCGCTGGCGAATTCGGCCGCGAGCCGCTGGCCGCCGCTGACGGTGAGGCGGTCGGTGAAGCTGCGAATGCGTTCATAGGTGTCGCCAGCGCGCCGCGCCGCGCTCCACAGCCCGGCACCGACCCATGCATCGACCGCCAGCGCGAAGCGCTTCAGTCGGGTCGTCCAGCCTGTCTTCCTGAACTCCATCGCGTCCTGCGATCCCGATGAGGGTCGCCGCCTCGACGAGACGGTGACATGGCCTGCCGCGCTCTGGCCGTCTTGGTAACATAATCCGGCTCGGCGGCGGATTACATAGTGACTCTTCATCCCGGTGTCAGTGGCCGGGGTCCAATGGTGATCGACAGCAGGTTCCGGGCCAAGCGTTTCTGTCCCGTTCCGGCACGCTGAAGGCTGTTACGGTGCGAAGCGGCGCGCGGATGCGGGCCGGTCGCGATTCCAGTACGAGGCGCCCCACGCTTCCCTCGCAGCGTGCTGCGGCGCATAAGGCGGCATGACCGGCGACCGAAACCCAGACGAGCCCTTCTGGCTGACCACCTCGCTCGAGGCGATGAACCGCGAGCAATGGGAATCCCTCTGCGACGGCTGCGGGCGCTGCTGCCTCGTCAAGCTCCAGGACGAGGATACCGATGCGATCCTGGCGACCGATATCGGCTGCCGCCTGTTCGATGCGCAGACCTGCCGCTGCAAGGACTACGTCAACCGCTCGACCAAGGTGCCGGACTGCGTGACGCTGACGCCCCATGACGTGCGCACGCTGCCGTGGCTGCCGCCGACCTGTGCCTACCGCCTTGTCGCGGAGGGGCGCGATCTGCCCTGGTGGCACCCGCTGGTCTCGGGCGATCCCGAGACGGTGGTCGAGGCCGGCGTCGCGGTGCGCGGCCGCGTCTTCGCCAGCGAGGACGACGTGCCAGACGAAGACGTGCCCGACCGCATCGTCAACTGGCCGCTGCGCTGGCCGAAGAAGGCGAGAGCGCGCTGAGCCGCTCTCGCCGGATCCCGGCAGGTCAGCCCTCAGAGAGCTCCAGCTCGGACGCACGCTGCCCTTCAAGCCAGTCCATGATCTCGTCCGGGAAGCCAAAGCTGCGGAAAGCCTCCGCCGGCACGCCATGGTCGGCGAGCGCCACCGCACAGCCCAGATAGTCGCGCGGCGCCGGTTCGGCGATCTCATCGGCTTGCGAGGCGAAGGACAGCGTACCCAGCGCGTTGCTGCCATAGCCATGCTGCGTGCGCCAATCCGCACCCTTTTCCAGCAGCAGCCGCGTCATCGCCGCATCGCCGGCGAAGATCGCAAGGTTCAGCGCCGTGGCATGCCAGGCTTCCTTGACCTCGCGCGGCCAGCCGAGCGCCAGCATCGTCCTGACGCCCTCCGTCCTGCCGATGCTGGCGAGCTGGGGCATCGCCTTGAGCTCGGCTTCGCTGAGACGCGAGAGCAGGTCCGGTGCAGTGCGCAGCATCGCTTTCGCCGTGGCCTCGTCGGCGCGGGCACAGGCCGCGACGAACGCCTCCTCGGGGGTGAGGACGTCAGTGGCACCGCGCTCGCGCAGCAGCGCCATCACGTCCTCGCGGCCAAGGCGGCTCGCGAAGACGTAGACGCTCGTCCCGGCGCGGTCGCGTGCCGAAAGATCGGCGCCGGCATCGACCAATGCGCGGATAGACGCGAGCGAGCGCCCCCGCAGCATGGCGTGATGCAGCCAATGCGTCTCGACGGACCCTTCGCGCCGCGACAGCAGCAATTGCAGCGCCTCCGGGCGGTCGTAGTCGAGCGAGCGCGCCACGGCGTTGGTTCCGACGACGCGCGCGCCCGCTGCAAGCAGCAGCCGGGTGCAGGACAAGTCCTTGCTCTCGACCGAATGATAGAGCGACTCATTGTCGTCCGGGTTCGCCCCCGCTTCGAGCAGCAGCGCGGTCATGCCGGCGTGATGCGTCCGCCCGGCCGCGCCGTAGAGCACCGAGAGCGGATCATCCGGAAAGCGCGGATCGATCCAGCGGCCGTTCACATCGGCACCATGGCCGATCAGCAGGCGCGCGCTGGCAAGCAGCCTGTCCTCGAAGCCGGGTTCGCGGATCAGTTGCGAGGAGGTGACGGCGGCAAGCGGCGGCATGGACCAAGGCCCGCCGGGCCGGTTGGCGAAGTCGGGATCGGCCGCGAGCGCGCGCTCGATCCGGGCGATATCGCCGACGACGCAAGCCAACCAGGGATCGCCGGAGACCAGGCCGGGCTCCTCGCCTAGCATCCGAAGCGCCAGCGCGCGCTCGCGCGCCTGGCCTTCGAAGACGAAGCCCAGCCAGCGCGACAGCCGCTCGGCGGCGGCGCTCCGGGCCCATTCGACATAGCGCTTGAGCTCGGTCCAGGAGCGGAAGCCGTGCTCGCGCGCGATGACCGATTGAGCGTCGTGCAGCCGCAACGGATGTTGCGCGAGAGCAGCGAGGGACAGGTCGCGGGCCGCCGGCAATGTCGTGGCGAAGCGTTGGAGCGCCTCGCCTGTGCCTTCGCGGGCGGCGCGCAACAGGCGCTTGGCCTGCTTGCGCAGATGGTCGAGATCAGGGGATGGGGGAAGATGTGACATGACGCCTCCAGTGCATGAGGCCGAAGACCCGCAATCGGCTGCACAGGGGCAGACGCGTCAGTTTATCGCTGTCGAGCAGGTTAGACCTTTTCCGCGGGTCCGGAGGCGTCTCGTCTCGCCTGCAACCACCATATTCGTGGCGGCCGCGCGCATCAAGTCGCTCCGCGGCCGCGATGCGAAGCCGCTTGCGCAATTGATTGTTCCTGCGCTTTTCGGCATGACCACGCCGGGCCCGTCGCTGGCATACCTGATGCTGGCGACGCTTCGCGGAAACTTTTGGATCGCCGTCGCGTTGCTGCGACCGGCTGTATGACGAGGGATATGTGATGGCTGGTGGGAAATGGGTCTACACCTTCGGCGACGGCAAGGCCGAGGGTGAGGCGAGCATGAAGAACCTGCTCGGCGGCAAGGGTGCGAACCTGGCCGAAATGAGCAATCTGGGTCTTCCGGTGCCGCCCGGCTTCACCATCACAACCGAGGTCTGCACCTGGTATTACGACAACGGCAAGCAATTCCCGCCCGAGCTCGAGGCGCAGGCCAAGGCGGCGCTGGCCGAGATGGCCGAGCTGACCGGCAAGGCCTTCGGCGACCCGGCCAATCCGCTTCTGGTCTCGGTGCGCTCGGGCGCCCGCGCTTCGATGCCGGGCATGATGGACACCGTCCTGAACCTCGGCCTGAACGACGTCACCGTCGAGGCGGTCGCCAAGGCCTCGGGCGACGCCCGCTTTGCCTGGGACAGCTACCGCCGCTTCGTCACGATGTATTCCAACGTCGTGCTCGACGTCGATCACGGCCATTTCGAGGAGGCGCTCGAGGACTACAAGGAGCGCAAGGGCTACCAGCTCGACACCGAGCTTTCGGCCGATGACTGGAAGGTGCTGGTCAGCAAATACAAGGACATCGTCAAGAAGGCGCTCGGCAGCGAGTTCCCGCAGGAGCCGCAAGCCCAGCTATGGGGCGCCGTCGGGGCTGTGTTCTCCTCCTGGATGAATGCGCGCGCGATCAAGTATCGCGAACTCAACGGCATCCCGGCCGCCTGGGGCACAGCGGTCAACGTCCAGTCGATGGTGTTCGGCAATATGGGCGACACCTCCGCCACAGGCGTCGCCTTCACCCGCAACCCCTCGACCGGCGAGAACGCGCTCTATGGCGAGTTCCTGATCAACGCCCAGGGCGAGGATGTCGTCGCCGGCATCCGCACGCCGCAGGACATCACCGAGATCGCCCGCAAGGAAGCCGGCTCCGACAAGCCCTCGATGGAACGCGAGATGCCGGAGGCCTATGCCGAGCTCGTGCGCATCTACGGCGTCCTCGAAAAGCACTATCGCGACATGCAGGACATGGAGTTCACCATCCAGGAGGGCAAGCTCTGGATGCTGCAGACGAGGTCCGGCAAGCGTACCGCCAAGGCAGCGCTCAGGATCGCGGTCGAACTCGCCAAGGAAGGCCTGATCACCGAAGAAGAGGCCGTCGGCCGCGTCGAGCCCGGCGCGCTCGACCAGTTGCTGCATCCGATGATCGATCCCAAGGCCGAGCGCCGCGTCCTGACGACCGGCCTGCCGGCCTCGCCGGGCGCCGCCGCAGGCGAGATCGTCTTCAATTCCGACGACGCGGAAGCTGCGAAGAAGGCCGGCCGCAAGGTTATTCTCGTGCGCGTCGAGACCTCGCCGGAGGACATCCACGGCATGCACGCCGCCGAAGGCATCCTGACCACGCGCGGCGGTATGACCTCGCATGCGGCCGTCGTGGCGCGCGGCATGGGCAAGCCCTGCGTCTCGGGCGCCGGCCAGATCCGCGTCGATTATGCCAAGGGCACAATGAGCGTCGGCCCGACCACGCTGAAGGCCGGCGATTTCATCACCATCGACGGCGCCGCCGGCCAGGTGATGATCGGCGAGATCAAGATGCAGCAGCCCGAGCTTTCGGGCGAGTTCGGCACGCTGATGGGCTGGGCCGACAAGGTTCGCCGCCTCAAGGTCCGCGCCAATGCCGAGACGCCGGAGGACGCCCGCACCGCGCGCGAATTCGGCGCCGAGGGCATCGGTCTTTGCCGCACCGAGCACATGTTCTTCGAGGAGGACCGCATCCAGTCGGTGCGCGAAATGATCCTCGCCAGCGACGACAAGGGCCGCCGCGCTGCGCTCGCCAGGCTCCTGCCGATGCAGCGCCAGGACTTCGTCCAGCTCTTTACGATCATGCAGGGCCTGCCGGTGACGATCCGGCTGCTCGATCCGCCGCTGCACGAGTTTCTGCCGCATAGCGAGGCCGAGATCGCCGCCGTCGCCAAGGCGCTGGGCGTGACGCCGGAGGCGCTGAAGCACCGCGCGACCGAGCTGCACGAGTTCAACCCGATGCTCGGCTTCCGCGGTTGCCGTCTCGCCATCGCCTATCCCGAGATCGCCGAGATGCAGGCCCGTGCCATCTTCGAGGCGGCGGTGATCGCTGCCCGGGAAACCGGCAAGCCGGTAATCCCCGAGGTCATGATCCCGCTGGTCATGGGCGTGCCGGAGTTCGATCTGGTCAAGGCCGGCATCGACGCGATGGCCAAGGCGGTGACGGCCGAGAGCGGCGTCGATCTGACCTATCAGGTCGGGACCATGATCGAGTTGCCGCGCGCCTGCCTGCGCGCCGAGGAGATCGCCGGCACGGCCGAGTTCTTCTCCTTCGGCACCAACGACCTGACGCAGACCACGCTCGGCATCAGCCGTGACGACGCTGGCTCCTTCCTCGGCTCCTACACGGCCAAGGGCATCCTCGTCGCCGATCCCTTCGTCACCATCGATCAGGAGGGCGTCGGCGAACTCGTGAAGATCGCCGTCGAGCGCGGCCGCAAGGCTCGTCCCGACATCAAGCTCGGCATCTGCGGCGAGCATGGCGGCGATCCGGCCTCGATCGGCTTCTGCGAGAGCGTCGGGCTGGACTACGTCTCCTGCTCGCCCTTCCGCGTGCCGATCGCGAGGCTTGCGGCGGCGCAGGCCGCGCTCGGTGCGGTACGGGCGAAGGAGGGCTGAGGAGGGGCGCCCTCAGGCGGCTGTCAGCACGGGAATATGCGAGACATCGACGTCTCGCTCGGCGTGCCAGGCGTCATAGGCTGCCTGCATCCTTAGCCATGACGCCGTGCTGCCCCCAAAGGCCTTGGCGATCCGGGCCGCCATGGCCGGCGATAGCGGCTTTTTTCCGTCGAGTACCGCATAGAGGTACTGGCGGGAGATGCCGAGCAAGCCGGCGATCTCGGTCTTGCTCTTCCCGACATCGGGAATGATATCGTCGAGAACGGCTCCGGGGTGAAGCGGCGCCCGCTCTGTCGGGTTACGATGGACGACGATGTCGGTCATGGGTTCAGCCCCTCGATCATCTAGTGATACTGCTCGAAATCGACACGATGGGCGTCTCCGTCCGAAAACTCGAAGGTGATGCACCACGGCCCGTTGATGTGGACGGTATAGCGTGTGGGGTCGAACCCACGCAGGGCGTGGAAATCGTACCCGACGATATTCATGTCTTCCGGCTTTCCCGCAGCGTCCAGGCTCGTCAATCGGGCAAGGATGCGACGCTGCATTTTGGCATCGATCTTCGCGGCTTTCCCGGTCTCCCAGAGCACCGCCAATGCCTTGTTCCGGAAGCTATTGATCATGAGAGAATGTAACCCGATCGGCAGAAATCGTCAACCGATAGGATGACAGTCAGCTACCGCTTCGCCACGGCCTGCGCGGCAACCTCCGCTGCCAGGCGCAGCCTGGCTTCATAGGTCTCCAGCGAGGGCGGCGTCCCCATCTTCGCGCCGATGGCGGCGCGGGCCAGCGTCTCGACGATTCCGATCGGCTCGAGCGATCCCAGAGAGATCTCGCCGGCCGAGGCAGCCTGCGTCAGCAGCGCCGTCGCATTCACGGTAAAGATCCGCTCCAGCGCCTGCAATTCGCGCAGAGCGATGCTGGCCATCAGGGCCTTGAGCTCCAGCAGGTGCTCGCCATCGCCGAAGGCGGCGTAGCCGGTTGCGAAATGCGCCAACATCAGCGCTGCGAGCTTGTCGGGAAAGGGCAAGGACTGCGCCATGACAGCCGTGCAACGGGCGTCGATCCCTGCGGCGAAGCGCTCGATCATAGCCCGGAAGACATCGTCCTTGCCCTTGAAATGCAGGTAGATCGTCGCCTTGGCGAGCCCCGCCTCGCGCGCGATGTCCTCCATCGAACTGCGCTTGAAGCCATAGCGCCCGAAACGCCGCAGCGCCGCATCGGCGATCTGCTCGATGCGGGTCCTGGCTTCATCCGGCGGAGCCGGGGAACATTCTCGTGAGGTGCTCATTCTCAGTCTTGACGAATTCCAGACTTTAAGCGACCATACCGATTAGACTGGATTTATCCAAATAGTCCATTCGGCGGCCGGGGCGGGCTGCGACTGCACGACGCTAGGCCGGAAAGGGTTCGCAAGTTAACCCCCGCGCCGGCGCGTCGTTCCGCTTTCAACACTGCATTTCATCCGCGAGGCAGCCATGGCTCACACGCTCACCATCAATGGACGCTCGCACAGCGTCGATGTCGACGACGACACGCCCCTGCTCTGGGCGATCAGGGACAATCTCGGCCTGACCGGCACCAAGTTCGGCTGCGGTGTCGCCCAATGCGGCGCCTGCACGGTCTGGATTGACGGCCAGCCCGTGCGCTCCTGCGTCACGCCGGTCTCGGCGGTCGAGGGCAAGGTCATCACCATCGAGGCGCTGGAGGGCAAGGAGGCCGCGGCGGTTCAGGCCGCCTGGGACAGCCTCGACGTGCCGCAATGCGGCTATTGCCAGTCCGGCCAGGTGATGAGCGCGGTCGCCCTGCTGAAGGAGAACCGCAAGCCCAGCGATCGCGACATCGATCTCGCCATGAACGGCAACATCTGTCGCTGCGCCACCTATGCCCGCATCCGCACGGCGATCCATGCCGCAGCCCGCACGCTGGAGGGTTGAGCATGACCGCCCACGATCTCACCCTCTCGCGCCGCTCGCTCCTCGCCGGTGCCGGCGGCCTCATCATCGCGTTGCATCTGCCCAAGGCCGCCCGCGCCCAGTCGGCAGGTTCCGCGACCTTCGCGCCCAACGCCTTCATCCGCGTCGCGCCCGACCACAGCGTTACCGTGCTGGTCAAGCATATCGAGTTCGGCCAGGGGCCTTTCACGGGCCTCGCCACGCTCGTTGCCGAAGAAATGGATGCCGATTGGGGCCAGATGCGTGCCGAGCATGCGCCGGCCGACGTCAAGCTCTACGCCAATCTCGCCTTCGGCGTGCAGGGCACGGGCGGCTCCACCGCCATCGCCAATTCCTTCGATCAGATCCGCAAAGCGGCCGCGACCGCCCGCGTCATGCTGGTGCAGGCCGCGGCGCAGGCCTGGAAGGTGCCGGCTGGCGAGATCACCATCGAGAAGGGCGTGCTGACCCACGCCTCGGGCAAGCAGGGCCGTTTCGGTGACTTCGCCGAAGCCGCCGCGAAACTGCCGGTGCCGGAGAACGCGCCGCTGAAGCAGCCGGCGCAGTTCAAGCTGATCGGCAAGGAGGGCGTGGTGAAGCGCCTTGACGGCGCCGACAAGGCCCGCGGCAAGACGAAGTTCACCATCGACATCAGCGCTCCGAACATGCTGACCGTCGTCGTCGCCCGCCCGCCGCGCTTCGGCGGCAAGGTCGCGAGCTTCGACGCAACTGATGCGCTCAAGGTCAAGGGCGTCGTCGACGTCAAGCAGATCGGCTCGGGCGTCGCCGTCTATGCGCAGGGCATGTGGCCGGCGATCAAGGGTCGCGAGGCTCTCAAGGTCGTCTGGGACGAGAGCGAGGCCGAGAAGCGCGGCAGCGCCGAACTCGTCGCCGAGTATCGCGCGCTCGCCCGCACGCCGGGGAAGGTCGCAGGAAGTCATGGTGATGCGGAGGCCGCGCTTGCCAAGGCCGAGCGGGTGATCGAGGCGGAATACGTCTTCCCCTATCTGGCGCATGCGCCGATGGAGCCGCTCGACGGCTATCTCGAATGGAATGCGCAAGGCGCGCTCGCCCGCTTCGGCAGCCAGTTCCAGACCACGGAACACCAGACCATCGCCCAGATCCTCGAACTGCCTCCGGAAAAGGTGCAGCTCGAGACCATGCTGGCCGGCGGCTCCTTCGGCAGGCGTGCTCAGGTCAGCCAGCATCTGGCGGCGGAGCTTGCCATGTGCGCCAAGGCGATCGGCCCCAACCGGCCGGTCAAGCTGGTCTGGACCCGCGAGGACGATCTGACCGGCGGCTATTACCGCCCGCTCTTCGTCCACCGCATGCGCGGCGCGGTGAAGGACGGCAAGATCGCCGGATGGAGCACCAGCATCGTCGGGCAGTCCTTCATCCTGGGCACCTTCTTCGAGCAGATGATCGCCAAGAACGGCCTGGATTCGACGATGTTCGAGGGCGCCAACGAACTGCCCTACGAGATCTCCGATTTCCACTGCGAGGTTCACGCCACCAAGGTCGGCGTTCCCACCTTGTGGTGGCGCTCGGTCGGCCACACCCACACTGCCTATGCGGTCGAGTGCTTCATGGATGAATTGCTCCAGGCCGCAGGCCAGGACCCGGTTGCCGGCCGCCTCGCCTTGATGGGCAAGGAGCCGCGTCTCGCCGGCGTGCTGAAGGCGGTCGCGGAACTGGCGAAATGGACCGGTCCCGACGCCGGCAACGGCCGGGCGCGCGGCGTAGGCGTCGCGGAGAGCTTCGGCACCTTCGTCGCGCAGATCGCCGAGGTCTCGGTGGGCGAGGGCGGTGAGCCGAAGGTCCACAAGGTCTGGTGCGCGGTCGATTGCGGCATCGCGGTCAACCCGGATGTCATCCGCGCCCAGATGGAGGGCGGCATCGGCTTCGGCCTCGGCCATGCCCTCTATGGCGAACTGACGCTCGACAAGGGCAAGCCGGTGCAGACCAATTTCGACAGCTACCGCTCGCTGCGCATCCACGAGATGCCGGAGGTCGAGGTCAAGATCATCGCCTCGACCGAGAAGCCAACCGGGGTCGGCGAGCCCGGCGTGCCGCCGATCGGCCCTGCCGTCGCCAATGCGCTGGCACGTCTCGGCCAGGGTCGCCCGCGTCGCTTGCCGATGGTCGGGGGGATCGCGTGATGCAAGGTCGGACACTTCTTGGTCAGACACTTCTTGCCGCCGTCGCCGGCCTCGGGCTCGTGGTTGGCGGTGCGGCCCTCACGGTCGCCCAGACCGCGACGCCGGCTGCCGGCACGCTGCAGCCGGTCGAGAGCTTCCAGTCGATCGGCCAGCGCGAGGCACGCTCGGCTGCGCTCTTCACCGAGATGGGCAAGGTCCTGCAGCATCCGCGCTGCGTGAACTGCCACCCGGCGAGCGAGCGTCCGCGCCAGACCGATGCGCAGCGCCCGCACCAGCCGCTGGTCGTGCGCGGCAAGGACGGCCATGGCGCGCCGGGGATGGCCTGCTCGACCTGCCACGGCAAGGAGAACTTCGATCCGGCACGCGTGCCGGGCGATGGTCACTGGGCGCTCGCCCCGGCCTCGATGGCCTGGGAAGGCAAGACGCTCGGCCAGATATGCGAGCAGATGAAGGACCTCAACCGTAATGGCAGCCGCGACCTCGCCGCGCTGATCAAGCACATCTCCGAGGACACGCTGGTCGGCTGGGCCTGGCGCCCGGGGCCAGGCCGCCAGCCGGCGCCCGGAACGCAGGACCAGTTCGGCGCGCTGTTCAAGGCCTGGACCGAGACCGGCGCCGTCTGCCCGCGCTGAACTCGATCTGCAGACAAGGCGGCGCGGCGGGCTCCAACGAGCCTGCCGCCCTTTGCATTCCGGCGCCACCGCTGGACCCGCATTGCGTTTTGTGCTAGCTCCACCCATGTAAGACGAGATGCGGCCGGGTTCTGGCCATCCTCCGCGCGGTTCACTCCGGTCGGCGGGCACGATTCAGATCCACCACACATCGACTACAAGACCATGGCAGGCGTCCGCGCGCCGCGCCGTGTCTTCATCACATACGCGGATCTGAAACGTGAGGACTACCTTCCATGGATAAGGGCACCGTCAAGTGGTTCAACACCACCAAGGGCTACGGCTTCATCACCCCTGAGAACGGCGGGCAGGACATCTTCGTCCACATCTCCGCTGTCGAGCGGGCCGGCCTGCGCGAGCTGGTCGAAGGTCAGGTCGTTTCCTACGAGCTGATCGCCGATCGCAAGACCGGCAAGTCCTCGGCCGGCAACCTCGCCGTCGCCTGAGACTAAAACGACCATCGACCGGGCAGGCGTGTCTCGCGCCCGCCCGGCTCTTCACTCAAGACACTCTCAAACACCAAGACACCTTCCGGCGCTGTGGCTTAGCGGTTCGCCGGCAGGACAGATCCAATATTCAAGGCCGGACGCAATCCGGCGGCACAGCCGATACCCACATGTGCCCCTTGCGTCGCGGCGTCCGGAAAGACCTGTTTTGACTCAATTTACCGACCTCGGCCTGGCCGAGCAGCTTCTCAAGGCGCTCGCCTCCGAAGGTTACACCACGCCCACGCCGATCCAGGCCCAGGCGATTCCCCAGATTCTCCAGGGCCGCGACCTTCTCGGCGCCGCCCAGACCGGCACCGGCAAGACCGCTGCCTTCGCGCTGCCGCTGATCCAGCGCCTGCTGACGCAGCCGCGCCGCATGGAGACGCGCTCGGTTCGTGCGCTGATCCTGTCGCCGACCCGTGAGCTGGCCGCCCAGATCGAGACCTCGATCCGCGCCTATGCCCAGTTCACCACGATCAAGTCGACCGTCGTCTTCGGCGGCGTGCCCGTCGGCAAGCAGATTCGCGCGCTCGGCCAGCATGTCGACATCCTCGTCGCCACGCCCGGCCGCCTGCTCGACCTCGTCGACCAGCGCGCCGTCTCGCTGCGCGAAATCGAATACCTCGTCCTCGACGAGGCCGACCAGATGCTCGATCTCGGCTTCGTCCATGCGCTGCGCCGGATCGCCACCCTGATCCCCAAGAAGCGCCAGACGCTGCTGTTCTCGGCGACGATGCCCAAGCCGATCCGCGAGATCGCCTCGGCCTATCTGACCGATCCCGTCGAGGTCTCGGTCGCGCCGGTCGCGACTACGGCCGAGAAGATCGATCAGCGGGTGATTTTTACCCAGCCCGGTGAGAAGCCGGCGTTGCTCGCCAAGACCCTGAGCGTTCCCGAGATGCAGCGCGCCATCGTCTTCACCCGCACCAAGCACGGCGCCGACAAGGTCGTCCGCCAGCTCGAGATCTCCGGCATCAAATCGGCCGCGATTCATGGCAACAAGAGCCAGGGCCAGCGCGAGCGGGCGCTCGGCGCCTTCCGTGACGGTGACCTGCGCATCCTCGTCGCCACCGACATCGCCGCCCGTGGCATCGATGTCGACGGCATCAGCCATGTCGTCCAGTTCGACCTGCCCAACGTCGCCGAGACCTATGTCCACCGCATCGGCCGCACCGCGCGCGCCGGCGCCTCGGGCATCGCCATCGCCTTCTGCACGCCGGAAGAGCGCGGCGACCTCGCCTCGATCGAGAAGCTGACCCGCGTCGCCATCACGCCCATGGGCGAGGTGCCGTACTGGGACGGCCGCACGCCGAAGAAGCCGCCGCAGAACCAGGGTCGCGGTGGACGCGGCCAGCAGGGCGGCGGTGGTCGCGACCAGGGCCGGCCGCAGGGCGAGCGCTCGGGTCGTCCCGCTGCCAAGCCTGCCCATGGCGGTGGCCAGCGTTCGGATGCCGCCCGCAATGATGCGCCGCGCAACGACCGGCCGCAGCGCAGCGAGGCTCAAAGCCCACGAAAAGACGGTGGGCCGGCCAAGGAAGGGCTTGGCGGCGTCGCGTTCTTGCAGCAAAGAACACAGCAACCACGCACCAACGGCGCCCGGCGGCGCGCGAACTGACGCGCAGCAGGCCAGAAGCGGAGAGAGGCGGTCAATGAGCCGTCTCCTCCAGCGCCAAACGGGCACACGAAGGACGACAGAATGGCTAAAGAAGAACTTCTCGAATTTGACGGCACGGTGGTCGAAGTGCTGCCGGACGGCAATTATCGGGTGAAGCTCGACAACGACCACGTGATCCTGGCCTATGCGGCCGGCAAGATGAAGAAGAACCGTATCCGTACCATCGCCGGCGACCGCGTCGTCGTGGAGATGTCGCCCTACGATCTCGATCGCGGCCGCATCAACTTCCGCCAGAAGACCGCCGGCCCCGCTCCGGGCGGCCCGCCGCGCAACCAGAACTTCCGTCGGCGCTGATCGGCACGATGCGGTTCACGCGCGTCGAGCTGGTTTTCGTCGCGTTCGGCGCAGCCCTCGGCGCGATCGTGTCAGCCGTCTTCAAGGCGGGCTGGATCGCACCCTCGGCCACCTTCCCGCCCTTCATCCTCGTGCTGCTCGGTCTGGGTCTCTCCGAGATCGCGGCCGGGCTGGCGCTGGGTCGTGCTCCCGGTAGCCTGATCGGCATGCCCGCTCGCATGCTCGCCTTCCTGATCGGCGTCGGCGTGCTCGCACTGCTGATGGGCGGGCTGGGGTAGGGCGGACTGCCTCGCTTCATCGCGGCGGCTTCGAGATCAGCTGCCCTTTTTCGAAAACCACCACCGTCATCCTGGACAAGCCGCGAAGCGGCGCAGATCCGGGATCCATCATACGACGCCGTCGTGCCTTATGATGGATCCCGGGACTTCGCTGCGCGAAGCCCAGGATGACGGTGGTGGTTTTTTCGTAGCCAAGACGCAGACCCGAATCCCCATAAAAAAACCCCGGCGCGAGCCGGGGTTTGAGTGGTCTTTTCCGTAGTCAAAGGGTCTGCACGTAAAAACTTGAGGTTAGAAAACTCAGTAGCCGGCCTTCTGCCATTGCTGCGAGCCGGGGCTCACCAGCACCTGGCGGTGGTAGGTTTTATAGACGGCCGGAATGGTCTGGCTGAGCACCTGCGTCGGCCGCACCATCACCTTGCGCTGCTTCTGCGTGTAGACCGCGGGAACCGTCTCGTATTCGACGGTGGCCGGCGAAACCTCGACGGTGCGCTGGCGGAAGCCGTATTGCGGCTGGTCGTAGACCCAGCAGCCGGTGGTGCGGCCATAGGCGTCGGTGGTGACCTCCCAGCGCTTGCCGCCGGGCGAAATCATCACCTTCTCGGAGATCGCGGAATACTGCGCCGGGACATGATGCGGGATCTGCCGTGCCGGCTGGATCATCACGTTCTCGGTGACGTAGTCGTACTGGGCCGGGACGACGCGGCGCTGCGTCTGCGACTTCCGCACCAGCTGCGTCTCGGCGATGGTGTCATAGACCGGCGGTGTCTGGACCAGATTGTAGCAGGCCGAACCCTGGCAGGGCGCTGGGCGGCACGACGAGCCGTAGCAGCCGCCGGCCTGGGCGGCCGTGGACGCCAGCAGCAGCGCGGCCGAGAAGGCCGAGGCCGTGAGAGCCGAAACGGTGAGAACCTTGCTGATCATGTAAGACAACCTGCCCCGCCAACCTTGTGCGACGCCATGCGCCGCTCGTTGACCGGAGAAAGCCGGGAAATAGTGATGAACGCAAGGTAAACGCCGAAACAAGGTAAAATTAACCAAGCCCAACGGCGCCTGTGGATTCATGCAGTTTGACGTTGCGTGAAGCGGAAGGCTCAAATGCGAGGGATTCGGTGGCGTGGCCACGCTAGGGCTCGGACCCATAAGGTGGTTGGCATCGCCGGCTCGGAGTGATTCACGGCTTCCAGGAGGAAGCACGGATGAATCGGGATCGTTTCTGGCTCACGGACGCGTAATTTGCGCGGATGGAGCCGCATCTGCCGACGGATACGCGTGGCAAGCCGCGTGTTGACGACCGCCGTGTGATCAGCGGCATCGTCCATGTCTTGAAGTCTGGCGGGCGGTGGATCGATGCGCCGCCTGACTATGGGCCACGCAAGACGCATCTCACAACCGCTACGTCCGCTGG
>UCBZ01000090.1 GCA_900470775.1 Hyphomicrobiales bacterium | reverse complement strand
CCCTTCGTCTCAGGCCCCGCTCCTCCCCGGCCCCCTTCGGCCGCGACTCCGGCCGTGGCCCCATCTCGTCGAGCGTCGGCTTTTTCGGTCGCGCCACCGGCTTGCCCTCGCCACCGCCCCAGTTATGCGGGCCCATGTCGGCATCGGTGGGCTTGCGGGCGCGCGTCGGCAGGTTGGCGCTGTCGCCATAGGAGCGCTCGCCCTTGTAGCGCCCGGCCGAGGCCTCGACATCGCCCTGGCGGGCCAGCGGATCGTCCGAGATCGCCAGCTCGGTTGCCTGCAGGCGCTTGATCTCGTCGCGCAACCGGGCGGCGGTTTCGAATTCGAGGTCGGCGGCGGCTTCCCGCATGCGCTTTTCGAGATCGGCCAGCGCCGCCTTGAAGTTGTGCCCGGCGGCCGGCGTCGAGAGCCCGGCATCCACAGTGACATGGTCGCGCTCATAGACCGAGCCGAGAATGTCGCCGATGGCGCGCTTGATCGTCTGCGGCGTGATGCCGTGCTGCGCGTTATAGCCCTCCTGCTTCTCGCGGCGCCGCGCGGTCTCGGCCAGCGCCCGCTCCATCGAGCCGGTGACGTGGTCGGCATAGAGGATGACGCGGCCGTCGACATTGCGGGCGGCGCGGCCGATGGTCTGGATCAGCGAGGTCTCGGAGCGCAGGAAGCCCTCCTTGTCGGCGTCGAGAATGGCGACGAAGCCGCATTCGGGAATGTCGAGGCCCTCGCGCAGCAGGTTGATGCCGACCAGCACGTCGAAGGCGCCGAGGCGAAGATCGCGAAGAATCTCGATGCGTTCGATCGTGTCGATGTCGGAATGCATGTAGCGCACCCGCACGCCGTTCTCGTGCAGGTATTCGGTCAAATCCTCGGCCATGCGCTTGGTCAGCACGGTGACCAGCGTGCGATAGCCCTTGGCGGTGACCTCCTTGATCTCATCGAGCAGGTCGGCGACCTGGTGCTTGGCGGGCCTGATCTCGACCGGCGGGTCGATCAGCCCGGTCGGGCGAATGACCTGCTCGGTGAAGACGCCGCCGGTCTGCTCCATCTCCCAGGAGCCCGGCGTCGCCGAGACATGCACCGATTGCGGGCGCATCGCGTCCCATTCCTCGAAGCGCAGCGGCCGGTTGTCCATGCAGGAGGGCAGGCGGAAGCCGTATTCCGCCAGCGTCGCCTTGCGCCGGAAGTCGCCGCGATACATGCCGCCGATCTGCGGCACGGTGACATGGCTCTCATCGGTGAAGACCAGCGCATTGTCGGGCAGGTATTCGAACAGGGTCGGCGGCGGCTCGCCCGGCTTGCGGCCGGTGAGATAGCGCGAATAGTTCTCGATGCCGTTGCAGGAGCCGGTCGACTCGATCATCTCGATGTCGAAGGTGCAGCGCTGGTCGAGCCGCTGCGCCTCGAGATAGCGCCCCATCCGGTTGAGCTCGTCGAGCCGGCCCTTCAGCTCCGCCTTGATCGACTTGACGGCCTGCGTCAGCGTCGGACGCGGCGTGGTGTAGTGCGAATTGCCGTAGACCTTGACGAATTCGAGGTCCGCCGTCTTCTGCCCGGTCAGCGGGTCGAACTCGGCGATGCTCTCGATCTCGTCGCCGAACAGCCCGATGCGCCAGGCCCGATCCTCATAGTGGGCCGGGAACAGCTCGATCGTGTCGCCGCGCACGCGGAAGGAGCCGCGGGTGAAATCATGCTGGGTGCGCTTGTATTGCAGCGCCACGAGATCGGCGATGAGCTGGCGCTGCTCGACGCGCTCGCCCAGCTTGATGCCGAAGGTCATCGCCGTATAGGTCTCGACCGAGCCGATGCCGTAGATGCAGGACACTGAGGCGACGATGATGACGTCGTCGCGCTCGATCAGCGAGCGCGTCGCCGAATGGCGCATCCGGTCGATCTGCTCGTTGATGGATGACTCCTTCTCGATGAAGGTGTCCGAGCGCGGCACATAGGCCTCGGGCTGGTAGTAGTCGTAATAGGAGACGAAATACTCGACCGCATTGTCGGGGAAGAAGCTCTTGAACTCGCCATAGAGCTGCGCCGCCAGCGTCTTGTTCGGCGCCAGGATCAGCGCCGGGCGCTGAGTCTTCTCGATCACCTGCGCCATGGTGAAGGTCTTGCCCGAACCGGTGACGCCAAGCAGCACCTGGTCGCGCTCCTGCCGCTGGATGCCCTCGACCAGCTCGGCGATCGCGGTCGGCTGGTCGCCCGCCGGCTCGTATTCCGAGTTCATCCGGAAGCGGATGCCGCCCTCCGACTTGTCGGGGCGTGGCGGCCGATGCGGCGTCCAGGCCCGGCCCGGCTCGATGAAGGGATTGCCGGTCTCCAGCAGCGCCTGCAGCGAGGTCGCGGTGGCCGCCGCCGCGCCCTCGGCCCCGATGAAGGCGGAATCGGCCTTCTTCGAGAGCTTGCGCTTGGGCCTGTCTTCACCGCCGGGCCGCTCCGTGGCGTAGCTCGGCTTCGCCTCATAGCCGGCCTGCGGCCTGTCGGAAAACCCGGACGCGCCGCCGGGCACCGCATTGCCGCGATTGATCGCCGGATTGAGCAGATCGGCGAGATACCCCTCCAGCGGCTTCAGCTCCTGGCGCGAGGCCTTGGAATTGGGCGTGCGGGAGGAGGACGGCTTCTTGGCCGGCTTGGGCTTGGCAGCGGCGGATGTCGGCGTGCCGGAGGTCGAGTCGGACGTCTTGTCAGAAATCTTGGCCATGGCGCCAATATGGGGCGAAAGCCCGCGCGGTGCGAGGGGGTGGCGGGTCGCGGAAGACGCATAGCTGACAGGAGATGGCAGTAGGCGCGCGCCTATGGGGGGCAGGCGCAGGCACCGCGGGGAACCCTTCTCCTGTAAGGAGAAGGGTAGGGATGAGGTGTCGGCCCCTTGAAGGCAGAGTGAGCCCCTACCGGCGCAGCGGTGAGGACGGCGCCCCGCTGGTCCAACGGCCGACCCCTCACCCTGCCCTCTCCCTACGGGAGAG
>UCBZ01000015.1 GCA_900470775.1 Hyphomicrobiales bacterium | reverse complement strand
GGCATCGAGCCCAAGCAGCTTGCGCCGGGCCGGCCGGTCGAGAATCTGCTGCCGAAATCGCTTCCGGTCGCTCTCAATGCGGCGCTTGCCGCGCATCCGGCGATCATCGCCTCGCTGCATGGGGTCGATGCGGCCGAACTGCAGGTCAAGGTCTCGGAAGCCGATCTGTATCCGGTGCTCGGCGTACGCGGCACGGTCCAGCAACGCTACGACTCGCAGACGTTCGGCGACAACCGGACCTCGGCGAGCGTCGTCGGCACGCTGACGATCCCGATCTACGAAGGCGGCCAGGTCTATTCGCGGACCCGGCAGGCCAAGGAGACGGCCGGCCAGCGCCGGATCGAGGTCGATACGCAGCGCGATACGGTGCGCGCCGCCGTGGTCTCCGCCTGGGGCGGCCATGAGGCCGCGAAGGCCCAGATCGTCGCCGCGCAGGCTCAGGTCCAGGCAGCCGAGACCGCTCTGGCCGGCGTCCGCGAAGAGGCCAAGGTCGGCCAGCGCACGACCCTCGACGTGCTGAACGCGCAGCAGGAACTGGTCAGCGCACGCGCCACCCTGGTGACGGCGCAGCGCGACCGGGTCGTCGCGTCCTATGCCGTGCTGTCGGCGATCGGCCGGCTCTCCGCGGAGACGCTGAGGCTGAAGGCCGAGGTCTACGATTCCCGCAAGCATTATGATCAGGTCAAGGGCCTGCTCTGGGGAACGCAGACGCCTGACGGGCGCTGAGCCGCGCGCAGATATCGCCAGGGGCAGACTCCGGTCGCCTTCGATCGGGGCGTTCCGGTGGCGCTCGCGGCCTCCGGCCGAATCGACATTCGCGCAACAGACGGGATTTCCCTGTGGGCGGAAAGACATGCCGCCTTGCCTGGCATGGCTTGCGTGAAATACTCGATAATCGGGCGGCGCTGATTCTGTCGATGCGCCCGGTGTCGAGTGGTCCGGATCCAGATGAGCGCGCAACCGAAGCCCAACGAACCGTCGATGGAGGAAATTCTCGCCTCCATCCGGCGGATCATCGCGGATGACGAGGTCAAGCCTGCCGAAGCGGAGGCGGACGTCGAAGCCGCGCCGGTCTCCGTCGAGCCTCCGGTCGAGCCTGAGGTTATCGACGAGGATGTCCTCGATCTCGGTGCAGAAGCCGCTCTTGTCCTCCCGCCGGAGCCAGAGCCGGAGCCTCCGTCCGCGCATGACGGAGACGTCGATTTTCTCGAACCGCCTCCGCCTGAGCCGGAACCTGTCGCGGCTGCTCCGCAGCCCATGCCCGAGCCCGAGCCCTATGAACCCCCGGTTTTCGCCGCAGCCGAGCGCGCCGTAAGCCCGCCGCCCTTCGATATGGCCCAGCTGCTTTCGGCTCAAACGAGTTCGGCTGTCACCAGCGCCTTCGGCGACCTCGCCCATACGGTTCTGACGAACAATGCCCGGACGCTTGAGGATCTGGTCAAGGACATGCTGAAGCCGATGCTGAAGACCTGGCTCGACGACAACCTGCCGACCATGGTCGAACGACTGGTTCGGGCCGAGATCGAACGCGTGGCCCGCGGCGGGCGCAGTTAGGACGCCCGCTCGAGTTGGCATGCCATCAGATGATCAGCGGTTCCGCAGCGGCCGCTGGCGTGCTGCGGGCGCCGGTTTCAGCCTTTCGAAAGCTCCTGCGTCGTTCAGGCGCTTGAACGCAAAGGCCAGCATGGTCATGGCCGCCGTCGGCGCACCGAGCCGCGACACGAGCATCGAGAGCCCAACGGCGACCGGCCGCGGATAACGGCCCGAGGCGGCCTCGGAGGCGATCCAGGCGCCGACGACATGAACGAGCAGGTTCATCAGAGTGCGACCTTCCTGTTGGTGCCGAGATCGGGCTTGGTGCCGGTCAGTGCGGCAGCGGCCATCTTGACCGAGGTGACGATCTTGCCGGCGCCGGCCCAGAACTCCGCCATCGACGGCCGAACGCGCAGGACGCGGATATTCGGATCGTCCTTGCTATCCCAGAACGCCTTGTTGCTCGGGTCCCAGAGTTCCGCGACCTTGGCGTGGTCGTCGAGAACCGTGCCGGTGCCGGTCACCGAGACGTAGCGCATGCCGCTGTTGTCGGCGAAGGCGACGCAGACATTGTCGTTGACGTTGATTTCGTCATCCTTGTGGTGGCGACGGTCGGTGAGGAAGTAGATCGCATCTTCCTCGCGCTGGCCATGCGCGTGCATCGGCCGGGCACGCAACTCGTCGCCTTCGCCGTCATGGGTGACGAGCATCGCGAATTTGATGTCGTCGATAAGGTCCCAGACGCGATCCTGGTCAGTATGATGGGTCATGGTGAAGCTCCTCGCTTGTCGAGAACTTCAACCGGCGGATCGCGTGACGGTTCCGTCATCCAGGCCGCGAAACGAGCGATGAAGACGTGCGCCAACGGAACGGGTCCGGCGCTCGCGCGTATCGGCCTCGCGGCTTATGCTGCCCGGCCCGTTGCCGAACCCCCGCGAGGACCTGCCATGAAGAAGTCCGCATCCGCCAAATCCGCCACGACCAAAATCGTCAAGAGCAGCAAGGTCGATCTCGCCTCCAACACCAAGAGCGAGATCGCCGGCCTGCTCAACGCACGCCTGGCCGATGGTATCGACCTCGCGCTGCTGACCAAGCAGGCGCACTGGAACCTGAAGGGCCCCGGTTTCATTGGCGTCCACCTGATGCTGGACGGCTTCCGCAAGGAACTCGACGACCATGTCGATACCGTCGCGGAGCGCATCGCACAGCTCGGCGGCATTGCCTTCGGCACGACCCAGACGACCGCCGCCTCCACCTCGCTCAAACCCTATCCGACTGATATCGTGCCGGTGAAGGACCATCTCCACGCGCTGATCGAGCGCTACGCCGAGACCGCCAACCTCGTCCGCGAGGCGATCGACGCCAGCGACGAAGCGGGCGATGCCGGCACGGCCGACCTGCTGACCGCCTATTCGCGCATGCTCGACAAGGCGCTCTGGTTCCTGCAGTCGAACCTGCCGGGCTGACCGGCTGCGCCTGCGGCGCAAGACTTTGACACGGTTGACGCGAGGCCCATGCATGGGCTCTTAAGTCCTCCGACCTTTCAGGCCTTAAATCTTTCGGCCGGGGCATGACCCCGGCCGTTTTGCGTTCGAGCGAAGCGATGATGGACAAGACATTCGAGCCGGCGGCCGTCGAGGCGCGCATCAGCAAGGCCTGGGAGGAGGCGAACGCCTTCGCCGCCGGCCGCGGCGCAGAGCCGGGGGCGGAGCCTTATTGCATCGTGATCCCGCCGCCCAACGTCACCGGCTCGCTGCATATGGGCCACGCGCTCAACAACACGCTGCAGGACGTGCTCTGCCGCTTCGAGCGCATGCGCGGCAAGGACGTACTCTGGCAACCCGGCACCGATCATGCCGGCATCGCCACGCAGATGGTCGTCGAGCGCAGGCTGGCCGCCGAGAACAAGACCGACCGCCGGACGATGGGCCGCGAGGCCTTCCTCGAAGAGGTCTGGCGCTGGAAGGAGGAATCCGGCGGGACGATCGTCAACCAGTTGAAGCGTCTCGGCGCCTCCTGCGACTGGTCGCGCGAGCGCTTCACCATGGATGAGGGCCTGAGCGCCGCCGTGCTCAAGGTCTTCGTCGGCCTGCACCGGCAGGGCCTGATCTACCGCGCCAAGCGGCTGGTGAACTGGGACCCGAAATTCCAGACCGCGATCTCGGATCTTGAGGTCATCCAGGTCGAGAAATCCGGCTCGTTCAAATGGCAGCGCGGCGGCGAGGAGGCGTTCGACTCAGCCAAGCTCGACAAGGTCCTGAGCCGCGATCCGGGTGGGCACCTCTACTATTTCAACTACCCGCTCGAGGGTGTCGCCTATGACGCCGACGATGCCGCGACCTTCATCACGGTCGCGACGACGCGGCCGGAGACGATGCTGGGCGACACCGGCGTCGCGGTCCATCCAGAAAACGAAACGCTCGGCCACCTGATCGGCCAGAACGTCGTCCTGCCGCTGGTCGGGCGCATCATCCCGATCTTCGGCGATGATTACGCCGATCCGGAGAAGGGCACCGGCGCGGTCAAGATCACGCCGGCGCATGACTTCAACGATTTCGACGTCGGCAAGCGCCACAAGCTGGCCGTGATCAACATCCTCGACGGCGAGGCGAAAATCCTGCTCGCCGACAACGAGGGCTTCCTGGCCGGCAGCACCCCGGAGCCGCAAACGCTGGCCCTCAACGGGCTGGACCGTTTCGCCGCTCGCAAGGCGGTCGTCGCGCTGATGGCCGAGCGCGGCTTGCTCGCCAAGGTCGAGCCGTACGGCCACACCGTGCCGCATGGCGACCGCTCGGACGTCGTGATCGAGCCGTGGCTGACCGACCAATGGTATGTCGACGTCAAGCCGCTGGCCGAGCGCGCGCTGAAGGCGGTGCTGGACGGCCGCACGAAATTCACGCCGGAGAGCTGGACCAAGGTCTATTACGACTGGCTCGAGAACATCGAGCCCTGGTGCGTCTCGCGCCAGCTCTGGTGGGGACACCAGATTCCGGCCTGGTATGGCCCCGATGGCGAGTGCTTCGTCGCCGAATCGGAGGCCGCCGCTCAGGCGCTGGCGCTGGGCCATTACGGCGGCGCGGTCCAGCTCACCCGCGACGAGGACGTCCTCGACACGTGGTTCTCCTCGGCACTCTGGCCGTTCTCGACGCTGGGCTGGCCCGACGAGACCAGCGAGCTGAAGCGCTACTACCCGACGGCAACCCTCGTCACCGCCTTCGACATCATCTTCTTCTGGGTCGCCCGGATGATGATGATGGGCCTGAACTTCATGGACGAGGTGCCGTTCCGCGAGGTCTACATCCACGCCATCGTTCGCGACGAGAAGGGCGCGAAGATGTCGAAGTCGAAGGGCAACGTCATCGATCCGCTGGTGCTGGTCGACCAGTACGGCGCCGATGCGCTGCGCTTCACACTCTCGGCGATGGCGGCGCAGGGACGCGACATCAAGCTCTCGACCGCCCGCGTCGAAGGCTACCGCAACTTCGCGACCAAGATCTGGAACGCGGCCCGCTTCGCCGAGATGAACGGCTGCGCTCGCGCCGAGGGCTTCGATCCGGCCGCCGTGAAGCAGCCGCTCAACCGCTGGATCCTCAGCGAGGCCGCCACCGCGGCCGAGGAGATCGCTGCCGGCATCCCGACCTTCCGCTTCAACGAGGCGGCGGGCTCCGCCTATCGCTTCGTCTGGAACCAGTTCTGCGACTGGTATCTCGAACTCGCCAAGCCGGTGCTGCAGGGCGAGGGCGTCGATCCCGCCGAGAAGGCCGAGACCCAGGCCACAGTCGCGCATGTCATCGACCTGATCTGCCAGCTGCTCCACCCCTTCATGCCCTTCCTCACCGAAGAGCTCTGGGCGCAGAAGGCAGGCGAGGGCGCTCCGCGCGTCCTGAAGGCGGGCGACGATGCGCTGGTCTGCCTGACCCGCTGGCCCGATCTCGCGGCGCTCAAGGACACGGCGGCGGAGGCCGAGATCGGCTTCGTCGTCGATCTGATCTCCGACATTCGCTCGGTCCGCTCCGAGGTCAATGTCCCCGCGGGGACGCAGGCGCCGCTGGTCCTCGTGAACGCGTCGGCCGCGACGCGCGCCACGATCGAGAGCTGGCGCCCGATGATCGAGCGCCTCGCGCGCATCTCCGAAATCGCCTTCGAGGCGGCATCGCCGTCGCAATCGGCGCAGATCATCGTGCGCGGCGAGGTGGCGGCGCTGCCGCTGGCCGGGATCATCGATCTCGAGGTCGAACGGACGCGCCTGACCAAGGAGATGGCGAAGCTCGACCAGGACATCGCGGTCGTCGACAAGAAGCTCGGCAACCCCGATTTCATGGCCCGCGCTCCCGACGAGATCGTCGAGGAGAACCGCGAGCGGAAGGCGGCGGCGGAAGCCCGCAAGATCAAGATCGCCGAAGCGCTGGCACGACTGTCATAGGGTGGTTGTAGGAAAGCGCGAAAGCTGAGGCAGGCAACAGAGACTGTGGACGGAAACCTGCTTGAGATATTGGCTGAGATCGAACTGCTCGGCCCGAGAAGGGCTTAGACCGCCATGTTTCGCCGCGACGCCTTCGGCCGCTTCGATCCCGATGACTTCGTCACGGCAATTGGCACACCCTCGCGCCGCCTGCTGCTGAAGGGGCTCGCCGCCTCGGGGCTGCTGCTGGGCGGCGGGCAGGCCCGGGCGCAGCGGCTCTGGGCCAACCCGCTCTTCGCGGCCGATCCGTTCTCGCTCGGCATCGCCTCGGGCGATCCGGCAGCGGACGGCTTCGTGATCTGGACGAAGCTCGCCCCCGAACCCTTGGCGGAGCATGGCGGCATGCCGATGCGGGCCGTCGAGGTCGCCTGGGAGGTTGCCGAGGACGATGCTTTTGCACGGGTCGTCCAGCGCGGCACCGGGCTGGCGCGGCCTGAACTCGGCCATGCCGTCCATGTGGAGGTGGCCGGTCTTCAACCGGATCGCTTCTATTTCTACCGCTTCGCCTGCGGCGGCGTGCGCAGCGCAACCGGACGCAGCCGGACCTTTCCTGCGGCCGGGGCAGCCGTCGAGCGGATGAATTTCGGCGTGCTCGGCTGCCAGCGCTATGAGGACGGCTTCTTCACCGCCTTCCGCCACGTCGCGGAGGAGCGCTTCGATTTTATCTATCATTATGGCGACTACATCTACGAATACCGCACGATCCGGCCGGGCGATCGCCCGTTGCCCGTCGCCCGGGTGATGCCCGGCGAGCCCGACGAGATCTACGCGCTGTCCGACTATCGTCGCCGCTATGCGCTCTACAAGCTCGACCCCGACCTCCAGGCCGCCCATGCCTCTGCGCCCTGGCTGGTTTCGTTCGACGACCACGAGATCGACAACAACTGGGCCGGCTTCATCTCGGAGGAGGCAGGCGTGCCGCCGGAGATTTTTGCGCTGCGCCGGGCCGCGGGCTTCCAGGCCTGGTACGAGCATATGCCGCTGCGGCAAAGCGCGCGGCCCAATGGCCCGGCGATCCAGGCCTATCGCCGCTTCCGCTACGGCGATCTCGCCCAGATCGATGTGCTCGACACGCGCCAGTTCCGCAGCGACCAGCCTTGTGGTGACGGCTGGCAGGCGCATTGCACTGACGCGCTGAAGCCGGAAAAGAGCATGCTCGGCCCGGCGCAAGAGGCTTGGCTCACCGAGGGCTTCCGCCTGCCGCAGGCGCGCTGGACCGTGCTGGCGCAGCAGGTGATGATGATGCGGCGTGACAACGCTCCGGAGCCTGGCAGCGTCAGCTACCACATGGACAAATGGGACGGCACGGCTGCGGCAAGGCAGCGCCTGTTCGACGGGTTGACGCAGGCGCGGATCGCCAATGCGGTCGTCCTGACGGGCGACATTCACCAGAACTGGGCCGGTGAGCTGAAGGCCAACTTCGACGATCCGGCATCAACGACGGTCGGCGTCGAATTCGTCGCGACCTCGATCTCCTCGGGAGGCGATGGCGCGGCGACGACACGGGCCGGCAGGGTCGGCCTCCAGAAGAATCCCCATATTCGCTATTTCAACAATCAGCGCGGCTACATGCGCCACATTGTGGGCAGGGAGCACTGGCAGGCCGATTACCGCCTCCTGGAGCGCGTCACGCAGGCGGGCGCTGAGGTTGCGACCAAGGCGAGCTTCATCGTCGAGGCAGGAAAGCCGGGCCTGCGGCCAGCCTGAGACATCCGGCCGCGCCTGCATCCGGTCACGACTCCGTCTTCAAATTGACCTTAGCGTAAGACAACTCTGGCAATCTCCCACCGACACGGTTAAATGCGCCGGGCGCAGAGCCGCCATGCGCCTTGATGCCGCTAACCCAGGACCGGTTGTTCCCACGCCATGCTCAAGCGAGCCTATGATTGGTGCGTTTCCTATGCATCGCACCCCGGCGCCCCGTGGCTGCTTTTCGCGCTGACTTTCGTCGAAAGCTCGTTCAGCCCGCTGCCGCCTCTGCCGCTGCTCCTGCCGATGTGCATCGCCAGGCCTGACCGGGCCTGGTTCTATGCCGGCGTCTGTTCACTCGGCGCCATCCTCGGCGGCTATCTCGGCTACGCCATCGGCGCGCTGCTCTACGACTCGGTCGGCTCCTGGCTGATCTCGCTCTATGGCCTGCAGGAGAAGGCGGCGAGCCTGATCGCCACCTCGCAGGATTACTGGTTCTGGGTCCTGGTCACCAAGGGGCTGACGCCGATCCCGTTCAAGATCGTGACGATCATGTCGGGCTTCCTGCATTTCGACATCTGGAAGTTCACCATCGGCATGGTCGTCTCCCGGGTGACCTTCTTCATGATGATCGCGGTGGCGCTGCGCTTCTATGGCGACGACATCCGTATCTTCATCGAGAAGCACCTGCCGATGACGGCGCTGGCGCTGGTCGTGGTGGTGATCGGCGGCTTCTTCGTCCTGCCGATGGTGCTTTAGGGCGAGCAGGACGGCGTTCGTCGTCACAATCAGATCGATGCGCGCTTCGGAGGCGAAAGGTTGCGATGAGACGGAGGGGACTGCTTGCTCTGGCGCTCTCTTTCGCGGGCACTGGATTTCTGCAACGCGCATTCGCACAGCCTCTGCGACCGGCCTCAATAGCCGAACTGCGCGACCTGGTGATCGCGAAGCTGAAGACGAAGCCGGGCGTCTCCGGCGTCGTCCCGGTCAAAAGACAACCCGCCGTGATCCAGGCGCAGATCGGCGGCGCCAGAAGCACGATCAACGTCACCAACCTCTTCGCGCAGCTCAACGCCTATCCCGACCGCGAGACCAGCGAGACGATCGAGACCTTCATTCGTCCGCTGGTCCAGCAGTCTCCAAAGCCGGTAGATACCGGTTCAATCGTCCCGGTTTTGCGGACCACCGCCTATGTCGGCAGCCTGCGCAACACTGGCGTGCGGACGATCGACAGGTTCTTCGCAGGTGATCTTTCGATCCTGTACATGGTGGACGGGCCTGACTCGATGTCGCCCGTCTCAGGCGCAGATATCGGCCTTGCACCGGCGAATGTGCATGGCATTGCCCTTGCCAATCTCGAGAAATGGCTCGGGAAAATGGGGGCGGACGACCGCAAGCTGTTTGTCCACTACAGCGTCGACGGCAACGAGATGCTGGCGCCGAGCCTGCTCTTGCTCGACGGCTTCTGGCAGAGGATCGCGCCGCGATTCCGCGGCGATGTGCTGATCGCGCTACCGCGCCGCGATCAGTTGTTCATCTTCGACGCGTCCGATCCCCAAGCGGAAGCCGCTGCACGCAGGCTCATCGCCGTGACCTGGAACGACACGTTCAACCTGTTGAGCGGCAAACTCTACAGGCGCCGGAATGGCCGGATCGCCGTTGTCGAAGGTGGTCCAGCCGCTGGGAACTCTTCTCGCGGCTCAAAGGCCCGGCCTGACATGTTGCTTGAACGCAACAGATAAAAATCATCGCGAAGGAGGCGTATCGCGAAGGGAACAATTGCCGCGATGCCGCCACAAAGCGCGCCCAGCAAAGAGGCGCGATAAGTCTCTGAGATATAGAGGAATTAAAGTCTGCCTCGCAGGCGCCGGAGCCGGTTCGGCGCTAGCAAGGTGGGAGGGTGTAGCGTTGCGCCCGGCTTGAGCTGCGTGGCACATCTGCCGCGCGCGTCAAAGCGCAGGGTGGAACGAGGAAAAAGACGATGGATGCGCGTGTTTTCGACAAGTCCAGGCTTCCCAGCCGGCATGTGAGCGTCGGCCCGGCCCGGGCTCCGCACCGCTCCTATTACTACGCCATGGGCATGACCGCCCGCCAGATTTCGCAGCCCTTCGTCGGCGTCGCCTCCTGCTGGAACGAGGCTGCGCCTTGCAACATTTCGCTGATGCGCCAGGCCCAGGCGGTCAAGAAGGGCGTCGCCTCGGCGCAGGGCACGCCGCGCGAGTTCTGCACGATCACCGTGACCGACGGCATCGCCATGGGCCATCAGGGCATGAAGTCCTCGCTCGCCTCGCGCGAATGCATCGCCGACTCGGTCGAGCTGACCATGCGCGGCCATTGCTATGACGCGCTCGTCGGCCTGGCCGGCTGCGACAAGTCGCTGCCGGGCATGATGATGGCGATGGTGCGCCTCAACGTGCCGTCGATCTTCATCTATGGCGGCTCGATCCTGCCCGGCACCTTCAAGGGCAAGCCCGTCACCGTCCAGGACGTCTTCGAGGCCGTCGGCAAGCATTCGGTCGGCGCCATGTCCGATGAGGATTTGAAGGAACTGGAGGAGGCGGCCTGCCCGTCCGCTGGCTCCTGCGGCGCGCAGTTCACCGCCAACACCATGGCGACCGTCGCCGAGGCGATCGGCCTGGCGCTGCCCTATTCCTGCGGCGCGCCGGCGCCCTACGACGTGCGCGACACCTTCTGCTACACCGCCGGCGAGATGGTGATGGAGCTGATCGCCCGCAACATCCGTCCGCGCGACATCGTCACCCGAAAGGCGCTGGAGAACGCCGCGATGGTCGTGGCGGCGTCGGGCGGCTCGACCAATGGCGCGCTGCACCTGCCGGCGATCGCGCATGAATGCGGCATCGATTTCGATCTCTTCGCCGTCGCCGAGATCTTCAAGAAGACCCCCTACATCGCCGATCTGAAGCCGGGCGGAAAATACGTCGCCAAGGACATGTTCGAGGTCGGCGGCATCCCGCTCTTGATGAAGACGCTGCTCGACCACGGCTTCCTGCATGGCGACTGCATGACGGTCACCGGCCGCACCATTGCCGAGAACCTCGCCTCGGTGAAGTGGAACGACGAACAGGACGTCATCCGCCCCGCCAACAAGCCGCTGTCCGACAATGGCGGCGTGGTAGGGCTCGAGGGCAATCTGGCGCCCGAGGGCGCGATCGTGAAGATCGCCGGCATGACCACCGAGCAGCTGACCTTCACCGGCCCGGCGCGCTGCTTCGACTGCGAGGAGGACGCCTTCGCTTGCGTCAGCCAGCGCGGCTACAAGGTCGGCGACGTGCTCGTGATCCGCTATGAAGGCCCCAAGGGCGGACCCGGCATGCGCGAGATGCTCTCGACCACCGCAGCCCTCTACGGGCAGGGCATGGGCGACAAGGTCGCGCTCATCACCGATGGTCGCTTCTCCGGCGCGACGCGGGGCTTCTGCGTCGGTCATGTCGGGCCTGAAGCCGCCGTGGGCGGCCCGATCGGCCTGATCCGCGACGGCGACATCATCGAGCTCGATGCCATCACAGGAAAGCTCGCAGTCCGCCTTTCTGATGCCGAACTTCAGGAGCGTCGTGCGGCCTGGAAGCCGCGCAAGACCGATTACAACTCGGGCGCGCTCTGGAAATACGCGCAGACGGTCGGCTCCGCCAAGGGGGGAGCCGTGACCCACCCTGGAGGCGCGGCCGAGACTCATTGCTATGCGGATATCTGACGCCACGATCGTAGCATTCATCCTCGTCCTGGGCGGCCTGCAGGCCGCCTGGGCGCAGGATGCTGTGAGTCGTGGCCCGATTCCGCCCCGCCCGATCCCGGGCATCGCCTTGCCTGAGCCGGAAGGCGCACCGTCCGTCGCTCCCGGCACCGCGACCATCGCGCCGGCGCCGAACGCACCCACAGCCCACACCGCCCTGCCGCTCGCGCCGTTCAGCAGTGCCCGCGACGCGATCAAGGCCTGGATGCGCGATTCGACCGCCGGCGACCAGGCCGGTGCCGTGCGCGCCCTCGAATATGCGGCTGCCCAGGGACACCTCACAGCGCAGTTCAAGCTCGGCCGGATGTATGCCGGCGGCGAGGGCGTTCCGACCAATGATCTCAAGGCCTTCGAGTATTTCTCGAAGATCGCGGACGAGAATGCCGACGCCACCCCCGGCACCGCCGATGGCCGCATTGTCGGCGGTGCCTTCGTGGCGCTCGGCGGCTATTTCATGGACGGCATCAAGGGCAGCTATGTGAAGCCCAATATCGACCGTGCCTTCGACATGTTCCACTACGCCGCCTCCTATTTCGGCGACCCGGAAGGCCAGTACAATCTCGGTCGGCTCTACATGAACGGCCAAGGCACCCGCCGCGATGCGAGGCAGGCGGCGCGCTGGATGAAGCTGTCGGCCGAGAAGGGCTACGCTCCGGCGCGCGCCGTCTTCGGAGACCTGCTGCTGCGTGGCGGCGAAGGCTTGCCGCGCCAGCCCATCCTCGGGTTGATGTGGCTGTCGCTCGCCCGCGAGAGCGCCGATCCCGGGCGCGACGCCTGGATCATCGAGCGGCACGACACGGCCTTCTCATCGGCCTCGGCGAGTGACCGAACGGCCGCGCTCGCGCTGATCGAGCGTCAGCAGGTCGCAGGCTCGCGCACACCGCAGCGCTGATCGGCACCCCATCTGCATCCGCAGCTTCGCGTCAGCGGTACCCTGAACAGAACCACAGGGGTCCGTTCCATGCGCAAGATCATCTCACTCAGCTGCTGCGCCGCGCTCGCGCTCCTCACCGGGGGCTTCGCCACGGCGCAGGACAATTACGAATCCTGGCCGGTCCTCGCCGACCCTTTCCCCAGCACGGGCGGCGGCGGAATCATGATCCACGACTACGACCCCGTGGTCTCGGGCGGGCAGTGCACGACAAAATTCCGCGCTATCGAGCCCAACGGCACGACCTATCGCAACAGCATCGTCTTCGACGCAACCGAGACGCAGGGTGGCGTGCTCTGCAGCAATGGCCGTTGGACCTCGGCCGATGGCAGCGCGACCGGAACGACGCCGTTTCGTGTCTTCATCAAGGGCGGCGTGAAGCGCGGCTCCGGGGAATAGCCGGAAGGATCAGGCGGCCTTGAGGTCCACCATCACCGGCACATGGTCGGACGGCTTCTCCCAGCCGCGGACATGCTTGACGATCTGTACGCCCGAGAGCCTGTCGGCCGCCTGCGGCGAGAGCAGCAGATGGTCGATGCGGATGCCGTTGTTCCGCTGCCAGGCGCCGGCCTGATAGTCCCAGAAGGTGTAGAGGCCGGTGGCATCGCTGGTGGCGCGCAGTGCCTCGGTCAGGCCAAGATTGGTGAGCTCCCGAAAGGCAGCGCGCGTCTGCGGCAGGAACAGCGCGTCCGAGACCCAGGCGACGGGGTCGCGCGCATCACGCGGCTCGGGGATGACGTTGTAGTCGCCCGCCAGCACCAGCGGCTCCTCCAACGCGAGCAGCATCTGCGTATGCGCGGTCAGGCGCCTCATCCAGCCGAGCTTGTAGGGGTATTTTTCGGTATTGGGCGGATTGCCGTTGGGCAGGTAGATCGAGGCGAGGCGCACGACGCCGTTGCCCAGCGGCAGCACGCCCTCGAGATAGCGCGCCTGCTCGTCACCATCATCCCCGGGCAGGCCGCGCCGGACATCCTCCAGCTTCCTCCGCGTGATGATGGCGACGCCGTTGAAGCCCTTCTGGCCATGCGTCTCGACCTGCCAGCCGGCCTCCTCGATCTCGGCGCGCGGGAAATCGGCATCGACGCATTTGATCTCCTGCAGGCAGAGCGCATCCGGCTCGGCCTCCTTCAGGACATCGAGCAGATGGCCGAGCCGCTGGCGGACGGAATTGACGTTCCAGGTGGCGATACGCAAGGGGCTGCTCCAGGTCGGATATGCGCCGCGAAGATAGGCGCTTTCAGCCGCAAAGAAAAACCTCCCCGCATCGCTGCGGAGAGGCTTGCCTGTCCTTGCGGTCAGGCCATGTCAGGGGCAGCAAGCACGTCAGGTGCAGGCTGCCTATCAGGGGCAGGACCGAACCACGCCGCCGGAGCCGATATAGGTGCCGGTATCGGGGTCGTAGCTGCGGAAGCGGCGCGAGCAGTAGGCGACGGCATCGACATCCGATTCGCCATAACCATAGGCGCGAACCGGTGCGCCGTAGATCGGAGCCGGCTCGACATAGCGCGGACCGGCGAGTGCGCCGGCAGCGAGAGCGCCGCCGATCACGCCCGCAGCGATGCCGGCGCCGACTGCTGCGCCACGTCCACCGCGATAGTATCCGCCACGATAGCCGTAGCCCGGGCCGTAGCGGCGATACTGCACGGTCTCGATCAGATCGTTGCCGCTGGTCGAAAGCGACATGGCGGGGCCGGAGGCCGCGCCGATGGGCGCAGCGCTGGCAGGCACAGCCATCAACGCGCCACCGACGAGAGCCGCGGCAATGGTCAAGGTCTTGATCATGGGAGTTTTGATCATGGGAAAATCCTTTCCTCTCCGATGCGAGAGGAAGCTTGCGCGTTCCTCTGATGATCTCCAAGCGTAGCCGTTACGCCGCAATGATGAAAGCCTGACGCACGATAGCGTCAAAATTTCGTCGTCATGCAGCCCACGGCACGCCATCGGATACTTTTTCTGTCGGCGGTTGCACGATGGCGGCTGGCGCCCCATCTAGCCTCGACATATTTTGCACTGCATCATTCGTTCGAAGGACTTGATCGCCCAATGTCGCATCCTGCCGAGACTGATCCTCGCGACACGACCGCCGAGCCCGCCATTGTCAGGGCGCTAAGGCCGCTACCCCTGATCATCTTCGGCTCGCGCTGGCTGCAATTGCCGCTCTATCTCGGGCTGATCGTGGCGCAGTGCGTCTACGTCTTCCTGTTCCTGAAGGAACTCTGGCACCTCATCACCCACGCGTTCAACTTCTCCGAGCAGCAGATCATGCTGGTCGTGCTTGGACTGATCGACGTGGTGATGATCTCCAACCTGCTGATCATGGTCATCGTCGGCGGCTATGAGACCTTCGTCTCGCGGCTGCGGCTGGAAGATCACCCCGACCAGCCGGAATGGCTGAGCCACGTCAATGCCAGCGTGCTCAAGATCAAGCTCGCCATGGCGATCATCGGCATCTCGTCGATCCACCTGCTGCGGACCTTCATCGAGGCGGGCAATATCGGCAGCACCGCCCGCGCCACGGAGTACACCGTGACCGGCGTCATCCTGCAGACGACGATCCATGTCGTCTTCATCCTGTCGGCGATCGGCATCGCCTGGGTCGACAGGATGGGGGCGCCGACAAGCAAGAGCCACTGAGGCCATTGCGGCTCCGGTGGGCGGGCAGGGGACTACTGCCCCCGACCGGCTCTTGCGGCGAAGCGGATCGCCTCTTCGGCGGCCTTGAACAGCGCCTTGGCCTTGTTGACGCATTCGGCCTGCTCGGAGGCCGGGTTCGAATCATAGACGATCCCGGCGCCGGCCTGGACATGCATGCGCCCGTCCTTGACCACGGCCGTGCGCAGCACGATGCAGGTGTCCATCTCGCCGCTCGCGCCGAAATAGCCAACGCAGCCGCCATAGGCGCCGCGCGCATCATGCTCGAGTTCGTCGATGATCTCCATCGCGCGAACCTTCGGCGCGCCCGAGACGGTGCCGGCGGGGAAGCCGGCCGACAGCGCCGCCAGCGCGTCGTGGCGCGGATCGATCTCACCCTCGACATTCGAGACGATGTGCATGACCTGGCTGTAGCGCTCGATGAAGAAGGAATCGGTGACCTTCACCGTGCCGATCTTCGCAACGCGGCCGACATCGTTGCGGCCGAGATCGAGCAGCATCAGATGCTCGGCGCGCTCCTTGGGGTCGGCGAGCAGTTCCTGCGCCAGCGCCTCGTCTTCCGCCGGGGTGGCGCCGCGACGGCGCGTCCCGGCGATCGGGCGGATGGTAACGGTGTCGTCGCGCAGCCGGACCAGAATTTCCGGGCTCGAACAGACGATCTGGAACTCGGCGAAGTCGAGATAGCACAGGAACGGCGCCGGATTGACCCGCCGCAGCGCCCGGTAGAGCGCGAAAGGCGGAAGCTGAAACGGCGCCTCGAAGCGCTGCGACAGCACGACCTGGAAGATGTCGCCGGCGCGGATGTAATCCTGCGCGGTGGCGACCATGGCGTGGAATTCCGCCTCGGTCGTGTTCGAGACGATGTCCGGATCGGGGAGATTTGCGATGTCGATCGCGGCTTCCTGGGGCAGGGGGCCTTCGAGCGCCCGCACCACGGCGTCAAGCCGCTCCAGCGCCCGCTCATGGGCCGCGCGCGCCGGAACGCCCGGCTGATGGCGCACCGGCGTCACGACATGGATCTCGTCGCGCACCGAATCGAACACCACCATCAGCGTCGGCCGCATCAGGATCGCATCGGGCACGCCCGTGCCGGTCTCCTTGGGCTCCGGCAACCGCTCCATCAAACGGACCATGTCGTAGCCGAGATAGCCGAACACGCCAGCCGCCATCGGCGGCAGCTCTTCTCCTCCGGGCGGGGCCTGGCCGCCGGCAAGCGCATCGCCCTCGGGGATCGCGCTCTCGTCGAGCAAGGCACGCAGGCTCTCGAAGGCCGGTCGCGGATCGGCCAGGAAGGCATCGCCTAGCGCCGGACGGCACACCGAGGCCTCGCCGTGATGGCAGCGCCAGATCAGATCCGGCTCCAGGCCGATCATCGAATAGCGCCCGCGCACGGACCCACCCTCGACCGATTCGAGCAGGAAGGCCGGGCCCGTCGTGGCATGGCGCAGCTTCAGGAAGGCGGCGACCGGCGTTTCGCAATCGCCGACCAGCACCTGCCGCAGCAATTGCGGCGTGCCGGCCTCATAGGCGGTCGCGAAGCCGTCGTGATCCTGCGTCGAGGTCATCGTCAGTTCTGCGCGCCGCCGGTGGCATTGCGGAAGGCGGTCTCGTTGATCGCGACGCCGAGCTCCTTCTGCCGCTGGCCGACATACTGGGCGAGGATGTCCTCGCTGACGCTGGCACCGAGCTGGCGGGCGAAATTATCGGCCTCCTGCGTCGTGCGGGCATAGCTCGGCACGGTCGCGGCATCGACCTTGAACAGGATGCGACCGCCACCGGGTACCGCGGCCGACGCGCTCTTGCCGGCAACCGTGCCGAAGATCAGCGTGATGACGTTCGCGGGCAGGTCGGTGCGCTGCTCCTGGCGGCCGATCTCGCTCGCCTGCTCGGTGGTCAGGCCGGCCGAGGCCGCGACCGCATCGAAGGCCTCGCCCTTGTCGAGCCGCTCGACCAGTTCGCGCGCCTTCGCGGAGAGCCGCGTCGCGACCTCGTCGGCGCGCCACTGTGCCTCGACCTGCGCCTTGACCTCGTCGAAGCTCTGGTCGCGGGCCGGGGCGATCGTCTTGACGTCGTACCAGACATAGCCGCTGTCGCGGGCCAAGCGGATCGCCTCGCTGTCGACGCCGACATCGGAGCGGAAGATTGCCTGGACGGTCGGGTCGCCGCCCGGCAGCGGCTGCTCCACCGTCCCGTCGGGGCGGCGCAGGGCGTTGTCGACCGGGCCGACGCTGCGCAGCGGCAGGTTCAGCTCCTTGGCGATTTCGGCCAGCGGCTTGGCGGCGGCGCGCTGGTCCTCGACCTTGTCGTGAATCTCGGTGATCCGGCTCGCCGCGCGGCTGGTGGCGAGCTCGGCCCGGACTTCGGCCGCGACCTCGTCGAAAGCGCGGACGGCTTCGGGCTGGATCACGCTGACGCGCAGCAGCACGGGCCCGAAGGCGCTGGTGACCGGCGCGCTGACCGCGCCCTGTGCGAGCGCGAAGGCGGCCTCGCGCACGACGGGATCGAAGACCTGCGGACGGGTGAAGGTGCCCAGAGTCAGGTCGGCATCGGCGACATTGCGCGCCGTGGCGATGGCCTCGAAGGTTTCGCCGGCGTCGATGCGCGCCTTGGCGGCCTGGGCCTCCTCGGCAGTGGGGAAGGTGATCTGCTGGATCGTGCGGGTCTCGGCCGTGGTGAAGCGCTGCGCCTTGGTCTGCTCATAACGCGCCTTGGCATCGGCCTCGCTGATCGCTCCGGCATCGGCGAGCGTCTCAGCCGAGATCGCGAGAATCTCGGCGGTGCGCTGCTCGGGTGCGCGGAAGGCGCCCTTGCGCTCGTCGAAGAAGGTCTTGAGCTGCGCTTCGGTTGGCGCGGCGATTTCGCCGGCGGCGCTGGGCGCCAGCCGCGCGAAGGTCACGCTGCGGCGCTCGTTGCGCAGGCGGTGGCCGAGTTCCTGCAGCGCGCCGGGCGCCAGCACCGAGCCGACGACCATTTCGGCGATCTGCTGGCGCAGGATCGTGGCGCGCTGCTCGCGGACATAGCTCTGCTCCGTAAAGGAATTCGAGCGCAGCAATTCGTTGAAGCGAGCTGCCGAGAACGCACCCGAAGCGTCGCGGAACGTCGGGTCGTCGAAGATCAGGTTGCGGATGGTCTCGTCGGAAACCGCGAGCCGCATCCCCTGCGCCGTCTGGTCGAGCACCGATTCCGTCACGAGGCGCGACAGCGCCTGCCGGTCGAGGCCAATCGCGCGGGCCATATCGGGCGTGATCTGCCGGCGCTGCTGGCGCGTCAGCGCCTGGACGTCGTTCTGGAAGGCGGTGCGCATCTGTTCGAGGCCGATCTCGGCCTTGCCGACGCGCGCCACGGAGTTGCGGCCATAGCCCTGGAAGATATCGCCGATGCCCCAGATCGCGAACGACAGGATCAGAAAGCCGAACATGACGAAGATGATGAGCTTGCCGATCAAGCTCTGGCCCGCCTTGCGGATGCCCTGCATCATCATTGGGAGGTATCTTTCCTTGAGCCTGACGCGGCGCCGAGGTCGCCGTCGCCGGTTTTGTTCGGCGCTGCTTATAGGAACCGGAGCGCCAAGCCGCAATCGCCTGTGCGGATTCGTGTTCGGCGCGCGCGCAAATTGCTTTTTCTCGGAGCAAGTCGCTTTTTCTCGGAGATTGCGGCGTGGTGCGGGCATTGCTAGAGCCGGAGCAGCCATTTTGGGAGGATCGACGTGACGCGCAGCATCAGGCCGCTGGTAGCCGGCAACTGGAAGATGAACGGCATGAAGGCCGACATCGTCATCGCGAGCGAGGTCGCCAAGGGATATGACGCCGGGCTGAAGGCGGCGGTCGATCTGGCGATCTGCCCGCCGGCCTCCCTGCTCATAACGGCGAGCGTCGTCCTGGTCGGCTCGCGCATCGCCACCGGCGGGCAGGATTGCAGCACGCAAGGCTCCGGCGCCTTCACCGGCGAGATCTCGGCGGCGATGCTCGCGGATGCCGGCGCAAGCTTCGCCATCGTCGGCCATTCCGAGCGGCGCACCCTGCATGGCGAGAGCAACGCCACCGTGAAGGCCAAGGCGGAAGCGGCGCAAAAGGCCCTGCTCGTGCCGATCGTCTGCGTCGGCGAGACCAAGGACGAGCGCGAGGCCGGCAAGGCTCTGGCCGTCGTGAAGAAGCAGTTGCGCGGCTCGATTCCCGACGGCGCGACGGGAGCGACGCTGGTCGTCGCCTATGAGCCGGTCTGGGCCATCGGCACCGGGCTGACCCCGACCGCTGCCGATGTCGCGGAGATGCACGAAGCGATCCGCGCCGAACTCGGTCGCCTCCTCGGCAAGGCCGCCGCAGCGGGTGTCCGGCTGCTCTATGGTGGCTCGGTCAAGCCGTCCAACGCTGTAGAGCTGATGAACGTCGCCAATGTCGACGGTGCGCTCGTCGGCGGCGCCAGCCTCAAGGCCGAGGAGTTTCTGGCGATCGCGCGGGCTTGCGGCTGAGTCAGTATCGCCGCGCCGTCGATCTGACAGCAACCTGCATTGCCGGGGTGGCACAGCGCCATGACCCATGCTATGTGCCGCGCCGAATAGGGGCCCGTCGCGGGCTCGTTGGTGCGGGCGGCCCTTGGCGGCGGCCGGCACCATACCCATTTCGTGAGCTTTCGTCTCAGTCTGTCGAGAACATGCAGAACGTCATCATCGTCATCCACCTGATCATCGTGGTCGCGCTCGTCGGCGTGGTCCTGCTGCAGCGCTCCGAGGGCGGCGGGCTCGGCATGGGCTCGGGCGGTGGCGGAGCCGGCGGCTTCATGACCGGCCGCGGCCAGGCTAACGCCCTGACCCGCACGACGGCGATCCTCGCAGGCGCCTTCTTCCTGACCTCGATCATCCTGGCGGTGATGGCCAATCGCGGCCGCGTCCAGCGTTCGATCATCGACGGCGCGCCCGGCACCAGCGCACCTGCCACGCCGACCGGCCCGAGCGCCCCCAATGCGGGCGGCGTGTTCGACCAGCTCCGGCAGATGCAGGCGCCCAGCGGCACACCGCAACCGCCGACACCGGCGGCTCCGGCGCCGCAGCAGTGACGAAGGCACGTCCCGCAAAAGTGGTTTTCACTTTTGCGATAAGGACTTGCCCAAGCAGCAAGTCTTGGCAGGGGCCGGGAAACCGGCCCTTCTCTTTTGTGTGGGGCGCGTCAGCCGGATGGCTGCGCTCTCCTGTGGACAAGCGTGCAGGGCAAGACGGGGCTGCGCGGTTGGACTTAGCGAATCGAGCCCGTGGCTTTAGAGGTGTCCACCCATGACGCGGTATGTTTTCATCACCGGCGGCGTGGTGTCTTCGCTGGGCAAGGGCCTGGCGTCGGCGGCACTGGCCGCTCTCCTGCAGGCGCGTGGCCATACGGTCCGTCTGCGCAAGCTCGACCCCTATCTCAATGTCGATCCGGGAACGATGAGCCCGTATCAGCATGGCGAGGTCTTCGTCACCGATGACGGTGCCGAGACCGATCTCGACCTCGGTCATTACGAGCGCTTCACCGGCCGGCCCTGCAACCGGGGCGACAACATCACCACCGGCCGCATCTACATGGACATCCTGACCAAGGAGCGCCGGGGCGACTATCTCGGCGCGACGATTCAGGTCGTCCCGCATGTCACCAACGCCATCAAGGAGTTCATCCTCGACGGCAATGAGGACTACGACTTCGTCCTGATCGAAGTGGGCGGCACGGTCGGAGACATCGAGAGCCTGCCCTTCCTGGAAGCGATCCGCCAGACGGGCCAGCAGCTGCCGCGCGGCCAGTGCATCTTCATCCACCTGACGCTGCTGCCCTATATCCCGACCGCAGGCGAGCTGAAGACCAAGCCGACGCAGCATTCGGTCGCCGAGTTGCGCTCGATCGGCATCCAGCCCGACATCCTGCTCTGCCGCACCGACCGCGAGATCCCGCGCGAGGAGCGCCGCAAGCTCGCACTGTTCTGCAATGTCCGCGAGACCGCGGTGATCGAGGCCCGCGACGTCGCCTCGATCTACGACGTGCCGCTCTCCTACCACGCGGAAGGCCTCGACAACGAGGTGCTGGCCGCCTTCGGCATGGATGCCAGCCAGGAACCCGACATCTCGAACTGGCGCCGCATTTCCGAGCGGGTGAAGAACCCCGAGGGCGAGGTCACCATCGCCATCGTCGGCAAATATACCGGCATGAAGGACGCCTATAAGTCCCTCATCGAGGCGCTGATGCATGGCGGCATCGCCAACCGGGTCAAGGTCAATCTCGACTGGATCGAGTCGGAGGTCTTCGAGAAGGAGGATCCGACGCCGTTCCTGGAGCATGTCCACGGCATTCTCGTGCCCGGCGGCTTCGGCCATCGCGGCGCCGAGGGCAAGATCAAGGCGGCGACCTTCGCCAGGCAGCGCAAGGTGCCCTATTTCGGCATCTGCTTCGGCATGCAGATGGCGGTGATCGAGGGCGCCCGCTCGCTGGCGGGGATCGCCAACGCCAACTCCAGCGAGTTCGGCCCGACCAATGAGCCCGTCGTCGGCCTGATGACCGAGTGGATGCGCGGCAACGAACTCGAGCAGCGCGCGGCCGACGGCAATCTCGGCGGCACGATGCGGCTCGGCGCCTACGCCTCGACGCTGGCCGCCGGCTCGAAGATCGCCAAAATCTACGGCTCGACCGAGATCTCCGAGCGCCATCGGCATCGCTACGAGGTCAATATGGGCTATCGCGACCGGCTGGAGGCGCAGGGCATGAGCTTCTGCGGGCTTTCTCCGGACGGGCTCCTGCCGGAGACGATCGAGTACCCCGACCACCCCTGGTTCATCGGCGTGCAGTACCACCCCGAGCTCAAGTCGCGCCCCTTCGAGCCGCATCCGCTCTTCGCGAGCTTCGTCGAGGCGGCGGTGGTGCAGAGCCGGCTGGTGTGAGGGCGGGGAAGGCGAGGCGCGGCCTGGAGAGGTGGGATTTGGGCTGCTGTGGGTCGAGAGCGGACGCGAGGGACCGTGCTGCATTCCGGCGGGAGGATGATAAAGCTAGCTCCGCATTAGGAGCATCGAGTTGAGCTGCTACCACAGACTGCGACGAGCCATTCTCTCCGCCATCGCAGCTATGGCGGTTTCCACTGCCGCCGAAAGCATGGCGATCGTTCACCAGATCGACAAGCCGCTGCCTTTGGAGTTTCGAGAACGGGCCACGGCGCTCCTGAAGGTGGTTCGACCAGCGGATGCCGTTACCGCCATCCAGAATACGAAATCGCTATGGTGGCCGGGGAACGTTGCGGGAGAAACCATCGTCATTCTACGCGTGGAGGCTGATTGCCCCACGGCCGGTAATTGCATGACCATCATCGGACGCATGACGGACCGAGGCATCAAACCCGAATTGACGTTGGAGGTCCGACCCACGGTTCTGGCAATGGACGTTAGCTACGGCTTGTGGGGGGCCCCTAGCGCGGCGCCATTGATATTCGACGCGGGCGGCGGCGCAGGCTTAGCGGCAGTATTTCGTGAGCAAGGGTGGGTGGTCTCAGCGTGTGTCGACTGCACAAACTGGGGGAACCGAGCCTCCGCGCGACCGCAAAATCATGCGACGGAACCCATGCAGCCGAGCTTTGAGGAGTTCCAGCGAGCCCTCAATTCCCATCGAAACTGAAGTCCGCAAAGGGTCCGGAAGCGGATATTCCAGCGATTTAGATTAAAGCGCTAGAGAGGAATGGCTGGCCTGCTGCCGGTTTCGTGGACACCGAGATTGGGTGTTTCATGAAGCGGGAGGTGGCGTATGCAGCGACGGAAGTTTGGGCGTGAGTTCAAGATCGAGGCGGTTCGCCTGATCAAGGACCGTGGGGTGAGCGTGGCCCAGGCGTCGCGCGACCTGGACGTGCACGAGAACGTGCTGCGCAAATGGGTTCGGGACTTCGCCGTCGATCCGGGGCAGGCCTTCCCAGGCCACGGTCAGGTGAAGCCGGAACAGCTTGAGATCGACAAGCTGCGGCGGGAGGTCGTCAAGCTCAAGGCGGAGCGTGACATCCTAAAAAAGGCCGCAGCCTACTTCGCGAGGGACGTGACATGAGGTTCGCGTTCGTGGCGAAGCACCGGGGCATCTGGCCGGTGGCATGGCTCTGCGAAGCGCTGGATGTGTCGCGGTCGGGCTTCCATGCCTGGCTCCATCGCGTGCCGAGCAAGCGCACGCGGGACGACGAGACTATTGGCGCAAGGGTGCGGGCGAGCTTTACTGGCTCCGATCGCACCTATGGCGCCCGGCGCGTCTGGCGCGATGTGCTGGCGGAAGGCATCGATTGCGGCCTGCATCGTATCGAGCGGCTGATGAAGGCGCAGGCTCTCCGTGCAAGACCGCGCCGGCGTGGATTGCCGAAGGATGACGGGCAGCGCTCGACCATCGCGCCGAACATGCTCGACCGGGAGTTCCATGCCGAGCAGCCGAACCAACGCTGGATCGCCGACTTCACTTACGTCTGGACGGCCGAGGGCTGGCTTTACGTCGCTGCCGTCATCGACCTGTTCTCCCGCCGTGTGGTCGGCTGGTCGATGAAGCCCGAGATGACGGCGCAGCTCGTCACCGACGCGCTCATCATGGCGATCTGGCGCAGGGGCAAGCCTGACGCCTTGCTTCACCACTCGGACCAGGGCAGCCAATATACGAGCGAGCAGTTCCAGAAGCTGATGGCCGACAATGGCGTCACCTGTTCGATGAGCCGGTCCGGCAACGTCTGGGACAATGCCGCCATGGAGAGCTTCTTCTCGTCGCTGAAAACCGAGCGGATCAGGGGTCAGGTCTACCGCACGCGCGACGCAGCCAGGGCCGACGTCTTCGACTACATCGAGAGGTTCTACAATGCCGTCCGCCGGCACTCGACCATCGGCTACATCAGCCCGGTTGAGTTCGAGCGGAAGGTGCGATTAGCTTAACTGCGTGTCCACGAAACCGGCAGCAGGTCA
>UCBZ01000052.1 GCA_900470775.1 Hyphomicrobiales bacterium | reverse complement strand
TACAGCCGCGCCTCGAAGTTGACTGGTCCAGGGGCCGCCCCCCCACCCCTGCCCCTCTCCTTACAGGAGAGGGGTTCCCCGCGCTTTCTGGACCCGCCGCTCAGGCTTCCGCCGGCACGAAATCCATCGCGACGCCGTTGATGCAGTAGCGCAGGCCGGTCGGGGGCGGGCCGTCCGGGAAGACGTGGCCGAGATGGCCGCCGCAATTGGCGCAGTGGACCTCGGTGCGGACCATGCCGAACTTGCGGTCCTCGGTGATGCCGACGGCATCTTCCAGCGGCTGGTCGAAGCTCGGCCAGCCGGTGCCGCTCTCGAATTTCTTGCCGGACTTGAATAGGGGCTGGCCGCAGCCGACGCAGGAGAAGGTGCCGGCGCGCTTTTCGTAGTTCAGGGCGCAGGAGCCGGGACGTTCGGTGCCATGGCCGCGCAGCACGCCGTACTGCTCAGGCGTGAGCTTCGCCCGCCACTCGGCATCGGTCAACTCATAGGGGAAGTGCTCCTCGGGTGCCTTTTCGCCGCCGAACATGCTCATCAGTCCCATCGTGCTCTCCTTTCCGCCGCGCGGGGTGTCGCTGACATCAGCCGCGCTCGTCGGGAGCCAATATGGCGATTGATCGGCCGAATTTCAGCAGGGCTGCCGCCGAAAGGCTTCACGATCCTGTTGGAGCCTCCTGCTCAGGCGTTATCGCCCGCGATCGCCGCGATGACGGCGTCCGTCACCTGCCGTGTCGTGGCCTTACCCCCGAGATCGGGCGTGTGGAAGGCCGGGTCTGCCGTGACCCGCTCGATCGCGCGCATCAGCCGGGCGGAGGCCGCCGGCTCACCGAGATGGTCGAGCATCATCGTCGCCGTCCAGAAGGTGCCGATCGGGTTGGCGATGCCCTTGCCCGCGATGTCGAAGGCCGAGCCGTGGATCGGCTCGAACATCGAGGGAAAGGCGCGCTCGGGATTGAGGTTGGCCGTCGGCGCAATGCCGAGCGAACCCGCCAGCGCTGCCGCGAGGTCCGAGAGGATGTCGGCATGGAGATTGGTCGCGACGACCGTGTCGATGCTGCCCGGCTTGATCACCATGCGCATGGTCATGGCATCGACCAGCATCTTGTCCCAGGTCACGTCGGGGAATTCGGTCGCGACCTCGGCGGCGATCTCGTCCCACATCACCATGGCGTGGCGCTGGGCGTTGGACTTGGTCACGACCGTCAGCAGCTTGCGGGGCCGCGACTGCGCCAGCCGGAAGGCGAAGCGGATGATGCGGGCGACGCCGCTGCGCGTCATCATCGAGACGTCGGTGGCGACCTCCTCGGGGAAGCCCTTGTGGACGCGGCCGCCGACGCCGGCATATTCGCCCTCCGAGTTCTCGCGCACGATCACCCAGTCGAGCTCCGGCCCGGAGACGGCGCGCAAAGGCGAGGTGATGCCGGGCAGGACGCGCGTCGGGCGGACATTGGCGTATTGGTCGAAGGGCTGGCAGATCGCGAGCCTGAGGCCCCAAAGCGAGACATGGTCGGGCACGTCGGGCGCGCCGACGGCGCCGAAGAAGATCGCGTCATGGTCCTTGATCTGCTCGCGGCCATCGACCGGCATCATCAGCCCGGTGCGCTTGTAGTAGTCCGAACCCCAGTCGAAATGGTCGAACGCGAAGCCGAACGCGCCATCGCGCTGCGCCAGTGCCTGCAGCACCTCGATGCCGGCTGCGATGACCTCGACGCCGATGCCGTCGCCCGGAATGGCCGCGATGCGATGGGTCTTCATGATGCGCTCCTGCCTGTCGTCGATCTCGTCTTTGCGAGTGATCCCTCTGCAAGTCAAGAATCCATTGCAGCTTCCATGGAAGATGCTAACGTCGTTTCAGGGAGGGCGGAATGGCGGTGCGCGGCAAGCTGATCGAGCAGGCGAACGAGCGGGGCCCGAGCCTCGTCGACAGCGCCTATGCTGCGTTGAAGCAGGCCATCCGCGACAGCGTCTTCGCGCCAGGCTATCAGGCCTCGGCCGGAGAACTGGCGCTGCGGCTCGGCGTCAGCCGGACGCCGGTGCATGAGGCGGCGCTGCGTCTGCAGGAGGAGGGGCTCGTCCGCATCCTACCCAAGCGCGGCATCCTGATCTGCGCGCTGGCTCCGCACGATATCGCCGAGATCTACGAGGTGCTGATCGCGATCGAGGCGGGGGCTGCCGAGCTTTCGGCGAAGCTGTCCGAGCCTGCCCGCATCGCGCTGGCCGACGATCTCGACCGCGAGACCGACGGCATGGCACGCGCGCTGGCTGCCGGTGATCTCACAGCGTGGGGCCGTGCCGACGAGGCGTTCCACCGCCTGCTGGTCGAGCGCTGCGGCAATGGCCGCTTCGCCCGCATCATCCAGACGGTGAACGACCAGTCGCACCGGGCACGCATGCTGACGCTGCGGCTGCGGCCAAGACTGCCGTCTTCGGAGGAGGAGCATCGCGCCACCAGCGATGCGATCCGCCACGGGTTGTCGGGGCTCGCCCGCGAGGCGGCGCGGCGGCACCGCATCCGGGCGCGCGACGAATTGCTGCCGCTGATCGAGAGCGTCGGGCTGCGCCACATGTAATCGAACCACCGCCAAAGACCGCAGCAAACGCGGCGAAACCACATGGGAGGACTACAATGCGTCGCCTGATCCTGGCCCTCGGGGCCGCTCTCGCTTTATCGCCGTTGGCCATGTCCGCCGCGCCCGCCTGGGCGCAGAGCTATCCGTCGCGTTCGATCACCATGATCGTGCCCTTCGCCGCGGGCGGGCCGACCGATGTCATCGCCCGCATCGTTTCCGACCATATGGGCCGCACGCTCGGCCAGACGATCGTCGTCGAGAATGTCGCCGGGGCCGGTGGCACGACCGGCTCGCTGCGTGTCGCGCGTGCGACGGCTGACGGCTACACCGTGATGATGGGCAATCTCGGCACCCATTCGGCCTCGGTCGGGCTCTATCCCAATCTGGCCTATGATCCGCGCACCGATTTCGCCCCGGTGATCAACACGGCCGGCACGCCGATGCTGATCTCGGCACATAGCGACTTTCAGGCCAATACGCTGCAGGAGTTGATCACCCTGCTGAAGGCCGATCCCTCCAAGTATAATTGGGGCCATGGCGGCATCGGCTCGACCTCGCATCTGACCTGCGTTTACTTCCATCACCTGATCAAGGCGCCGGTGCAGCAGGTGCCGTTCCGCGGCTCCGGCCCGGCGATGAACGCGCTTCTGGCCAAGCAGCTCGACTATGTCTGCGACCAGACCGTCGGGATTGTGCCGCAGCTCGGCAGCCTCAAGACCTATGTCGTCGCCACGCCGAAGCGCCTCGATGTCGCCAAGGATGTGCCGACCAGCGCGGAAGGCGGCCTGCCCGAGTTCCAGGCCGTCGGCTGGAACGCGGTCTTCGCGCCCAAGGACACGCCGAAAGAAATCGTCGACAGGCTCAATGCCGCCGGCCGGGCCGCACTGGCGGATGCCGGGGTCCGCGCGCGCCTGCTCGAACTCGGCTGCGTCATTCCTGATGATGCCGGCCAGAGTCCGGCTGCGCTCGGCGCCCATGTCCGCGCCGAAGTCGACAAATGGACGCCGGTGATCAAGGCGGCCGGCGTCACGGCGCAGTAGCCGGTCGGCGCTGGCCGTCACCCAACCGTCACGCGACTCCACTAGTCGGCTCGCCATCGAATGATGGCGGGCGAGGGCCAGGTGACGCAACATGTGACGCAGACGGCACGCACGGTTCGGCGCACGACCACCATGGGGCTGACGACGGCAGTCCATCGCAACAAGCCGCTCTCGAAGGCGGGCCTGCTGGAACGAATGTTCACGCTCGCCTTTTCGGGGCTGGTCTATCCGCAGATCTGGGAGGACCCGGTCGTCGACATGGAGGCGTTGCGTCTGCAGCCCGACGACCATGTCGTCGCGATCGCGTCCGGATCCTGCAACGTCCTGTCCTATCTGACGGCCGATCCGGCCAGGATCAGCGCGATCGACCTCAACGGCGCGCATATCGCGCTCGGCAAGCTGAAGCTCGCGGCGCTGGCGCGCATGACACGCCATGACGACTTCCTGCGCTTCTTCGGGCAGGCGCAATCGCGCGCCAATGTCGACTTCTACGATCGCGAGATCGCCCCGCATCTCGACACGACCTCGCGCAGCTACTGGGAAGGTCGCGGACTCGACGGGCGCCGCCGCATCGGCATGTTCGCGCGCAATGTCTATCGCTATGGGCTGCTCGGGCGCTTCATCGGCGCAGGTCATCTGCTCGGCCGCGCGCTGGGCTGCGATCCCCGCAAGATCCTGGAGGCGCGCGACATGGCCGAGCAGCGCGTGCTGTTCGAGCGGCATCTCGCGCCGGTCTTCGACAAGGGCTTCGTGCGCTGGCTGATCCGCCAGCCGGCCTCGCTCTATGGGCTGGGCATCCCGCCGGCCCAGTACAAGGCGCTCGCCGCCGACGGCTCGGATGGCATCCGCGGCGCGCTGCGCGACCGGATGGAACGGCTCGCCTGCGGCTTCGACCTGAAGACGAATTATTTCGCGCGGCAGGCCTTCGGGCGCGGCTATGAGACCGGGCCGGATGCGGCGGTGCCGCCTTATCTGCAGCGGCCGAATTTCGAGGCGGTCAAGGCGCGGGCGAACCGCGTCTCCTATCACCAGAACGCCGTCACGGCCTTCCTGGAAAGCCAGCCCGCCAAGAGCTGCGACGCATTCGTCCTGCTCGATGCGCAGGACTGGATGAACGATGCCGATCTGACGGCGCTGTGGACGCAGATCACCCGCACGGCCAAGGCCGGCGCGCGCGTGATCTTCCGCACCGCCGCCGACGAACGCCTGCTGCCTGGGCGCGTGCCGACCGAGATTCTCGAGCAATGGCGTTATGACGAGGCTCAGAGCCGGGCGCTCTGCGCGCGCGACCGTTCCTCGATCTATGGCGGCTTCCACCTCTATGTGCTGCCGGGGTCCGCAGCGTGAGCGCCGCTCCGCGCAAGAACAGCGCGGCCGGCGAGAACGGCGCGGCCGGGCTGATGGATGCGATGTACCGCCATCAGCGCCACATCTACGACGCCAGCCGGAAATTCTATTTGCTTGGCCGCGACCAACTGATCGCCGGCCTCAATCCGCCGCCGGGCGGGACCATCCTCGAGATCGGCTGCGGCACAGGCCGCAACCTGATCAAGATCGCGCAGGCCTATCCCGGCCGACCCTGCTTCGGCCTCGACGTCTCGGCCGAAATGCTGGCAACCGCGCGGCAATCCGTCGAGCGGGCGGGGCTGTCGGACCGCATCGCCCTGAAGCAGGCCGATGCCACGGCTTTCGAGCCGGTGGCGCTGTTCGGCAGCGCGGGCTTCGACCGGATCGTGATCTCCTATGCCCTGTCGATGATCCCGCCCTGGCAGGCGGTCGTCGAGGAGGCGCTGCGCCGTCTCTCGCCGGGCGGCGAATTGCATATCGTCGATTTCGGCGATCAGCGCGGCTTGCCCGCGCCGTTCCAGGCTGTGCTGAACCGCTGGCTCGGGCTGTTCCATGTCACGCCGCGCCGCGATCTCGCCGCCGTGCTCGACGATGTCGCGCACGCGGCGGGAACCAGCGCCCGCACGCAGGCGCTTTATCGTGGCTATGCCGCGCTAGCCACGCTGCGTCGCGCGGCCTGATCGCCGGGTTCGGCCGGCTTCAACCGACCTGGACGCCCTTCCAGAACGCGATCCGGCCCTTGATCTCGGCGGCGGCTGATTTCGGATCGGCATAATACCAGGCCGCATCCGTATTCTCCTTCCCGTCGACGACGATGGAATGGTAGTTGGCGGTGCCCTTCCAGCCGCAGACGGTGGTCGTGTCGCTCGGCTTAAAAAAGCGCAGGCTTGATGGCATCTGCCGGAAAGTAGTGGTTGCCTTCGACCACGACGGTGTCGTCGGATTCGGCGAGGACGGTGTCGTTCCAGACGGCTTTGACCATGGCGGGCTCCGGAGGGCTGAGGGTGATGTCAGGGAGTTGGGATGGCGCGATCGGTTTCGCCAGAGGTGTGAGGCTTCACCAGGCTGTGCGCTGGACGTTTCGCCCGGCTCCGTGCTAGCGCCGATGCCATGAGCGAACAGGCCGAAACGGACGGGAAGGCCGGCTTCGGACGCGCTTGCGACCGTCTTCGCCAACTCTATCACGGGCGCTCGCCCGCCGCGCTGCGTTTCCAGATCGCCGCTGCGATCGTCGATCTCCTGATCATCGCCTTCTTCATCGCGACGCCGATGATCCGCGACCGACCCGACTTCCTCTGGATCGACTATACGATCGCGGCCATCGTGATGATCGAGATCGCGGCGCGGATGCTGGCCTCCTCGAATGTGCTGCGTTTGCTGCGGCAGCCGACCATGCTGCTCGATCTCTTCATCCTGGCGACCTTGCTGGCGCCGGAATCGCTGGAGAATTTCGGCTTCCTGCGGATTTTGCGGCTGTGGACGTTGTCGCAGCGCGGCCTGATCTGGGCCCAGGTGCGCGCGACGGGTTTCCGCCAATGGGAGGATGCCGCGAAGGCGGTGATCAATCTCGTGACGTTCCTCTTCGTCGTCACGGGCTTCATCTACACCTTCTTCTTCGCCGGCCGCCTGGGGCTGGAAGGCTATGTCGATGCCTTCTACTTCACAGTCGCGACGATGACGACGACCGGCTTCGGCGACATCGTCCTGCCGGGGATCGCCGGCAAGCTGACCTCCATCGCCATCATGATCGTCGGCATCTCGCTGTTCGTGCGGCTGGTGCAGGCGGTGTTCCGGCCGACCAAGGTGACGTTTCCCTGCCCGGAATGCGCGCTGCAGCGCCATGAGCCCGATGCGGTCCATTGCAAGGCCTGTGGCCACAAATTGCGGATTCCAGATCCGGACTGAGCGGCGCGGCTGAGTCCTCAGTGCCGCGTCTCGGTCTCGCGCTCGCGGGTCATGCTCTCGACCGTGATCGCGGTCTTCTCCGGCATGCCGATGATCCGGCCGATCGTTACCGGCAGCGGCATCATGCTGTGGGCGGCCTTCATCAAGGCGAGGTTGGCGAGGAGGTCGGCCGGGAAGGGGGTGACCTTGCGGCTGGTCAGGTCGACATGCAGCGAGAGGTTCTCGCTGGTGGCGGCAAGCCAGCCCTCGCTCGCATGGCGCATTTCGAGATAGTAATGCAGCCGCTTCTCGTCGAAGGCGATGAGCTGGGCGGTGACGCGGACCTGATCGCTCTCGGTCAGCTCGCGCTTGTAGAGAATGTGACATTCCGCCGCGAAGGTGGAGGCGTGCCGCGTGTCGACATAATCCTGGTTGAAGCCCACCAGCGAAAAGACCTCGTCGGCGGCGCGGTCGAACAGGACATGATAATAGGCCATGTTGAGATGGCCGTTATGGTCGATCCATTGCGGCTCGACCCGCATCGGGGACGAGACAAACGGGGCGAAGAACAGCGCCGGGGCGCGGATGTCATCTTTCATGGCAGCCTCCCTGGTTCAGCGCTGCGCCATTGCGGGCATGCTCCCTGCGATGGCGGCATGATGGACGATACGAAACCGCATCATTGCCGCTGCCCTTTGTCTTCCGGCATGGTCTATCATACTGCGATCCCGCTCGCCGTCAGCCCGGCCCGGGGGCGATCGCGCACCCTTGGACCCGGCTACTGTCCGTATCGTAACTGTTGGCGAAACCGGACTGTTCCAAGTCTAAGCGCCAGAACCGGATGTTGACAATGAATTTGCCTGCCGCCGCCCTGCATGAGACCCCCGCATCTGCCGCAAAGCTGCCGCCGTCGCCGGCGTCGATCGCCGCCGTGACACGCGCGCTCGCGGCCTCCTTCGGCAACCGGCTGGTGACGAGCCTGGCGGTGCGCCAGCAGCACGGTCACACGCTGACCTGGATTCCCAACCAGCCGCCGGATGCGGTGGTGTTTCCGCACAGCACGCAGGAGGTCTCCGACATCGTGACGCTCTGCGCGGCCCATGGCGTGCCGGTGATCGCATTCGGCACGGGCACCTCGCTGGAAGGCCATGTGAATGCGCCTTTCGGGGGCGTCTGCATCGACATGAGCCAGATGAAGGCGGTCATCGCGGTGCATGCCGAGGATCTCGACTGCGTGGTCGAGGCCGGCGTCACCCGCAAGGAACTCAACGAGCATCTGCGCGACCAGGGCCTGATGTTCCCGATCGATCCCGGTGCCGACGCCTCGATCGGCGGCATGGCGGCGACGCGGGCCTCGGGCACCAACGCGGTGCGTTACGGCACGATGAAGGACAATGTCCTGGCGCTGACCGCGGTGATGGCCGATGGCGCGATCGTGAAGACCTCGACGCGGGCGCGCAAGACCTCGGCAGGCTACGACCTGACGCGGTTGCTCGTCGGCTCGGAAGGGACGCTCGGCATCATCACCGAGATCACGCTGAAGCTGCACGGCATTCCCGAGGCGATCTCGGCCGGCATCTGCCCATTCCCCTCGGTCAAGGCCGCCTGCGACGCGACGATCATCACCATCCAGTCCGGCCTGCCGGTGGCGCGCATCGAACTGATGGACGAGGTGATGATCCGCGGCGTCAACATCCACTCCAAGCTCGGCCTGCCCGAGACGGTGATGCTCTTCGTCGAGTTCCACGGCACCGATGCGGGCGTGAAGGAGCAGTCCGAGCGCTTCGGCGAGATCGCGGCCGAGTTCGGTGGCGGACCGTTCGACTGGGCAACCAAGGCCGAGGACCGCAGCAAGCTCTGGCAGGCCCGCCACGACGCCTATTGGGCGGCGCGCGCCCTGCGGCCGGGCGTGGAATCGGTTGCGACCGATGTCTGCGTGCCGATCTCGCAATTGGCGGATTGCGTCGAGGAGACCAAGCGCGACATCGAGGCGAGCGGGTTGATCGCCCCGATCGCCGGCCATGTCGGCGACGGCAATTTCCACACCCAGCCGCTGGTCGACCTCTCCGACCCCGAGGAGGTCGCGCGGGCCGAGGCCTTCATCGAGCGGCTGGTCAAGCGGGCGCTCGCCATGGGCGGCACCTGCACCGGCGAGCACGGCGTCGGCCAGAAGAAGATCAAATATCTCGAAGCCGAGCATGGTGCGCCGGCGCTGGCGGTCATGCGCCAGCTCAAGCGCGCGCTCGATCCGCAGAACATCCTCAATCCCGGCAAGATCCTCGTGCTCTGACGGAAAGAACCCGGGCGATCTCCGCGTCGACGATCTTCGAGATCCTGATCTTGCAGATCGCATCGGGTCTTTCGAAGATGTCGTGATATTGCCGCGACTTGGCTGCATGGTCGGTTTGACTGCATGATCGTGGCGCCCCCTGACATCGTGGTGCCCTGAGACGAGGATGAAGCTGGACGTTGCGTGAGACCCTGACAGTCCTGGCCGGCCTGCTGGTGCTGGCACTGCTCGCTGCGCTGATCGGGCCGGGCTTCGTCGACTGGCGGGGCTACCGGCCCCAGATCGAGGCGCGGCTGGCCGGCACGCTCGGCGTCGAGACGAGCATCGGTGGCGGCATCGGCCTGCGGCTTCTGCCGTCGCCGCGGCTGACGCTTCAGGACGTCCGTTTCGGCGGCAGGACGCAGGAGGCCAGCACGGCAGCCGTCGAACTGCTGACGGTCGAGCTCGGGCTCTCGGCCCTGGCGCGGGGCGAGTTCCGCATTGCCGACGCGAAGGCTGAGGGTGCGACCGTCTCGGTCGTTCTCGACGAGGCCGGGGTGATCCGCCTGCCGTCCCGCAGCGGCGCAGGCCTGCCGGCGCAGACCAGCCTCGACCGCCTCGCCATCGGCCGCTCGGCACTGATCTGGCGCGAACCCGGCAAGGAGCCGGTGACGCTCGCGCCGATCTCGGCCGAGATCTCCGCCATCAGCCTCGCCGGTCCATGGCGGATCGAAGGCGAGGTCGCGGGCTCCTCGCTGCGCGTCACGACCGGTGCCATCGAGCCGGACGGCCGGCTGCGGGCCAAGGCCTTCGTCACGGGCGAGGACATCCAACTCGGCTTCGACGGCAACTTCCTCTTGCCCGGCGCGGCTGGTGGCATGGGCTTGGGTCTCGACGGCGCCTTCACGCTGTCGCCGGGCGGCGCGCTCGCCGTCTCCGGCAAGGTCACGGGCGGCAGTCGCAAGCTCGATCTCGCCGGCATCGTGCTCGATATCGCTGGCGGGGCGGCACGGCTGGAAGGCGAGGGGCAGTTCCTGCCCGGGACCGGCTCCGGCTCGCTGGCGCTGCGGGCGCGCCGGCTCGATGCCGATGCGCTGGCTGCGGCGCTGGGCGAGCGGGCCGGGTTCGAGCGCGCCTTGCAGACGCTGCCGGGCCATTTCGACATTTCGCTCGATCTCGACCAGTTGATCTGGCGCGGCGAGGATTTTTCCGCCTTCGGGCTGCGCGGCCGGCTCTCGGATAACGGACTGTCCGATGCCACGGCCTCGATGCGGGCTTCGGGCGCGCTGATCGGGGCGAGCGGTGCCGTCGATGCCAATGGCGTCGCCGGCAAAGTCAATGTGAAGGCCGAGGATTCGCGCCGGATCGCGCTCGTCGCGGCGCGGGCGGGGCTCGATCCGGCGCTGGCCGATCTCGTCGCCGGGCTCGGGCAGATCGATGGCGAGGCGATCGGAGCCTGGGATGGCGGCCGGGTGGCGCTGCAGCGCCTGCTGCTCACGGGTGCGTCCGGCGTGAGGCTCGATCTGTCGGGCGATGTCACCGCCGAGCGGCTGGTCGCGAAGGCCTCGCTGCAGGGCTTCGACCTCAACACCCTGCCGCCGGCCGAAAGCTTTGGCGGGCTGATCGGGCGGCGCGACCTCGCGCTCGACCTCAACCTGACCAATGCGCGCTTCCGAAATGCGCCCCCCGGCTCGGCGAGCCTCGATCTGCGCCGCGAGGGCGCGATCTGGCGGCTGAGCCGGCTCGCGATCGACGGCTTCGGCGGCGTCACCGTCTCCGGCTCGGGCGCGCTGCTGGCCGAAGGCGGCGAGATTTCGGGCCGCATCCGGGCGCCGCGCTTCGAGACCGTCGCCGCGCTGGCCGGGCCGCTTCTGCCCGAGGCGGCACGGCAGGTTCTCGGCCGCGTCGGCGACGGGCTATCGCGGCTCGATGCCAATTTCCGCCTGACGCGGGCACCGGCCGGGGACACCGGCGTCGCGATGGATGGCTCTGCACAGGCCGGGCGGCTTGCGCTCAATGGCCGGATCGACGGCGGCGGGCGCTGGACCGGCGCGACCTTGCGCTTCACGCTCAGTGACCGCCGCCAGGTCTTCCAGGCGCTCGGCCTGCCCGTGCCGCGCCAGGCGGGGCCGGGCGAACTCGTGATGGAACAGGCGCCGGGCCGGCTCGTCGGCACGCTGGCGGGCCCCGGTCTCTCGATCGTCATGGAGAACGAGGCGGCAACACAGCCGAAGCTGACGATCCAGGCGGATGGGCTTGGCCAGATCCTGCCCGAGGGCGCGTCCCGGCTGCTGCCTGACGGCGTTGTCGACGCTCATGCGCGGGTCGGTTTCGCACCTGAGACCGTCACGCTCGACGACCTTGTTCTGAATCTCGGTGGCGCCAGCGCGCGCGGCAGCGTCGCCTTCGCACGCGAAGGCGGCCTGACCGGACGGCTCGCGGTGCCCGGCGCCGATCTGCGCGCGCTTCTGGGCTCGGCGCTGGGTGCTGGGCAGGCCGGCGCCGCGACCTGGTCGATGACGCGCTTTGGCGCCGCGGCGGGCCTGCCGGATTTCCGGCTCGCCATCGAGGCCGGCGCCCTCGTCGCGGGCGAGGGCATCGTTCTGCGCGATGCGCGCTTCAGCCTGCGCTCCGACCAGGACGGGCTGCGGCTCGACGATCTGACGGCGGCCTATGGCGGCGGCCGGGTCGGCGGCGGCTTCACGACGCGGCGCGAGGGCGGGCTGGCACAGCTGTCCGGCCGCCTCAGTCTCGACCGTGTCGATCTCGCCCCGCTGACGGGTAGTGCGCTTGGCGGCAAGGTCTCCGGCCAGTTCGAGACCGGCGGCTCCGGCGAGAGCCCGGCGCGGCTGATCGCAGGGTTGAGCGGGGCCGGCAGCCTGGAATTCACGGCTGCGAGGCTGAGCCGGTTCGACCCGGCGGCCTATGCGCGCGTCATCGCCGCGACGGGCGAGGATGCGTCCGAGAGCGACACGTCGCGGCTGCAGCAGCGGCTTAGCGAAGCGCTCGATCGCGATGCCTGGGCGCTGGGCGACGTCACCTTGCCGTTCACGCTGGCCGGCGGGCTGATCCGGCTGCAGCCGCTGAGCTTCGACAGCGCGGGCCTGCGCGCGGAAGCCGGCGGCACCGTCGATCTGCGGGCGCTGACCGCCGATCTTCGGTTGGGCCTGAAGCCGCTCGGAGCCCTGCCGAAGGGCTGGCCCGGCGACGCGCCGCAAGTCGGAGTCGCCTGGCGCGGGCCTCTGGCTTCATTGCGGCGCGAGGCGGATGTGAACGCGCTCTCGAACATGGTCGCGGCGCGGGCGCTGGCGCGGGAGATCGAGCGCGTCGAGGCCTTCGAGGCTGATGCCCGCGAGCGCGCGGCCCATTCGCGCCGGCTGCGGGCCGAACGCGAGACCCGCGAGAACGAGCGCAAGCTTACGGAATTCCTCAAGGCCGAGGAGGAGCGCCGGATCGCCGAGGAGAAGCGGGCCGAGGAGGCGAGGCGAGTCGAAGAGGCCCGCCGGCTGCTCGAGGAGCGGCGGGCGGAGGAGGCGCGCCGCGTCGAGCAGGCGCGCATGGAGCAGGAGATGCGCCGCCGCATCGAGGCCGAGGAGCGGGCCGAGCGGGCCCGCGCCGCAGCCGAGCGGGCTGCTGCGGAACGGGCCGCGACGCAGCCCGGACCGCTGATCCTGCCCGGCGCGCCGCGCGAGAGCTTCCCCGATGGACTCCAGCCATTGGCTCCACCGGTCGAGATCCAGTCGGTGCCGCGCCCGCTGTCGCGCAGCCCATAGCCGAACTGAGTGGGCGCCTTCGCAGTCTGATTCAACTGGTTGCGGCGTTGATTCAGGCGGTAGGCGTAAGAGGCTGATACCAAAACAGTTTCGGACGATAGAGGCGCAGGCCTGCCGCTACGACCGCACCGTCATCCCGGGCTTGCCCGGGATCCATCGGAGGGCGATTCCTGTCCAGGACTGGGCTCTACGATGGATCCCGGAGCTTCGCTTCGCTGCGTCCGGGATGACGAGGAGGTTCGATCGCGTCGCGACTTACGCGCCTGCCAGGCGCCGGTAATGCGCCAGCACATGCAGCCGCAGCGCGGAGGACAGGTTTACCGCCTCGCGCCCGGTATCGATCGTCGCGATCAGTGCCGCCACGGTGACCCCTTCGGCTGTGGCGATCTCCTTCAGCGCATCCCAGAACGGCTCCTCGAGCGAGACACTGGTGCGGTGGCCGGCGATCGTCAGCGAACGCTTGCGCTCGGCGCTCACGGCTTGGACTCGTGGTCCTCGCCGGGCAGGCGGTGGCCTTCGAGCGTGCGCGCGGCCTTGTCGCGCTCGGCCTCGGTGAGTTCGCGCTCGGCCTTGGTGCGGCCGAAGCTGATGCGGTTCTGCTGCGCCTGCGTCTCGGCATCCCGCCGTGCCCGCTGCTTGCGGGCGCGGCGCAGGTTGACGATCTCGGCCGTCATGGCGGGCTCAGGCCGAGGGACCGAGCATCAGCTCGGGCTTCACGGTCCTGTCGAAGACATCAGGCTCGACGCCGGCCTTGAGCGCCTCGTCGCGCAGCGTGGTGCCGTTGTGATGGGCGTTCTTGGCGATGCTGGCGGCCTTGTCGTAGCCGATGACGGGAGCGAGCGCGGTCACCAGCATCAGCGAGCGCGAGAGCAGGTCCTTGAGCTGTGCCTCGTTGGCGACGATGCCGACGACGCAGTTCTCGCGGAATGAGTCGCAGGCGTCGCCGAGCAGGCGGACCGACTGCAGGAAGGCGGCGGCAATCACCGGCTTGAAGACGTTGAGCTCGAAATGGCCCTGGCTCGCGGCAAAGCCGATCGTGGCCTGGTTGCCGTGGACCTGGGTCGCGACCATGGTCATCGCCTCGGCCTGGGTCGGGTTGACCTTGCCGGGCATGATCGACGAGCCGGGCTCGTTCTCCGGCAGGCTGATCTCGCCGAGGCCCGAGCGCGGGCCGGAGCCCATCAGGCGGATGTCGTTGGCGATCTTGAACAGGTCCATGGCGAGCGCGGTCAGCGCGCCATGGGCGAAGGTCATGGCGCCATGGCTCGCCAGCGCCTCGAACTTGTTGGGCGCGCTGCGGAAGGGCAGGCCGGTCAGCGTAGCCGCCTGCTTGGCGAAGAGTTCGGCGAAGTCGGGATGGGCATTGAGCCCGGTGCCGACCGCGGTGCCACCCTGCGCCAACGCGTAGAGACCCTCCAGCGAGGCTTCGATACGGCCGATGCCGAGTTCGAGCTGGGCGACATAGCCGGAAAATTCCTGGCCCAGCGTCACCGGCGTCGCATCCTGCAGATGGGTGCGGCCGATCTTGACCAGGTCCTTGAAGGCCTCGGCCTTGTCGGCAAGCGCCTGCTTGAGGTTCGCCACGGCCGGCAGCAGCCGCTTCGTCAGTTCGGTGGCGGCGGCGATGTGGATCGCGGTCGGGAACGAATCATTCGAGGACTGGCCGCGATTGACGTGGTCGTTGGGATGGACCGGGCTCTTGGCGCCGAGCCCGACCCCGAGGATCTCGTTGGCGCGGTTCGCCAGCACCTCGTTGGCATTCATGTTCGACTGCGTGCCCGAGCCGGTCTGCCAGATCACCAGAGGGAAATGATCGTCGAACTTGCCGGCGAGAGCCTCGTCAGCGGCCTGGTCGATGGCGCCCGCCACCTTCGCGTCGAGCTGACCGAGCCCACTGTTCACCCGCGCCGCGGCCTTCTTGACCATGACCAGGGCATGGACGAGCGGCAGCGGCATCCGCTCGCGCTCGCTGCCGATCCTGAAGTTCTGCAGGGAGCGCTGCGTCTGCGCGCCCCAGTAGCGATCCGCAGCCACGGCGATCGGGCCGAAGGAGTCGGTTTCGGTACGGGTCTCGGTCATGGAGGGCCTGCTGGTTGGGGCTGTCCGCCGACGCCTGGCCGGCGTCGTGGACGCCGGCAGGGACGTCCGACGTGTCAGGTTTTCTTGCGGAAGGAATCGAGGCTGACGACCTGGGCTCCGCCGTTGTCATCGGCCTCGGCGGCATCATCGGGCTCGTCCGGGCTCGCCTTGGCAGCCTTCGCACCAGCCTTGGCGGCAGCCGCGGCATCACGCTCGACCTTGCCCTTGATGGCGGGCACGCCGGCCGGCTTGGCCTTGACGGGCAGGGCGACGGGAGCCGGAGGCGCCTCGCTCGGCTCTGAGCCGGCGCCGCGCGGCTTGGGGCTCGGAGCCTGGTCATTCGCGGAGGCGCTGTCGGCGCTCTCCTGCGTCTCGAATTTCAGCCCGAACTGGACCGACGGATCGAAGAAGGTGGTGATCGCGTCGAAGGGGATCAGCAAACGCTCCGGCACGCCCGAGAAGGACAGGCCGACCTCGAAAGCGTGCTCGCTGACGCTGAGGTCCCAGAACTGGTGCTGGAGCACGATCGTCATCTCTTCGGGATGCTTCTCGCGCAGGCGGGTGGAGACCCGCACACCCGGCGCCGTGGTGCGGAAGGTGACGTAGAAATGATGGTCGCCGGGCAGGCCGTCGCGTCCCGCTTCCGTCAAAATCTTGCGCACGACCCCCTTCAGTGCCTCCTGCACCATCAGATCGTAGCGAAGAACATCCTTTGACATCGTGCCGAGATTTCCGCTTCAGACCCGGCAGGACGCCGGCAGGCCATCGAAAAAGAAGTGGAGGCTTCTGTTGCCAGGCGCCTCCGGGCCCCGCCTTACGTCGCTAAACGGAAGGACTTAGGTTTGGGAACCAGCACCGCTTACGCGGCGACAGCGACCCGAGCATTGTTGTCATTGGCAACTATGCGTTAGCCCTATAACGGCGGAACCATACCGGGCAAAAGAACGGCCTTTACACTCTCGTCGATCCTATTTCGCCCCCGCCGCAACCCTGCCGATCCTGGCCTGGCCAGCCCGCGGTCCAAGATCCCGCAGGCCGCCCTAGAGGCTTTCGCCGCAGGGCTGTGGTGGAGGCGCCGGGTACCGCCCCCGGGTCCGAAAAGCTTATTCCGACGCTCGTTTATCGCCATAGCCGATCTTGCGAACGGCAAGCCCAATATAGGGGCTGCATCGCCGCGGGGAAAGAGAAGAAGGGCGCCTCCCCGGCTTATTTCCGAAGCGATCCGCCGGGGTGCCCTTTTCAGTAGAGGACGCTGCCGTCATAGGCGTGGATATCGAGCGCTTTTTCATTGCCGGTCCGGTCCCGCCCGGCCACCTCCCAGCGCTCGCCCGAGAGCACGATCTCCTCGATATGGTCGACGCCCGAGCGCCAGGCGATGCGGCGCGCGGATTCCTCCGATACCTTAGGTGCCTTTGCATGCGGAGCCCTTGCAGGCGGAGCGTTCGCCTGCTTCGCGACAAGCTTGTCGTGGATGTGGGTCTTTTGGTTTGGCGCCTCGGACATCCCGGCCAAGACCGTGCCCGTGCCAGCCAGGCCCGCCGTCAGCCAGGCTGCGGCGGCCATGCAACCAATCTGCATCATCATTCCCTCCTGCCGTTTTCGACGGGTTCAGGAGGCGCAATGATTGTGGCCGGGCGACGGGCGGAGACTGCCCCTATCGGTCAACTCCTCTCGCGATCGCGTGATCGGGCCGGTGGCAGGGCGTTTTTAAGCAGTTAGGGCTTGGCGGCGGCGGAAGCCGGGCGGTCACGCTCCATCTTGATCACCGTGCCGTCATTGGCGCGCAATTTGATCTCGATCGCGGCGCCGGTGCTGTCGCGGCCCTCGATCTCCCATTTGCCGTCATCGAGCTTGATCTGCTCGACACGCACGAGGCCATGGTCGTTGGCGATGCGGCGCGCATCATCCATCGAGATCCCGGGTTCGGACGGCTGGATCGGGGCCGGCGCCTGCCCATGGGCCACGGTCGCCGACAGGGCGAGCAGGATAGAAAGAACCAGCGTTTGAAGGGCGATGCGAACGGTCATGACGATACCTCCGTCTGTTCCGGGCACGAATGAGCTCAGTGGAACAACCGCCCAGCAGGAGCCAGGTTCCGGCTGCTGACAGGAACTGGCCGTCCGGTGATAGAGAACGGGCGAGAAAGCAGGGGAAGGCCGGCTCTCCGGGGCGCGCCATCGCTGCGAGCTGCGCTATGGTGGCGCCGCTTTTTGTCGAGATTCGGTCGGTTGGCGGCGATTGGGGGGTTTCTGTGAGTTACGCGGACGTCCAGTATCTCAATATGGTTCGGCGCGTGCTCGATGCGGGTGACGACCGAATGGACCGGACAGGGGTCGGAACCCGTTCCGCCTTCGGCGAGATGATTCGGTTCGATCTCTCGGGCGGTGAGATGCCGTTTCTGACGACCAAACGAATCTATTGGAAAACCGCGATCAAGGAGATGCTCTGGTTCCTGACGGGCGGGACAAACATCCAGCAGCTTCTCCAAGCGAATGTCAGGATCTGGTCCGATTGGCCGCTTGCCCACTATCGCAAGGCGACGGGCTCTTCGATCTCCCAAGCCGATTTTGAAGACAGGGTGCTCGCCGACGACGCCTTCGCCGCGGAGTGGGGAGAGCTCGGCCCGGTCTACGGCAAGCAGTGGCGGCGATGGCTGGATTCGAACGGCCAGCAACACGATCAGATCGCCACTCTCATCCATGCCCTGCGAAACAACCCCACCAGTCGAAGAATGCTGTTCCATGGCTGGAATGTGGGTGAAATCGACCAGATGGCTTTGCCTCCATGCCATATGGTCTATCAATTTCACGTCAATATCTCAAAAAAGCAGCTCAACTGCTTGCTTTTCCAGCGCAGCGCAGACGTCCTGACCGGAATCCCTTTCAACTGGACGGGCGCAGCCGCCTTGCTGCTGATGCTTGCGCAGCAGGCCGATTTGACACCGGGCGAGCTGATCTGGGTCGGTGGCGACGTGCACGTTTACGCCAATCATCTGGAGCAACTTCATGAACAGATGGCGCGTCAGCCGCGGGCGGCGCCCATGATGCGGCTTGCGCGGCGTCCGCCGTCCATCGATGAGTACCAGATCGAAGACTTCATCGTGGAAGGGTACGATCCTCACCCTGCGATCAAGGCAGACGTCGCGGTTTGAGTGGGCTGCCAGGGGCCAGCAGCAGAGCCGCGACCGATTGCCAAGTCGTTCGGCGTCGCAGCCGAGCTTGCGATTGAGCGACGGACGGCTCTGCATCTCCGCAGAGCGGTGACCGCGCTTATCGGAACGGTGGCGAGTACTGCAGACCGCCTTGCGTCCACAGCGCATTGGGGCCGCGCTGGAGCTTCAGGCGCGATTGGCCGCCGAGATAGCGGTCGAAGGATTCGCCATAGTTGCCCACCGTCGCGATGATCCGCACGACCCAGTCGTTGCTGACGCCCATCGCTTCGCCGAACTTGCCGTCCTGTCCGAGGAAGCGCTTGATCTCCGGATTGGTCGATTTCACCATCTCGCGCACATTCGCCTGAGTCACGCCGAGTTCTTCGGCATTGACGAGAGCCGCGACCGTCCAGCGCACGAGGTTGAACCAGCCCTCGTCGCCGGTGCGGACCCAGGGGCCGAGCGGCTCCTTGGAAATGACCTCCGGCAGGATGGCATAGGCTTCGGGGTCCTGAAGCTTCAGCTTGACCGCCGCCAGAGCCGAGATGTCGGTGGTGTAGGCATCGCAGCGGCCGGACTCATAAGCCTTCAGCGCCTCCTCCGAAGTTCCGAATGCTGCTGCCTCGTATGTCATGCCGAGCTTGCGGAAATAGTCGGCGAGGTTGAGTTCGCTCGTCGTGCCCTGCGCGACGCAGACCGAGGCGCCGCCGAGCTTGGTCGCGCTGTCGACGCCGAGCTTTTTCGCCACCATGAAGCCCTGGCCGTCATAATAGTTCACGGCCGTGAAGGTGACGCCCTGGCCGAGATTGCGCGACAGCGTCCAGGTGGTGGTACGTGGCAGGACGTCGATCTCGCCGCCCTGCAGCGCGATCAGCCGGTCCTTCGAGGTCAGGGGGACGAACTTGGCCTTGTCCTGATCGTTGAAGATCGCCACCGCCAGCGCCCGGCAGATGTCGATATCGAAGCCGTTCCAGCGACCGGCCGCGTCCTGGATCGAGAAGCCGGCGACACCGGGACTGGTGCCGCAGATGACGTGGCCGCGTTCCTTGATCTTGCCAAGCGTGCCGCTCGTCTGTGCCATTGCGGGTGTGATCGCTGCCGCCAGCGCTGCCAGTCCAAAAACCCATCGCTTCATCGTGATGCCCCTTCTTGTTTCGGTCGTCGTCAGGCACAGCTCTTCTCGAGCGGCGGACACGTTCCGCCGCGTTGGTTTTCTCCCGCTCTTCTTGGCTCAGGCGACCTTGGCGGCCGGCTTCTGCTCCAGCGCGACCAGCAGCGCGTCGAGGTCGTTCCAGAGGTCGTCGATATCCTCGAGGCCGATGCTGATGCGCAGCAGCGGACCTTTCGCGGTCCAGGCCGTCGCGGTCCGGTCCTGAGCGACCGCCTGCGGCGCGACGAGGCTGCGCGTGCCGCCCCAGGAGGCGCCGATCGCGAAGAGGCGCAACGCGCTCAGCGCCGTGCTCATGGCGTCGTCGGCGACGGGCTTCAAGACGAGGCTGAAGAGGCCCGATGAACGGCCCATGTCGCGCTTCCAGATCGCGTGGCCCGGGCAGGACGGCAGCGCCGGATGCAGCACGCGTTCGACCAGGGGATGGTCGACGAGCCGGCGTGCGAAATCCTCCGAGACCTTGCCCATGTGGGCGATGCGCAGACTCATGGTCTCGATGCCGCGCAGCGCGAGTTGGCATTCGTCCGGCGAGACGCCGATGCCGAAGCCGCGGAGGATTTCCTTCAGCTTCTGGCGCAGCGCCATGTCCTTGACGGTGACGGAGCCGAGCAGCAGATCAGAATGGCCGCCGACATATTTGGTCAGCGCCTCGCAGGCGAAATCGGCGCCGTGCGCCAGCGGCTTGAAGATCAGCGGCGTCGCCCAGGTGTTGTCGCAGCCGACGAGGACGCCCCTGGCTTTGGCGGCCGCCACGATAGCCGGCACGTCCTGGACTTCCATGGTGTTGGAGCCGGGCGACTCGACCCAGATCAGCTTGACGGTGGGATCGATCAGCCCGGCGATCTCCCCGCCGATCATCGGGTCGTAGACCCCGTGGGCGATGCCGCGCGGCGCCAGATAGTCCTCGCAGAAGCTGCGCACCGGCGGGTAGGCGCTGTCGGGGATCAGCACCTTGTCGCCGGGCATCAGGACCGACAGCATCACGATGGTGACAGCGGCCTGGCCCGAGGGCACCAGCACCGTCCGCAGGCCGCCATGCAGTGCCGTCAGTTGCGCTTCCAGCGTGCGGGTCGTCGGAGTGCCGTGGAGCCCGTAGGTGTAACCATCGAAACCGCGATGCTTGCGCGCCATGAAGCTCGCCCCGTCGGGATAGACGATGGTCGAAGCCCGGTGTGTTGGCACGGCGAGGCTGGCATAGCCGTCCTCGTTGACGGTGGGATGATGAACACAGAGCGTCGCTTCATGCATGGCGTTTTCTCTTCGAAGGTCGGTGATCGTCAGGAGCGGAAGCGGCGCGAGACCTTCAGGTTGAGGTCGCTCTGCACATGGAATTCGCCATGCCATTTGTTGACGCGGACCATCTCGAAGGCCGTTGCCGCATTCAGCGAGGTCTGCTTCAAAGCGGCCGGGCGCGCGTCATCGCTCGCCGGCCGAATGGCCTGCTCCAAATCCAAATTCATCGGCAATCCTTGAAGGCACGTCTGAAGCGCGTTCGTGGAAGGATAGCCGCAGGAGGAGCGGTTACAATTCGCAGCGAGGCATAGCTCGATGCTGAAATGTTATGTCGGTCAGCGCGCTTCCATGAGGCAGTCGATAAAATCGCGCACGAGTTGGGACTTTTGCCGGTCGGGCGGCAGGATCAGGAAGCTGCGGCTGTGAACAGCCGGCTCGAACGGGCGCAAGACGAGCCGGCTTTGATCATGGCCCGCAATGGCATAGGGGCTGACCAGGCCGACACCGACACCTTCCGAGACCAGCGCGCAGACCGTGGCTGCATAGATTGTCTCGACCACGGCGCGCGGAGGCGCCGCCCCGGCCTCCGACATGATCATGTCGAAGCGCTGGCGGGCCCGGTCCTCCGGGACATAGGCGACGAAGTCGACGCCGGAGAGGTCATGCGGGCCGATCGTCTCGCGTTCCGCCAAGGGATGGCCGATCGGGATGGCGCACAGGGCGCGCGGCTGGACAAAGACCTGATGCAGCACGCCGGTGACATCGATCTCGTCTGCTGCCAGCCCGATGTCGAAGATGCCGGATGCGATCCCGTCCCGGACATCGCGCGACGGCAGCACCATCAGCGTGACCGTCGTGTCAGGCCGCAGGTCGCGGAATCGCCGGATCGCATTGGGGACGATCGAGGAACTCAATGCGGATAGCGTTGCGACGCGCAACTGCCCCCCGCCATAGTCGCGGATGCGGGCGGCGCTTGCGCGCAGCCGATCCATCCCGCGGAAATTGGCCTCGACCTCTGCGAAGAACGTCCGCCCCTCCGGTGTCGGCACGACGCGGTTCCGCACCCTGTCGAACAGAGCGAAGCCGAGCGACCGCTCCAGCTCCGCAATCAGGCGGCTGAGCCCGGGCTGGGTAACGCCGAGGATTTCGGCCGCGCGCGAGACGGTCCCCGCCTTCATGACAGCGGCGAAGACCTCTATCTGTCGGCTGTTCATGGCAACGATCCTGCGGGCTGCGGCATCCTGGCGAAGTCAATATCCGACCTGCGCCGGTTTTAGCTCAAGGATCGCCTCGGTCGTCGTCGCGCGATGGACCGTCGCCGACTATGGCGCCCAATCAATGCAACGCGCCAGCGCTACATGCCTCTCATCGACGTCGCAATCATCAGGTCGAGCACTGCATGGCAGCATCCGGCTACTGCACCGCTTTGGGCAGCCACAACGCGAGTTCGGGGAACCACATCAGGATGATGACCGCCAGGATATAGACGATCACGAAGGGCATCACGCCGGAGAAGACGTCGGTGATCGGGCCGCCGTCGCGGCGCATGCCTTGAAGCACGTAAAGCACCGTGCCGTCCGGTGGCGAGACCAGCGCGATCTCGACCAGCATGGTGACGATGACGCCGAACCAGATCGGGTCGTAGCCGAGCGCGACGACGACCGGGAACACCACCGGGATCGTCGTCACCACCATGGAGAAGCCCTCCATGAAGGTGCCCAGCGCCAGATAGAAGCCGATGATCAGCAGCATGATTGCCCAGGGCGGCAGCGGCATCTCGCTGACGAGCTTGGCCAGCGCCTGCGGCACGCCAAGCCCGACGAAGACGTAGTTCAGCACATAGGCGCCAAACAGGATCAGTCCGATCAGTGCCGTGTTGCGCGCGGTCGCCTCGGCGGAGGCGTTCAGCATCTTGAGGTTCAGCCGGCCTTCGATAGCGGCGAAGACCATCGACCCGATGACGCCGAGCGCGGCCGATTCGGTTGCGGTTGCGAGCCCGCCATAGATCGTGCCGAGCACGATCAGGATCAAAAGCGCGGTCGGCAGCAGATCGACGAGGCTGCGCAGCTTGTCTCTGAAGGGCAGGCGCGGGGCGTCCTTGTCGATCAGCGGGGCTGCCGTGCGCGCCTTCCACAGGATCACCAGCACGAACAGGACGACGACCAGAATGCTCGGCCCCACCGCGGCGAGATAGAGCGCGCCGACGGAGGTCTCGGTGATCAGGCCGTAGATGATGAAGGTGATGCCGGGTGGGATCAGGTTGCCGAGCGCGCCACCCGCTGCCAGCGAACCGAGCACCATTTTGGGGTCGTAGCGCGAGCCCTGGAAGAACGGCAGTGCGACCGATCCCATCGTCGCGGCGGTCGCAACCGACGAACCCGAGATCGCCGAGAACACGCCCGATGCCGCGATGTTGGTGTGCAGCAGCCCGCCGGGCATCCGGTCGAGCCAGACGTTGAGTGAGCGGTAGAGCCGCTCGGACAGGCCCGAGCGCAGCAGGATCTCGCCCATCAGCAGGAAAAGCGGCACCGCCACGAGCACGAAGCTGGAGGACGGGCTCCAGACGGTCTGGCCGATGAAGGTCCAGAACGGGCGGTCGGAGAAGGCAAAGCCGACGATCAGGCCAAGCACGCCGAGCGCCGCGCCGACATAGATGCCGGCCCCGAAGAACAGCAGGAATAGCCCGACCAGCAGCAGCACCTCGCCGATCAGGTTGGTGTTGGGGCCGACGCCGAGGACGCTCATGCCGACCATGAGGCCGACGAGCGTGAGCAGGAAGACGATCGCGATCACGGCCTGGGCTCCTTGGCCGAATATCCCTGGGCCTCGAGCGCGCCAACCGCCTCGAGCGCTTCGGCGGCCTCTTCGTCATAGGTGCGTGCGTGCAGCAGTGCCTCGGCTTCCGCCCCGCGTCCGGCGATCACCAGCAGCGTGCTCTCGGCCAGCATCAGCAGGATCAGCACGAGGAAGACGATGATGCCGAAGGTCCACAGGCCCTGCGGAATCCACAGCGGCGTTCGCAGCAGGCTGATGTCAGTCGCCCCGAAGAGCAGGGATTCCTCGACCAGTTCCCAGGCGCCCTTGGCGAGGAAACCCATGAACACCGCCAGCGCCGCCAGGCTGACCAAATGCATCGGGTAGCGGATCCTGGCGGGCAGGAAATTGATCAGCACGTCGATGCGCACATGCGCCCGGGTGCTCAGCGTATGCGCCAGGGCCCAGGAAATGCCGAAGGCGAGCGAGTATCCGGTCAGTTCCGTCGTCGCTTGCGAGGAGAAGCCGAGGAAGCGGCGCGCCAGCACGTCGAAGGTGATGAAGGCGGCGCAGAGGATGAAGCCCCAGCCGGCGGCATAGCCCATGACGGTGCCGAGTTTGGCGATCATCCTTCGACAGAAGGACGCCGCGACGATCGAGGTCGAGAGCATCGCGGCGTGGTTCCTTGCCCGGCGTTGTCTATTTAGGTTCGCTTACTTGGCGCCGTTCATTTGGCTTCGTAACGGACGCCGGTGATCGGGGCGACGAGCCGGTTGTAGGTCTCGCCGCATCGCTCGCCGCAGCGCTTGACCCAGGCCGGCAGCACCGCGGTGCTCAGGCTGGCGCGCAGGGTCGCCATATCGGCCTCGGTCGGCCGGGTCACTGTCATCGGCTTGTTCTCGACGACATGGCCGATCTTGCAGCCTTCCTTACGGCCGGAATTGCAGGCGATGCCGTCCTCGGTCGCCTCCAGCCCCAGCGCCCATTGCTGGTCCTCGACCTGCTTGAAGGTCGCCTGCATGAATTCGCGCACGGCCGGATCGAGCTTGTTCCACCAGGCGAGGTTGGCGACATAGGCCGAATTGCCCCAGGAGACGGGCAGCGCATACATGTGCTTGGTCACCTCATACCAGCGCGCGCCATTGCCGGTCGCAGTACCCGTGATCGCGCAGTCGACGACGCCGCGCTCCAGTGCGCCATAGACTTCGGGAAAGCCGATCGCCGTTGGCTGTGCGCCGATCGACTGGACGAAATCATTGGAGGAGCCGCCGGCGGTGCGGATGCGCCGGCCCTTGAGGTCGGCCAGGCTGGTCACCGGCTCGCGGCAATAGAACACCTGCGCCGGATAGGGGAAGGTCGCGATAATGCGCACCCCGAAGCGTTCCAGCTCCTTGTTGACCTCCGGCAGCACCGCGTCGATCACCTTGCGCGACTGGGCATGCGAGGGGTTCATGCCGGCAAGGTCGGACATCTCCAGCATCGGTACGTCGCCCGCCACCGTCGGCAGCGCCGGCGCGCCGATGTCGATCTGGCCCGAGCGAATGACGCGCAGCAGTTCGGGACCTGTCAGTGCCCGCTCGGGCCAGCTCGCCAGCGTGACCTTGATGCGCCCGCCGCTCTTCTCCGGGATGCCCTCGCGCAGCATCGGGATGTCGACCTTGGTATATTGCGGGATGGTCGGCGATAGCTGCGTCACCATGGTGATATTGACGGTCGGCCCGGGGGGCAATGTCTGCGCGATCGCCGGGCCGGCCAGCATCAGGACCGTCGTCGCAAACGCTGTCGCTGCAAGGCGATAACTGCGTGTCATTGGGTTCGTCCTCCCGGGCGCGGCCATGGATTGGCGGTGCATCCGTCCATCATGGATGCAATCGCGATGCCTGCAAGGGCGCGCCGCGAGCATGCCGGCCTTTTTGGCCTGATATGTCTGTCATGCCGCCGATGCGATTGCGGGCGCTAGCAAAAGAACCCCAGGAAGCGACGATCCGCGCATTGCCGCGTTCCAGAGCGCTGAGTGCGCGTGCCGGGGCAAGCCATGTGCACAAGCGCCAGCCGTCATGTAAACGACGCTCTGTCGTCGGCACCGCTTCCGAATCATTCGCAGTCAGGGAGAGTTGCGGCCGTCATGGCGAGCTGGAGCAAAACAGGGTGACCGGAAAACCGTTCAACATTACGAGCGACGCGCTGCTGAGCCATATGATGGCGCAGGTGACGGGGCTCGGGGATTTCAGCCTCGCCGACGTGACGACCGAGGGCTGCGGCCCGCAGCCGGCGATCAAGGCGCCGATCGCGGTATGAGCCTCACGATCCGCCCCGCCAGGCCCGATGAGGCCGGCCTCGTGCTCGATTTCATCAAGGCGCTCGCCGATTATGAGCGGCTGGCCGACCATGTCGTCGCGACCGAAGCGGAGATCGCGCAGGCGATCTTCGGCGAGAATCCGCGCGTCTTCTGCGACATCGCCGAATGGGATGGTGAGCCGGCCGGGTTTTCGGTCTGGTTCTACACCTACTCGACCTTCAGCGGCCGGCACGGCATCTGGCTGGAAGACCTGTTCGTGCATCCGCATCTGCGCGGGCGCGGCATCGGCAAGGCGTTGATCGCGGCGCTGGCGAAGCGCTGCGTCGTGGAAGGGCTGCCGCGCCTGGCCTGGTGGGTGCTGAACTGGAACGAGCCGTCGCGCGTGTTCTACCGCTCGATCGGTGCGAAGGCGCAGGACGAGTGGACCGTGAAGCGGCTCGATGGCGAGGCGCTGGTGCGGCTGGCGGGCGAGGGTTGAGATGGCTGCGCTTCCCATCGTTCTGATCGTGGCCATCGCCGACAATGGCGTCATCGGCGACGACAACCGCCTGATCTGGCGGCTCAAGACCGATCTGCGCCGTTTCAGAAGCCTGACGCTGGGGCGTCCCGTCGTGATGGGGCGCAAGACCTTCCTATCGATTGGCAAGCCGCTGCCGGGCCGGGAGACGATCGTGCTGACGCGCGATCCGGGTTTTCGCCCGGAAGGGGTCCATGTAGCGCATTCGCTGGAGGAGGCACTGGCGACCGGGCAACGCATCGGCGTCGGCATGGGAGCCGATTCCGTGACGGTGGCGGGCGGTGCGGACGTCTACCGGCAGGCGCTGCCGCTGTCCGATCGGCTGGAACTGACGCTGGTCCATGCGACGCCCGATGGCGATGCCGTTTTCCCTGAATGGGATCGGTCGGCCTTCGTCGCGGACGGGCGCGAAAGCCACCCGCGCAGCCTGGATGACGAGCATCCCTTCACCTTCGCGACGTTTCGCCGCCGGGCCTGAACGGCTTTCCTTTGACGATGAATGCCTTGCGTCGTTGACGAATCCATGGCCCATGCCCAAGTCAGCGCAGCGTTCCCCAGCAGGGGGGCGCTGACAAACGACCGCTGTTCGCCTATTTGCACGGCAGGTCGGTAGAAAAGGGAACGGCGCGAGTATGCCTTGGAGCAACCAGAGCGGCGGTGGCAATAACGGGGGCGGACCCTGGGGCCAGCGCGGGGGAAGCGGCGGCGGCGGTGGCGGCGGC
>UCBZ01000047.1 GCA_900470775.1 Hyphomicrobiales bacterium | reverse complement strand
CAGTCTAGACGGCCGCGGCGGCGACGACATGATCGTTGGCGGCAGCGGCGCCGACAGGATCATCGGCGGTGACGGCGTCGATACCGTCGATTATTCCGGCAGTGTCGGCGGCGTCGTCGTCGATCTGAGCGGCGGGCCCGGCAGCGGCGCTGACGCCGAAGGCGACATCATCTCCGGGGTAGAGGTTGTCATCGGCTCAGCCTTCGCGGATCTGCTCAAGGGCAGCGAGGGAGACGATCTCCTGATCGGTGGAGCGGGCGCGGACCAGTTCGTCGGCGGCGCCGGCATAGACACTGTCGATTTCGGCTCGAACGGCGTCGCGATTGCGATCGAACTGGCGAGCGGCCTGGCCAGCGGCGGCGACGCCGAGGGCGACAGTTTCTCCGGGATCGAGATCGTCCGCGGCACGGCCTTCGATGACATGATGACCGGCGACAATGCCGGCAATGTCTTCCACGGAGGCGCCGGCGCGGACCGCCTCGACGGCGCAGGCGGCGACGATCTCCTGATCGGCGGAGCGGGTGCCGATGCGCTCATCGGTGGTTCCGGGTCCGATACGGTGGACTACTCCGCCAATGCGACCGCCATCATCGTCGATCTCCTGGCTGGGACGGCCCAGGGCGGTGATGCCACCGGCGATACGCTGAACGCGATCGAGAATATCCTCGGCACCGCGTTCGCTGACGCGATCACGGGTGATGCCTCCGACAATCGGCTCGATGGGGGCGCAGGCGACGATTGGCTTCGCGGCGGCGCTGGTGCCGACATGTTGATCGGCGGCGCCGGGGTCGATACCGCGGATTACGGCAATGCGACCGCCGGCGTCGTCTTCGCTGCGACGGGTGCCGGCATTGGCGGCGATGCAGCCGGCGACAGCCTCCAATCCATCGAGATCGTTGTCGGCTCGCAGTTCGGCGATGTCCTCGAGGTCGGCGCCGGCGTGCGAGCGCTCTATGGAGCAGCCGGCGACGACACGCTGAATGGCTCCGCCGGCGACGACCTGCTGTTAGGCGGCGCCGGAGCCGACAGCCTCTCGGGCGGTGCCGGCATCGACACGGCGGATTACTCGGCGAGCGCGTCCAGCGTCTCGATCGATCTCGGTGCCAATCTCGGCAGCGGCAGCGATGCCGAAGGCGACAGCTTCCAGGGCATCGAGCGTCTCGTCGGATCGGAATTCGACGATAGCCTGCACGGCGACGGGCTGGACAACATCCTGATCGGCGGCAGCGGCGCCGACAGCCTCTCTGGCGGCGGCGGCTTTGATACGGTCGACTATTCCGCGAGCGGCAGCGCCGTGGTCGTCGATCTCGCCGCCGGCGTCGGCTCGGGCGGAGATGCGCAGGGTGATGTCTTCGCGCAAATCGACGCCATCATAGGCAGCGCCTTCGCCGACAATCTGACCGGCGACGACGGAGACAATCGGCTGGTCGGCGGCGCCGGGGCCGATCGCCTCGTCGGGAGCGCGGGGCGCGACCTCGCCGACTACGGAACGAGCGCGGCCGCCGTGCGGATCGACCTCTCGACCGGGCTCGGCACGGGCGGCGATGCTTCCGGCGACACGCTGTCCGGCATCGAGGATGTCATGGGCTCGGCGGGAGACGACACGCTGATCGGCGACGCCGGCGCCAACACGCTCTCGGGCGGAGCTGGCAAGGACATCATCGACGGCGGGGCCGGCGACGACCTGATGATCGGAGGTGCCGGAGACGACCAGTATACCGTCGATTCGCTGGGTGACGTCGTTGTCGAAAATCCCGACAGCGGCAACGACACAATCAACACTACTTTGTCAACCTATGTTCTTGGCAGCAATTTCGAGAGGATGGTCTATAGCGGCACCGAGAGCTTCACGGGCTACGGCAACGAATTAACCAACAGCTTAGTCGGCTCGGCCGGAAGCGAAACCTTCTTTGGCATGGACGGCGACGACCGATTTTTTGGCTCGGCCGGCGCCGACACCTTTTATGGCGGTGCCGGCGCCAACAGCGCCGATTACTCGAAGTCGAAGACTAGCATCACGATTAACCTCCACACCAACGTCAACCTGAAGGGCGACGCGGCAGGCGATCTCCTCTACGACGTGAAAATCGTGAGCGGCTCGGATCTCGGCGACGAGATTACGGGTTCGCACAGTGCCCAGACATTGTATGGCCGTGGCGGCATCGATCTGCTGTACGGGCTCGATGGGGACGACACGCTCGATGGCGGTGCCGGCGCCGACCGCATGGAAGGCGGAAACGGCAACGACACCTATGTAGTCGATGTCGTCGGCGACCAGGTCATCGAGGCCGCGGGCGGCGGCAAGGACCTGGTGAAGACGACGCTCGCCACCTACACGCTCGGCGACAACCTCGACGGCCTTGCGCACACGGGCACCCGCGCCTTCACCGGCGTCGGCAACGCGCTCGACAACGAACTGTTCGGCGGCGCCGCCGGCGATACTCTGATCGGCGGAGACGGCAACGACATCCTGATGGGACGCGGTGGCGCCGATCTGCTGGATGGAGGCGAAGGTAGCGACACGGCGTCCTATGCCAGCAGCACGACCGGCGTGATCGCCAGCCTCGTGATAGGAATGGGCTATGCCGGCGAGGCGCAGGGCGATCGCTATTTCAGCATCGAAAACCTGCTGGGTTCCGGCAGGGACGACCAGCTGACGGGCGACGACCAGGCCAATCGCCTCGACGGTGGCGCCGGAACGGACCGCCTGCAGGGTGGCGACGGCGACGACACCATCGTCGGCGGTGCTGGAAACGACCTGATCGACGCCGGCGGCGGCATGGACACGGTCGAATTTAGCGGCGCCGTTCAGGATTATGGGTTCGCCCTGCAGGACGGTGCGGTAGTCGTTACGGACCTGCGCGTCGGCGCGCCGGATGGAATCGACACGGTCAGCTACGCAGAGTTTTTTCGCTTTAACGACGATACGCTGTCACGCGACGCTGTCGGGACGATAATAGAAGCCGTGCCGCCCAACGCCATTACGCTGTCGGGTAGCTTTGTCGCCGAGAACGCTGCGCCGGGTGTGATCGTCGGCACGGTTGTTGGAAGCGACGCAACACCGGACGAGAAGCTGACCTACAGCCTCGCCGGCAATGCAAATGGTCGCTTCGTCGTCGATTCCCACACTGGCGTGCTCTCGATCGCTGCGGGAGCATTATTTGATCACGAGACAGAGCCCTCCGTCTCGGTCGTCGTCGTTGCACATGATGCGAGCGGCTTGCATCTGGCTAGGACGTTCGACCTCACGATCGGCAATGTGAACGAGGCTCCCGATGCCCTCGCCCTGACCGGCAGCGCCATCCTGGAAAACGCCGGCGGCGGTGTCATTGTTGGCAGCGTCGCTGCGAGCGATCAGGACATCGGCGACGTGCTTCGCTACAGCCTGACCGATGACGCCGACGGGCGTTTCGCAATTGACGCCGTCACGGGCGTGGTCACGACAACGGAGGGTGCGAATTTCGATCATGAGACCGCGCCAGCCCATCAGATCGTCGTGGAGGTCACGGATGTGGCCGGCGCGACGCTCGATAAGACCTTCGTGATCGTAGTTGACGACGTGAATGAGGCGCCGTTCACGGTTCTCGACAAGG
>UCBZ01000048.1 GCA_900470775.1 Hyphomicrobiales bacterium | reverse complement strand
GGATTCCTCTGCGAAACGCCGGTCCGATTGATGGCAGGCGGTTTGCCGAGGTGATTTGGGAGTTTCCGGCCGGCTGTTGGCGTTTGGCGGGTGGTTTTCGGAGCGCTGGGCGGCTTGGGGTCAGCCGCGGATGATGATGGTGGCGCGCCGGAGGTTGTAGACGGTGGCGAAGGCGATCAGGTCTGCGGTGTTGGCTGCAAGCGAGTGGCATCGTGTCCGAGCTTTGCCGTAGAGGCGCTTCATGGCGCTGAAGACGGCTTCGACCGGAGCGCGGCGGCGCGCGATCAGGGCGTTGCGGCGCTGCTGCCAGGCCGGCAGCGCGGCGATGTGCTTGTGCCGGCGATGCATGACGCGGTCCTTGACGCCTCTGGCCTTGAGGGCAGCGCGGTGAGCCTTGCTCTCATAGCCGCGATCGGCATAGACGGCGGCCTCGTCGCCACTGACGAGACCGGGCATCATCTCGACGTCCTGAACCCGCGCCGAGGTCACGAGCGCGGTGCGGATCAGGCCCGAGCCCGCGTCGACGCCGACATGCAGCTTGTAGCCGAAATGGGCCTTGCCGTTCTTCTTGCCCCAGTCGGCGCCGGGCTCGCTGGGATGGCCCTTGCCCAGCCCAGCCTCACGTGAGGGCGGAGCATGGGTCGCCTGAACCAGCGTGGCGTCGAGCAACGTGCCCTTCTTCAGGATCAGGCCTCTTGCCGCGAGTTGAGCGCCGATCTCGGCAAAGCAGGCTTCGATCACGCCGGCCTGCGCCACCGCCAGCCGGAAGCGGCACAGCGTCGTCTCGTCGGGCGTGCCGCCATCAAGCGCAAAGCCGCAGAAGCGCCGGAACGAGAGCCGGTCCAGCAGCGCCTCCTCCAGCCCAGGGTCCGAGAGGTCGTAGAGCGCCTGCAGATAAAGCGCCTTGAGCATCGCCAGCGGCGCATAGGGCGGTCGGCCCGTCTGAGCCTGGCGCAGCTTGCCCACCAATGGCGCAAGCCGCTCCCACGCTATCAACCCGTCAATCCGCGCAAGCTTCGCGTTCGTGCCCAGCCGAGGGTCGAGAAACGCCTCCGCCAAAGACAGCTGATCCGACATGCCGATCCCTCCGCCACACCCAAGCGAAGTGAATCAGCAATCACTCCTCAACGCCACAACCCTTTCGCAGAGGAATC
>UCBZ01000093.1:301-6075 GCA_900470775.1 Hyphomicrobiales bacterium | reverse complement strand
CCAGACAAGTGCGCTAACCGCTGACCCTCTCCGTGTAAAGGAGCGCCCCGCCGCGACACCCCCGTGCCCGTCGGCACTCTCGGTTACCGACGTTCGCGTCACGTTCCGGGAAGGTTCGCGTCAATCGTGGGCATATCGTGGGCCGGAGAACGGGCCTCTCGCGCGCGCCCGTGAGTCTATAGAGCCAGCCCCGCCCGATCCCCCGCCCATATTGGAAGAGCCCGCCGCACTTGCAGGTGCTGACGGGCTCGAAGGCAAGGCTCTGGGCAGGGCCGCCTTTCAAATAGACCTGCTGGACGAATCTGCCAAGACCGCCCTGCCCGGCCGTGCCGCGCGCATCCCGCATCGCCCTCGTCATCGCCACGATCGCCACCTGGCCCTTGGTCAGGCTGTAGATTACACATGCGCCTGCCTCATCACCACGGCCTCGCAGGGCGAGGACCGCCGAGCCATGGATACGTGAAAATGATGAAGGCCAGCACGGCGCCACCGACGATCAGCAGGCCGTGGCGGTTCGGCGGCTCTTCCAGCGGATCTGGCTCATTCATCCTTACCCGCGACCCTACGCCGCCGCTTGACCGGCGCCGGCTCGGAGCCGGATGAGGAATAGAACAGATCACGCGCTTTACCGGGAACGAAGCGAAGCTATATTTAAGGCGTTCGTTCTAAATTCAACTCGCTTCATCGTAGGCGAGGTGCGTCCGGATCAGAGCTGCAGCTATTGGAATGCCTAGGTCTGAAACGAAATGAACCACTCAGACAAAGACATTGAGGTGAGGAGACGGATTGAATGATAAAGTTATGGGGACGAAACAACTCCGTGAACGTCCAGAAGGTCGTCTGGTGTCTGGAAGAGCTGGGGTTGCTCTATGAGCGTATCGATGCCGGTGGCGCATTCGGAATCGTCAAAACTTCTGAATATTCAGCTCTGAATCCAAACCGTCTGGTTCCGGCCATGGAACAGGATGGGATGGTGTTCTGGGAATCAAACTCGATTGTACGATATCTGTGCGCTCGCTATTCAAGCGGAGTGCTCTGGCTGGAGGACCCACTCTCGCGGGCGGTCGGCGACAGATGGAGCGACTGGCAGGCTACCAATTTCACGCCCGCGACGATGCCCGCTTTCTGGAATCTGGTCCGGACGCCCGAAGCCCAGCGCGACGCCGACGCCGTGAAGCGTTCTTGCGCGGCCTCTAACGAACGGTTGGAGATGCTGGACACTCACCTCGCGTCTCACCCTTTCGTGGGCGGCGAGGCATTTGGGTTTGCCGATATCATACTGGGGCCGGCGGTTCACCGCTGGCTGCACATGCCAGTCCAGCAGCAGCCCTACCCGCACATCCGTCGCTGGTATCCGACAATCAGCAGTCGGCCTGCTTCGAAGAACGCCTTGTTTCTGCCTATCACGTGAAGTCCTGGGCAGTAGGGCTTAGGTCGGGCGCTTGTCGGCGTTGTTGCGCGGAAGACCATGTTCCGCATTGGCGCCGACGCTATGCAGGATGGCGTCGCGCACGACGCCCTCGCGGACCTCCACGGCGATCGTCGGCAAGAGCGTCTAGTCTTCGTCGAGCCCCAGAACCGGCCTGTAACCGAATTCCAGAACCCGTCATCCATCTGGTGGATGTGAAGAACTCTCGCGTCCGTCTAGCCTTATGGCTACTGCGTGCGAGGGGTGTCTTATGGCTTATACGATGGTGACTGACCTTACGGGCATGCATCAGGTTTACAATGTTTCGTTCCCTGTCGGAACCAAAATGCCCAACGTCCGCGATGACGTCATGTTGGTTCAGACGCTCATGAAGTTGGCGAGATTTTCACGCGCCACGCCAGCTTTAGGGCCCGTCGAACGTAGCGCCGACATCACTGTTGATGGGTATTTCGGGCCGCAAACCAAGCGGATGATAGTAGCCTTCGAAGATGATCAGCGGATCAATCGCAGGCTTTTTGTGGCCGACGGCATCGTAGAGCCGGCGCCGAAGGATGGATTTACGAAATCCGGACTGCTGTACAAGATCATCCACATGAACCGCGCGGCTCTGAGAGCGTCAGGCTGGGTGCACGGCTCACTGCCCTTTCACGAAGACACGCACCCCCTGTTGCGACAAGCGCTGCTGAAAGGAGCTGTGCGGCCACCGCGGCCACCACGCATTTGACGCCTCTGAGTTCGCCGCCGTCATCAGTTTGGATGACGCCTCTCCGAAGAGGCGATGTGCAAATACGGCATGATTCTGGGGCGGTCGCATGTTTTTCATACGCCATTTATCGATGTCGCTCGCAGTCGGAGCGGCTCTCGCGGTTCCCAATCCAGCTCAGACCAAGCAACCGCTAACGCGCATTCAGCAGGCATGCCTCGCCTGGGATGTGAGTTTGCAGCGGATGCTCGGATGGAGCGAGGAATACTCGATCCATCCTCCTGAGCTTCGCGTGATGGTGCGCGCCGAAACCACAAGATTGCGTGAGAGATGCACTCGCGATGTTACCCCTGCAACGATCAATCGATACGTCGTGCTGAGCAAGATGCTCTACGACGATGAAGCCGATGAGGTTGAGAGCTTCGACTGATAGCCGGGAAATGGGGTGGCTGCCTCGTGGGCGCCGGGCCTGACGACGTCAAAGAGGACGGCATCACGCAGACTTTGGCGCGCATCAGATCTGTTTGCCGCACTCTCTCGCCGCTGCCTCGAAGGATGATCGCGCCTCCTCCGTGCCGCCTTCACTCTTGAGCGCCGCCGTGCATGCCCGAACGGCTTTTTGCCAATCCGGTCCCATGCCTCGATCGCGCCAGGAAAGTAGATATTCCGCTGCCCGCTCGATGTTCGTCACGGCATAGCGCTCGGCGAGCTTGCCGGTTGTGACATAGACGGGCGGGGAGAACCAGTGCAGAGCCATGGCCATGAATACGCGGGCTCGGGAGAATCGTTCCACTTTGACCAGCGCCCATCCGGCCGTCGAAGCCGGAGCGTCACCTGGCCTCCTAGCCGGTGCTCCCTGTGTTACGATCTCCATAGGCTGGAGATCGAGCAATGAGGTATTTTTTCCCCGTTTCGGATGGCGCCAAGACGCAACCTGACGTGAAAGGCGAAGAGATCGCCTCACCGGACGAAGCCTTGGCCAAAGCAGCCGCGATAGCTCGTCGTCTGAGACAGAGCGGATGTAGATATGACAGCCATGTCGTGCATGTGATCGACGAAAGGCACGCACAGATAGGGAGCGTTGCGGTCGCTGCGGTCCGGGTCGGCTGAAAACGGGAGCCGGGCGAGGTGATCAGCGCACGATAGTCAGGCGGGTCACGGTCGGGGTCATTCATCCTAAACGCCTCCGCCCCTGCGCCGCCGCTCGACCGATGGTGGTTCATCCATATGACGGACGCTTCGACGCTGAGCCTCTCACATCCTCCGCCCACCGCGCCCGGTTAGTTCCCCCCGGAGGGCGGCAGCTGCCGGTGCGGGGTTTCCTGGCCCTTCCAACCCTAACGGGCGCGCCGGCAGCGCGTCACTTCAGCCGCCGAGCTCCTCGCGCTGCGCGATGAACCTCCGCACCACCTCCCGCGTCACCCTGAGCCAGTGCATGGCGACGTCGTCATCCACCGCTTTGGCCTCGCGCACGCCGTCAGCGCAACGACCCTTTAGTCTACGCGCGATGGGCGCGTTTTATGGACGCGGGACGCAACGCCGCTCGCGTGGTGTTGACTGGCCATGTCGAGCATTTTGGCTCGGCAACGTTCCTCCCGTCACTTCAAGGATCTGACCGCGCGGGCATTTGCCGTTGTCGACCAGCACTTTCTGGCCAGACCGGATCAGGCCCGCTGCCGGCTCCCGCTTGAGGAGCTCCTGAGCCCCTGCGGATGCTGTCATCAGAAGGGGCACCGTGATGGTTAAAATCCGGGCGAGGCGCATTTGGAACTCCCTTTCCGACCGAGCCTAACATGCTTTGCCTGCTCTTACGCAAGGATGGCGCTGAGATCGGGCGCGGCTTCTTCGGCCATGGATCGAGCAATCCACACGAGTGTGGCGACGTCGCCGCTGGCGCCAATGCGCTGCCCGTCCTGCTCGAAATTGGCGGCTTTGGACGGAACCATCGGCGTGCCTACATGTTGCATGCCCGGCGTCGGAGACGATGCCTGCCTGCTCTCCAGTTGGTCGCGTGCCGCGGATGTACCGGTCGCCCCAGCGGGAGAGCCGAAGCCATTCCCGGAAGCACCGGACACGTGAAGTCCTGACCCCGGTCAGAGGCCCGTCGCCACACCAGCGGCGGGCTTTTCGCATCCGCTGCAGCCCGTATGTCTGCTCTCGCCCATTGCAGTCAGCGACGAGCACAGTACCCTTGCTGCGGGTGCGCCGCCTGAGGCGCTTGGCTGCCGCCAACGCTGCCCCAAACCAATCATCCCGCGCGTCACGGTTTTTGCACAGCATCATACAAATGACGGATGCCTGGTGGTTCCACTTGGCAGTACGCCTGACTGAGCCAGGTTATCCCCTTTGAGATTTGGAAGACAACCAGACCAAGCATCGGGTGTGCGGGAGGTCAAGAGCAATGGCGCATTGCATCAAAGGAGTAACGTATTATGACGACAATATTACGGATGAATTGCCGCATTTTTGAAACATAACTTCCCCAATATATCCGAATGGAAATAGCATCAGAACCGACGTTATGCTCGTTCAAATCATGTTGAAAATGTTCTTTATGTCGAATCTGGCGTCGCCCGGCGACGTGTCCGATGCTATTAAAATTCTCAAAGGATCTAAATCTCGCTTTGATGATGGAATATATGGGAAAAATACCCGCGCCTTATTGAAAATGTATGAAGTTCATATCAAAGCACCATACCAAGACGGCATCGTGAGGCCAGTTCCTAGAGAGCTAGTTTATCGAGGGCAATACACCAAGCTAAAACATTTGAATCGGCATTGGGATATAACGTCGTCCGGTGGGGCGATGGGGGCGACCAAGGAAGAACAAGCGCATCACTTGTTCCATCCCTTGCTGCTTCGAGAGATGTACGGATAAGAGTTCCTCTGCCTATTCAGCGTACCGAACCACTTCGATCCGGCCGACTCCACCCTTGCTGCAGGTGCTGCCGGCCGTCGGCGCGGGAGCCGGCGGAACCGGCAGGGCCGTGCGGCCGCCTCGCGCCGCCGGCACTGATCTTCTCTCCTGTTCTAGAACCTGACCGCGAGCACGCCCTTGAAGGCGTGGTCCTGTGTGTCCCGCGCGAGTTGTCCGGTATAGGCCACGCCCAGCGAGGCGCTCTGGCCGATGGCGAGATCGAGCCCGGCCTCGACGATGGCGGCATCCCGCGCGATCGGAAGGCCCGCGACCGTGAACGTCCGGCTGCCGGCGAAGGCAAGCGTCGTGGTCGGATCGACATCGCCGAAGGCGTGACGCCAGGCCAGACCGCCGCGCAGGCTCAGCTCCATGCCGTGCAGGCTGAGGCTGGTCGAGGCGCGCAGCCCCAGCGTCGAGTAGCCCAGCCTGGTGTCGTCGCCCTGGCTGGCCAGCGCGGTTGCTCCGCCGGTCTCGCTGAAGCCGTCCGTTCGCAGGTTGACGTAGGCCAGGCCGGCGAAGGGCTCGAGCGCCACCCGGCCGAGCGCGACGCGGTAGCCCACTTCGCCGAAGACCTGCGCCGTGCCGGCGTCGTAGTTGGCGCGCGGGTTGCTGCCGATGAAGGCGGAGGTGACGGCCCGGCGCGTCTCGATGGCGTGCCAGGTGTAGCTCGCGCCGGTGCGGAGGCTGAGCGCGCCCCATTGGCCACCGCCATAGAGGCCGAGATG
>UCBZ01000093.1:0-233 GCA_900470775.1 Hyphomicrobiales bacterium | reverse complement strand
CAGCTTGCTGGCGTTGCCGTTGCCATCCGTCCTGCCCCAATAGCCGTAGCCCTGGCCCCAGACCGCGAAGCGGTCGGATTTGAGCGCCGGCATCGGCCCCTTGACGCTCGGGGCGAGGTCGGCCGTGAAGCCGTAGTTCAGCGTCGCCATCGGCTGCGCCCCGACGCCGCCGAAGGCCGTGCGCAGCCGGTCGTTGACGGCGGCACGCAGCAGCCAGCTCTCGTCGATCAGCG
>UCBZ01000049.1 GCA_900470775.1 Hyphomicrobiales bacterium | reverse complement strand
GCGGCGGCGGTGGCGGCGGCCCCTGGGGCGGTGGCTCCGGCGGCGGCAGTGGCGGCCCGCCCGATCTGGAGGACATCCTGCGTCGCAGCCAGGACCGGCTGAAATCGATGCTGCCGGGCGGCAATCTCGGCGGCCGCGGCCTGATCTTCGGCATTCTCGCCCTGATCGTGATCTGGCTCCTGACGGGCTGGTACATCGTCCGCCCGAACGAAGTCGGTCTCAATCTGCGTTTCGGCCAGTTCATCGGCAAGACCGGTGAGGGCCTGAACTACAACTGGCCCTATCCGATCGGCAGCGTGGTCAAGCCGCAGGTGACCAACGTCATCACCACCGAGGTCGGTTTCCGGACCGTCGAATCCGTGCGCGCCTCGCGCCAGTCCGACGTGATCGAGGAAAGCCTGATGCTCACCGGCGACGAGAACATCGTCGACATCGACGTGATCGTGCAGTGGCAGATCGATCCGGCCGCGCCGGAGAACTACGTCTTCAACATCCAGGACCCGCCGGGCACCGTGAAGGCCGTCGCCGAGAGCGCGATGCGCGAGATCATCGGCCGGCGCAATATCCAGCCCGTGCTGACGACCGACCGCGCCGCGATCGAGACCGAGGTGCGCCAGCTCATGCAGGAGACGCTCAACGGCTACAATGCCGGCGTGCAGATCCGCCTCGTGCAGTTGCAGAAGGTCGATCCGCCGCAGCAGGTCATCGACGCCTTCCGTGACGTCCAGGCGGCCCGCGCCGACCAGGAGCGCCTGCGCAACGAGGCGCAGACCTATGCCAACCGCGTCATCCCGGAATCGCGCGGTCGCGCAGCCCAGCTCGTCCAGGCGGCCGAGGCCTTCAAGCAGCAGACGGTGGCCGAAGCCCTGGGTCAGGTGAGCCGTTTCAACTCGGTCTATGAGCAGTACAAGCGGGCGCCGAATGTGACGCGCGAACGTCTCTTCCTCGAGACGATGGAGCGTGTCATGGGCGGCACCGACAAGATCATCATCGACGGCTCGTCCAACGGACAGGGCGTCGTGCCCTATCTGCCGCTCGACCAGTTGCAGCAGAGGCGCCCGGCCCCGGGCGCTCCCCAGACGGGAGCTGTCCGATGAACGGCGCCATCATCCGCATCGGTCTGCTCGTCGTCCTCGGCATCGTGGCGATCGTCTTCTACGCCATGACCTTCGTGGTCCAGCAGACCCAATCGGCACTCGTTCTGCGCTTCGGCGCGGTGCGCAGCGTCGTCACCGCGCCCGGTCTCTATTTCAAGCTGCCGGCGCCGTTCGAACAGGTCACCCTGCTCGACAACCGCATCCTCGATCTCGACCTGCCGGCGCAGGAAATCATCGCCTCCGACCAGAAGCGTCTCGTCGTGGATGCGTTCACGCGCTACCGCATTTCCGATCCGCTGCGCTTCTACCAGGCGGTCAACAACATCCCGCGCGCGAATTCGCAGCTCGCCTCGATCGTGAACGGCAACGTTCGCTCGGTCCTGGCCGATGCGAGCTTCACCTCGATGGTCCGCAACGACCGCTCGCGGCTGATGAACCGCATTCGCGACGAGGTGAACCGCGAGGCCGCCCGTTTCGGCATGACGGTCGTCGATGTCCGGCTGCGGCGCGTCGATCTGCCGGCGGCGAACTCGCAGGCCGTGTTCCAGCGCATGCAGACCGAACGTCAGCGCGAGGCGGCCGAAGCGCGCGCGCTCGGCGGGCAGCAGGCGCAGGAGGTCAGGGCTGACGCCGACAGGCAGGCCACCGTGATCGTCGCCGAAGCACAGCGGAATTCGGACGTGGTGCGCGGCGAGGGCGAAGGCGAGCGCAACCGCGTCTTCGCCGAAGCCTTCGGCCAGGACGAGGAGTTCTTCACCTTCTACCGGTCGATGCAAGCCTATGAGGCCAGCATCAAGCCCGGCGATACCCGGATGGTGCTGTCTCCCGATTCGCAGTTCTTCCGGTTCTTCAACGGACCCAATGCGCCCCGGCGCGACACGGTCCAACCGGCGCCGGCGGCACCGCCCGCGCCGGCGCGGCCCTGATTCTCCACGCATAGGCGTCGCGCATGTTCGATTTCATCGCGGCGCTGGGCCTCGTTTTCGCCATCGAGGGCATCCTGTTTGCGGCGGTTCCCAACCTCGCAAAGGATGCCCTTCGCAGCGCCGCCGAGACGCCGCCGGAACGCATGAGGCTGATCGGCCTCGGCTCGGCGGTGCTCGGTGTCCTGCTGGTCTGGCTGGCACGAGGCTGACAGCAGCGGCCCAGGCAGGCGGCGCATGATCGTGTTCGATAGCAGGATCGTGTGTCGACCTTCCGCCGCAATTTGCGGTTCAATTGAGGTCAGCGTTTTGCGCCGAACGGCTCGGTGCGAATTTTCTTCACGAGGACACTGATGGCAACGAAACCCGTCTCGGCTTCCGGATTCCTGACCTCCCGCGCACGGCAGGTCGCTCTCGTGGCCAGCGTCGGAGTTCTGTCGCTGCTGGCGTCCCCCATCCTCGCCCCGGCACAGACGGCGGCCTCGCCGGTGCTGCAGGGGCAGGTCTCGCTCGCCGATCTCGCCGAGCGGGTGATGCCGGCCGTGGTCAACATCGCGGCGGTGACCACGAGCGACACACGCGGCCGCACGCTGCCGCAGGTTCCGCAGCTCGGACCCGACACACCCTTCGGCGACCTGTTCGAGGAATTCTTCAACCGTCGCGGCCAAGGTCAGCAGGGCCGTCCGGGCCAACCCGGCCAGGGCCAGCAGGGCGAGAACCAGGCGCCTCAGCAGCGCCGCTCGCAGTCGGCCGGCTCCGGCTTCGTGATCGATGCGTCGGGCATCGTGGTCACCAACAACCACGTCATCGGCGACGCTAACGAGATCACCGTGATCTTCAACAGCGGCCTGCGCCTCAAGGCCGAGGTGATCGGCAAGGACGCCAAGGTCGATCTCGCCGTCCTGCGGGTGAAGCACGACAAGCCGCTGCCAGCGGTGAAGTTCGGCGATTCCGACAAGATGCGGATCGGCGACCCGGTGATGGCGATCGGCAACCCGTTCGGTCTCGGCGGTTCGGTCTCGTCGGGTATCGTCTCGGCGCGCAACCGCGACATCCAGCAGGGCCCCTACGACACCTATCTCCAGACCGATGCGGCCATCAACAAGGGCAATTCGGGCGGACCGCTGTTCAACATGAACGGCGAGGTGATCGGCATCAACACCGCGATCCTGTCGCCGACGGGCGGCTCGGTCGGCATCGGCTTTGCCGTGCCGTCCTCGCTCGCGAGCAACATCGTCGAGCAACTGCGCGAATTCGGCGAAACTCGCCGCGGCTGGCTCGGCGTCCGCATCCAGAGCGTCGATGACGCGACCGCCGAGGCGCTCGGGCTCGGGACGGCGCGCGGCGCGCTCGTCGCCGGCATCGACGACAAGGGCCCGGCCAAACCGGCTGGCCTCGAGATCGGCGACGTCGTCACCAAGTTTGACGGCAAGGAGGTCAGGGATTCCCGCGACCTGCCGCGCATCGTCGCAGCGACGCCGGTCGGCAAGGACGTGCCGATCACGGTCATGCGCAAGGGCAAGGAAGAGGTGAAGACGGTCAAGCTCGGCCGTCTCGAGGATGGCGAAAAGGTGCAGCCAGCCTCGGCGCGTACCCCGGCGGAACCGCCCAAGGCCGCCGTTACGACCGCGCTCGGCCTCGAATTCTCGCCGCAGACCGAGGAACTCCGGAAGCGCTATTCGATCAAGGACGGCCTCAAGGGCGTCGTCATCACCAAGGTCGATCCCAACTCCAACGCTTCCGACAAGCGCGTCCTGGTTGGCGAACTGGTGGTCGAGATCGGTCAGGAGCCGGTCAACTCGCCCGAGGACGTGACCAAGCGCCTCGACGCGCTGAAGAAGGAGGGCAAGAAGTCGGCCCTGCTTCTGGTCTCGAACGCCCAGGGCGAGGTCCGCTTCGTCGCGGTGTCGATGAATTGACGCCGAAGATCTGAAGCCGAGCGAAGACCTGCATAAGATCGATCAAGGGCGGCCCATGTGGCCGCCCTTTTTCACGCGGTGATCGATCCGATCGCCGATTTGCATTGGTCGGCCGCCGGGCAGGGTGGCAAGGTCGCAGCCTGCCCGACAGGAGAGCTGCGATGAAACTGAGCGACATTCCCTTCGTCACGACGGACTGGGCCACGGTGCCGGCCGAGCGGCATGCGGGCGACGTCGGCGAGGCGATCTGGCGCACGCAGCATTTCGGACCAGCGGAGAACCGCATCCGGGTGCGGATGGTGGAGTATTCGCCCGGTTATGTCGCCGATCACTGGTGCTCCAAGGGCCACATCATCCTGTGCCTCGAAGGCGCAATGGAGACGACACTGGAGGATGGCCGCGTGATGCCGCTGACGGCCGGCATGACCTATCAGGTCGCCGACGGCGCCGAAGCCCATCGCTCCAGCACTGTGTCGGGCGCGAAGCTGTTCATCGTCGATTAGACCCGGACGATCTCGGCGCCCGTATAGCCCTGCGCATAGAGCAGCGCGGTGAGATCGGCATGATCGAGCCGCGCATCCGCCATGGCGGCGACCGCCGGCTTGGCGTGGAAGGCGACGCCGAGCCCGGCCTCGCCCAGCATGGCGAGATCGTTGGCCCCGTCGCCGATCGCCAGCGTCGCCTCCGGCGCCAAGGCGAAACGTGCGCGCAGCTCCAGCAGGGCGTCGAGCTTGGCCTGCTTGCCCAGAATCGGGTCGGCGACCTCGCCGTTGAGGATGCCGCCATCGGCGAGCAGGATATTGGAGCGGTGCTCATTGAAGCCGATCGTCGTGCTGATCGGCCCGGTGAAGACGGTGAAGCCACCCGAGACCAGCGCCGCATAGGCGCCATGGCTGCGCATCGTCGCGACGAGTTCGCGTCCGCCCGGCGTCAGCGTGATGCGCTCCGCGATGATCTCGCCGACGACGGAGAGGGATACGCCTTTCAGCAGGGCGACGCGCTCGCGCAGCGCCGGCTCGAAGGCGATCTCGCCGCGCATGGCGCGCTCGGTGATGCCTGAGACCAGATCCTTCAGCCCGACATAGGCAGCGAGTTCGTCGATGCACTCCTGGCCGATCATGGTCGAGTCCATGTCGGCGAGGAACAGCGCCTTGCGCCGGGTCGCGGCCGGCTGGACGATGATATCGATCGGAGCATCGCCAAGCAGCGGGCGCAGATCGGCTTCGAGCTTGCGCGCATCGCCGGCTTCCGCGAAGAGGTCGGCGGCGATCTCGCCATCAAGGCGCTGCGTGCGCAGGGCGCCGGGCAGGGTGGTTTCGAGATGCCTCAGCAGGGCATCGCCGAGCAGGGCCTGTCCATGGGCGGAAACCAGTGTCGCGACGAGCATGGGAGGACCGGGTCAGGTGACGATGGAGGCGGGCAGGATCAGGGCGGTGCTCATCGCAGGTCCGACCGCGAGCGGCAAGTCCGCACTGGCGGTCGAGATCGCGCGGCGCTGCGGCGGCACCGTCGTCAACGCCGACTCCATGCAGGTCTATGCCGATCTCAGGACCATCACGGCGCGCCCGACCGCGGCCGAGGAGGCGAGCGTTCCGCACCGGCTCTACGGCCATGTCGACGGGTCGATCAACTATTCGGCGATGCGCTATGCAGCCGATGTCGCAGGGGTGCTGGCCGAGCTTGAGCAGGCCGGTTCGCTGCCGGTTCTGGTCGGCGGGACGGGGCTGTATTTCAAGGCACTGACCGAGGGGTTCTCAGCGATTCCGCCGGTGCCGGAGGCGGTGCGGGCCGCCTTCCGCGCCCGTGTCGCGGAGCAGGAAACGGGCCTGCTCCATGCCGAACTCGGCCGTCTCGACCCGGCCATGGCGGAGCGGCTGAAGCCCGGCGACCGGATGCGGATCATGCGGGCGCTCGAAGTCTTCGAGGCGACCGGGCGCTCGATCGCGAGCTTTCAGGGCGAGCGCCATCCCGGGCCGCTGGATGGCTTGCCGCTGTTGAAGCTCTTCGTCAGTCCGGAGCGCGAGGAGGTGCGTGCGCGCATCGATCGGCGCTTCGAGACGATGATGGCACAAGGCGCGCTGGAGGAGGTCGCGGCGCTGCGGGCGCGCCGGCTCGATCTGCTGCTGCCAGTGATGCGCGCCCATGGCGTGCCGGGCTTGATCGCCCATCTCGACGGGACGATCGGGCTCAATGAGGCGATCGCACGCGGCCAGGCCGATACGCGCGCCTATGCCAAGCGGCAGGTCACCTGGTTTCGCCACCAGATGGCGGGGTGGCAGGCGGTGGCGCCTGATGCCGCGCTTGACACGGCGCTGCGTGCGCTCGATCCCCGAACTTGACCTCAGGCTGCGGCCGAGATGCGGCCTTCCGCCACGCGGATGCAGCCGCGGCCGTCGTTCTTGGCGCGGTACAGCGCGCGGTCGGCGCGCTCGATGAAGGCGGGAAGCGATTCTCCGCTCAGGTGGGTGGCGATGCCGAAACTGGCCGAGACCTGGAGCGACAGCGTCTCCGACACCGGCAGGCGGCGCGCCGACAGCATCTCCTGAATCCGCTCGGCGGTGCGTTGGGCGATGGCGAGATCGGCGCGCGGCAGGAAGATGGCAAACTCCTCGCCACCGAAGCGGCCAACGAGATCGCGGTCCGTCCGGACCAGTCCCAGCAGCAGGTCGGCAAAGGCTCGGATGACGGCGTCGCCGGCCGGATGGCCATGGTTGTCATTGACGGATTTGAAATGGTCGAGATCGACCACGATCAGGGACCTCTCGGCCTGGCTCTCCTGGCAGGCCGCAATCGCGGTATTGGCCTTCTCCGTGAAGGAGCGGCGGTTGAGCAGGGCCGTCAGCGGGTCGGTCTCGGCCAGACGGCGCAATTCCTGCTCGCGCTCCTCACGCTGGCCGATTTCCTGGGAGAGGGCGCGGCGGGTGGCACGCTCGCGGCCGATCTCCAGCGCGAGCGTCGCGGCGCGGCTCTGCAGGGTCTGGTTGGCGGCGGTCAGGTCGGAGACGTCGGTGATCGTCAGGACCAACCCATCGCCGAGCGGCGCGACCGCGATCTGCAGCCAGACCGTCCGGGTGCCGGAGGCAAAGGAGGTCTCGATCATATCGGCGCGGCGCAGTTCGATGGCATAGAGGCAGCGACGCCAGACCATCGCATCGGCCAGGAAGGGCAGGCTTTCCTGTGGGTCGCCGTCGAGAAGGTCTTCGCCCTCTCTGCCTGCAATGGCCGCGGCACGGCGGTTGGCAGTGATGATCACCGTGCGCTCGATATTGCCCGCGTCGTCGCGGATCGCCCGCAACGCGACGATGCCCGAGGGCGAGGTGTCGAGAACAGTGGTCAGAAGTTCCTCGCGGAACTGCAGCGGCTGGCTGAAGACGATCAGGAAGCGGCTGCCGTCCCGGGCCGTCGCCGGCATGATCAGCCTTTCCCAGAGACAGACGCGGACCGTCTTCAGCGAGCGATGGACCGTATAGCGCGGCACGCCATCGGCGAGGGCCCGGTCGCAGCAGGCGATGGTGAAGCGCGCGAGCTGCGGCGTCATCGTCGAGACGCTTTCGCCAAGGCGGTCGCCGCCGACATAACGGATGATCTCGCGCCCGTAATGGACATAGGCATAGTCGCCATCGCCAGTGGGCGCGAGCACCATCAGGTCGGGGCCAAAGACCGGCATCACCTCGTCGCGGAAGGCCTCGTAGGGAACGCCGGCCTGCCCTTCGGCGCTCGCTGTGAAGTGGCGCAAGAGCTCGGCCACTTCAGGCGCATGGGCCCGGGCGGCGATGTTCTCGGTATGAATTTCCTGATACATGGTCGTCCCGAAGCGAGTGGCGCGAGCCTAATGACGCCTCGTTGAAAAAGTGTTCCGTTACGGTAGCGGATTCGCCATAGCGCTGCATTCGGGCGCATCGCGATCGTTGCGGTTGTGACGGTTAGCGCTTGACCGGGCGGCGCGTGTCGATTAGCGTCCCGTAATATCTGCGAAGGGTCGAAGCGCGATGCGCAAGCTTATTATCGTACGGGTGCGCTGGTAGGGGCCGGTTCTTGATTGAACCGCGTCGTCCCGACGCCAGCGCATGTCCAGGCCCCTTGAGGGCCTTTTTTATTGCCCAACTCCCACAGACCAAAAACAAGCCGCAGGAGGACGTAATGAGCGAGATGATGACCGGTGCCGAGATGGTCGTCCGCGCGCTGCAGGACCAGGGCGTCGAACATCTGTTCGGCTATCCCGGCGGTGCGGTGCTGCCGATCTACGACGCCCTGTTCCAGCAGGACAAGGTCAAGCATGTCCTCGTCCGGCACGAGCAGGGCGCGGTCCACGCAGCCGAGGGCTATGCCCGCTCGACCGCCGGCAAGGTCGGCTGCGTGCTTGTCACCTCCGGCCCCGGCGCGACCAACGCCGTCACCGGCCTGACCGACGCGCTGCTGGATTCGATCCCGCTCGTCGTCATCACCGGCCAGGTCCCGACGCATCTGATCGGCTCGGACGCCTTCCAGGAATGCGACACGGTCGGCATCACGCGCTCCTGCACCAAGCACAACTACCTGGTGAAGAGCATCGCCGACCTGCCGCGCGTCCTGCACGAGGCCTTCTTCGTCGCCGCCAATGGTCGGCCCGGCCCGGTCGTCATCGACATCCCCAAGGATATCCAGTTCGCCACCGGCGTCTACAGCCGGCCGCGCGACAACCAGCACAAGACCTACCGCCCGACGGTCAAGGGCGATCTGAACAAGATCAAGGCTGCGGTCGAACTGATCGCGAATGCCAAGAAGCCGGTATTCTACACCGGCGGCGGCGTCATCAATGCCGGCCCGCACGCCTCGGCACTGCTGCGCGAACTGGCGCGGCTGACCGGCTTCCCGGTGACCTCGACGCTGATGGGGCTCGGCGCCTTTCCGGCCGCCGACAAGCAGTGGCTCGGCATGCTCGGCATGCACGGCACCTACGAGGCCAATCTCGCGATGCATGACTGCGACGTCATGATCAATATCGGCGCACGCTTCGACGACCGCATCACGGGGAGGCTCGACGGCTTCTCGCCGCGCTCGAAGAAGATCCATATCGACATCGATCCGTCCTCGATCAACAAGACGGTCAAGGTCGATATCGGCATCATCGGCGACTGCGCCCATGTGCTCGAGGACATGGTCCGGATCTGGCGCGAAACCTCGCCGCAGATCGACAAGACCGCGCTGACCGCCTGGTGGACGCAGATCGACGGCTGGCGGGCCCGAAAGAGCCTCGCCTACAAGCAGTCGGGCTCGATCATCAAGCCGCAATACGCGATCGAGCGGCTCTACGAGCTGACCAAGAACCGCGACACCTACATCACCACAGAGGTCGGCCAGCACCAGATGTGGGCGGCCCAGTATTTCCGCTTCGAGGAGCCCAATCGCTGGATGACCTCCGGTGGCCTGGGCACCATGGGCTATGGCCTGCCCGCCGCGATCGGCGTGCAGATGAAGCATCCCAAGGCGCTCGTCGTCGACATCGCCGGCGAGGCCTCGATCCTGATGAACATGCAGGAGATGTCGACGGCGGTGCAGTACCGTCTGCCGGTCAAGATCTTCATCCTGAACAACGAGTATATGGGCATGGTCAGGCAGTGGCAGGAACTGCTGCATGGCGGGCGCTATTCGGAGAGCTATTCGCAGTCGCTGCCCGACTTCGTGAAGCTGGCCGAGGCCTATGGCGGCCACGGCATCCGCTGCTCGGACCCGGACTCGCTCGACGATGCGATCATGGAGATGATCGAGACGCCCAAGCCCGTGATCTTCGACTGCCTCGTCGCCAAGCAGGAAAACTGCTTCCCGATGATCCCGTCGGGCAAGGCCCATAACGAAATGATCCTGCCCGATTTCGAAGGCGACACCGGCGAGATCATCGACGCCAAGGGCAAGCAGCTGGTTTGAGCGAAGCCGTCATGCTCGGGCTCGGCCCGAGCATCTCAGGCCGGATGGGCTGCCTCATCCTGCGCGAGATTCTCGGGTCAAGCCCGAGAATGACGAGGTTGCGCGGCAGGGGAGGGACACGACATGACGACCATCGGCCTGATCGGCGGGATGAGCTGGGAATCGACGGCAGTGTATTACCGCCTGCTGAACGAGGGCGTGCGAGCGCGCCAGGGCGGGCTGCATTCGGCTGATGTCCTGCTGCACTCGCTCGACTTCTCTGACATCGCGGAGATGCAGGCGAAGGGCGACTGGGAGGCCGCGGGCGATGTCCTGGCCGACAGTGCCAGGCGCCTCGAGCGCGCGGGTGCGGGTTGCATCGTGCTGTGCACCAACACGATGCACAAGCTCGCGGACAGGATCACCTCGGCCACCAAGGTGCCGTTCCTGCACCTTGCCGATGTCACCGCCAAGGCGATCAAGCGCAGTGCCTCGCGGCGCCCGCTGCTGCTGGCGACGCGCTTCACCATGGAGCAGCGCTTCTACCGCGACCGCCTCTCGGCCTTTGGCATCGAGGCGATGGTCCCGGGCGACGCCGAGCGCGATGACGTCCATCGCATCATCTATGAGGAGCTCTGCCGCGGCCGGATCGAGCTTGCCTCGAAAGCGCGCTATCTGGCGATCATCGCCGATGCCGCCGCGCGGGGCGCCGACGGCGTCATCCTAGGCTGCACCGAGATCGGCCTGCTGATCTCGCAGGCCGACACCACGCTGCCGGCCTTCGATACGACGGCCCTGCATGTCGAGGCAGCGCTCGACTTTGCCGCACCGGCCGAAAGCCGTGCGGCATGAAACTCGTCATCGCCAACAGGAACTATTCGTCCTGGTCGCTGCGGCCCTGGCTGCTCATGACCGAATTCGGGATTGCGTTCGAGGAGGTCGTTGTCCCCTTCGGCCCGACCTTCGACGATCCCGCCTGGAAGCGCGTCATCGCGGACTACTCGCCCGCCGGCAAGGTGCCGGTGCTGATCGATGGCGCGATCCAGGTCTGGGAGTCGCTGGCGATCATGGAATACATTGCCGACACTCGCCCTGACCTGCCGATCTGGCCGCGTGATCCGGCCGCGCGGGCGATGGCGCGCTCTGTTTCCAGCGAGATGCATGCCGGCTTCTCGGCCCTGCGCGGCGCCTGCCCGATGAACCTCGCCTGGGTGCACCCTGAGCGCGACCGTGGCCCCAAGGTTGCCGCCGACGTGGCCCGGATTTCGGCGATCTGGTGCGAGGCGCGTGAGCGCTTCGGTGCGGCGGGACCGTTCCTGTTCGGGGCCTTCAGTGCGGCCGACGCGATGTTTGCGCCGGTCGTGGCTCGCCTCTCAGGCTATTCGATCCCCCTCGACCCGGTCTGTGCCGATTACGTATCCGCCGTCACGGCAACAAAGGGCTACCAGGCCTGGCGCGATGCCGCCCTGGCCGAGCCCTGGATCGTCGCCGAAGACGAGGTCGACGAGCCCATCCTCACCGATTTCCGCCCGCATCTCTCCGCAAGCCGAGCCACATCATGAACACCTCGTCGCATTACCCGAACGCCCCCGTCGCCCAGCCCGTCGCCCGCCACACGCTGGCGGTGATCGTCGACAACGAGCCGGGCGTGCTGGCGCGCATCGCCGGTCTGTTCTCTGGCCGTGGCTACAACATCGAGAGCCTGACCGTCTCCGAGACGGAGCATGACGCGCATATCTCGCGGATCACGGTCGTGACCTCGGGCACGGCCAACGTGATCGACCAGATCAAGGCGCATCTCGACCGGCTGGTGCCGGTGCATCGCGTCGTCGACCTGACGCTGCAGGGCGAGGCGCTGGAGCGCGAACTGGCGCTGGTCAAGGTCGTCGGCAAGGGCGAGCATCGGGTCGAGGCGATGCGGCTGGCCTCGGCCTTCGGCGCACGCACGCTCGACGCCTCGCTGACCTCCTTTGTCTTCGAACTGACCGGCTCCACCGAGGAGATAGAGCGCTTCATCAAGCTGATGACCGCGGTGGGGCTGACCGAGGTCTCCCGCACCGGCATCGCCGCGATGAGCCGCGGGCCTGACGCGATGTGATTGGCGGATATCCGCGCTGGATGTTATGGATATCCGGCAAGGAGCGAAGCCATGAAGGTTCAGGTGGCGAAATGGGGCAACAGCACCGCCGTGCGGTTGCCCAAGGCGGTGGTGAAGCAGCTGGGCCTCATCAGCGGCACTACGCTCGACGTCAGTGTGGAGGGCGAAGAGGTTAGGCTGAAGCGCGTCACATCGGACAAGGCGGGCCATGACGTCCTCCCGACGCCTGAACCGTATCCCGTGACCGCCGAATGGCTTCTGGCCGAGGCTGAAAGGCTTGGCGGACTGGCTAATGCACCCGTAGACGACTGGGATTGGGGGCCCGACCGAGGGTCAGAGATCATCTATGACGACTACAATCCCCGCCGCTGATTGCCGGTCCGGGAATGTCTACTGGATCGATCTCGACCCGGTCGTCGGTTCTGAGCAAGGTGGGCGACGTCCTGCTCTGATCATATCGAATGAGACATTGCATGGGATATCGGGGCGGATCCTGGTCTGTCCCATCACTTCGAATCCCGGAAACTGGCCCACTAAAATCGTTATTCCAGCCGGCTCCATTGTTTCCGGAGCGCTGTTGACGGATCAAGTCCGAATGGTGGATCGCGAACGGCTCCGGCGTCGGATAGGATCTCTCTCCGACGAACTTGTCTCACGCGTCGCGCACAGGCTTGCAGCTTATGTGGGAGTGCAGGTGGAACCCGCTTCAAAATGACACCGCCAAGCCTCGAACACATCGCCCTTGGGCTCGGCATTGTCGGCTTCGGCTGCTTTGCCTGGCCGATCCTGCAGCGGCTGAACGGCAAGGCACCGTCGGATGAGCCTGGCAGCGGTAAGAGCTTGCGCTCGCCGCTGTGGTGGGCGGGGTTCGTGTTGACCGCAGCGGCGATCTTCCTGCAGCGGATTGCGGCCCAGCAGGCCGCTGGGTCATAGACTGCAGGGCGAGCGCCTCTTTGCGCAGAGCCATTCTACGAGCATGGTCCAAGCCTCTTGCGAGGGACCTCGGCCTGCGCTAGAGAGCCGAACCGTAACGTACGGTACGGCATTTCCTGGTTCCAGACGCATATGGCTGCGACACCCAACACAGCGGACACGGATGAGCCCACGGCCCGCCAGCAGGCCGTGCTCGATGCCGTGTTGTCGCTGATGGTGGAGGAGGGCGACCAGCTCACCATGACCGCCGTGGCGCGCCGGGCGAGCTGCTCCAAGGAAACGCTGTACAAGTGGTTCGGCGATCGCGACGGGCTTCTGGCGGCGACCGTGCGCTGGCAGGCGGCGCGCGTGCGGGCCGGCCGCTATGACCGCCCGACGCTCGACATCACCACCCTGCGCGACAGCCTGAAAGGCTTCGCCGTGACCTGGCTCACGGTCATTTCCAGCCCGACCTCGATTGCGCTGAACCGGCTCGCGATCAGCCACGCCGCCTCGCGCAAGAGCAATCTCGGCGGCATCGTGCTGGAGAACGGCCGCTTCGCCATCGCCGAACGGCTCCGGCCGGTGCTGGAAGCGGGACGCGAGGCGGGACTGCTCGCCTTCGACGAATCCGAGACAGCTTTCCGGACTTTTTTCGGCCTGGTCGGCCGCGACGTGCAGATCCGGTTGCTGCTGGGCGATGCCCTGACATTTGGCCGCGACGAAATCGAGCGCGACGCCGCCCGGGCCACCGACCAGTTCCTCGCCCTTTACGGGCGGGCGGATTCTTCGACGAAGGATTCCTCGACGAAGGCCTTGCCCGCACCGGAAGCCTGAAGAAACCACCCCAAGGACACCAAGGAAGGACTTTTTGACATGCGCGTTTATTACGATCGTGATGCCGACATCAACCTCATCAAGGGCAAGAAGGTCTGCATCGTGGGCTACGGCTCGCAGGGTCACGCCCATGCGCTCAACCTGCGCGATTCCGGCGTCAAGGACATCGTCATTGCGCTGAAGGCCGGCTCGGCCACCCGCAAGAAGGCCGAAGAAGCGGGCTTTGCGGTGATGACCCCGACCGAGGCCGCCAAGGTCTCCGACATCATGATGATGCTGACCCCCGACGAACTGCAGGGCGACATCTATCGCGACGAACTGCACGCCAACATGAAGCAGGGCGCCGCGCTTCTGTTCGCGCATGGCCTCAACGTCCATTTCAACCTGATCGAGCCGCGCAAGGATCTCGACGTGCTGATGGTCGCCCCCAAGGGCCCTGGCCACACCGTGCGCTCCGAATACCAGCGTGGCGGCGGGGTTCCCACGCTGATCGCGATCCATCAGGATGCGACCGGCAACGCCCATGATCTCGGCCTGTCCTACGCCTCGGCCAATGGCGGCGGTCGCGCCGGCATCATCGAGACGACCTTCAAGGAAGAGTGCGAGACCGATCTGTTCGGCGAGCAGGTCGTGCTCTGCGGCGGCCTGGTCGAGTTGATCAAGGCCGGCTACGAGACGCTGACCGAGGCCGGCTATGCTCCCGAGATGGCCTATTTCGAGTGCCTCCACGAGGTGAAGCTGATCGTCGACCTGATCTATGAGGGCGGCATCGCCAACATGAACTACTCGATCTCCAACACGGCCGAGTATGGCGAGTACGTCACCGGCCCGCGCATCATCACGCCCGAGACCAAGGCCGAGATGAAGCGCGTGCTGACCGACATCCAGTCGGGCAAGTTCACCCGCGACTGGATGCTGGAGAACAAGGTCAACCAGACCTCGTTCAAGGCGACCCGCGCCCGCTATGCCGCCCACCCGATCGAGGAAGTCGGCGCCAAGTTGCGCGACATGATGCCCTGGATCAAGGCCAAGGCCCTGGTCGACAAGACCAAGAACTGATCCAGGCTTTTGTCCTCGACGGCCGGGCTTGCGCCCGGCCTTTGGATCAAGGCCAAGGCGCTGATCGACAAGACCAAGAATCGATCCAAGACCTTCTGCTCTGCGACGGCCGGGCTCGTGCCCGGACGTCGGGATCGCGGCGGCTCATGGGTTGATTCAACCGCCTGTTGGATTGATTCATCGCGTGGTCGTAAGGCACTGTAAGGTCGAGACATTCTCTGACGAAACCGAGGCGGGCGCAGCGATGCGTCCGCCCTCTTTGCATTCGGGTCGGCCGCTGCCGTCCGACTTCGCGGAACCGATGACGCCACGGCGCGTTTTCACCGCACGGCGGGATCAACGGGAGCAGGGCATGGCAAGGGATCGCCAAGAGATGGAGCGCGGACGCTACGGGCAGGGCAACCCGTCCGAGAACGAACGCATCCGGGTGGCCCAGCATGAGGGCGGCGAAGACTGGCCTTTGCTGAGTGCGCTGTTGGGCGGTCTCGCGCTGGCTCTTCTCGTCAACACCTTCATCGGCCTGATCCCGGGCTAGTCGGCCAAGCCATCAGCGGAGGCATCGATATGAGCATCGAGGCGGAAGACCGCGCCAAGGCGCAAACGGAAGGGCCCGAAGGTGGCAGGAAGCTGCCGCCGATGCGGGCCGACGACCACAGCGATGCCAACCCCGCCGAGGAAACTCCAGTGGAAGCACGCCAGGGATTTCTCGGCGCGCCGGTGCTGATGGTTCTGCTAGGCGGGCTCTCGCTTGCCGTCGTTGCATGGATCGCCGTGGAGTTGTTCGCCTATTGAGACTGCCAACGAGTGCATTCGGATTGCCAGCCAGCAATGGGAGGTCGCGATGCAGATGCTGAAAATGATCGAAGGCCCGGTCGCCGCCGGGATGGGTCTGGCGCTGTCGCTGGCGCTGATGCTGGCCGTGATCCTGGGGCTTGCCTGAGGCGCCGCTTCGGGCTGGCGCCGTTTGCGCAAGGACGTGTGGCCTAGCGGGGCAGCATGCCGCCCTGTGTCGCCATCTCGGCGAGCCGGCCGGCGCCGTATAGCAGGGCGAAACCCCAGACCGTCGAGGCAATCCAGTTGGCAATCTGGAAGGGCCAGAACGGCATCTGGACGATGCCGGCGACAATGGCGATGACCGCCCGCAGCGGTCCGAAGAAGTGCCCGATCAGGATGCTGGCGACGCCCCATTTCTCGAAGAAGGCGTGCCCGCGAGCCAGGAGCTGGGGGTTCTTGCTGAAGGGCCAGTGGTGATCGACACGCGGCCCCAGGATTAGCCCAGCCCAATACGACACCCAGAAGCCGATGCCGGCGCCGGCCGACGCCGCGATCGCCAATGGCACAAGATTGAGCCCCGAGGCGCCTGCGGCCGCGCCGAAGGCCGTGAAGAACACGGTCGCCGGCACGATCCATGAGAGGATCGCCACGCATTCGCAGAACGCGATCAGGAAGACGATCGGGATCGCCCATTCCTGATTGGCGCGCATGAACTCGACCAGCGCCTGCATCCAGAGTTCGAGTTGGGCCATGTCTGTCCTGGTCGCTCGAGCGGGGGCTGAGGGCTTATCGCCGCCCCGCTGCGCCAATGCAATCGCGCGGGTGCTGACGATCAGTTGGCCTAAGCGAAGGGGCGCCTGCGTCCAAGGATGCCTTTGCCTTCTCCTGTCGATGGCTTAATCTCGTCCTCCACGACGAACGCAATGCTCGGCCGGCGCCATCAAGAGTGCCTGACGCCGACGGGGAAACGGATTTCATGGAGTTGCAACAGCCCCCGCATGGCGCTGCGGGCGCGACGGATGTGCCGTCGCTAGGTTCCTCGCACCGGCTCGATTCCGCCGTCGCGCTCACAGGACTCGACATCACCTTCCATCTCGATGGCGGCCATCGCTACAAGGCCGTTACGGGCATCGATCTTGCCGTGGCGGCGGGCGAGTTCGTCTCGGTCGTCGGCCCGACCGGCTGCGGCAAGTCGACCCTGCTCAATGCCGCGGCAGGCCTCCTGACGCCGTCGGCAGGCACCGTCTCGATCTTCGGCAAGCCGCTGTCGGGGTTGAACCGGCGTGCCGGATACCTCTTCCAGGCCGATGCGCTGATGCCGTGGAAGACCGCGCTCGACAACGTCAAGGTCGCGTTGGAGCCGATGGGCGTGTCCGATGCCGAAGCGGACAGACGCGCGCGCGAATGGCTCGCCCGCGTCGGCTTGCGTGCCTTCGTCGACCGCTATCCGCACATGCTCTCGGGCGGCCAGCGCAAGCGCGTGGCGCTGGCGCAGATGCTGATCCGCGATCCCGAAATCCTGCTGATGGACGAGCCCTTCGGGCCGCTCGACGCCCAGACCCGGCAGATCATGGGCAACCTCCTGCTCGATCTCTGGTCGCGCGACCGCAAGGCCCTGATCTTCGTGACGCATGACCTGGAGGAAGCGATCGCGCTGTCGGACCGGGTCGTGGTGATGTCGGCCGGGCCTGCCGCCGGGATCGTCGCCGATTACCGCGTGCCGCTGCCGCGTCCGCGCGACATCGCGGAGATCAGGCTGGAAAAGGCCTTCCACGAGATCCACCGCGACATCTGGGCGTCGCTCCGGGTCGAGGTGCAGAAGGCTTATGCGATGGGGGAGGGCAAGGATCTGGTAGAGAACAAGGATCTGGTTGACGGAGCAGCCTCATGAACCGCGTCAAGCTGCTCGCGCTGCAGGCGCTGGTCATGGTCGTCTTCCTGGCGCTCTGGCATGTCGTCACCACGACGAGCCTGTTCGGCGAGGTCAAGACGACGCAGTTCTTCTTCTCGACGCCGATCGCGGTGCTGTCGCGGACCTGGGCGCAGCTCACCGGCAGCGAGATCTACTGGCATCTCGGCATCACCCTGACCGAGACGGTGCTGGCCTTCGTCATCGGCTCGGCTGCCGGCATTCTGTTCGGCTTCGTCTTCGCCCGCAACGACCTGCTGGCGGCGGTGTTCGACCCCTATATCAAGGCCTCGAACGCCCTGCCGCGCGTCGTGCTGGCGCCGATCTTCGCGCTCTGGTTCGGGCTCGGCATCTGGTCGAAGGTGGCGCTCGGCTTCACGCTGGTGTTCTTCATCGTCTTCTTCAACGTCTATCAGGGCGTGCGCGAGGTTTCGCCGACGGTGCTGGCCAATGCCCGCATGCTCGGCATGAACGAGCGCCAGCTCTTCCGCCATGTCTACTGGCCCTCGGCGCTGACCTGGATGTTCTCCAGCCTGCACACCTCGGTCGGCTTTGCGCTGGTCGGCGCGGTGGTGGGTGAATATCTCGGCTCCTCAGCCGGGCTCGGCTACAAGATCCACGAGGCGGAAAGCGTCTTCGACGTCACCGGCGTGTTCTCGGGCATGCTGATCCTGGCGATCTTCGTGATCATGATCGATTCACTGGTGACGATGGTCGAGAGGAAGCTCTTGGTCTGGCGGCCGGGACAGAGTTCGACGACGACCTAAGGTCAACGGCGCTTGATCGTCGCCTGCAGGAGGATCATTGTTGGCTCTGCGGCGGCGGGGGCGTGCCATGGAACTCGAGATCAACGGTCGTGTCGTTGACGAACCGAAGCCAGATGACGTCGCGCGCGCCGTCGCCGAGGTCGGCTCCGATCCTGAAGGCTGTATCACCCTTGTCGACGATGACGGCTATGTCGAGGCCCTCCGACGGGACGACGGCTCGTTTGGGCTGACCCGCCACGACGGGACCACCAAATTCGACGCAGCCGAGCCTGTCGATGCCGAGACGCTGAAAGCGCTCCTGCTGGCCTGCCTGCGCGGCGAAAAGCATTGGCGCAAGAACCATGACTGGGTGCGTGCGCCCTCGCCATCGAAAACCGCAGCGGCTTCAGGCCAGCCGCCGGCATGGGCGGTTGCGGCCGTGGTCGCGTCTGTCGTTCTTGCCGTGGTGCTCGCCAATCTACCGCGCGACTGGCTGCCCTTTCTCGACACTACGGTAGGCACGATCGCGCTGTTCGCGCTGCCAGTGGTCGTGATGATCGGCGCCATGATCGCCAATGTCGCGATCAAGATACATCGGGCCAAGAACTGGTTGCAGGTCCAGGGTCGGATCGCCCGCTCGAAACTCGCCGTGCGGCGTCCGCCCGAGGGCAACGAGATCGGAACGGCGGTCAATGTGCCGGACGTGGCCTATACGTTCTCCGTCAGGGGACAAAGCTATCAGGGCAAGCGGGTCAGTCTCGGAGACATCAGTGGCCGCTTCGCGGAGGAGGCGGTGCGGCGCTATCCCGTAGGGGCCACCGTGGCGGTGTTTTACGATCCCAACGACCCGACGGATTGCGTGCTGGAGCGTGGTCTCGTGGTCGGCGCGCCGGCGGTAGCCGGCTCCCACCCGGCGGCGGGTGTCACGTCGGCAGCGACGCCGGCCGCGCAGAAGGCGGCGCTTGGCGGCTGTGTGCCGGGGCTTGCGGTGCTCGCCGTGCTCGGCGCGGGCGGCTACTGGCTGGCGACGGGAGGCGTGCAGGAACTGCAGGCGGCGATGCCGCGCGCCGAGGTGCCGGTGATGCTGTGCGCGATCGGCTTCGGCCTGGTGACGCTGCTGTTCTTCATCGGCTATCGGCGCCGTCTCATGCGTGCCAATGCTTGGCCGGTCGTGCCGGGGCAGGTGACGGTGAGCCGCGTCGAAGAGCGCGCGGCCACCGGCGACGGCTCGAACCGCAGGAGCTATGCCGCGGTTATCGAGTTCCGCTACGAGGTCGGCGATCTCCATTTCAGCTCCCGTCAGGTGGCGCTCGGCCTGACCACCTCCGGCTCGCGCAGCGCCGCCGAGAAGGTGGTCGCCCGCTACCCGCTCGGGGCGACGGTCGAGGTGCATTACGATCCGGCCAATCCATCCGAAGCGGCACTGGAGAACCCGACCGGCCTGAGCTGGCTCCTGTTCGGGATCGCGATCGCCTGCTTCGGCGTGGCGCTCTATGCGAGCCGCATCTTCCGCTGAGGTCGGCCGGCGTTCACCCCCGGTCTTTCGACGCAAGGCGGGGTTGGCGCGGGCTGCGCGACTGCTTTAGAACTGCGCCCCAAGAACGCTTTCAAAGCAAAGCATCCGCAGGGAAGGAAACCCGATGAACCGCAGACATATGATGGTGGCGGCCGGCCTCATGCTGGCGGCCTGGACCGCACCGGCGCTCGCCCAGAACGCCGAAAAGCCCAAGCTGACGCTCGGCGTCGGCGGCAAGCAGCTTCTGTATTACCTCCCGCTGACCGTCGCCGAGAAGAAGGGCTTCTTCAAGGAGCAGGGGCTCGAGGTCGAGATCAATGATTTCGGCGGTGGCGCCAAGTCGCTGCAGGCGCTGGTCGGCGGCTCGGTCGATGTCGTGACGGGCGCTTATGAGCACACCATTCGCATGCAGGCCAAGGGTCAGGACATCCGCGCCGTGGTCGAGCTCGGGCGCTTCCCGGCGATCACCATCGCCGTGCGCAAGGACCTCGCCGACAAGGTCAAGTCGGCCGCCGACTTCAAGGGCCTGAAGATCGGCGTCACCGCGCCGGGCTCGTCGACTGCGCTGACCGCGCAATATGCCATGGTCAAGGCCGGGCTGAAGGCGACGGATGCGCCGATCATCGGCGTCGGCGCGGGCGCCAGCGCGGTCGCCGCGATCAAGCAGAAGCAGGTCGACATCATCTCGCATCTCGACCCGGTGACCTCGAAGCTGGAGCAGGACGGCGATATCGTCGCGCTGATCGACACCCGCACCGAGGCCGGCACCAAGGCGCTGTTCGGCGGCTCAAATCCGGCGGCCGTGCTCTATCTCAAGAACGACTTCGCCGAGAAAAACCCGGTGACCACGCAGAAGCTGGTCAACGCCTTCGTCAAGGCGCTGAAATGGCTGGAGACGGCCAAGCCGGAGGATGTCGCCGATCTCGTCCCGGCGGAATACCATCTCGGCGACAAGCCGCTCTATCTGTCGGCGGTGAAGAACTCGCAGGAGAGCTATTCGCGCACCGGCATTTCGACGCCCGAGGCGATGAAGAGCATGTATGACGCGCTCAAGCTGCTCGATCCGGAGCTCGCCTCGTCGAATGTCGATCTGAAGACAACCTTCATCGAGAGCTTTGCCAAGAAGGCTGCTGCCGGATCGTAAGACCGCTCGACATCAGCGAGCGCGCCGGTCAAACTCCTCTCCTGACCTTAGGGGAGGATGGCATGACCGAGCGCGCCGCGATCGAGACCCTGATCAAGGATACCTACGCCGCCCGCTGCCGCGGCGACCTCGAAGGCTTGATGAGCCATATCCACCCGGACGGCAGCTATCGCCTGATCGGAGCCGAGCAGACCGTCGAGATGTGCATGGAGACCTGCGGGCACGACGCCATGCGCAAGCAGATGGCAGATTTGATCGGTGCTTTCGTCTTCACCGAGGTGGAGCCGCTCAGCCTGGTCGTCGACGGTGAACGCGCGGCCTATCACTGGCGCAGCAAGGTGACGTTCACGCCCAATGGCCGCAGCGAGGTCGTCGAGATCCTCGACCTTGTCACCACTGCGGACGGCAAGATCAAGACGGTCGAGGAGTTCACCGATACCACCAGCATCTTGAGGCTGACCGCGGCTTGAGCGGCTGGCCCCGCCGCAAAAATGTGGCGGCCGGGGGCGCTGATCGATCCCTTCACCGCTATCGATTGGTCCCCACGGGGCGCCCGGCCTAGGCTGCGGCGCCCTTTTCTTGATCTGCGAGGCTGTCATGCTCAAAGCTCACAATCCCGCCGCCATGTTCACGCCGGTCGGCCCCTATTGCCACGGCATCGAGGTCGTCCAGCCGACGCGTTTCCTGTTCAGCAGCGGCACGATGGGCCTCGACAAAGAGGGCACCGCGCCGGACGGTATCGAGGCGCAGCTGGAAACCGCCTGGAACAATCTCAAGGCGATCCTGGCCGAGGCCGGCATGAATATCGGCCATATCGTCAAGGTGACGACGTTCCTGGCCGATCGTTCTCTGCGCGGCCCGGCCACGGACTATCGACAAGCGGTGCTCGGCCACCATAAACCTGCCGTGACGACGATGGTCGCCGGGCTGCTGCAGGATGACTGGCTCGTCGAGATCGAGATCGTGGCCGCAGCGTGAGACCCGCATGAACATCCTCTCGATCCAGTCGCATGTCGCTTACGGGCATGTCGGCAATGCCTCCGCCGTGTTTCCGATGCAGCGCCTCGGGGTCGAGGTCTGGCCGATCCATACGGTGCAGTTCTCGAATCACACCGGCTACGGCGCCTGGAAGGGCCGTGTCTTCGATGGCGGCATGATCGACGAGGTGATGGAGGGCATCGCCGAGCGTGGCGTGCTGCCCTCCTGCGATGGCGTGCTGTCGGGCTATATGGGCTCGGCCGATGTCGGCCATGGCATCCTCTCGGCGGTGGAGCGCGTGCGCGCCGCTAATCCCAAGGCGGTCTATTGCTGCGATCCGGTGATCGGCGATGTCGGACGCGGCGTCTTTGTGCGGCCCGGCATCCCCGAATTCATGCGCGAGCAGGCGGTGCCGGCCGCCGATATCGTGACGCCCAACCAGTTCGAGCTGGAATTGCTGACCGATATCGAGGTGAGGACGATCGCCGACGCCCATCGCGCGGTCGAGGCGCTGCGCGATGCCGGGCCGAAGGTCGTGCTGGTGACCTCGCTCACGACCGACGAAACACCCGACGACGCCATCGACATGATGGCGGCCGATGCGAAGGGTGCCTTCCGGGTCCGCACGCCCAAGCTCGACGTCAGCGTCAATGGCGCGGGCGATGCGATTGCGGCTTTGTTCTTCGTGCATTATCTGCGCGAGGAATCGGCTGCCGCGGCGCTCGCCAAGGCATCCGCCTCGATCTACGGCCTGCTGAAGCGCACCAAGGAGGCCGGTTCGCGTGAGATCCTGACGGTCGCGGCGCAGGACGAATTCGTGACCCCGACGCACCAGTTCGTGCCCGAGGCGCTCTGACGCGATGAAGCTGCGCGTCGGCACCTTCAATGTCGAGAACCTGCTGACGCGACATCGTTTTTCGTCGGGCGAGCGCGGCGACACGGCGGCTGCCATGTCGCTGTTCCACTTTCCGCGCACCGATGAGCGCGATGCGGTCGAGCGCTCGCTGGCGGTGGCGCTGGAGGACGACAAGCGCCAGATGACGGCGCTCGCCATCGCCGAAGCCAGGGCTGATGTCTGGATGCTGCAGGAGGTCGATTCGCTGGCGAGCCTGCAGGCCTTCTTCGCCAACTATGTCCATCGCAGTGCCGATCACCGCTACGGCCATTTCACCCTGATCGACGGCAACGACCGCCGCGACATTGATATCGGCTTCGCCGCTCGGCGGGATATGCTCGCGCCGCAGCAGGTCGCGATCCGCTCGCATAAGGATCTCAGTTTTGCCGAGGCCGGCGCCCATGACCGGGACCTCGCGGCGCTGGGCATCCCGGCCGGGGCCAAGATCTTCGCGCGCGACTGCCTGCAGGTCACGCTCGATTTCGGCGATCGCAGCCTGACCCTGTTCGGCTGCCACCTCAAATCGATGAACAACGGGCGCGAGGATGGCCGCCAGGCGACGCTGCCCGTGCGTCGCGCCGAGGCGAGGGCGGTCAAGTATCTCGTCAAGCGGCATTTCGGCGAGGGCTGGCGCGAGGCCAACTGGATCGTGCTGGGCGACCTCAACGCCTATCGCTTCGGCCTCGGCCCGCTTGCCGAACGAGTGGACGAGGGCGAAAGCGGCATTGAGCCGCTGCTGGAGGACTTCGCCGTCGATCCGATGGAGACCCTGCCGCAACACGAGCGCTGGACGCATTTCCGCCGGTTCTGGTCTGAATCGCGCCAGCAACTGGTCGAGACGCATATGCCGCTCGACCATATCCTGCTCTCGCCGGCACTTGCGGCTGCCAACCCGGCGCCTGCCATGCAGATGATCCGGCGCGGGCTGCCCTATCGCGTGCCGCTCGATCCGCGCGAGCCGGACCGCTCGATGGCGCGGCTTGCGACCTGCGCCGACCGCTATCCGCGCGTCGGCTGGGACCGGCCGAAAGCCTCCGACCACTGCCCGCTGACCATCGATCTGACGATACCGCAGGCGATCTGATGATATCCAGGGAATCACCGCTATGACCCGCCGCTTCGTGACGCTGGACGTCTTCACCACGACGCCCCATGCCGGCAATCCGCTGGCCGTCGTGCTCGACAGCGAAGGGCTCGACACCGCCGCGATGCAGGCGATCGCAAGCGAGTTCAACCTGTCCGAGACCGTCTTCGTCTCGGCTCCGGCCGCTCCCGCCCATCGTGCGGCACTGCGCATCTTCACGCCCAGCCGTGAACTCCCCTTCGCCGGGCATCCGACCGTCGGCACCGCCGTGCTGCTGGCCCTGCGCGACGCCGCGGAGGGCAGGGGGGCCGATCTCATCGTGCTGGAGGAGCAGGTCGGCCTCGTGCCCTGTGCGGTCTCCGCGACGGGCCCGCGCGTGGGGCACGCCGTCTTCACGCTGCCGCGCCTGCCGCAGCAACTGGAGCCGCCCGCGGCGCTGCCCCTGATCGCAGGGGCGCTCGGACTCGACCGGCGCGAGATCGGCTTCGATCGTCATGTGCCGAGCGTCGTCTCCGCCGGCGTCGCCTTTACCTTCGTGCCGGTGTCGAGCCTCGAGGCGCTCGCACGCGTGCGGCTCGACACCACGCTCTGGGCGCAGGCGATCAGGCCGGCGGACCAGCCCAATGCCTATGTCTATTGCCGCCGGACGCAGGATGCCGGACATGATTTCCATGCCCGCATGTTCGCGCCTGCGATGGGCGTTCGGGAAGACCCCGCGACAGGCGCGGCCGTTGCTGCCTTCGCGGATGTGATCATGCGCTTCGAGCAGCCCGGCGATGGCGAGCACCGTTTCACGATCGAGCAGGGCTACGAGATGGGCCGGCCCTCGCAGATCACCCTAGAACTGGCTGTCTCGGGTGGCGCGCTCGTCTCGGCCCGGATTGGCGGCTCGGCCGTGATGATCAGCGAAGGCGTGCTGCTGTGAAGGACTTTGCCGACGGCCATATCGTGCCGCTGCGGGCTATCGCGGCGCGGATTGAACCCTATGACTGGGTCTTCGCCCGCGAAAACGGGGACGCCATCGCCGCGCATTGGGCCAGGGTCAGCGACGGCAAGCCCGCGATGTTCAATGGGCGCATCCTGCTGCAGCACCGGGCCATCATCGCGGACGGCGTGTTCGAGGCGGGCTATTTCGAGACCGACTATGCCGCCTTCATGGCCTGGCGCGATTTCGGCCTGCCGGGCCCCACCATCCGCAACGGGTTCGCGATGGGGGCGTTGCGGGCCGCCGATGGCGCCTTCCTGTGCGGGCGCATGGGCGGCCACACTGCCAATGCCGGCATGGTCTATTTCGCCGCCGGCACGCCCGACCGCAGCGACATCCGCGACGACGGCACGGTCGACCTCGCCGGCAGCGTCGTGCGCGAACTCTGGGAGGAGACCGGGCTGACGGAGGCCGAGATCACCGTCGGTGAGGGCTGGGACGCCGTGTTCACCGCCGGGCGCATCGCTTTCATGCGGCCGGTGACGGTGCCGATGTCGGCCGACGAGGCCCGCGCGCTGATGCTCTCGCGGATCGCGACCCTGGAGGAGCAGGAACTCGATGATATCGTCATCCTGCGCAGCGCCGCCGATTGCGACGGCCACAAGATGGCGCCTTTCATGAAGCCCTATCTCGCCCATATCTACGGGCAGGGTTGATCGCTCCCGCGATTGCCTTGCCGTCCGCCAGCCGAAAGCGATGTCATGACCGCCTCCGAGACGTTTCCGCCCGAAGCGCTGCCGCTTCCCGCCGAGAATCCCTTCGCCGCCGCCTGGACGACGCCGTTCGGCCTGCCGCCCTTCGCCGCGATCAGGCCCGAGCATATCCGCCCGGCCTTCGAGGCGGCGCTGGCCAAGCACAAGGATGAGATGGCAGCGATCGTGGCCGATCCGGCCGCGCCCGATTTCGGCAATACGGTCGAGGCGCTGGAGCGGGCGGGCCGGGCGCTCTCGCGCGTCGGCGGCGTCTTCTACAATCTGTCCGGGGCCGACACGAACGAGGCGCTGCAGGCGATCGAGCGCGAGCTTTCGCCGATCACCTCGCGGCACTGGTCGGCGATCATGATGGATCCGGCGCTGTTTGCCCGCATCGATGCGGTGTTCGCCAAGCGCGATGGGCTGGGGCTCGATGCCGAGCAGGCGCGGCTGCTGGAACGGACGCATCGCGGCTTCATCCGCTCGGGCGCGCAGCTCGGCCCCGAGGACAAGGCGAGGCTCGCCGCGATCAACGAACGCCTTGCAGGGCTCGGCACGCAGTTCAGCCAGAACGTGCTCAAGGACGAATCCTCCTACGCCTTGCTTATCGAGGACGAGGCGGGGCTTGCCGGGCTGCCGCCCTTCCTGCTCGCGGCGATGGCCCGTTCCGCCACTGACCGCGGCCATCCCGGCAAGCATGCGGTGACGCTGTCGCGCTCGGTCATCGAGCCCTTCCTGACCTTCTCGACGCGGCGCGATTTGCGCGAGGAGGCCTTCACCGCCTGGGGACTGCGCGGCGAGAACGGGGCTGAGAGCGACAACCGCGCCATCGTCGCCGAGATGGTGAAGCTGCGGGCGCAGAAGGCCAAGCTGCTCGGCTTTGCCACCTTCGCGCATTTCAAGCTCGACGACACGATGGCCAAGACGCCGCAGAACGTGCGCGACCTGCTCGAACTGGTCTGGGCGCCGGCGAAGCTCCGCGCCGCCGAGGAAGCGGCCGATCTCGCGGCGCTGGCGCAATCCGAAGGCGAGAATGGCCCGATCCGCCCCTCGGACTGGCGCCACTATGCCGAGAAGGTGCGCCAGCAGACCTACGCTTTGGATGAGGCCGTGCTGAAGCCTTATCTCCAGCTCGACCGCATCATCGCGGCTGCCTTCGATGTCGCCGGCAAGCTGTTCGGGCTGTCCTTTGCGGAGAAGCCCGAACTCAAGGGCTACCACCCGGATGTCCGCATCTTCGAGGTCAAGGACGCAGCCAGCGGCCGGCATATCGGCCTGTTCATCGGCGATTATTTCGCGCGCGCCTCGAAGCGTTCGGGCGCCTGGATGAGCGCTTATCGCGGCCAGCGCAATTTCGGCGGCGAGGTCCGGCCGATCATCGTCAATGTCTGCAATTTCGCCAAGCCGGCCGAGGGAAAGCCGGCGCTGCTCTCGATCGACGATGCGCGCACGCTGTTCCACGAATTCGGCCATGCGCTGCACGGGCTGCTCTCCGACGTGACCTATGGTTCGCTCGCCGGCACCTCGGTCTCGCGCGACTTCGTCGAACTGCCCTCGCAGCTCTACGAGCACTGGTTCCTGACCAAGGAGGTGATGCAGGCCTATTGCCTGCATGCGGAGACCGGCGAACCGATCCCCGATGCGCTGATCGAGACGATCAAGCGCGCCCAGACCTTCAACCAGGGCTGCGCCACCGTCGAATACACCTCCTCGGCGCTGGTCGATCTCGCCTTCCATTCGCTGGAGGAGCCAGGCGAGATCGACGCGCTCGCCTTCGAGAAGGCGGAGCTTTCGCGGCTCGGCATGCCCGAAGGGATGGTGATGCGCCACCGCACGCCGCATTTCACCCATGTCTTCGCCGGCGACGGCTATTCGGCGGGCTATTACAGCTATCTCTGGTCCGAGGTGATGGATGCCGACGCCTTCAACGCCTTCCTCGAAGCCAGCGACGTGTTCGCGCCGGAACTGGCGGGCAAGCTGAAGCGCTACATCTATTCGGCCGGCGACACGCGCGACGCGGCGGAGGCCTACACGCTGTTCCGCGGCCGGCTGCCGACGCCGGATGCGCTGCTGGAGAAGCGGGGGCTGGCAGCGTAGAGCTTTCCCGGTTGCGTGAGGAAACGCGCCGTCATCCCGGGCGACCGCAGGTCGTCCCGGAATCCATCACAGGGCGACGTCCCACCCTCCGATAGATACCGGAGCGGCGCCGCTTCGCGGCTTGTCCGGGATGACGCGGAGGTTCTGCAGCCAAATGTCACCCCGCATACCCGAACGGCGTGTTCGCCGAGGTCAACCGTAAGGTAGCTGAAAGGCATCGGCATTCAGTCAAAAGGGCGAAGTCTGTCAATTATAGATTTAACGATCAGTGGAACAATTTCTCTTTCATGAGACAGGTTGTAATCCCATATTGCTGACTGATATTTATTTTTGTTTTCCGGACTATTTTCAGGGTCTGTGCAAAATCTCCACCATTCGCTCCACCATTGTTCGGCATTATCAGTCGCGGCAACATGAAAACCTAAAATAACTCTGACGTCGTCGTATCTTAAATCTCCAGACCGAGCTCGATCGTATATCGACGGATTTACGATTTTTATTATACACAGGCCGGCTAGTATCGGAGCAATTCGAAGCTGTCTGTCGCTGCTGACCGCAATGCTGAGTGCGAATTGAGAATATATTCTCTCAATAGTTCGGAGACTCATGTTATTATACTTGGCTGCGTGTGAAAACATACTGTTTGCTGTCTTAACTAGTTGATTATCCTTGTTGTCGAACTGATGTTCAGCGGACAAATATTCTATATATCTATCGATATCGCTATCGTATTTGTTTATATTTGATAAAGGAAGGCTCACCACCATGTTGATGAATTTGTGCAAATAGGTGTGCGAGTCGATTCCAAATCCATATGTTGCCTCAACGGAGCAATATAATTGCTTCATGTGCGCGCCAAGTACAAAATGTACTCCAGGTACGGCAAAAAAATGCTTCATACGCTCAAGTATTTGAAGTGCGAAATCAGGTCTGCAGCGGTCTAATTCATCGATAATTATAACAAGGTTATTGTTTCTATCGGTTTCGTTTGATAGTTTTGGGGCAAGGCTGCTGAGAGCTTCCCGAAATTTCTGTAGCGTTTCTTTTTCTTCTCGCGCCTTCGTCAGTATTTCGCCGATATGTTTGTCCGTAATCGCGGCGGTTTCGTTTGCTATTTCGCTCGCGTATTTTTCGATATTCTCAATATCGGATGCATCGATAGCGCCGAGAGTGCCGATTTTAACGCCAATCTTTAAGGCCGACCTCGCAATAATGGAGCCTGCTTTGACGGTTTTTTCAATAAATTGCTGAAGCTTTGGTGTGTCTGACGTAAGGGCTGTTTGTGAAAATGCAATAATCTCTGATGCGATGCTAATAAATGCATCGGAAACATAATCGTTTTCAAACGCGTCAAACATTATAACCGGAATGTCGGCTTTCCGCAGTTCGCCAGCCCACATTCTCAGGAAAGTTGATTTTCCGCTGCCCCATTGTGCATCAATAGCGATAACGAGAGGATCGTTTACTGAGCTGATGAGATTTGTTAGGCCATCCCCGATCTCTTTGCGTCTAAAGATATCTCTTTTTGGATCAAAGCCTTCATCGTCGGCAATAACCGGTGGTGAGACAAATATTCGCATGATCGACTTTCGAGAGTGTTTTTGGTTTCTGCCCTAAAATTACGTAGCTGTTCTAACCTTTTAACACTCTCAAATGGCTAGATTACCCCGGATAGCCGAACCGCGCCTTCGTCGCCCGGATTTGGCCGATCGCGCCGCCCTCGTTGCCGGCGGCGCAGCTCGAACGGGCGGTCGCGATCTCCGCTGAGACACGGCCGTGGACGCCCTTTGTGGTGTGGCCGGTGGCGAGATCATTGTCCATGACGGCCTGGAAGCGCTCGACCTCGCCGGAGCAGCCCGATCCTGTCGGCATTCGGAAGGTGTTGGGCGTGACGCCGGTCGCGGCCTGTTCGGGAGAGGGGGCGGGCGGGGGGCCGCCGGACGGCGTCTGGCAGCCGGCCAAAGCGAAGGCGAGGACGGTAAAGGGCAAGGCGATGGCGCGCATGGCAGGCTCCGGCGGGTGGTGCAGCGAAGATGACCGATTCCCATCGGGGGTCAATCGCGGCCGGCTTGTGCGTGCGGCTCACTCCTCCAGCGGCAGGAAGAGCAGCACGATCGCGAAGATCGCCGCTGCGAGCGCCGCCAGCCAGACCGCGCCGAGGCCGACGAGGTAATGCGCGATGGCGCCGTTGATGCAGCCCGTCAGCAGGCCGATCCAGAGCACGAAATGGCGCACCCAGGCGAATTTCGGCCCTCCCAGCAGCGCTGACGCGATGCGTTGGCCCATCTTCACCAGGGTTCCGGTCATATAGGTCAGCGCGATCGTGACCTCGCCATCGCGCTGGAAGACGCTGTTCTCAGCCCCCATCGCGAAGGCGAGGAAGAGTGCGCCCGCAAAGCTCAACCCGACCGTGTCCAGGCCGGCCGCCGCCACCAGCGCCAGCGCGACGACCGCGAGCACGGCGGATTTGCTCCTGCGCCGGCCGAAATGACCAGCCAGCGAACCGCTGATCACGCCGCAGACAAAGAGGACCAGAATCGTGGCGGCGGTGGCGATGCCTCCGCCTTTCAGCCCAGCTAACTCGATGCCGAGCCGCGTGGTGTTTCCGCTCATGAAGGAGACGAAGAAGCCGCCGAGGCTGATGAAGCCGATCGTATCGATATAGCCCGCAAGGCCCGACAGGCAGAAGGCGAGTCCGATCGCCCAGCGGTTATAGAGCATCATCCGTGGCATCTCCGGCCGCACGCCGGGGCCTGTGGCGGGCCTGTCCGCCATCCGCGCCCCCGCCGATTCGCGCTGGCGCCATCATAGCGCCGTCGGCGCGTCCCCTGTCACGAGCGACACGGCATGAGACATATGCTTGCGCAAGCATCGCCCTTTCGGTTACATCGTGACGAGTCTGTAGAGGAACGCCCGTGGTCTCGACCGCCGCCCATGTCCGGATGAATGCCCGCGCCGTCGCGCGGACGCTCCGCATGCGCGCTTCCTCGACCCCGGTCCTTGGTCTGCTTCTTCTCCTTAGCCGCCCCTGAGGGCCGGCCGGGCATGCATGCCTGGGCGCTCAGGGGAGTGACGAGAACGACACCCCAGACATGAGGCGCCTGCATCCCAAGAGAGCGGCGCCAGCGCTTTCAGGAACACGATCATGACCGAATCGACACAGGCCAACGGCTCCTCGACTCCCACTTCCACCAAAGACCGCGTGCTGATCTTCGACACCACGCTGCGCGACGGCGAGCAATGCCCCGGCGCGACCATGACCTTCGAGGAAAAGCTCGAGATCGCCGAATTGCTGGACGTGATGGGCGTCGACATCATCGAGGCCGGCTTCCCGATCGCCTCCGAGGGCGATTTCGAGGCGGTGTCCGAGATCGCGCGGCGCAGCAAGCGCTCGACGATAGCGGGTCTGGCGCGGGCCATCACCGGCGATATCGCCCGGGCCGGCGAAGCGGTGCGGCATGCCGGGAAGCCGCGTATCCACACCTTCGTCTCGACCTCGCCGATCCATCTGGAGCACCAGATGCGCAAGAGCGAGGACGAGGTACTGGAGATCATCACCCGCACCGTGGCGCAGGCCCGCAACCTGGTCGAGGATGTCGAATGGTCGGCGATGGACGCCACCCGCACGCCGATCGAGTATCTCTGCCGGACCGTCGAGGCAGCGATCAAGGCTGGCGCCACCACGATCAACCTGCCCGACACCGTCGGCTATGCCACGCCCGACGAATACCGGACGATGTTCGCCTCCGTCCGCGAGCGCGTGCCGAATGCCGACAAGGCGATCTTCTCGGTGCATTGCCACAACGATCTCGGGCTGGCGGTGGCGAATTCGCTGGCCGGCATCGCGGGCGGGGCGCGCCAGGTCGAATGCACGCTGAACGGCATCGGCGAGCGCGCTGGCAATGCCGCTTTGGAAGAGGTGGTGATGGCGCTGCGGGTCCGCGGCGACGTGCTGCCCTATGACACCGGCATCGACGCGACCATGCTGATGCGCGCCTCGAAGACGGTCTCGAACGCGTGCTCCTTCCCGGTGCAGTACAACAAGGCGATCGTCGGCCGGAACGCCTTCGCGCATGAGAGCGGCATCCATCAGGACGGCATGCTGAAGAACCAGTCGACCTATGAGATCATGACACCGGCCTCGGTCGGGGTGACCAAGACCTCGCTGGTGATGGGCAAGCATTCCGGCCGCGCCGCCTTCCGCTCGAAGCTGAAGGAGATGGGCTACGATCTGGGCGACAACCAGCTGGAAGACGCCTTCACCCGCTTCAAGGCGCTCGCCGACCGCAAGAAGCATGTCTATGACGAGGATATCGAAGCGCTGGTCGATGACAACATCGCCACCGCGCATGACCGGGTGAAGCTGGTGTCGCTGACGGTGATCGCCGGCACGCGCGGCCCGCAGCGCGCGACCATGAAGCTCGACGTCGAAGGCCGCATCGTGACCGAGGAGGTCGAAGGCAACGGGCCGATCGACGCCATCTTCAATGCGATCAAGACGATCGTGCCGCATGAGGCGACGCTGGAACTCTACGACGTCCATGCGGTGACTGAAGGCACGGACGCCCAGGCCGAGGTCACGGTGCGGCTGACGCATGAGGGCTTCTCTGTGACGGGCCGCGGCGCCGACCCCGACACGCTGGTCTCCTCGGCCAAGGCGTATCTCGTGGCGCTCAACAAGCTGATGGCCAAGGGCGTGCGCCTGCACGCGCAAGCGGCGGCGGAGTAGAGCGACGCGCGCCCGATACGATCGCCTTGGGCGCGCGCCAAACGAACCCTTAACCAATAGCGAACATCTTGCTGGGGTTCTAAAGCGAGCGCTCCCTTCATGGTGGACCCAGCCATGCCGCCTGATCCGGATTCGCCACAGTCGCGGTTCCCGATCTTTGGCGTCGACGATCAGACGTTGGGGCTGGCGCGGTGGCTTGCGCCGGCCATCCAGCGTGATTTCGCCGCCGGCTACGCCTTGCATTGCGAAAGACTTCTCGACCATCCCTTGATGCGGGAGGCGGCGCTGGAGCATGGCGCCGAGCTGGGACGGACGCTCGGCGAGCACACCAGGGTTCTGTTCGAGGCAGGGTTCGACGACGCCTATGTCAGGTCGCTGCGGACTTCTTCGCAAATCCTGGCCGAAACCCCGTTCGGCGCGCGCGCACACGCTGTGATGAGCCTGGTCGTGATGCGCTCGGCGTTTCGCGAAATTGGCAAGCGTCACAGCTACTCCGGACGACGCACGGCGCGCGAATGCGCGCGTCTGGCGGAGATGCTGACGCTCGATCTGGTCGGCGGGATCGGCAATGTCGCTGCCAATCGTGCGGCGCGCATCGCGCAGTGTGAGGCCGATGTCGCCAGCGTGGCCAGCGAGTTCAAGGCAGCCATCACCGGGGTCTCGGTCACTGCAGGAGAAGCCTCGGGCACATTGAGCAAAGTCGCGGTCAACTGCGCCCATGTCTCGCGGAGCGCCGGGCAGAGCATGGCTGCGAGCCGAGAGAGCCTCGGCCGGGTTCGGAACGTGGTGGCGCAGACCGCGGTTTCGACCGAGCAACTGCGCCAGTCGATCGGAGAGATTGACCGTCGAACCCATGATGGAGCCACGATTGCCTCGCAGGCCGTCGCCGCGGCTGGCGAAGCTCAGGATACGATCGAGCGCCTTGCGGGGCTCGTCGCCGAGATCGGCTCCGTCGTCAGCCTGATTTCCAGCATCGCCCAGCAGACCAACTTGCTGGCACTCAACGCGACCATCGAGGCGGCACGGGCAGGTGAGGCCGGTCGAGGCTTTTCCGTCGTCGCCAATGAAGTGAAAAGCCTATCGACGCAGACGACCCAGGCGACGGAGGCCATTGCGGCCCGGATCTCCGCCATTCGCGAGGCGACGGAGCGTTGTGTCGGCTCGATTCATCGGATTGACGCCTCCGTTGCCGGCATGGCCGACGTCTCCTCCGCGATTGCGTCCGCTCTGCGGGAGCAACTGACAGTGACGCATGGTATGGCGCGCGATGCGCAGGAGACCTCCAGCGAGGTCGAGAAGACGCTCGAACTCGTCGCCCAGACGTCCAGCGCGATCGAGCGGGTCGGCGCCTCCGTCAACGAGATGAATCAGCGATCGACGGCTGTCGGCACCGTCGCGGATGACCTGGCGCGAAGCCTCGATCAGTTCGTCGCCTCCGTCGCCAAGCGCCTGGTCGCCTGAGACCGATCGCTCTTGCCTCGCCTGACCAGGTGAAGGTGTTGGCGCGCGACCGTCTCGCGCGGTGTGGCGATGCAGCCACCATAATGCCGCACGGATCGCCTCTCGAGCGCTGAGCGCGGGCTTTTCCCCCGGCAATTGCGTTGACGTAGCGAAATCCGCTTGGCGAAGCGCCGTTCCACGCCTGTAATCGTCAGCCGCAAAGCGTCTATGAGGAGGCGCTCGGCTGGAGGCGAAGCGCGAATGACCTATTTTCCGAACTGGACCCTGAAGACCTCCGGCGCGGTCATGCCCGACGAGCGGCTGCCGGTGGCGCAGACCTTCATCGCCGGCCTCCAGCACGTCGTCGCCATGTTCGGCGCGACCGCGTTGGCGCCGATCCTGATGGGGTTCGACCCCAATGTGGCGATCTTCTTCTCGGGCGTGGCGACGCTGCTGTTCTTCATCGTCACGCGTGGGCAATTGCCGAGCTATCTTGGCTCGTCCTTCGCCTTCATCGGCGTGGTGATCGCGGCGACGGGCTACGCGGGATCGGGACCCAACGCCAATATCGGGGTCGCGCTCGGCGGCATCATCGCCTGCGGCGCGCTCTATGCTGCGATCGGCCTCTTGGTGCAGGCGGTCGGTACGGCCTGGATCGAGAAGCTGCTGCCCCCGGTCGTGACCGGCGCGGTCGTCGCCGCGATCGGTCTCAACCTGACTGCGGTGGCGATGGGCATGATCTCGGCCAGCGCCTACACCAAATGGATTGCGCTGTTCACAGTGGTCGCGGTGGCGCTGGTCGCCGTCTACGGACGCGGGCTGGCGCAGCGGCTGCCGATCCTGATCGGCGGGCTTGTGGCCTATGTCGTCTATGCCGCGACGGCGCCGAGCTTCGGGGCGCCCCCGGTCGATCTGGGGCGCATCGGCGCCGCTGCCTGGTTCGGGCTACCGAACTTCGTCGCGCCGGTGTTCGACGCCAAGGCGATGGCCCTGATCGCGCCGGTCGCGATCATCCTGGTCGCGGAGAATCTTGGGCATATCAAGGGCATCGCGGTGATGACCGGTCGTAATCTCGATCATCTGATCGGGCGCGGCTTCCTCGCCGACGGCGTCGCAACCATGATCGCGGGCTCCGGCGGCGGCACCGGCGTCACCACCTATGCCGAGAACATGGGCGTGATGGCGGTGACGCGGGTCTATTCGACGCTGGTCTTCGTCGCTGCCGGTATCATCGCGCTGGTGCTCGGCTTCTCGCCGAAATTCGGCGCGCTGATCGGTACGATTCCCGTCGCCGTGCTCGGCGGGCTCGCCGTCGTGGTGTTCGGGCTGATCGCCGCGACGGCCGGGCGGATCTGGGTCGAAAACCGGGTCGACTTCTCCGATCCGAAGAACCTGCTGACGGTCGCGACCGCGCTGATCCTCGGCGCCGGCGACCTCAAGCTGCCGATCTTCGGTTTCGAGCTCGGCGGCATCGGCACGGCGACCTTCGGGGCGATTGCGCTCTATCACCTGCTGGACCGCAAAGCGGCCTGATCGAGGACGGCCCGCCGGGTTTCGTTCGGCGGGCCTCACATATTTCTTTGCCTTACATATTTCTGTCTTGGGTGGGTGGACAGGGCCGGGGGGCTTTGCTACATCGCCGGCCTGCCTGACGCGGCTTCGGCCGCCGAACGGCTTTGCGCTTCGTGGCGTATGGGTGATTAGCTCAGTTGGTAGAGCAGCTGACTCTTAATCAGCGGGTCGTAGGTTCGAGCCCTACATCACCCACCACGGATCTTTCTTCGCAACATCGTTGAAATGTCTCTGCGGAGAAGCCGCTCCTGCGGGCTATTGCTGCAGTCCCGGCTCTGGCCATGGTGACGACTTCATTCGCTGCGCCCTCCCTGCCGAAAATCCCGGCACCCCGCCTTTTGGATAAGGGGGCCGGGCGCTTGTGCGCGGCATAGCCTTCCTATAACCGAAACGCGGACGGGGCCTGCTTGCAGAACAAGGCGCCGCACGGATTGGGGAGCACTGGCGTGCAGGGATTACTCGGGGTCAGCCGTGTCATCGACACGATCAATGAGCAGATCGGCAAGAAGGTCGCCTGGCTGATCTTGCTGGCAGTGATTGTCGCGACCGTGAACGCGATCATCCGCAAGGTCTTCAACGTCTCGTCGAATGCCTGGCTCGAATTGCAGTGGATGCTGTTTGGCGCCGTGTTCCTGATGTGCGCAGCCTGGACGCTGAAGGTGAAGGAGCATATCCGCATCGACATCGTGAACGGCCTGCTGCCCAAGCGCGTGCAGCACTGGATCGACCTGATCGGCCACACGCTGTTCCTGATGCCGCTCTGCCTGCTGATGATCTACCATTCCTGGCCGTTCTTCACCCGCTCCTATGTCATCAACGAGCAGTCGCTGTCGGCCGGCGGCCTGCCGCAATGGCCGGCCAAGGGCCTCGTCATTATCGGCTTCATCATGCTGGCGTTCCAGGGCGTTTCCGAGATCATCAAGCAGATCGCGATCATGCGCGGTCATCTCGAGGATGACGAGACGCTGCGCGGCCACGCTGCCGCTGCCGAGGCCGAAGCACAGCGACTGCTCGACGTCGCCAAGCAGCAGGGACTGGCCCCGTGAGCAACTCCAAAGACGCCCGGACACCCACCATCATGACCGCCACCCGCCTGCCTCGCGTCGCCGGCCTCCTGCTCGCGCTGACCCTGATCGCCTTCTTCGGGTTCCATACCGGAGACGCCCACGCCGCCGGTTTCGGCGACTTCCTGCGCGTCAACATGGCGCCGGTGATGTTTGCAGCCCTCGTCCTGTTCCTGCTGCTGGGCTATCCCGTCGCCTTCGCGCTGGCTGCCAACGGCCTGCTCTTCGCCATCGTCGGCATCGAGCTCGGACTGTTCCAGGAGAACTTCCTGCAGGCCCTGCCGGAGCGCATCTACGGCACGATGAACAACGACGTGCTGCTGGCGATCCCGTTCTTCACCTTCATGGGCCTCATCCTCGAGCGCTCGGGCATGGCAGAGGACCTGCTGGATACGATCGGCCAGCTCTTCGGCCCCGTCCGTGGGGGTCTTGCCTATGCTGTGATCTTCGTCGGCGCGCTGCTCGCGGCCACCACCGGCGTCGTCGCGGCCTCGGTGATCTCGATGGGCCTGATCTCGCTGCCGATCATGCTGCGCTACGGCTATGATCGACGCCTCGCATCGGGCGTCATCGCGGCCTCGGGCACGCTGGCGCAGATCATCCCGCCTTCGCTCGTCCTGATCGTGCTCGCCGACCAGCTCGGCCGTTCCGTCGGCGACATGTATGAGGGCGCCTTCATTCCCGGCCTGGTGCTGGCGGGGATGTATGCCGGCTACGTCTTCCTGGTGACGATGATCTATCCGAAGCGGGCGCCCGGCCTGCCGCCGGACGCGCAGACACTGCGCGATCCCGATGGCCAGACGCGGCGGCTTTCGCTGCTGGTGATCACGATCATCTCCTTCGGGATCGCCTATGCCTGCCTGAAGCTGTTCACGAGCGTGAAGGCCGGGGCGGATTTCGTCATCCTGACGATGTCGATCGCTGTCGGCGTCTCCTTCGTGATCGCCATCGCCAACAAGGTGCTCGGCCTCAAGCTGCTCTCGCGCATGGCCGAGCAGGTCGTGTTCGTGATGGTGCCGCCGCTGGCGCTGATCTTCCTCGTGCTTGGCACGATTTTCATCGGCGTCGCGACGCCGACCGAGGGCGGCGCCATGGGCGCGGCCGGCGCGATCCTGCTGGCCTATGGCAAGAAGCGCATGACCTTCGACCTGCTCAAGCAGGCGACGGAGTCGACCGCCAAGCTTTCGGCCTTCGTGCTGTTCATCCTCGTTGGCGCGCGCGTGTTCTCGCTGACCTTCTACGGGGTCAACGGCCATGTCTGGGTCGAGCATCTGCTGGTCGGACTGCCGGGCGGCGCGACGGGCTTCCTGATCGTCGTCAACGTGATGGTGTTCCTGCTCGCCTTCTTCCTCGACTTCTTCGAGCTCGCCTTCATCATCGTGCCGCTGCTCGGGCCGGCCGCCGACAAGCTCGGCATCGACCTGATCTGGTTCGGCGTCATCCTGGGCGTGAACATGCAGACCAGCTTCATGCATCCGCCCTTCGGCTTCGCGCTGTTCTTCCTGCGCTCGGTCGCGCCGAAGGACCGCTACCGCGACAAGGTGACCGGCAACATGATGGAGCCGGTGACCACCGCCCAGATCTACTGGGGCGCGGTGCCCTTCGTGGTGATCCAGTGCATCATGGTGGCGCTGGTGGTGGCCTTCCCGCAGATGGTGATGCACTACAAGGCTTCCGCCGTGCAGCTCGACCAGAAGGCGATCGACAAGCAGTTCGACTCGATCCAGATCCCGGGCATGGGCGGCGCCGGCGGATTGGGGGGCTTCGACCTGAATGCCCCGCCGACCTTCAAGTGAGGCGCTGAACCAGCCTTCGATCATGCCAGCCTTTGACATGCGACGCCGGCCTCGTGCCGGCGTCGTCGTTTTCGGGGTTCACGGGCTACCGCGAACCTTTCGGCACGCCCATGCGTTTGTCCTCGAAAGAGGACCTTGCCTGATGACAACCATGATTCATGCGGCCGACCCCGGTGGAACGCCCGCCATGCCCAATCCGCCGCCCGAGGCCCCGCCGCTGACGCCGACGGAGGTGCCGCCCGCGCCGCCGGTCGAATCGCCGCCGGACGAGGAGCCGCTGGGCGTTCCGGTCGGGCCGCCGCCGGAGTTGCCGCCCGACGTGCCGCCAGAGGGTCCGCCCGCTACGCCCTTCGACCTGCCGCCTGACCGTGGCCCGCGGCAGCCGCTGGAGTAGCGCTCTACAGGGGCGGTGCCTCGCCTGAGCCGATGTCCCAGTAGAGCCCGGCCATCAATCCCAGCGCCTCGCGGGCGATGGCGATGGGCAGGTGTTCGTCGGGCGCATGCTGCGAACAGCCGGGATAGGAGTGCGGCACCCAGATCGTGCGCAGGCCGAGGATCTCGGCGAAGATGTCGTTGGGCAGGGAGCCGCCGAGATTGGGAAGCAGGGCCGGCTTCTTGTTGGTGCTGCGCGCGACCGAAGCCATGGTGAAGGCGACCCAGGGATCCTCCGGGTCGAGACGGGTCGCACCGAAGCGTTCGGCGCCGGGCATGACGATCTCGACCATGGAAAAGCCGTGACGGTCGAGATGGCGGCGCAGCGCCGGGACGACGTCCTTCGGGTCGATGCCGACGACGAAGCGCAGCGCGCAACGGGCCCAGGCGCTCGGCGGCACGGCGTTGACGGGCGTTTCCGGAACGCCCGACTTCATCGCCAGAACGTCGAACGAGCACCAGCCGAAGACCTGTTCGGCCGGCGACAGGCCGGGCTCGCCCCAGCCGGCATCGATCTGCGGACCGTCAATGCCGCCATCGATGATGCAATCGGCCACCGCATCGCGCACGGCCCGCGGCAGCTCCGGCGGCACCCATTCATGGATGCGGATCTGGCCGGTCGGCGAGGTGATGCTCGCGATCGCATGCGCAAGCTGGATCGCAGGATCGGAGAGAATGCCGCCCCAGTTGCCGGAATGATGCCCGCCCTCGCGCGCCACTATCGAGAGGTCGAAGGTGATGACCCCGCGTGCTCCAAGGAAAACCGTCGGTCGTTCGGCATTGAGGCGCGGGCCGTCGGAGGCGATCAGCACATCCGAACGGAACAACTCCGCCTCGTCAGCGCAGAGTTCGCGCAGGCCGGGAGAGCCCGATTCCTCGCCCATCTCGATCAGATATTTGGCGTTGAAGCCGAGCTTGCCGCGTGATTCAAGTACGGCGCGCAAGGCGTTGATATTGATGACGTGCTGGCCCTTGTTGTCGACGACGCCGCGGCCATACCAGCGGTCGCCGCGCTCGGTCAGGGTCCAGGGCGAGAGCCCCTCGCTCCACTGCGCATCGAGGCCGCGGATGACGTCGCCATGGCCATAGCCGAAGATCGTCGGCAGGCTTTCGTCCTCGATCCGCTCAGCGAAAAGGAAGGGGCCCTTGGCCTTCGGATGGGTCAGGATCCGGCATGCGAAGCCGAGCCCCTCGAAGAGCGGGCGCATCTCGCGCTCGAGGTAATCGACGAGCACCGATGCACGCTCGGGGTTCTGGCTCTCGGTCGGCATCGCGATGAGCCGCGCCAGGTCGCGCTTCAAAGCGCCGGTATCGAAATAGTCCTGGGCATGCGCGATGGCCTGGGCGCGGGTCATGGAAGCTCGCTATCTGTCTGCGTCAGGGAAAGGGCGGGATCGTTGCCGATCGCGCCTGCCGTTGATACTGGCATGCGCATGCAGGGATCGGCCACGGGATATGGCGCGCAGGGGATGCGCGCGTGATGACGGACGATCCGCATCTCATGGTGCCGCATGCGCATCAGCGCGTGGCTGGCGATGCCATCCTGGCGGCGCGCGCGGCCGGTGCCCCGGGCTTCCTGCTCGGCGATCTGACGGGGCTCGGCAAGACGCTCTCGGCCTGGCTCGCGCTGTCGGCGATGCCGGAACAGGAGGTGCTGGTGATCTGCCCCAAGGGCGCGATCCCGCAATGGCGGCGGACGATGACGCTGTCGGGGCTGCCGGCCAAGCGAGTCACCCTGATGAATTTCGAGAAGACCAAGTCGCTGCTGGCGGCGCCGGCCGATTCGAAGAAGCGTTCGGTTCGGGCGAAGAACAACGAGTTGGCCAAGTTCGGCACGCCGAAGCGGGTCTGGCCCCTGGTGGTGATCGACGAGGCGCACCGCATCCGCAATCCGAACTCGCAGCAGGGTTTGGTCTGCCGGCAGATGGCGGCGGCTGCGCATTTCACGATCTACATGAGCGCCACCGCCGGACAATCGCCGCACGAGCTGTCTTATCTCGGACCCTTGCTGGCGCGGGCGGCGGGCATGCCGAGCGCCGATCTCGACGGTTTCCGCGTGCTGATGAAGCAGTTGAGGATCGGGCGGGCCAAGGGGCGCTGGAAGAACTGGAGCTGGGAGCCCAACGAGGCCGACCGCAAGGTGATGGCCGATCTGCTCTATCGCGGTGCCAAGGCTATCGGGTTGCGCCGGCGGCCGGAGGAGATCGCGGGCTGGCCCGAGGTCCAGCGCGAGCTGGCTCCTGTCGCGCTGGATGCCGCCGCGCGCAAGCTCTACGACGCGACCTGGCGGGAGTTCCGCAGGGAGCTCGGTCTGGCCGGAGGCTCGACGCGCAAGCCGCAGGGCTGGGCGGCCGATCTGCGCTTCCGCCAGAAGGCGAGCCTGCTGCGGATTCCGGGCACGGTCGATTTCTGCGACGACCTGCTGGGGAATGACGAGCAGGTGGCGGTCTCCGTCGCCTTCCTGGAGACCAGCGCCATGCTGGCCGAGGCCCTGCGCGGGCGTGGCTGGCGCGTCGCCGAGATCAATGGTGAGCGCTCGGGCGTGGTCAATGAGGAGACGCGGGTCGCCTTCCAGACCGGGCAGCTCGACGCGGTGATCTTCACCGTCACCGAATCGATCTCGCTGCATCGCGGCGAGATGCCGGGCGGCGAGCGCGAGCGGTCGCTGGTGATCCATGACATGCGCCACAGCGCGATCCAGCTCCAGCAGATCGAGGGCCGCTGCCACCGCGACGGCCAGCACGCCACGATCTTCTACGCCTATGCCGAGGACACGGTGGAGGAGGCGGTCGCCGGCACCGTCATCGCGCGCATGGCGGCGATGGAAGGCCTCGCCGGCGACGACACCCGCATGCTGGAGGCGATCGCTGGGGTCGTCGAGGCGCGCGCGGCCGCCTGAGACCGGGAACAAGCGCGGCGATCTCCGGTTCAGTCTCTCGGCCCGCTGGGCGGCCGACAGCCTGAAAGATCACCAATGCCGGATGCGCCGCAGCGCCTCGATACCCCTGTCGCCACCACCTCCGATGTGCCGCGCGCGACCTACCGCCTGCAGTTCCACAAGGATTTCCCGTTCTCGGCCGGGCGCGATCTCGCGGGCTACCTCGGCGAACTCGGCATCAGCCATGTCTATGCCTCGCCCATCCTGACCGCGCGGGCCGGCTCGATGCACGGCTATGACGTCGTCGACTACGATGCGATCAATCCCGAACTCGGCGGGGAAGCTGCGTTCGAGGAGATGGCGGCGGCGCTGCGCGGGCAGGGCATCGGCATCATCCTCGACATCGTGCCCAACCATATGGCGGTCGGCGGCAGCGACAACAGGCTCTGGCTCGACCTGCTCAAGCATGGCGGCAACAGCGCCTATGCTGATTGGTTCGACGTCGATTTCGAATCTCCCGATCCGCAGCTTGCCGGCAAGGTCCATGCGCCTTTCCTGGGAGAGCCCTATCGGGAGGTGCTGGCATCGGGCGCCTTGTCGCTGGTCCTCCATGATGGCGGCTACGCCGTCTCCTATGGCGAACATCTTTTCCCGATCCGCCCCGAGGACCAAGCCGAGATCGCGGCGGCCGGGGTCGAGGCCTTTCGCGATGCCGAGCGGCTCGATGCCCTGCTTTCGCGCCAGAACTTCGTGCTCGACTGGTGGCGCAACGCCGGCGACCGGATCAACTGGCGCCGCTTCTTCGACGTCACCCAGCTCGCTGCCGTCCGGATGGAGGAGCCGGCCGCTTTCGCGGCCAAGCACGCCGTGGTGCTGCGGCTCTATCGCGACGGGCTGATCGACGGGTTGCGCATCGACCATGTCGACGGGCTCTCCGACCCGGCCGGCTACTGCCGCGAGCTGCGGCGTCATCTCGACACGCTCCAGCGCCAGCGGCCGGAGGGTTTGCGGGAGAGGCGTGCCTGGCTCGTCGTCGAGAAGATCCTGGCGCCCGGCGAGCAGATTCCCGGGGAATGGCACGTCGACGGCTCGACCGGCTACGATTTCATGGATCAGATTTCGGCGCTCCAGCACGACCGCTCGTCGGCGGATGCACTGTCGGCGCATTGGGCGGTCCTGAGCGGGCGACCGCGCGATTTCCATGACGAGGAGGAGATGGCGCGCCATGAAATCCTCTCCTGCAGCTTTGACGGTCAGCGCGAGCGGCTGGTCGATGCGCTGGAGGAGGCTGGCGCGAGAGGCCGCGACGCCGAGGGGCTGACGCGAGCGGCGCTGCGGCGGGCCGTGACCGGCCTGATCGCACAGCTGCGGGCCTATCGCAGCTATGCGACTGGCCGCGACGACGGCGTCGGTGCGGGCGAACCGGTCAAGGCGGCGTTGCAGGCCGCGCTGGCCCTGCCGCTGAGCGATCCGCCGGCGCTGCGTTTCGTCGCCTCGGTGATCGCGGGCGAAGGTGTGGAGGCCCTTCGCCCCGCCCGCATCACCGCGATCCGGCGCTTCAACCAACTCGCCGCGCCGCTCGCCGCCAAGGCAGTCGAGGACACTGCCTTCTATCGCTACGGGCGGCTGCTCTCGCGCAACGATGTCGGCTTCGATGTCGCTGTGCTCGGGATCGAGCCGGGCACCTTCCACCCGCTGATGCGCCAGCGGGCGGAGCAGGTGCCGCATGCGATGCTGGCGACGGCGACGCATGACCACAAGCGTGGCGAGGATATGCGTGCGCGGCTCGCGGTGTTGAGCGAGATGCCGGATGCCTGGGTCGCCGCCTCCACGCGCTGGCGCGAGCTTGCGGCCGCGATCCGGCCGGATGGGCTCGACCCGGCCGACGAGCACATGTTCCAGCAGATGCTGGCCGGCGCCTGGCCGCTCGGGCTTGCCGCCGATGATGCGGCCGGGCTCGACCAGTTGGCCACGCGTCTCGGGGGCTGGTGGCGCAAGGCGTTGCGCGAGGCCAAGCTGCGTTCGAGCTGGGCTGCGCCGAACGAGGATTACGAAGCACAGGCTCTGCAATTCGCCGCCGACGCCCTGAACCCGGCCAAAGGCGGCGATGTCCTGCGCGACGTCGCGGCCTTCGTCGGGCGGATCGAACGGGCGGGCGCGCTGAACGGGCTGGTGCAGCTCGCCTTGCGCTGCACCGCGCCTGGAGTGCCCGACAGCTATCAGGGCACCGAGTTCTGGGACTTCAGCCTGGTCGATCCCGACAACCGCCGGCCGGTCGATTTCGCTGCACGGAAGATCGCGCTGGCACAGCATCTCTCGCTTGACCTGCTGGCGGAAAGCTGGCGCGACGGGCGGATCAAGCAGGCGGTGCTGCGCAAGCTGCTGCGCTTCCGCCGGAGCGCGCCCGCGCTGTTCGCGCAGGGCAGCTACGCGCCGCTGGAGGTCCGGGGCCCGCGAGCCGAGAACGTGCTCGCATTCCTGCGGCGGGAGGGCGATGCGGCCATGCTGGTCATCGTGGCGCGCTGCTGCGCCGAGGGCATGGGGGAGGGCGATGCGCTGGTGCCGGATCGCGAATGGTGGGGCGATACGCGGGTTGCGCTTCCCGAGGAGCTTCGTCCGGCGGAGGCAGTGATCGGACCCGAGATGCAGGCGGGTGCTGAACTCGTGGTCGGCGCCGCGCTTCCTGTCGTGCCGGTCGGAGTGTGGGCGCTGCAGGCCTTGTGAAAAACGCCGTCATCCTGGGCGACCGGAGGTCGTCCCGGGATCCATCATAGGGCTCGACATCGCCCTATGATGGATCCCGGAGCTGCGCGGCTCCGCCGCTTGTCCAGGATGACGCGGTGTCTCTGGAGAAGCTTCGCAGACTAAGCGCCGGCATTTCGCGGCGGGCCGAGATAGCCGAGCCGCCTCCGCACCACCTCGTCGTCCAGCAGCGCCGAGGCGTCGCCGTCCAGCCTGTGGCGCCAGTTCGGCTTCTCCGTCGTCGTGCCCGGCACGTTGGGCTGGGTCTCGATGCCGAGCGCATCCTCGATGGGGAGAAGCTTCAGCGTACAGGGCGTGCGGGCGATGTAGCGGATCGCGGCATCCACCACCGGCGCGGTGTCCTGCGGGGCAGGGCGCTCGCCTTGCGCGACGCCGGCGTGCTGGAAGGCACCCCAGAGGATGCCCCGCTCCCAGGCGCGAACGCCCTCCTGGTCGATGCCGCCATCGGCAGGCTCGATGTCGCTGCCGGCCCACCAGCCGGCGGTCGGGACAAGGTCGTGGGTGCTGGTGAGCGCGGCCGCGCCGGCGTCCCAGTGCTCGGGCGGGATGTAGCCATGCTCGGTCCTCTCGAAGCGCAGGACGCGCAGGCCGGCGACGCCCTGCTGGCGCAGATCATCGCGGAAGCCGTCGGGAAGCGTGCCGAGATCCTCGCCGATGACGATCGCCCTGTGACGCCAGGATTCGAGCGCGACCAGCCGGAACAGGGTCTCCGACGGGAAGGTGACATAGGCGCCGTCGAGCGCGCTCGCTCCCTCCGGCACCAGCCAGAGCCGGCTCATGCCCATGACATGGTCGATGCGCATGCCGCCGACATGGCGCAGGCTGGCACGCAAGGTCTCGATGAAGGGCGCAAAGCCCGATGCCGCGAGACCGCGCGGCGAGAAGGTGGTCAGCCCCCAGCTCTGCCCCTCGGCGGAGTAGTAATCGGGAGGCGCGCCGACACTGAGCCCGCCCAGCACCTCGTGCTGGCGGCTCCAGGCATGGCTGCCCGAGCCGTCCATGCCGATCGCGAGGTCGGCGATGAGGCCGACCTTCATGCCTCCCTCGCGGCAGGCGCGCTGCGCCTCGTCATAGGAGCGGCCGGTCAGCCATTGCAGGAAAATCTGGTAGGCGACGTCCCGCTCATGCGCGGCGGCGAACGCCGCCACCTGCGGGCTGTCGGGGTCGCGGTATCCAGCGTCCCAGTCGCGCCAGCTCCAGGCGTCGGGGTTCTGCTCCAGCTGCGCGGCGTGCAGCACCTCGAAGAGTGCGTGCGACTTCAGCAGGGGCGAGGCCCCGGCCAGTGCCCGTTCGAAATCGGCTCGGGCCGGGCCGGCCGCAGAATTCGGATCGCACAGGGCGTCGAAGAGTGCGCGCAGCAGGCGCTGGCGCAGCGGCGTTGCCGCAAGCCAGTCCACCTGCGGCAACGCCGACAGCCTGGCCATCTCCTCGCCGAGACCCGCCTTGGCGATGACGTCCCGCAGCATCTCGTCGGGCAGGACGGCGGCTGGGTCGGCGTGGAGCGGGTTGTAGAACAGCCGCGTCGAGGGCGAGTAGGGGCTGAAATGACCGGGTGCCGCACCATAGAGCGCGTGGACGGGGCTGATCGCCAGCGCATCGGCGCCGCGCGCGGCGGCCGCGCGCGCGAGCGCGGAGACGCCGGCGAAATTGCCGATGCCGCCATCGTTCGGCGTCCGCAGCGAATAGATCTGGGCGGCGAGGCCGAAGCCGGGCGCGCCGCCATTGAGATCGGCGAAGGTGATGCAGCGCTCGGGCGCCGTCGCGACGGTGAAATCGCCGTCATCGGTGTGAACGCTGTGATAGCCCGGCTCGTCGAAAGCCGGCAGCGTCAGCGTCCCGCCGAAGCCTTCCTCCGACATGAGGATGCGGCGCGAGCCGCTTTCGAGCGTGACCTCGACGCGGGTTCCGGCCGGTGCCGTGAGCGGCAGGCCCACCTGCCGGCCGACGCGCGCGGTCGTGAAGCGCGAGGCTGCCGTGGCGTCGGAGCCGCTCTCGACCAGCGCCAGCGAATTGCGCAGGGCCGCGTCGCTGTCGGCGGGCAGGCCGAGCGCGCGCAGGATGGCGCGCAGGCTGTCGGGCGAGACCTCGCGGGCCGCCCCGGTCTGGTCGGTCCAGTGCGGCGCGATGCCGGCCCTCGTCGCGAGCTGGCGCAGGATGTCGTCGCTCATGAGGGACTCCGGAGGGTCGGTGCGATGGTGATGAAACCGACGCCGTCATTCCGGACAAGCCGCGTCAGCGGCGCCGATCCGGAATCCATCGTCGGGCGCGAAATTCTACGATGGATTCCGGGCCTTCGCTTCGCTGCGCCCGGAATGACGGCGCGGTGTTGGATGTGTGGCACGATGGATCAACCGGACTCAGGTTCATGTTCCAGCACCAGCAGCCCCAGCGGCGGGAGCGTCAGGGACAGGCTCTGCGCCTGGCCGTGGGCGGCCACGGCCTGCGTCGCCACCTCGCCGCCATTGCCCATGCCGGCACCGCCATAGATTCCGGCATCGCTGTTCAGGCGCTCGCGCCAGAGGCCTGACCTGGGCACGCCGATGCGGTAGCCCTGACGCGGCACGGGCGTCATGTTGGCGACGACCATGATCTCCGCTGCACCGCGCATGCTGGAGCGGCTGAAGGCGAAGACCGCGTTGGCGGCGTCATCGGCCACGACCCAGCCGAAACCCTCCGGCGCATGGTCGAGCCGGTGCAGGGCCGGCGTGGCGCGGTAGAGCGCGTTCAGGTCGCGCACCAGGCGGGAAACGCCCTGGCGGCGCTCGTCATAGGGATGAGGCCAGGGGAAGGGCGCATCGACGCTCCATTCGTCCTCCGCTCCGAACTCGCAGCCCATGAACAGCAGCTTCTTGCCCGGATGGGCCCACATCAGCGCGAGATAGAGGCGCAGGTTCGCAAAGCGCTGCCAGTCGTCGCCCGGCATGCGCGAGAGCAGCGAGCCTTTCCCGTGGACGACCTCGTCATGCGAGATCGGCAGCACGAAATTCTCCGAGAAGGCATAGATCAGCCCGAAGGTGACGTCGTCGCCGTGATGGGCGCGATAGATCGGGTCGCGCGCGAAGAAGCGCAGCGTGTCGTGCATCCAGCCCATGTTCCATTTGAAATGGAAGCCCAGCCCGCCATGGTGGACGGGGCTGGTGACGCCGGGCCAGGCGGTCGATTCCTCGGCGATCGTGACGGCGCCGCGTCCGCGCGCGCCGATCAGCGTGTTGAGTTCCTGGAAGAAGCTGACGGCTTCCAGGTTCTCGCGGCCGCCGAGATGGTTGGGAACCCATTCGCCGGGCTTGCGGCTGTAGTCCCGGTAGAGCATCGAGGCGACGGCATCGACTCGAAGCCCGTCGAGATGGAAGGTCTCGATCCAGAACAGGGCCGAGGCGATCAGGAAGCCGCGGACTTCGCGGCGCCCGACATTGTAAATCAGCGTGTTCCAGTCGATGTGGAAGCCCTGGCGCGGGTCCTCGTGCTCGTAAAGCGCGGTGCCGTCGAAGCGGGCAAGACCGTGCTCGTCGGAGGGGAAATGCGCCGGCACCCAGTCGAGGATGACGCCGATGCCCGCCGCATGGCAGCGGTCGACGAAGCGGGCGAAGGCCTCGGGCGGGCCGAGCCTTGCCGTCGGCGCAAACAGCGCCAGCGGCTGGTAGCCCCATGAGCCGCCGAAGGGATGCTCGGTGATCGGCATCAGTTCGACATGGCTGAAGCCCATATGCTGGAGATAGGGGATCAGTCGCTCGGTGGCCTCGTCCCATGAGCCGAGTTGGCCCCATTCGGTCCTGAGCCAGGAGCCGACATGGACCTCATAGGTCGTCATCGGCTCGGCGACCGGGTTCGCCTTCTCGCGGGCCGCCAGCCATTCAGCATCGCTCCAGGTGAACTCCGGCGGGGCGGCCACGACCGATCCGGTGCGCGGCGGCATCTCGGTGCAGCGCGCGAGCGGATCGGCCTTCCAGGGCAGGCGTTCGCCCGAGGCTGCGATCAGTGCGTATTTGTAGACGGCGCCGGGGCCGATGCCGGGAATGAACAGCTCCCAGATGCCCGGCCCCAGCCTGCGGCGCATCGGGTGGCGGCGGGCGTCCCAGCCGTTGAAATCGCCGACGACCGCGACATGGGACGCGTTGGGCGCCCAGACCGCGAAGAGCACGCCGTCGATTCCGTCGACATTCCGCGGATTGGCTCCGAGCCGCGTCGACAGGTCGAAATGCCGGCCTTCCGCGGCGAGATAGATGTCGTCGTCGGAGAGCAGCAGGCCAAAGCTGTAGGGGTCGGCGGTTTCGCTGATGCCACCCGGCCAGGCCGTCCGGATGCGGTAAGCAGCGCCATCCGGGCAAGGCGCCTCGTAAAGCCCGCTGCCATTGCCGACCATCGGCGTGGCGCGACGGTCCTCGGCCTCGCCGGTGACGAGCTCGACATAATTGGCGCCGGGCAGCCAGGCCCGCACCAGCGCGACGCCGTCGACGGTGTGGCGGCCGAGCACCGCGAACGGATCGGGATGGCGACCCTCCTCCAACCGGGCAATGTCGCTCCCTGGAAGGGCAGGCAATCTGAGCGGCATCTGGCGCGTCATCCGGTCGGGCTCCATCGCGAAACCGACTCCACGAATGGCGGGGAATCGACAATGATGCAACGCAGCGGAGGCCGCCTGCGTTCCGCTGTGACGATGCCGCAGCCCGCCGTGGTTCCGGTCTGGAACCAAGTGTCTTCGTCGTCGTTGTCGCTCTGCATTGCAGGCGCTTGAGATGGAGAATGGTAATGAGCCGGGAGCAGACCGTTCGCGACGTGGCCTATGCGATATGGGAAGCCGAGGGCAAGCCGCAGGGGCGCGACGCCGCGCATTGGCAGCAGGCCGAAGCGCGCGTCGCTGCAAGCCTGGCGGGCGGCAAGACGACAGGCAGCAAGAAAGCGGCTGCCAAAAAGGCAGACGGCAAGGCGACCGAGACGGTTGAGGCCAAGGCCAAGCCGCCCGCCAAGGGCACGCCGGTGCCTGGCGCCAAGGACGCGCCTGCTGCCAAGCCGCCCGCAAAGGCTGCCGCCAAGGCCGCTCCGAAGAAGAAAGCCTGATACCGGCACCGATCGCCGCCGCTGCGTCACTGCGAGCGCAGCGAAGCCATCCAGTGGACGTAGCGTTCTACGATTCTGGATTGGTTCGCTGCGCTCGCAATGGCGTGAGAGGATCGGGACGGCCGGTTGGACCTCGCTCGGCCTCAAGCCGACAGGGACCGGGCATAGACATCGGCATAGCGATGTGTCGGCCGGCTCCAGTCGAAGCGCTTGGCCATCGCATGCTCGCGCATCTGCCGGAACGCGACCTTGGAGCGGAAGGCGTCGAGCGCACGTGTCACGGCGGACGCCAAGCCAGCCCCCGTCAGCGACGAGAACAGGAAGCCCGACCGCCCGTCCTCGATGGTGTCGACGAGGCCGCCGGTGCGATAGGCGATCGGCAGCGCGCCGAAGCGCTGGGCGTACATCTGGCTCAGGCCGCAGGGCTCGAAGCGCGAGGGCATCAGCAGGAAATCGCTGGCCGCGAAGATGCGGCGCGCCTCGGCGTCGTCGAAGCCGATGCGCGCGGCGACCGCCCTGGGATGCTGGCGGGCGAGCCGCTCGATCGCATCCTCGAGACGCGGCTCGCCGCGCCCGGTGACGACGAGCTGGCCGCCATTGGCGACGATCGTCTCTGCCGCCTCGATCGAGAGGTCGATGCCCTTCTGATGCACGAGACGCGAGATGATCGAGAACAGCGGCCCGCGCGAGGGCGGCAGTTCGAAGGTCTTGCGGATGTCGGTCGCGCTCTGGCGCTTCCACTGACGCACGCGCTGGGCGGCCGTGTTCAGTGCGCCGGCCGGCGAGGTCCAGCTGTCGTCGATGCCGTTGACGATACCGGTCAGGCGGCCCTCATCCATGCGGGTCTTGAGCAGGCCGTCGAGCCCGCAGCCATGCTCGGGCGTCGTGATCTCGCGGGCATAGGTCTCGCTCACCGTGGTGACATGGGAGCTGTAGTAAATGCCGCTCTTCAGGAACGAGATCTTGCCGTGGAACTCGGCGCCGTTGACCGAGAAAGCGAGGTCGGGAATGCCGAGCGCGCTCATGCGCGAAGGCTGGTAGAGGCCCTGATAGGCGAGGTTGTGAATCGTCAGGATCGAGGGCGTGCTGAGGCCTTTCCAGCGCAGATAGCCCGGCGCCAGCGCGGACGGCCAATCATTGACGTGGATGATGTCGGGCTTCCAGTTCGGATCGGCCTCGCCCGCGGCGATTTCGGCAGCCGCGAGCGAGAGCCTGGCGAAGCGGATGTCGTTGTCGCTGAAGTCGCCGCCGGCGAAGGGGCCGTAGGGCGAGCCCTCGCGGTCGTAGAGCTCGTCGCAGAGCACCGCATAGATCGTCAGGCCATCAGTGGTGCTGAAGCGCCCGAGCGACCAGGGTGGCAGGCTCGCCGTACGCGGCATCTCGCGCACGATGTCCATGGCGGGCTTGGCCGCACGAACCTGGCGGAAGCCGGGGAGGAGCACGCGGACATCGCAGAGCGCGCGCAGCTGGCGCGGCAATGCGGTCGAGACCTCGCCGAGGCCGCCCGCCTTGATGAACTCGCCCATTTCTGAGGTGACGAAGAGGAGCTTGGTGGTGTCTGCAAGCTTGGTCAGGACGTCGGCTGCGCCGTCCTTGACTGCTGCTGCGTAGGTCAATGCGTGGCCGGATGTCGAAGGGGTGGTGTCGGTTCCCGTGTCCTTCGATGCCTCGGCCATCGGCGAACTCCCCCATGTTGCGCAACCACAACACCGCACCGCGGTTAAGGTTCCATGCTGCGCTGCGAAACAATTGATGCAATTTGGAGGCCGTCGGCAGGAACCCCGGGGACCCTCCTCACGTTGCACGATCTGCGGCAGGTCGTGGCATCATTTTTGACGGAGGAGTGGTTTCGCACGGTGCGGGCCCGTTCGGTCAGCCTGAACCGTGCGAGGACGTTCATGGCTGACGGAAACGGGACTCGCTTCGAGGTCAAAGCCGGACAGGGAACGGAACTTGGCGCCGTTCATGACGGCGAGGGCACGAATTTCGCGATCTTCTCCGCCCATGCCGACAAGATCGAACTCTGCCTTTACGACGAGAGCGGCGAGATCGAGACGGCACGCATCGTCCTGCCCGAATATACCGACGAGGTCTGGCACGGCTATCTGCCGGGCGTGAAGCCCGGGCAGCGCTACGGCTATCGCGTCCATGGACGCTTCGCGCCGGAAGAGGGGCATCGCTTCAACCCCAACAAGCTGCTGCTCGACCCCTATGCCAGGGAGTATTCCGGCGCGGTCGACTGGAACGATGCCCATTACGGCTATGACGTCGGGGCCGAGAGCGACAAGGATTTGACGTTCAGCGAACTCGACAGCGCGCCCTTCACGCCAAAATGCGTCGTCTGCGACTGGAAGGCCGATACGCACGCGCCCGGCAAACCGAGCGTGCCCTGGGATCGCACGATCTTCTACGAGACCCATGTGCGCGGCTTCACCAAGCTGCACCCGGCGGTGCCGGACGAGATGCGCGGCACCTTCGACGGGCTCGGCGAGAAGGCCGTGATCGACTACATCAAGAGCCTCGGCGTGACCTCGGTCGAGCTCTTGCCCGTGCATGCCTATCTCGACGACCATCACCTCGCGTCCAGGGGCCTGCGCAACTATTGGGGCTACAACACCATCGGTTTCTTCGCGCCGATGCAGCGCTATGAGGGCAAGGCGGGGCTGCAGTCCTTCCGCGACATGGTGCGCAAGTTCCACGATGCCGGGCTCGAGGTCATCCTCGACGTGGTCTACAACCACACCGCCGAGGGCAACGAGATGGGGCCGACGCTCTCCTTCAAGGGCATCGACAACTTCGCCTATTACCGGACGATGCCGGACGATCCGCGCTTCTACATCAACGACACCGGCACCGGGAACACGGTCAATACCAGCCATCCGCGCGTGCTGCAGATGATCCTGGACTCACTGCGCTACTGGGTCGAGGTGATGGAGGTCGACGGCTTCCGCTTCGATCTCGGCACCATCCTCGGGCGCGAGCCGCATGGCTTCGACCAGCGCGGCGGCTTCTTCGACGCGGTGGGGCAGGACCCGGTGCTGCGCAAGGTGAAGCTCGTCGGCGAGCCCTGGGATATCGGCCCGGGCGGCTATCAGGTCGGCGGTTTTCCGCCGGGCTGGGGCGAGTGGAACGACAAATACCGTGACACCACCCGCGCCTACTGGAAGGGCGAGCAAGGCATCATCCGCGACCTCGCCGCGCGCATCACCGGATCGGGCGACATCTACGATCTGCGCGGGCGGCGGCCCTGGGCCGGCGTCAACTTCATCACCGCCCATGACGGCTTCACGCTGAACGATCTGGTTTCCTACAACGAGAAGCACAACGAGGCGAATGGCGAGGACAACAAGGACGGCCACGGTCACAACCTGTCGTTCAATTTCGGCGCCGAAGGCCCGACTGAGGACGCCGGCATCATCGCCGCCCGCGAGCGCCAGAAGCGCAATCTGCTGGCGACACTGCTGCTCTCGCACGGCACGCCGATGATCCTGGCCGGCGACGAGCACGGCCATTCCAACCACGGCAACAACAACGTCTATTGCCAGGACAGCGAGATCGCCTGGATGCGCTGGGAGGAACTAACCGATCGCGACCGGGCGCTGACCGGTTTCGTCCAGCGCGTGACGAAGCTGCGGGCCGACCACCCGATCTTTCGGCGCGCCTCTTTCCGCGACGGCTGCCTGCTGCGCTGGGTCAATCCGGCCGGCGGCGACCAGCAGGAGGAGCATTGGGACGACGAGGGCGTGCTGGCGATCGGCCTCCTGATGCATATGCCCGATGTCGATCAGGGCGGCGACGAAGCCCTGATTCTTTTCAATGCCTTCGATGGCGACGTTGTCTTCAAGCTTCCGCCGCGGGTGAAGGCCGGATCATGGTCGGTCGTACTGGATACAGAAACGGGCCCGGCCTCTGATGAGGGGCGCAAGGGGCTGAAGGCGGATACGGAGCTGACGCTGTCGCCAAGGTCGCTGATCGTTTTGATGTAGCGATCCGAGACCGTCATGCTCGGGCTCGACCCGAGCATCTCCTTCCCGAGATTCTCGGGTCTCCGCTGCGCTACGCCCGAGAATGACGCGCTTTCAGGGAACGCAGACGTCGATGGTCGGGACAGGCTCGATCGTGTCGGGGCGGATCAGCCCGCCTTCCAGAGCGAGACACTGCGGGAGGGTAGGTCGGCATTGTCACCATCCGTCGAGCGCAGCAGACAGCGCCAGCCCGTGCCCCCCGGCAGCTTCAGGCGCACAGTCCCTCGCGACCGATTGATCGCAATCAGCAGCGTCTCGTTGGCGTCGGCGAGCAGCAAGCAGAGCGCATCAAGGCCGCCCCATTCGTGATCGACGATCGCTGTGCCGTCCGGCTTGAGCCAGCGCGCATCGAGCGGGGTTCCCGTGCCGCTCAGGAAGGTCTCCGCAGCCAGCAGCGGGTGAGCGCGACGCAACGTCGAGAGCTTCGTGACGAAGGTCGCGAGATCGTCATTCGCCCCGGTCCAATCAAGCCAGAAGGCCTCATTGTCCTGGCAATAGGCGTTGTTGTTGCCGTGCTGCGTGCGCCCGAATTCGTCACCGGCCGTCAGCATCGGCGTTCCCCGCGACAGGAAGAGCGTCGCCAGCATGGCGCGGACGTCGCGGTTGCGGGCTTCGACGACGGCCGGCTCGCGGCTTTCACCTTCCGCGCCGTTGTTCCAGCTATGGCTCTCGTTGTCGCCGTCGCGGTTGCCCTCGCCATTGGCCTCGTTGTGCTTGCCGGCATAGGAGACGAGATCAGCCAGGGTGAAACCATCATGGGCGGCGATGAAGTTGACGCTCGCCTGCGGACCGCGATGGCGGCCAGCGAACAGGTCGGCCGAGCCGGCCAGCCTGGTCGCCAGAGCACCAGCCGCGCCGGCATCGCCGCGCCAAAAGCGACGGACGTCGTCGCGGTAGTGGCCGTTCCATTCGGCGAAGGGGGCGGGGAACTCGCCGAGGCGATAGCCGCCGGGGCCGATGTCCCAGGGCTCGGCGATGAGGATCGCCTGCGACAGGTCGGGGTCTTGGAGGATCGCCGCGAAAAGCGCGGCATCCTGCGAATAGCCGCTGTCTGAACGGCCCATCACCGTGCCGAGATCGAAGCGAAAGCCGGCGACTCCAAGGCTTCGCCAGTGCCGCAGTGAATCCATCGCCATGCGGACGACCGGCGCGCGGTCGAGCGCCAGCGTGTGGCCGCAGCCGGTGTCGTTGATCAGGCGGCCGGGATCGTCGGTCGCATGGCGGTAATAGACCGCGTTGTCGAGCCCGCGCAGGCTGATGGTGGCGCCGTGCTCGTCGCTTTCGGCGGTGTGGTTGAAGACGATGTCGAGGATGATGCCGATGCCGGCCTGCGCATAAGTAGCGCAAAGCCGGCGCAGATCGTCCGCTCCACCGGGCGCAAGGCGCGGATCGAGCGCGAAAAAATTGACCGGGTTGTAGCCCCAGGCATTGGACAGCCCGAGCGGCGGCAGATGGCGCTCATCCATCCAGGCCGCGACCGGCATGAGCTCGACATGGCTGACGCCGAGCCTGCGGATATAGTCGAGGATCGCCGGTTCGGAGAGCGCAGCCAGCGTCCCGCGCAGACGCTCGGGCATAGCGGGATGGCGCATCGTGAAGGATTTCACGGCGAGTTCGTAGATGAAGCTCGGCGTCTTCTCCCCTGCTGCGTACGCAGCAGGGAGAGCTAGGGCGTCGCTCACAACGCAGCGCGACACCAGATCAACCGTATCGACGCCTCGCTGCGCCATCCGGGGATCCCAGCGAAAGGGCCGGTCGACGATCGTCGCATAGGGGTCGATCAGTAGCTTCGTTGCATCGAAGCGGTGGCCGCGTTCCGGCAGCCACGGCCCTTCGACGCGCAAGCCGTAGCGCAAGCTCGCTCCGGCTCCTGGAAGCAGCCCGTGATGAATGTCGCCGCTGCGGCAGGGCAGCCGGAGGCGCGCGGTCTCGCGCTCGCCGCTCTCGTCGAACAGGCAGATATGGACGCTCTCGCCGTTGCGCGAGAACACCGCGAAATGGACCCCATCCTCGCCCGTCGTCGCGCCCATGCGGGCCGGCAGCGGGCATGGCAAGAGCCGCGGCACGGCCAAGGTCGTTCAGGCCTTCGCGTCGCGCGTCGGGATGTTCCAGATGCGCTGCGCATATTCGCCGATGGCCCGGTCGGCGCTGAACCAGCCGCAATGGGCGGTGTTGGTCACCGACATGCGCCACCATTTGTCCTGATCGGCCCAGAGCGCGTCGATACGGCGCTGGGCCTGGCGATAGCTCTCGAAATCGTTGAGCACCATGAACCAGTCATTGGCCCGCAAGCTCTTGACGAGTCCGAGATAGCGGTCGCGCTCGCGCGGCGAATAGGCGCCGCCTGCGACCGCATCGAGTACGCCTTCGAGATGCGGCGTCGCGGCGATGACCTCGTCGGTCGGGCGCGGGTTGCGCTTGGCGGCCTCGACCTCCTCGGCCGTCATGCCGAAGATCACGATATTGTCCTCGCCGACGCGCTCGCCGATCTCGATATTGGCGCCGTCGAGCGTGCCGATGGTGATCGCGCCATTCAGCGCGAACTTCATGTTGCCGGTGCCCGACGCCTCCATGCCGGCGGTCGAGATCTGCTCGGAGACGTCGGCGGCCGGGATGATGAGCTCGGCGGCGCTGACATTGTAGTTCGGCAGGAACACCACTTTCAGCCGGTCGCGGGTGGTGATGTCGTTGTTCACGACGACCGCGACGTCGTTGATCAGGTTGATGATCGCCTTGGCGGTGCCGTAGTTCGAGGCGGCCTTGCCGGCGAAGATCTTCACGCGTGGCGCCCAGTCGCGATAGGGCTCGGAGCGGATCGCGTCATAGAGGGCGATCGTCTCCAGGATGTTGAGCAACTGGCGCTTGTATTCGTGGATGCGCTTGATCTGCACGTCGAACAGCGCGTCGGGGTCGACGGTGACGCCAGTGTCCTGCCGGATGATCTTGGCCAGCTTGAGCTTGTTCTCGCGGCGGATTGCGGCAAGGCGGCCATGCAGCGCGCTGTCGCCGGTATGGGCGGCGAGTCGGCTGATCTGCCCGATGTGATCGGTCAGATCGTCGCCGCAGACCTCCTGCAACTGCTTGGTCAGGCCGGGATTGGCGCCGAACAGCCAGCGCCGCGGCGTGATGCCGTTGGTGACATTGGTGATGCGGCTGGGGAAGACGGCATGGAGCGGGGCGAATACCGTCTGCTCCATCAGCTTGGAATGCAGCGCCGAGACGCCGTTGACCGTATGCGAGCCGACGAAGGCGAGATGGGCCATGCGCACGCGCCGGCCGTGAGACTCGTCGATCAGCGAGATCTGCGAGAGATCGACGGTGTCGCCGCCGCTGGAGCGCCTGACCTCCTCGAGGAAGCGGGCGTTGATCGCAAAGATGATCTGCATGTGGCGCGGCAGCAGCCGCTCCATCAGCGCGACCGGCCAGGTCTCCAGCGCTTCGGGCAGGAGCGTGTGGTTGGTGTAGGAGATTGTGGCGTTGGTGATCGCCCAGGCCTCTTCCCAGGCCAGGCCGTGCTGGTCGATCAAGAGCCGCATCAACTCGGCCACGGCGAGAGACGGGTGGGTGTCGTTGAGCTGGATCGCGACCTTGTCGGCGAGGTTGTCGAGCCGGCCGAACTGGCGGTAGTGCCGCCGCACCAGATCCTGGAGCGAGGCCGAGGTGAAGAAGAACTCCTGCCGCAGCCGCAGTTCCTGGCCGGTCGGGGTCGAATCGTTGGGATAGAGAACCTTCGAGATCGCCTCGGCGCGGTTGCGCTCGGCGACGGCGCCGACGAGATCGCCCTGGTTGAAGGCGTCGAGCGACAAGGGATGCATCGCCCGGGCGCGCCAGAGCCGCAATGTCGTGGCGTCGCGGCCTCGCCAGCCGATGATCGGGGTGTCGTAGGCGACGGCGAAAACCGACTCCTCGGGCTCCCAGAAGACCTCGCCGGGCTTGTCTGTTGCCGTCACCGCGCCGCCGAAGCCGATCTTGTAGGAGGCCTCGCGGCGCTCGAATTCCCAGGGGTTGCGGAAGGAGAGCCAGTCTTCGGGCACCTCGATCTGCTTGCCGCCGTCGATGCGCTGCTTGAACAGGCCGTGATCATAGCGGATGCCGTAGCCGAGCGCCGGAACGCCGGTCGAGGCCATGGCTTCGAGATAGCAGGCCGCCAGGCGCCCCAGGCCGCCATTGCCGAGCGCGGCATCGGGCTCGATCGTCTCGATTTCGGAGAGATCGACGCCGAGCTCGCGCATCGCCTGCGCCATCGGGCCAGTGAGGCCGAGATTGCTGAGGGCATCAGCGAGCGAGCGGCCGATCAAGAATTCGAGCGAGAGGTAATAAACCCGCTTGCGGCCGGTCTGATAGCTGTCGCGCGTCGAGCGCTGCCAGACGTCGATGATATGGTCGCGCGCGGCGAGAATGCCGGCTGTCAGCCAGTCATGCGGCTGGGCGACCGAGGGGTTCTTGCCGAGCGAATAGGTCAGCTTCCTGACGATCTCGGCCTTGAGAAGCTCGACCTGATCATCCGGCTCGAAATGGACACCGGCCTGGGTTCCTGAAGCTGTCTCGGTCAAGCGGCAAAATCCCGGCTGTTTCGCTGACGCGGAGTGTCGAGGCAACGCCCTGGCAAGTCCAGACGAAATTGCCGCAATGCGGCAATGCGCTGGATTTCGGCTGCGACGTCGAGCCCGAGGCTCGCGCCAGCGGGGCTTTACTGCTTGACTGTCCCGGTTTCCTCGCGGGCGTTCTGCCCGAGCTGCTTGGCGCCGGTCACGGCGGAATCGGTGAATCCGACGACGCTGGTCCAGACGTTGCGGGTGTAGAGGCCTTGATGGACGATGGCGTCATAGCCGATCGCGATCACCGCGAGCACCAGCAGAATGCGAAACATGATTCCCTCCATCCGTATCGGTTGGGAACGCCGGCCGTCACGGGAATGTTCCGCACCGGCTGACGGTCCCGGCAATCACCAGGCCGGTCGGTTGACCTGCATGCAGTGCCAGTGTCCCTTCCGGCGGAAGCACGCGAGGGCATCATGTTCGAGGATCTGAGGGGCAAGCGCGTGCTGGTCACCGGCGCGTCGTCGGGGCTGGGTGCGCATTTCGTCCGGCTGCTGGCGGGCCATGGCGCGCATGTCGCGGCTGCCGCGCGGCGATACGATCGGCTGGTGGCGCTGGCCGAGGACTGCGCCACGTTGCTGGGCAAGGTCACCCCCGTGGTGCTCGATGTCGCCTCGGTCGAGGCGATCGGGGTTGGGCTGGATGAGGCGCGGGCTGCACTCGGAGGGCTCGACGTGCTGGTCAACAATGCCGGCGTTGTCGAGACGGTGCGTGCGCTCGATCTCGACGAGGCGCAATGGGACGCCCATCTCGACGTCAATCTGAAGGGCTGCTTCTTCGCGGCGCAAGCCGCGGCGCTGATCATGAGCCAGCAGGAGGAGGGCGGGGCGATCGTCAACATCGCCTCGATCCTGGGCGAACGGGTCGCGGCTTCGGTGGCCCCCTATGCGGTGGCCAAGGCCGGGCTGATCCAGATGACAAAGGCGCTGGCGCTGGAATGGGCGCGGCACAAGGTCCGGGTCAACGCGCTGGCGCCCGGCTATGTCATCACCGACCTCAACCGCGACTTCTTCGCCACCGACGCCGGCAAGGCGCTGATCGCGCGCATCCCGATGCGGCGGGCGGCCGATCTGGCCGATCTCGACGGGCCGTTCCTGCTACTCTGCGCGGACGCCTCGCGCTTCATGAGCGGGGCGGTGGTGGCGGTGGATGGCGGGCATCTGGTGAGCGGGTTGTAGGAAGAGCGCGGGGAACCCTCTCCTTACAGGAGAGGGGTTCCACGCGGCGGAGTTACCGCATGATCTCCTTCAGCCGCAGCAGCGAGATTGTCTCGACCTGCCCCAGGGCGGTTTCGAACTCGACCTCCGGCGTGCTCTTGAGGCGCGTCTCGAAAGCCTCGAGGATCGCCTCCTTGGTGGCGCCGGCCACCGCCATGATGAAGGGGATGCCGAAGCGGGCCTTGTAGGCCTCGTTCAGCGCGGTGAAGCGGACGCGCTCGTCCGACGTCAGCCGGTCGAGCCCGGCCGAGGCCTGCTCGCCGACCGATTCCTCCGTCATCTCGCCGGCGGCGGCGAGCTTGCCGGCGAGGTCGGGGTGGCCGAGTAGCAGGGCCTGCAAGCGCTCGCGCGTATTGGCGCGCATGACCTTGACCATCGTGGCGTGGAGCGTGGCGGCATCGTCATGGGCGGTGCTGAGTCCGGCATCGTAAGTCGCTTCCGCGACCCAAGGTGCGTTCTCCCAGATCCGGCCGAAGACCTCAACGAAGAGGCCCTTGGGCACGGCCGAGGGGCGGTAGCCTCCGGCCGGGGGATGATGCCGGATCCAGTGGCGGGCGATGTCGAGCCGGGTCGCGACCCAGACATTCTCATGGCTCTGGACATGATCAAGGAAGCGCGCCAGCGCCAATGCCCGGCCCGGCCTCCCGACGAGGCGGCAATGCAGGCCGATCGACATCATCTTGGGCGCGGTCTCGCCTTCGGCATAGAGCGTGTCGAAGCTATCCCGCAGATAGGCGAAGAACTGGTCGCCGCTGTTGAAGCCCTGCGGGGTGGCGAAGCGCATGTCGTTGGCGTCAAGCGTGTAGGGGACGCTGAGCTGCGGCCCCTTCGGCCCGGCCAGCCAATAGGGCAACTCGTCGGCATAGCTGTCGGCGCTGTAGAGGAAGCCGCCTTCCGCCATCATCAGCGGCGTGGTGCGCTCGGAGCTGCGGCCCTGGTAGAAGCCGAGCGGACGCTCGCCGGTCAATTCGTGCTGGATGCGGACGGCTTCGGCGATGTCGGCGGCCTCGCGCTCGGCGGGGATGTCGCGATAGTCGATCCATTTCAGGCCGTGGCTGGCGATCTCCCAGCCGGCCTCCTGCATCGAGGCGGCGATCTCGGGGTAGCGCTGCAAGGCGCTCGCGACGGCGAAGACCGTGACCGCCATCTTGCGCTCAGTGAACATCCGCCAGAGCCGCCAATAGCCGGCGCGGGAGCCATATTCGTAGATCGATTCCATGTTCATATGGCGCTGGCCGGGCCAGGGCGCGGCGCCGAGGATCTCGGAGAGGAAGGCCTCCGAGGCGGCGTCGCCATGCAGGATGTTGTTCTCTCCGCCCTCCTCGTAATTGACGACGAACTGCACGGCGATGCGGGCCTTGCCCGGCCAATGCGGATGGGGCGCGTCGCGGCCATAGCCGGCGAGATCGCGGGGATAGGTCGTGTCGGTCATGGCGTGCGGCGCTCGCAGATTGATGCAGGCAGGAGTGGTCAGTAACTGAAAGGCAAGGCGTCTTCCGTCATTGCGAGCGGAGCGAAGCAATGACGGGAGGGATCAACTCCCGCGATAGGTCGTGTAGCCATAGGGCGAGCAGTTGAGCGGGACATGGTAGTGCCGGGCCGTGTCCGAGATGCCGAAGCGCACCGTGACGACGTCGAGGAAGGCGGGCTCCGGCAGCTCGACGCCGCGTGCGCGGAAATACGGGCCGATGGCGAAGTCGATCTCGTAGATGCCGGGTTTTGTCGCCTCCGGGAGCAGCAGCGGTGCGTCGGTGCGTCCGTCGGCGTTGGTCACGGTCTCGACCAGCGTCTCACCGATGCCATCGACGATGCGCCGCAGCGTAATCGTGACGCCGCCGGCCGGCACGCCGCCATGGGTGTCGAGGATATGTGTCGAGAGACCCGCCATGGCCGTCCTTTTCATCGTCGCGGAACGGAGCTTGCCTGTTCCGTGACGCCAACCGTAATTTGGCCGGCGGCGAAGTCTACCGGCAGGATTGCCCTGCAAACTTGCGACCAAGTCCAACCGCCGTCGTCCCCGCCCGACCGGAGCCCGCGATGCTCGACGCCTATCTGATGGAATGGGGCGGCATGCTGCTGCGCTGGCTGCATGTGATCACCGCGATCGCCTGGATCGGCTCGTCCTTCTTCTTCATCCATCTCGATGCCAGCCTGCGGCCCGCCACCGACATCCCCAGGGGCGAGGGCGGAGTTCCCAGCCAATATCTTGCCTGGCAGGTCCATGGCGGCGGCTTCTACGAGATGCGGAAATATCTGGTCGCGCCTGCGGTGATGCCGGCCGAGCTGACCTGGCACAAATGGCAGGCCTACTGGACCTGGATCTCCGGCTTCTTCCTGCTGGTCTGGGTCTACTACGCCCAGTCGGAGCTCTATCTGATCGACCCGGCGGTGATGGCGCTGTCGCCGCTGGCGGCAGGCGCGATCGGCATCGCGGCGCTGGTCCTGGGTTGGCTGTTCTATGACTGGCTCTGCCGCTCGCCGCTGGCCAAGAACGACGTCGTGCTGGGTCTGCTCGGCTTTTCCTATGTCGTGGCGGCGAGCTGGGCCTTTGCCTCGGTGTTTTCTGGGCGTGGCGCGCTGATACACACCGGCGCGCTGATGGCAACGATTATGACCGCCAATGTCTTCTTCAACATCATGCCGGGGCAGCGGAAGGTCATCGCGGCGCTGACGGCGGGCGAAAAGCCTGACCCGAAATACGGTAAATCCGCCAAACAGCGGTCGATGCACAACAACTACATCACCCTGCCGGTGCTGTTCCTGATGCTGTCGAACCACTATCCGGTCACCTATGCCAATTCGGCGGTGATCCCGGCGCTGGTGGCGCTGATCATCGTGGCGGGCGCGCTGATCCGGCACTTCTTCAATGTCCGCCATGCCGATCACGCGAAATCGCCGTGGTGGACCTGGGCGGTGGCGCTGGTGGCGCTGTGGCTGGCCTTCTGGGTCGCGATGGCGTCTTCGCCCGGCGGTCGCGAGCGGCTGGGTCTGGCACCCCTGCCTTGGCCGAAGCCGGTCCTGCTCGCGGGAACGAGCCTGCCGCCTGCCGAGGTCGCCACCATCGTCGCCGGGCGTTGCGCCATGTGCCATGCGCCCGAGCCGTCCTGGCCGGGCATCCAAATCCCGCCCAAGGGCGTGCTGCTGCACGAGCCGGAGACGATCGCAGCCCATGCCCGCGCGATCCGCGTCCAGGCAGTGATGACGCATGCGATGCCGCCCAACAATCTCTCGGGCATGACGCCAGACGAGCGCCGGGTGCTGGCGGCCTGGCTGGCGCAGGCGCGATAGCCCGCGCCGGTCGACGATCCCCGCAACAAAGCCTTGACGCTGTTTCCTCAAGCGCGGTCCCGTGCGCCGCGTCATTCAGTTTCAGTTCACATGACGCTTGGCATGGTCGCGTCAACGACAGGGTGGAGGCTGCCTCCGACACCGGAGACGTCCATTGGCTGAAGGGGACCGGGGGGTCCGCTTGAACAGGTTTCTGAAGAAGGGCGCCGGCTATCCGCTGGCGGCCGCGGGATTTCTTGTTGTCTGGTCAGTGCTGTGCTGGCCCTGGCTGTCGGGCGCGGTCACCATCCCGTTCGACGCCAAGGCGCATTTCCAGGCGCAGATCCAGTTCCTGGCGCAGGCGCTGCACTCGGGGCAGTCGCCGTTCTGGACGCATAACGTCTTCGGCGGCTCGCCCCAGGTCGCCGATCCGCAGTCGCTGATCTTCTCGCCCGCGATCATCCTTGCGCTGCTCTCGCCCTCACCGAGCTTCCGCGAGGTCGATGCCTATGTGCTGGCGCATCTGCTGGCGGGCGGGCTCGCGCTGATGATGTTTTTCCGCGACCGCAACTGGCATCCGGCCGGCGGCCTGATGGCGGCCGTCGTCTTCGCCTTCGGCGCCTCGGCCGCCTGGCGCGTTCAGCATGTCGGCCAGATCGCCAGCCTCGCCTTCTTCGCCATCGCCTTCTGGCTGACGGCCCGCATGCTCCAGCGCTCCTCGCTGCTGACGGGTGCCTTCGCCGGCCTCGCCGCCGGGCTGATGGTGCTGGAGCCCGACCAGGTCGCGCTGCTCGGCGCCTATATCCTGATCGGCATGGTCGTTGCGCACTGGTTCTCGGGTGGCTGGGCTTCGATGCGCGCCAGCCTGCCGGCGATCGGCGTGGCCAGCGTCGCGGGCGCCGCCACCATCGCCATGCCGCTGCTCTGGACCTGGCTCTTCGCCGAGGCGACGACGCGCCCCGCGATCGATCTGGTGGAAGCCGGCCGCGGCTCGCTGCATCCGGCCTCGCTGTTGACCGCCTTCTTCGGCGATCTCTTCGGCGCGCAGGACCCCAAGGTCGATTTCTGGGGGCCGTACAACAATCCGAACTGGGCTAAGGAACTGTTCCTGTCGCAGAACATGGGGCAGGTCTATTTCGGCGCTCTGCCGCTGCTGCTGATGATCGCGCCCGGCCTGACGCGCGGCTGGCTCTTCGACAGGGCCGTGCGGCCGCTCACGGTGCTGTTCGGCGTCATGGTGCTGTTCGCGCTCGGCCGCTACACGCCGCTCTTCGACCTCGCCTATGACTACCTGCCCGGCGTCAAGGTGTTCAGGCGCCCGGCCGATGCGACCTTCCTCGTCGGGGCGCTCGGCGCGCTCCTGTCCGGCTATGTGCTGCATCGCCTCCTGACCGCCGCGCCTGGCATCTCCTATCGGCGCGATCTCGCTATCGGCGGCGTGTCGGTGCTGGTGCTGGCGGCGCTCGCACTGGTGGTGTCGCGCGGCGAGGGCCATCTCGGCGACGCCTGGAAGCCGGTCGCGCTGGCGCTCGGCTGGTTTGCCGCTGCCGCAGCGATCGTCCTGGTCTTGCAGCGCTGGCGCGGTGCGATCGGTCCCGTCGCCGCCGCCGTGCTCGTGACCGGCGTCGTCGCGGCCGATCTTGGCGTCAATAACGGCCCCAACGAATCCACCGCGCTGTCGCCGCAGCTTTACGACGTGCTGCGCCCCGAGACGCATAACGAGACCATCGCCGTGCTGAAGCGGTTGACGCGGCAGCCCACGGGCTCGCCGCGCCGCGACCGCGTCGAACTGCTCGGCATGGGCTTCGAATGGCCCAATGCCGCGATGGTGCATGGCCTCGACCACACGCTCGGCTACAACCCGCTGCGCCTGGCCGATTTTTCGGAAGCGGTCGGCACGCGCGACGGCATCGCCTCGCCCTCCGAGCGCAAGTTCACGCCGCTGTTTCCCTCATATCGCTGCCGCCTCGCCAACCTGCTGGGGCTGCGCTACATCGCCTCGCCCGTGCCGATCGAACAGGTCGACCACGCGCTGCGCGAGGGCGATCTCAAGCTGATCGCGCGGACGAAAGACGGCTATGTCTACGAGAATCCGCATGCGCTGCCACGCGTGCAGTTCGTCGGCGGCTGGGAACTGGCCGATTTCGAGGGAATGAAGCAGGGCGGCCGCTGGCCGGAGGCGGACCCGGAGCAGGCCGTGCTGCTCGAGGTCGAGCCGCCATTGGCCGTGCCTGAGGGGCCTGCTCTGGTGAAGGCCAATCTGAGGCTGAGCCGCTACGAGAACACCCAGGTCGAGATCGAGGTCACGACCGCCGCCGCCGGTTTCGTTGTGCTGAACGACACCTGGCATCCGTGGTGGCGCGCCGAGGTCGACGGTGTCGAGACCGAGATCCTGAAGGCCAACGTGCTGTTCCGCGCCGTCCAGGTGCCGGCCGGTACGCACAAGGTCCGTTTCAGCTTCAATCCGATCGAGGGCGCCCTGGCCGAATTCCGCGAGCGCGTCAGCCCGGCACCTGTCGAGGAGGATGCGCCGCTGCCGCTGCCGCCGCTGCGCGACGAGCCGCTGATCGCCGGCGCGAGCAGCGACGGCCTGCTGCCCTCCATGCTGGCAGGGCCTTCGCAGGCGACGCGGGATTCGCTGCGTCTCGGCCCGCCGCAGATCAGTGCGATGCGCGACGGGATGTCGTCGGCCCAGGCTCAGTAGCGACCGGAATCGCGTGAAAGGGCGCCGTTAGCGCCCTTTCAACGTCCTTGCGTAGACTGCGCGGCTCAGCTTCCGCTCAGGCGCCGGTGTCGGCGACCAGGCTCGCGGCAGCGATTCCCGCGACGGCTGCCGCCTCGTCATTGTCGGAGGTGTCGCCGGAGATGCCGATCGCGCCGAGAAGCGCGCCCGCTGCGTCGCGGATCAGGACGCCCCCTGGAACCGGCACCAGCGAGCCGCCGACCGCGTGGGTCGCCGCCTCGACGAAATAGGGGCGCTCCATTGCCATCTTGTGCAAGGCCCGCGAGCCGATGCCCATCGCCACTGCGCCATGCGCCTTGCCGAGCGCGATCTCACCGCGCTTGAGGCTGGTGCCATCCTGCGCGGCGAAGAGCTTCTGGGCGCCGCGCGAATCGAGGATCGCGATGGCCAGCGGCTTGAAGCCGGCCGTCCCGGCATGGGCGAGGGCGGTGGACATGATGGTCTTTGCCTGAGCCAGCGTCAGCATCGGGGAAGCTCCTGTTGCAGTTTGGCCGCTTGTGACAGCGCTTGGCTCGCTGGGAAAGCGTTTTCGCGAGGCCGCCAGCTTGGGCGGAGCGGCGAAAAAGCTCCGGCTGCGAGAGCCGCCTTGATCATGTCATCACAGTTGGGCTTCATGGGGCCCCAACGGATGGAGGAAACGCCATGGGTCTGTTCAGTTTCATCAAGGAAGCCGGTTCCAAGATCTTCGGCACGAGTTCGGCCAAGGCCGCGACAGCCGAGGAGTTGCAGAAGGAACTGGCCGGTCACGGCCTGCCCTCCGACGTCGCGATCTCGATCGACGGCGACAAGGTGAAGGTCTCCGGCAAGGCGGTCTCCACGGAGGAGGCCGAGAAGATCATTTTGGCGCTCGGCAACACCATCGGCGTGGCCTCGGTGGAGTCCGATCTCGCGGTGACCAAGGAGGTCGCTGCCGCGGTGTTCTACACCGTGAAGAAAGGCGACACGCTCTGGAAGATCGCCGAAGAGCATTACGGCAAGGGCCAGGGCGCGAAATACACCGAGATCGTCAAGGCCAACACGCCCCCGGTCAAGAACCCCGACCTGATCCAGCCGGGCTGGGTGCTGCGGATTCCGCCCAAGGCTTGAGCGCTCGCGCTGGCACGACATCACGACAAAGGCCGCGTTTCCCTCGGAAGCGCGGCCATTTTCTGTCCCGGCTTCCGCCCCGCGAGCGTATCCTTGCCGGCGATCAGAGTCCGCTGGCTCTTGACGAGATTGGTTGCCTCGGCAACTATCTGCCTGATCGCTAAAGGTAGGCCGGACGCGGCGTTTGCGTCGGGAATCCATTGCCGGTCATGCTATCGTTCAAGAGCTGTGGAATGGCCGTCCGGATGGGCGCCGTGCCGCGAAAAGCCTGCGCAAACAAGATCGCCTACTCACGATCCCTGGGGAGGGAAGCCATGACATTCGATCGCCGCCGATTCCTGATAGCGGCCGGTTCGGCCGTCGCCATGCCGGCCGTGCTGCGCGCGACCCGCGCGGACGCCCAGGAGGTGACGCTGAGGATGCATCACTTCCTGCCGCCGGTCTCGGTCGCCCATTCCAAGTTCCTGAAGCCCTGGGCCGACACCGTCGCGGCGGAATCGAACGGGCGCATCAAGATCGACATCTTCCCCTCGATGCAGCTCGGCGGCACGCCGCCGCAGCTCTTCGACCAGGCACGCGACGGCGTCGCCGATCTGGTCTGGACGCTGCCGGGCTATACGCCGGGGCGCTTCACCGGCACCGAGGCGTTCGAACTGCCCTTCACCGCCAACAAGCGGGCGCTGGCGAACTCGCTCGCGCTGACCGAATACGCCCAGCAGAGCCTCCAGGACGAGTACAAGGACGTCCAGCCGATCTGCCTGTGGGCGCATGACCACGGGCTGATCCATGCCAACAAACAGGTGAAGACGATGGAGGACCTCAAGGGTCTGAAATTGCGCTTCCCGACCCGTCTTGCCGGCGAGGCGCTGCGGGCGCTTGGCGCCAATGCCATCGGCATGCCCGTGCCGCAGGTGCCGGAATCGCTGGCGCAGCGCGTCATCGATGGCTGCGTCGTGCCCTGGGAGGTGGTGCCGTCGATCAAGGTGCAGGAACTGGTCAAGTATCACACCGAGATCCCGGGCTCGCCGACCTTCTATTCGGCGACTTTCGTGCTGGCGATGAACAAGGCGAAATACGCCGCGCTGCCGGCCGACCTGAAGGCGATCATCGACAAGAACTCGGGCGCGACCGCCGCCGCCATGGCGGGCAAGGTCTGGGACGAGCAGGCCGTCGTGGTCTCCGACATGGTCCGCAAGCGCGGCAACATCATCACCGTGATCGAGGAGGCCGAGGCCGCGCGCTGGCGCAAGACCACCGAACCGGTGATCGAGGGCTGGCTCAAGACGGCCAAGGAGAAGGGCCTCGACGGCGAGAAGCTGCTGGCCAATGCCCGCGCGGCGCTCGCCAAGCACGAGAAGGCGGCCTGACCGGCACGATGGATGCGCAGGGTCAGGATACGCAAGGAGACGGGATCGCACCGTCCGGTTTCGACCGGGCGGTGCGGGGAATCGCGCTGATCGGCGGCATCCTGCTGATCGCGCTGTCGGTGACCGTCGTGGTCAGTGTGACGCTGCGCAGCGATCTCGTCGGCGCCGCCGGCGTGCCAGGCGATTTCGAGATCGTGCAGATGGCAACCGCCATCGCCGCGTTCTGCTTCCTGCCCTGGTGCCAGCTCAAGCGCGGCAACATCTTCGTCGACACCTTCACATTGAAGCTGCCCGCCCGCTGGCAGCGCCGCGTCGATGCGGTCTGGGACATCGTCTATGCGCTGGTGATGGCGCTCATCGCCTGGCGGCTGGCGGTCGGTGCGCGCGCGGCCTTTGCGACGGGTGAGAACAGCATGGTTCTGCAGGTGCCGAGCTATCTGCCGATCGCGCTGTGCTCCGCGCTGGCGGCGCTGGTCGCGGCGGCGGCCGTGGTCACCGCCTTGCGGCTGCTGAGGACACCGGCGTGAGCGGCTTCTCGCTCGCCATCACCGGGTTCGGCATACTGCTCGTGCTGATGGCGCTGCGGCTGCCGATCGGCCTTGCGATGATGCTGGTCGGCGGGCTCGGCTACATCCAGCTCAACGGGCTCGACCCGTTCCTGAACTATATCCGCACCACGCCCTACCAGATCTTCGCCAATTACACGCTGTCGGTGATCCCGCTCTTCGTGCTGATGGGCGCCTTCGCCGAGCGCTCCGGGCTGGCGGGCGACCTGTTCAAGGCGGCATCGGCCGTGGTTGGGCATCGGCGCGGCGGGCTCAGCATGGCGGTGATAGGGGCCTGTACCGGCTTCGGGGCGATCTGCGGTTCGTCGGTGGCGACGACCGCGACCTTCTCCCGCGCCGCGCTGCCGGAATTGCGGCGGTATCGCTACGATCCGGGCTTTTCCTGCGGCGTCGTCGCGGTCGGCGGAACGCTCGGCATCCTGATCCCGCCCTCCGTCATCCTCGTCGTCTATGCGATCTCGACCGAGCAGAATATCGCCAAGCTGTTCAAGGCGGCGCTGATTCCCGGGCTGATGGCGGCGGCCTTCTACTGCGTCACCATCGCGATCATGACCCGGCGCAACCCGACGCTCGGGCCGGCCCAACCGCGCGTTGCCTGGCGCGACCGGGTGCGGCCGCTGCTCGGCGTCGTGCCGGCGATGGCGGTCGCGCTGATCGTCGTCGGCGGCATCTATGGCGGCGTGTTCACGCCGACGGAGGGCGCCTCGGTCGGCGCCTTCGTCATGCTGCTGATCGGCGTGCTGCGCGGCACGCTCGGCCTGTCGGGCATCGCCGAGGCGATCCTGCAGACGGCCGAGACCTCGGCGATGATCTTCGCCATCCTGCTCGGCGCCGAGATCTTCAACGCCTTCCTCGCTTTGACGCAGGTTCCCACAGCAGCCGCCGAGATGATCGCGGCCTCGGGCTGGGCTCCCTATACGGTGCTGATCGGGCTGCTGCTGTTCTACATCGTGCTGGGCGGCGTCATGGACGAACTCGCCATGATCCTGCTGACGCTGCCGGTGTTCTTTCCGATCGTGACCGCGCTCGATTTCGGCATGCCGGCCGACGATGTCGCGATCTGGTTCGGCATCCTCGTGCTGATCGTCGTCGGCATCGGCATGACCTGCCCGCCGATCGGGCTGAACGTCTTCGTCGTGGCGTCGCTGGCGCGTGACGTGCCCGTGACGCGGATCTATCGCGGTGTGCTGCCGTTCGTTGCCTCCGACGTCATCCGGCTCGGGATCGTAGTGGCATTTCCCGCCCTCACGCTCTATCTGGTGAAGCTCCTGGAGTGAGAACGCCGGAGCCTTGGCCTGTGACCGTGAACGATCTCGATATCGACGCCATCAAGACTGGGCTGGCGGATGGCAGCATCCTCCTGGTCGATGTCCGCGAACCGCATGAATTCGAGGCCGGGCATATTCCGGGCTCGGTCTCCCGCCCGCTGTCGCGCTTCGACCCCGCGGACCTGCCCAATGAGCCCGGCAAGCGCATCGTGCTGTCCTGCGCCGCAGGCGTGCGCTCGCTGCGGGCGATGGAATTCGCCCAGTCGGCCGGGCTCGACGTCGACAGCCATTATCTCGGCGGCTTCAAGGACTGGGTGATGCGGGGCGAGCCGGTCGAGCACTGAGTATCTGGACCGGGAGCCATCGCGCGCTTCGGGCACTGCAGAACGGGAGCCACAGATGACGTTTCCCACCATCCTGCGCCACGCGCTCTGCGCGGCGACGATTCTGGTCGCGATCCCGGGCAGCGTTGCGGCGCAAACCGCACCGGCAGCACCCGCGATCGCCGCTGCAGACGAGGCGGATCTGCAGGCCGCCATCGCCAAGTCCAATGCCTATACCGCGCTGATGAACCGGACCCTGCGGGCGATCCAGTCCTGGGATCGCTATGCGAGCTGGGTGGATATGGCGAAGGGCCCGACCGGCAAGGAGCGCTACATCACCTACGGGCTCTACAGCCTCTACGACGTCGCCGGCGAGATCAGGAAGGCGGAGGACGCCGCTGCGAGCGCTCCCGCGCTGCCGGGAATCGACGATACGATCAGGCGCTACATCAAGGCCTATCAGGACCTGGCGCCGCTGATCACGCGGGCGGAGCGCTATTACGAGCGCAAGGACTATCGGGACGACAACGCTGCCGAAGGCCGGACGCTGCACGCGGCGATGGTGCCGGCGGCCAGGACCTTCCTCGCCGAGCGCGCCACGCTCGATGCCCAGATGCGGGTCTACAAGAAGAGCCTCGATACCCGTGAGCTCGCCTCGGTCGAACGGCGGGAGGGGCGCTCGGCGCGCTGGCAGATCCGCAACATCATGATCAATGCGCGGGCCGTGATGGACCTGATGCCGAGCAACGAGAAGCCCATCGTCGACCTCAAGGCCTTCGACGGGGCGGTGGCGGACTACGCCGCGGCGGTCCGCGAGATGGACCGTTTCAAGGAGAGCGATGCCAAGGGCGTTCCGATGATCGAAAGCCAGGCCAGTTCCTGGCTCGGCAAGATCAGGGATTTCCGCGACAAGCTTGCCCGCAGCAAGGGCGATGTGCGCAAGGGCGCAGCCAGCGACGCCAATTGGCTGGTGAGCTCCTACAATACGATGGTCACGCTGTCGGAGAGCGCTGCGCGCATGCCGCGCTAGCCCTGCGCCGCGCGCATCGCCGCACCCCCGCCTGTCGGGGCTGACGCGGCACGCATCCTGCCTCAGTCTTTCATTTGAACGATTTGCTTTCACTCAAGCGATCTCAAGGATATCCGCCGATGCGCCCCATGAAATTCGGATTCGGACAGCCGGTGCGCCGGGTCGAGGACCAGCGCCTGACCACGGGCACGGGCCGCTACACCGATGACACGGCCGTCGAGGGTGCGCTGCACGCCTTCGTGCTGCGTTCGCAATATGCCCATGCGAGCTTCAAGATCCGTGACAAGCAGGCCGCGCTCGGCATGAAGGGCGTCAAGCTGATCCTGACCGGGGAGGATGTCGCCCATCTCGGCGACCTGCCTTGCAAGGGCGTGATCAAGACCGTGTCGGGCGAGGACGTGAAGCCGCTGCCGGTGCCCGTGCTGCCGACCGATACGGTGCGTCATGTCGGCGAGGCCGTCGCCTTCATCGTCGCCGAGACGTTGGCGCAAGCGCGCGACGCCGCCGAGGCGATCGACATCGAATGGACGGCGCTGCCCTCCGTCACCGGCATCGAGGCGGCACTCGATCCCAAAGCGCACCAGGTCTGGCCGGATCGACCGGGCAATGTCGCCTTCGAGGCAGAGCAGGGCGACAAGGCCAAGACCGATGCCGCCTTCGCCAAGGCGGACCGCACGGTCTCCGTCACCATCGTCAACAACCGGCTCGCCTCCAACTACCTGGAAACGCGGGCCTGCATCGCCGAATACGACAAGGCCGACAAGCGCTGGACCCTGACGCTCGGCAGCCAGGGCAGCCATGGCACGCGCGAGATCCTCGCCCACTACATCCTCAAGGTCGATGAGTCGCGCATCCGCGTGGTCACGCCCGATGTCGGCGGCGGCTTCGGCACCAAGATTTTCATGTACCGCGAATACCCGCTGACGATGGTCGCAGCCGAGAAGCTGAAGCGCCCGGTGCGTTGGGTGTCGGATCGTACCGAGCATTTCCTGGCCGACACCCATGGCCGCGCCAACCTCGCGACCGCGACGATGGCGCTCGACAAGCGCGGCAGGTTCATCGGGCTGAAGGTCGATCTCGCAGCCGAGATGGGCGCCTATCTCTCGCAATATGGGCCCTTCATCCCCTGGGTCGGCACGACGATGACGCCCGGCTGCTACAATATTCCGGCCGTGCATGTGCGCTTCCGCGGCATCCTGACCAACACCATGGCGGTCGATGCCTATCGCGGCGCCGGGCGGCCGGAGGCTGCCTATCTGATCGAGCGGCTGGTCGATGCGATCGCGCGCGAGACGGGCAAGACGCCCGACGCCGTGCGCGCGCTGAACTTCGTCAAGCCGAGCGAGATGCCGCACGCGACGCAGACCGGCCCGGTCTATGATTCCGGTGAGTTCGAGGGACATATGCGCCGCGCCATGGAGGTCTCCGACTGGCAGGGCTTCAAGGCCCGGCTCAAGACCGCCAACAAGGCCGGCAAGATCCGCGGCATCGGCATGGCCAGCTATATCGAGGCCTGCGGCGGCGGCGGGCCGGAGAGCTCGACTGTGATCCTCGAAAAGGACGGCATGGTCACCGTGCTGATCGGTACCCAGTCGAACGGGCAGGGCCATGAGACCGCCTATTCGCAGCTCGTCTCGCAGCATCTCGACATCCCGATGGACCGCATCCGCGTCATCCAGGGCGATACCGACAAGGTCGAGACCGGCGCCGGCACCGGCGGCTCGCGCTCGATCCCGGTCGGAGGGGCCGCACTCGACAAGGCGACCACGATCCTCTCGGACAATCTGAAGCAGCTCGCTTCCGAAAAGCTGGAGGCCGGTGTCGGCGACCTCGAGATCGTCGATGGCGCGGTCCGCGTCGTCGGCACCGACAAGGCGCTCGACCTTGCAGCCATCGCGGCGCTGCCGGGCGCGACGCCCGCCATGCTCAGGGTCCATCAGAGCTGGGAGCCGCCGGCGGCGACCTTCCCGAACGGGACGCATATCTGCGAGCTGGAAGTCGATCCGCAGACCGGCGCGACCGAGATCGTCAACTATGTCGTGGTCGATGATTTCGGTATGACCCTGAACCCGATCATGCTGCAGGGCCAGGTCCATGGCGGCGCCGGGCAGGGCATCGGCCAGGCGCTGATGGAGGAGATCAGGTTCGACTCGTCGGGGCAGATGCTGACGGCGACCTTCATGGACTACGCGCTGCCGCGCGCCATCGACATCCCGAACTTCCATTTCGAGACGCGCAATGTCCGCTGCGTCACCAATGCGCTGGGCGTGAAGGGCGCGGGCGAGGCCGGCGCGATCGGCGCCTGCCCGGCGGTGATGAACGCGATGGTCGATGCGCTCGACCGGGCTGCCGGCATCAAGGCGATCGACATGCCGGCAACGCCGCTGAAGGTGTTCAACGCGCTCAAGGAGGCCGGCTACGCCGCCTGACGCGTGAGCGGTCTTGCTGTTTCGCAAAAACCGCTCACGCGAAAGAGACTTGGCGGCTGCGGCTTAATAGGCTGATCTGGAATGGTTCCAAACGGCGCCATTCCGGTGCCGCCAGCCTTCAGGGATAAGCCTCCATGATCCGTACCGCTTTTGTCGCAGCCGTCCTCGGAGTTGGCGTGTTCGGGATTGGCCTGACCGCCGTGGTCGCCCAGTCCGATCCCACCACCGAGCGCCGCAACACGATGAAGGGTGTTGGCGCCGCCACGCGCGACGGCGCGGCGATCGCCAAGGGCGAGGTCCCGTTCGACGCTGCCAAGGCACAGGCCGTCTTCAAGGTCTATGCCGATGCGTCGAAGAAAATGCCCGGCCTGTTCCCGGACAGCGCCAAGACCGGCGGCGACACCACGGCGTCGCCGAAGATCTGGGAGGACCAGGCCGGCTTCAAGGCGGCATTCGCCAAGTTCGAGACGGATGCGGCGGCGGGTGCTGCCGTGGCCGATGTCGGCGGCTTCCGCACGGCTTTCGGCAACGTCACCAAGAACTGCGGCACTTGCCACGAGACCTATCGCATCAAGAAGTGAGGACTGTGGCGCAAGCCGCGCTCAGGCATGATGGCGAGCGGACCCTCCGTCCGCTCGCTGGCGCGTGGGGAGCTTTCCGGCGCGCTTCGCGTTATCGACATATCCTCGCGCGGCGTGTCCGCGCCTGATCGGCGCTTTGGGAGAGAACCGACATGCTGCGTCTGCGCCGTCTGCTGGTCACCCTGGTCCTGCTGGCGGCGGTCGGGTTCGGCGGCTTCTATGTCCTGACCGATCCGCGCGTGGTCTCGCCTCCTCCGGAGATCGGCACGCTGCCGGCGCCCGATCTGGACAACGGCAAGCTTTTGTTTGCCGCCGGCGGCTGCGCCTCCTGTCATGCGACGCCGAACCAGGACGACAAGCTCAGGCTTGGCGGCGGGCTGACCCTCGCCTCTGAGTTCGGGACCTTCCATGCGCCCAACATCTCGCCGCATACGCGCGACGGCATCGGCAACTGGGGGGTGAAGGACTTCGTCGACGCGATGGCGACGGGCGTCTCGCCGTCCGGGCAGCACTATTACCCGGCCTTCCCCTACACCTCCTACCGGCTGATGCCGCCGAAGGCGCTGGCCGATCTCTTCGCGTATATCCGCACGCTCGCGCCCGTCGAGGGCCGGGCGGCGGGGCATGACCTGCGCTTCCCCTTCAATATTCGCCGCGTCGTCGGCGGCTGGAAACTGCTGTTCTTCGAGGGTGCGGCGTTCAAGCCCGATCCGGCCAGAAGCGAGGCGTGGAATCGCGGCGCCTATCTGGTGAACGGGCCGGGCCATTGCGCCGAATGCCATTCCAGCCGCAATGCGCTCGGCGCCATCATCCAGGCGACACGCTTCGCCGGCGGGCCCAACCCGACCGGAGACGGCCGTGTGCCGAACATCACCCAGCATCCCGATGCGCTCGGGAAATGGTCGAAGGAGGAGATCGCCGAGCTGCTCAAGACCGGCTTCACGCCGAGCTTCGACAGCGTCGGCGGCGAGATGGCGGCGGTGGTGCGCAATATCGCGCAACTGCCCGAGGCCGACCGGCTGGCGATGGCGGAGTATCTGAAGTCGCTGCCGGCGGTGCCGGGGCCGGCGAAGTAGCAGGGCGGCGGGTGACAGATTTCGTCGGAGATCGATCAGGCAACGCTTGCCGTCAATGTCTCCGAGATCGCTGATAGAACCAGGTCGACATCATTCGGCATGGGCTCTGCATTGACATCCCCGTGGACAATTCGATTTCGCAAATCGACCAGTGATCGCAGACGCCGTTCGATTTCAGGCTGTATATAGCCATTCATGGCGAGCGCCTGCAGCACCGATCCCGGTGTAGACGGTCTATTGGGAGCATCTGACAGCGCCGCATGAAAGGCCGCCTCCAACAGAGACCATGCCATCACAAAGGCTGCCCGTAATTGACCCTCGTTCGCCATCGCCCGCACTTCATCGATGCGAGCGCGCAGCATCTCGGGCGATGCCGCAGGGATTGAAATGCGCTGGCCTTGATCGTTGCCCATAAAGACGACATCGAAGCGCCAATCAGGCTGGCCGTCGAAGAGCTTACGAATCCGCTGCAGCGAGGCCTGCGTTGTCGAAGTGTTTCGCTGCTTCAGTTCGATAGCAACGTTCTGCCCAGGCTTTTGCGCAATGGCATCCGGTCTATATGTGCCGAGAAAGTCCGGTAAATCGTGCGGATGGGGCTCGAACTGGACAGTGAAACCTTGTCGCTCGTAGCGCGCACGCAGCCCCTCCATAAACTGGGCTTCCAGTGCCGGAGTGGGAGCAATCATCGTCATCAGATGTGTCTCCAACTGAGATCGTCATCCACCCGCACAAATACCACAGGGGCGTCCCTATCTAAAGCAGCAGCCAACTGATCGCTTGGCGCCACAAACGCCCAATCGACATCGGGCTCGAATTTTTGCGACACCACGCGTTCGACGACACCATCGTCGGGATAGGCGATACCAATGAGTCCATCCAATATCGGCTTCAGTATGTTATCTATGTCTCCTTCCATAGCAGCGTTGGCGAAGTAATATACGGTAACCGCCAGAGATCGTTGATCGATGAATCCAATTTCATCGGTTTCTCGCTGCCGCCGACGCGCTGTCTGAGAAACAGTTTGTTTCCAGCGGTCCCTTGATCTGGGACTTGCTCCAAGCGATACTGGCACGCCCTCGATAAAAAATTCTAATGGAAACAGCGTGTCTTGACCGGGCATCGGCGGCTTCTTCCAAAGAGACTGCTCGGCAAATGTTTGAGCGCCTACTCCATCACCGCCGCCTTGAGGATGCAGACCATCATCGCCGTTCCCGGCTCGCTGCCGACGCAGCGGACGACGTGGCGGCGGTCGCAGCGATAGCGCAGGGTCTCGCCGGCCTTGGCGCGCTGGATGATGTCGCCGACCTCGACCTCGAACTCGCCCGAACTGACGGAGAGGGATTCGATCGAGCCGCGCTGGTGGCCTTCGGAGTCGAGCTCGCCACCCGGTTCCGACTGGACATCATACCATTGCAGCCATTCGACCGTCTTGATCCAGCCGATGATGGCGAGCTTGAGCTTGCCGTCCTCGGAGACCAGGATCGGCGTGTCGGCACGGGCGGTCTTCTCGATGAAGGGCTCTTCCTCGCCGCTGGAGAGCACGCGCTCGATCGAGATGTCGAGCGCCTGGGAGAGCCGCCAGATCGTCGCCAGCGTCGGATTGGTCTCGTTGCGCTCGATCTGGCTGATGATCGACTTGGCCACGCCGGATTGCTCGGCGAGCTCCGAGAGCGAGAAGTTATAGGCCTTGCGGAGGCGCTGGATCGTCTTGCCGAGCTGGCCCGAGATGACATGAGCCCCGGATTCGAACTCGCGTCCGCCACGCTCTTTCGTCTCGATACCCATCCTGTCCTAGCCTGACTCGCATGCTGGATCGTTTGCGCAAGCGAACGATCGTTTGTCTGAGCGGACAATGCCCGTTCCGGACGCGGCGGGCAAGCCGCCTCTCGGGAGGTCAGCCTGCCCGACTCAGCTCAGGTCGAGCGGGTCGAGCCGATCTCGCGCTGCTCGCGCTTCAGCAGGCCGAGCTGCTGCTCGCGCAGGATGACGTAGATCCCCGAGGCGATGACGATCGCGGCGCCGGTCAGGATCGTGCTCGCCGGCCATTCGCCGAACAGGAACCAGCCGATGATGACCGCCCAGATCATCGTCGAATATTCGAACGGCGCGATGAGCGAGGCGTCGCCGAAGCGATAGGCCTGCACGAGCAGGATCTGGCCGAGGCCGCCGAGGATGCCGATGGTGACCAGAAGCGCTGCGTCCTGGAGATCGGGCACGCGCCAGCCGAAGGCGAGGGTGGCGAGGCCGAGCGCGCTGGTCATCAGCATGAAGTAGAAGACGATGGCGCCGGTCTGCTCGGTCTTGGTCAGCAGGCGCACCTCGATCGAGGCGAAGGCCGAGCAGCAGGCGCCGGCCAGGCCAAGCGCAGCGCCCAGCGCCGGGCCGCCCTGCAGCCCCTGCGAGAGCGTGCCGCCGGTCAGATGCGGCGAGAGCATGATCAGGACGCCGACGAAGCCGATCGTCACGGCGCTCCAGCGATAGATCCGGACGCGTTCCTTGAGCACGACGGCGGCCAGCACCACCACCGCGAGGGGGGCGGCATAGCCGAGCGCCACCGCATCCGAGAGCGGCAGGAACTGGAGGGCGGCGAAGCCGCAGAACATGCCGGTCGAGCCGATGACGCCGCGCTTCATATGGCCGCGCAGATTGCTCGTCTTGAGCGCGGCCGGCAGTTCGGAGCGCCAGGCCAGCCAGACCAGCAGGGGAATCAGCGCGAAGAAGGAGCGGAAGAAGACGAGTTCGCCCGTCGGATAACGCGCGGCGATCGACTTGATGCCGGCCGACATCAGCGTGAAGGCCAATGCCGAGATGAGCTTGAGGCTGATGCCGAGGAGAGGGGACAACGGACCGGCGCAGTGGGAGGGCAAGGCGGCGGCGAACGCCGCGAAGGTGCGCGCCGTTAGAACACGCGCAGCCGGGGCTTCAAAGCGTTAAGCCTGCAACCCCGATAGGCGGCGGGCGGGCAGCCTGCCGCCTATCGGTGCAAATTCGACGTCGCCCGGACCAACCTCAGCCCTCATCCTGAGGAGCCATTCCGATCGGATTGGCGTCTCGAAGGATGCTCGCCGAGGCTCCGGAGATATCTGGATCATCCTTCGAGACGCCGCTTCGCGGCTCCTCAGGATGAGGGCTGAGGTGCCCATAAACTCTCAGAAGCTGCCCCTGAAGGCTCCGCCGTCGATCAGAAAGTTCTGGCCCGTGATGTAGCCGGCATGGGCGCTGGCGAGGAAAGCGCAGAGCTTGCCGAATTCGTCGGCCTCGCCGAAACGCCCGGCGGGCACGTCCTTCCGGCGCTGCTCGGCGAATTCGTCGACGCTCAGGCCCTTGATCGCGGCCATCTTCGTCAGCCCGCTTTTCAGCCGGTCGGTATCGAAGCTGCCCGGCAGGACGTTGTTGATCGTGACATTGGCATGGGCGACCTCGCGGGCGACGCCAGCGAGGAAGGCGGTGAGCCCGGCCCGTGCCGCCGAGGAGACGTCGAGCCCGGTCAGCGGGGTCAGCACGCTGGCCGAGGTGATGTTGACGATTCGCCCGAAGCGTCTGGCGATCATGCCGTCGACGACGCGCTGCACCAGTTCGAGCGGCGTCGCCATGTTCTGGACGACGCCTTCCAAAAGCGCCTCGCGGGATACATCGCGAAACGGTTTCGGCGGGGGGCCGCCATTGTTGTTGATCAGGATGTCGGGATCGGGGGCCGCCGCGAGCAGGGCGTCCTGACCGGCACGGCTCGAAACGTCGGCGACGACGGCGATGACGGTCGCGCCGGTGCTGGCACGAATCTGGCTCGCGGTGGCTTCGAGCGTGGCCGCGTCGCGGCCATTGACGACGACGGTGCAGCCGGCTTCGGCCAGTGCCTGCGCGCAGGCGCGACCGAGACCTTTGCTGGAGGCGCAGACGATGGCCGTGCGGCCGGAAATTCCAAGATCCATCTCATTGCTCCGAAGGCTTCGTGCCTTGAACCGCAGACAGACCACGGATCGCTGGTTCCGTCATCAAAGCGCAATGCAAATCAGACACATGCCGGACGCATCGCAACGAGATGGGCCGGGTGGCATGGGCGACGAGGACGACGCGAAGCAGGTTCGCAGCATCTTCATTTCGGATCTGCACCTTGGCACGCGCGGGGCGCAGGCTGATCTGGTCCTGGAATTCCTGCGGGCCTATGATGCCCCGCAGATCTATCTGGTCGGCGACATCATCGACGGCTGGCGGCTGAAGAGCGGCTGGTATTTTCCGCAGTCGCATAACGACGTGATCCAGAAGCTTTTGCGCAAGGTGCGCAAGGGCTCGAAGCTGATCTACGTCACCGGCAATCACGATGATTTCCTGCGGGATTTCACCGGGCTGCAATTCGGCGGCATCACGCTCGTCGACGAGATCATCCACGAAACCGCCGACGGCAAGCGCCTGCTGGTCATCCATGGCGACCTGTTCGACCTCGTGGTGCGCAACGCCAAATGGCTCGCGCTGCTGGGCGACTGGGCCTACACGATCGCGCTGGCCTCCAACACGGTGGTCAACAAGATCAGGCGCTGGTTTGCGCTGCCGCACTGGTCCCTCTCCGCCTGGGCCAAGAACAAGGTCAAGAACGCGGTCAACTATATCGGCGAGTTCGAGACCTGCCTGGCGGCGGAAGCGCGCCGGCACCATGCCGACGGCGTCGTCTGCGGCCATATCCACCACGCCGCCTACCGCGAGATCGACGGCCTGACCTACATCAACACCGGCGACTGGGTCGAAAGCTGCACCGCCTTCATCGAGCATCATGACGGGCGCTTCGAGATGATCCGCTGGCCGCAAGGCCGTCTCAGGGGTGAGGCGCCCGTGCCGGTCGTGGTGCCGGCGCGGCCGACACCGGTGCCGGCGCTGGTCGAGGCGGCCTGATGCGCGTCATGATCGCGACGGATGCCTGGCGTCCGCAGATCAATGGCGTCGTCCGCTCGCTGGAGCGGATGGCGGAGGCCGGACCCGATTTCGGGGTGACGCCGAAGATGCTGACGCCCGAGGGCTTCCGCCAGATCGGCTTGCCGAGCTATCCCGATATCCGCATCGCGCTGGCGACGCGGCGGGCGTTGGCGGAGCGGATCGAGGATTTCGCGCCCGATCATATCCACATTGCGACCGAGGGGCCGATCGGCTGGCTGACGCGGGCGGTCTGCCTCGCCCAGAAGCGCCCCTTCACGACAAGCTACCACACCCGCTTTCCGCAATATGTCGCGGCGCGCTGGCCGATCCCGGAAAGCTGGAGCTACCGCTTCCTGCGCCGCTTCCATGGCCCGGCCGCGGCCGTCATGGTCTCGACCGCGTCAGTGGAAACCGAGCTGCGCCAGCACGGCTTCGAGAAGATCGTGCGCTGGGGGCGAGGTGTCGATCTGTCCCTGTTCCATCCGCGCCTGCAGAGCGTGCTCGACCTGCCGCGGCCGATCTTCCTCAGCGTCGGGCGCGTCGCGGTGGAAAAGAATCTCGAGGCGTTCCTGTCGCTGCGGTTGCCCGGCAGCAAGGTCGTGGTCGGCGACGGACCCGCCCGCGCCGACCTGCAGCGTGCCTATCCGGATGCGACCTTCCTGGGCACGCGCGAGGGCGAGGATCTGGCGGCGATCTACGCCTCCTGCGACGTCTTCGTCTTCCCGAGTCTGACCGACACCTTCGGCATCGTCCTGCTGGAGGCAGCGGCCAGCGGGCTGCCAGTCGCCGCCTTTCCGGTGCAGGGGCCGAGCGACGTCTTCGCCGGCAGCGGGGCCGCGGTTCTGAACGAGGATCTGCGCTCGGCGGCGTTGCAGGCGCTGCGCATCCCGACGGAGACCTGTCTCGAACTCGCCGCCAGCCATAGCTGGCAGCGCAGCGCGGCGCAGTTCTACGGCCATATCCGGCAGGTCGTCAGCGAGCATGCCGGCCGGATTCCGCGCAATGGCGCGGCTGTCGCCCCGGCCCCGGGCGTTACAGCCTTCGCGAGCGCGCGTCTCGCGGAAGAGCTGGGGCCGACGCATCTGACGGCTTGAGCTGGGCGCGGAAGCCGTCGCGCCGTTCATGCACGGATGCGATGACAAGGCCCATCGGCACGCCCAGCCCGACAAGCGCGGCCTCCGACAATTGCAGGCTGGCCTCGATCGTCTCCGGCACGGCGTCGTTGACGCCGATCTCGTAGAGATGGCGGGCATGGGCCGCGTCGCGGGCGCGGGCGACGATGACGAGTTCGGGCCGCAATGCGCGCGCCGCCAGCACGGTGGCATCGACGGCGCGCGGCGAGTCGATCGTCACGATCAGCGCGGTGGCTTCGTCGAGCCCGCAGAGCCGCAGGAAGTCCGGCTTGGTGGCGTCACCGTAGAAGGCCGGCCGCCCTGCACGACGCTGGGCCGCGATCAGCGAGGCGTCCGAATCGATCACGATATAGGGCTTGCGGTGCTCCTCGAGCATGCTGCCGACGAGCTGGCCGACGCGGCCGCCACCGACGACGATCGCGCGGGCGGAATGGTCGTCGGGCGGCAGCACCTTGGCCTCGTCGGGCAGCATGACCGGCGCGGCGAGCTTCAGCGACAGCGCGCGGGCAAGGCGTGCCAGCAGCGGCAGCGCGATCATGGTCAGGGAGACGCCGGCCAGCACGAGGCTCGCCGGCGCCTGTCCGAGAAGCTTGGCGGCAACCGCGCCGTTGAGCAGCACGAAGGCGAATTCGCCGCCGGGGCCGATCATGATCGCGGCTTCGAGCGCGGTCGCCTTCGACAGCTTGAAGATGCGGGCGAGTCCGAAGACCAGCAGCGATTTCGTGGCGAAGAGGCCGATCGCGATTCCCAGGATCGCGAAGGGATGCGCGGCGAGTTCGGCCGGATTCACGCCCATGCCGACAGTGAGGAAGAAGACGCCGATCAGCAGCGACTTGAACGGCTCGATGGTGACCTCGATGGCGCGGCGATACTCCGTCTCCGCCAGCAAGAGCCCGGCGATGAAGGCGCCAAGCCCCATCGACAGGCCGGCGGCGGCGGCGATCATTCCGGTGCCGAGCGCGACCAGCAGCGTGGCTGCCATGAAGCTCTCGGAGGAATCGGTCGAGGCGACGAGGCGGAAGAGCGGGCGCAGGCCCCGCCGCCCGACGAGCACGATCGTTGCGATGGCGGCAAAGGCCTGGAGCAGCGCCTGGGCAAGGCCCGCCAGCAGCGAGCCGCCGCCGTTCTGCGCGCCGAGCACGCTGACGAGGAAGAGCAGCGGGATGACGGCGATGTCCTGGCAGAGCAGCACGGCAAAGCTCGCGCGGCCGGCCGATGAGGTCATGCGCTTCCTGGCCGAGAGCAGTTCGACCACCATCGCGGTTGAGGACAGCGCGAGGCCGAATCCGATGATGAGCGAGGCCGCCGCCGGCTGGCCCAGCGCATAGGCGACCGCGCCGATGGCGCCGGCCGAGAGCGCGACCTGGCCCAGGCCCAGCCCGAAGACCAGCCGCCGCATCGTCACCAGACGCTCGAAGGAGAGCTCCAGCCCGATCACGAAGAGCAGGAAGGCGACGCCCAGTTCGGCGGGACCTGCCAGCGCCTCAGGGCTGGAGACGGTGATCGCGTCGAGGAAGGGGACCGTTGCGGAAAAGCCGCCGAGCCCGAAGGGGCCGAGCAGGGCGCCGCAGGCCATGAAGGCGACGATCGAATTGATCTTCAGGCTCTTGGCGAAAGGCACGATCACGCCGGCCGTCGCGAGCACGACGATGGCGTCCTTGTAGACGGAAGGATCGACGGTTCCGGCCACGGCGGCGCCTTGCGATTCGAGCGATGAGGAAGCCCGCGAACTGTGCGGTCTGGGGCGTGGCAACACAACCGCCGCGACATCATCGTCACTTGGCTGCCGCCGAAATTCGCCTTTCCGCCTTTGGCCTTAGCGCAGGCAGCTTGCGCGGAGCGTGATCGATCGGAGGTTTCCTGTCGCGTGCATCCTGGGCTAGCCTTGTCCGACATCGCTCAGAAGGCTTCCTGCATGCGTTTTTCCGGCACCGAGAACTACGTCGCCACCGAGGATCTGACGGTTGCGGTGAATGCCGCGATCCGGCTGGAGCGGCCGCTGCTGGTCAAGGGCGAGCCCGGCACCGGCAAGACCGTGCTGGCCGAGGAAATCGCGGCGGCCCTGGGCGCGCCGCTGATCACCTGGCACATCAAATCGACCACCAAGGCGCAGCAGGGGCTCTACGAATACGACGCGGTCAGCCGCCTGCGTGACAGCCAGCTCGGCGACCCGCGGGTGTCGGAGATCGGCAACTACATCAAACGCGGCAAGCTCTGGGACGCCTTTGTCTCGGCCGAGCGCCCGGTGCTGCTGATCGACGAGATCGACAAGGCCGATATCGAGTTCCCCAACGACCTGCTGCTCGAACTCGACCGCATGGAGTTCCATGTCTACGAGACCGGCGAGACGATCAGGGCCGCGCGCCGGCCGGTGATGATCATCACCTCCAACAACGAGAAGGAGCTGCCCGACGCCTTCCTGCGGCGCTGCTTCTTCCACTACATCCGCTTTCCCGACACGGAGACGATGCAGCGAATCGTCGAGGTGCATTTCCCCGGCATCAAGAAGCGGCTGATGGAGGAGGCGCTGAAGCTGTTCTTCGAGGTCCGCGAGGTGCCGGGCATCAAGAAGAAACCCTCGACCTCCGAGCTGCTCGACTGGCTGAAGCTCCTCGTCGCCGACGAGATGACGCCGGAGATGCTGCGCGAGCGCGATCCGCGCAAGCTGATCCCGCCGCTGCATGGTGCGCTGTTGAAGAACGAGCAGGACGTCTCGCTGTTCGAGAAGCTCGCCTTCATGGTCAGGCGCGAGGGGCGCTGAGAGGGGCGCTAGGCAGACCTTCGCAGGGCGGGATGGCGGTGGCCAGGTCGATCTTGGGATCGATCGCGCGCGCCGCTGCGGTCAGGTCGAAGTCGCGCATCAGCAGGACATAGTCCTGGGTTTCTGACGTTCTAAGATAGCCGGTCATGGTGATCGGTGTCGCGGAGGGTTCTCCGGTTCGGCAGGCCTTGTCGGCGCCGAGCGAGAGGCTGCCGCGGTTGCCGTCATTGTGCGGACCGGCGAACATCTCCTCGCGGAACGCGCCCAGACGGGCGGCATCCGTTGGGCTGAGCCTGAACAGCGTGAAGCGCCGTCCCGGCGCGGCCAGAACCGGCAGGGATGCGAGCTCCACAGCGTCGCGCACCTCCTCCAGCACGGCCTTGCGCTCATGGCGTCCGCCATCCTTTGACAGCGCAACGATGGTCATGGTGACGCCGCCCGGCAGGGGGCGGACGTCGGCCGGCAGGCTGATCCCGGCACGCAACTGCGCCAGGTCCGTCGTGCGAATATCGATCTTCGAGAGCTTCGGCAGCGATGTCAGGGGAATATGGCCGCAGGCGGCCGCGAGGCCGGCGAGCAGGAGGCTAGCGAAGGGAGGGATGCGCATCGGGACTCTTCAGATTTGTGATTGACGTATAATAATTCATCTCTTAGTTTAATTTTGTCAATCGAGGAAATCATTATGTCGATGCCGCTTCAATCCGCTGCGCCGTTTCCCCGCGACGCCGCCATGCGCCTTCGTAAGGTCAGTCTCTGGGCACGCGCCTTCAGCTACGCCGCCGGGTCGCTGATGGTCGTCGGTTTGATCTGGCTCTGGACGGATGCCGAAGCGCTTTTCCATCATGCCCGCAGCACGATCGGACTGCGGGACGCCCTGATCTCGCCTTCGCCAAGGGGCTACTGGGCCGCGTTCGGGCTCGCCTGGATTCCCGCGCTCCTCTTTGTTCTGGCGATGCTGAGGCTGGGGACGTTGTTCCGGGCCTTCGGCGAGGGCAGGATTCTCGTCGATGAGAACGCGGCTTCGCTGCTGCGCGTGGGCTGGCTCCTGGTCTCCTGCGGTGCCGCTACGCCGGTGGTTCGGGCCCTGCAGAGCATCGCGATGACGATCGACAACCCGGTGGGGCAGAGACATCTGGCGATCACGCTTGATCCCGGGGTCTTCGCCGCCATGGCTGCGGGTGCCGCGCTGATCGCCTTCGGCCATGTGTTGCGGGAGGCGATCCGCCTGTCGGACGAGAATCAGAGTTTCGTGTAAGTCGTCCTGATGCCCGTCGTCGTCGAACTCGATATCATGCTCGCGCGCCGCAAGATGCGCTCGAAGGAACTCGCCCAGCGCATCGGGCTGACTGAGCAGCAGGTCTCGCAGCTCAAGTCGGGGAAGGTGCGCGGCATGCGTTTCGACACGCTGTCGCGCATATGCGCAGTGCTGCAATGCCAGCCGGGAGACCTGCTGCGATATGAGGGTGGCAAAGAACCCGCTGACGTCGATGACGGGGGTTGATGGTCCGAGGGAACCGCGCGGGCATCCTGGCGGCATCGCGCCTCGCGGCGCTCCTCACTATGAGGGCCGCTGGTTCGACCGCCGCCGCCGAGCCGCCTTCCGCCCCTCACGACCTTTCCCCTTCCGTCCGGGATTAACTTTCTGTTAAGAGTTTCCGCGTTCCTTCCGGTGACGACGGCCCGCCGCCTGCGGCAGCCCAGATCCCCAATCAGGAGGCTGCCGCATGAAGCGCGCCGTGATCGCTGCCGATGCTGTCCGTTTCTCGGGGATGACCCGCTACAGCCGCAAAGCGATCCCGCTGCTGATTTCACTGGCTGCGCCGGCGCTCGGCGCCTGCAGCATGTCGCCTGTCGAGACCGCTTCGACAACCGCCGCACCAGTCGCCAAATCACCCCAGGAAGCTCGCAAACGCGCTATCGCCCTGGCCAAAGCCGATCCGCGCGAGAAGGAATGCCTCGTCCGCGCGATGTATTTCGAATCGAATCGGTCGAGCGACACGGGCCTGCTCAGCGTCGGCACGGTCGTGATGAACCGGGTGGAATCGCCGCGCTATCCCGAGACGATCTGCGGCGTCGTCGGCGCGCCGCGTCAGTTCGCGCCGGGCGTCCTGTCACGCTCCATGGCGGCGCGCGACCTGCCGAGGGTCGAGGCGGCCGCGGAGGCGATCCTGGATGGCAAGCGCGCCGAGGCGGTGGGCAACGCCAAGCACTTTCACATGGCCGGGATGCGATTCTCCTACGCGAACATGCATTACGTGACGGTGGCGGGCGGCAACGCCTTCTATGTGAAGGGCGAACGGCCCGAGCGTCGCCGTATCGAGGAGCCGAGCTATCAGCTCGCAGCCGTGTCCGAGCCTGCGCCTCTGGCCACGACCGCCTCGTCTGCGGCGCCGACGTCCTTCGCCGCCGCGCCGCTGGCCTTCGCACCGGCCGCGCCCGCAGCCGGTGCCCCCGCAAGTACGGCTTTGGCTGTGCTCATCACGGCACCGCTGCCGCCTGGCCGGCCGCTCGATCTCGATCTGCCCAAGAAGGCCATGCGCGCCTTCGTCGCGCCGCCGAAGAGCGATACCCGCCTCGCTGCGCTGTTGCCTGATGCCCACAGCCTTCGCGTCGGCCGGCGCCTGGACTGATCTGCGCCGGATCGGCCACGCCGCGGCCCGAAACATCGTTCATGACGTTGGACCTGTGCCCGGCCATGGAACCGCTCGACGCGGCCGGGGTTGGATGACGGCAATGTCGGCTGCCGCATCCTCGATGGCCGCGAAACCCGAGCGGTGATTCATGAGATGGCAAGCTGCGGTCGCAATGGGACTGATCTGTGCGGGCTGCGCCACGCAGCCTCAGACCTACGCCGAAGGGCTGGGAACGAGCGATCCGAAATGGCAGAGTGCGGCATGCAAGGCGATGAGGCAGCGGGCCGGGGGCTATGAGCAGGAGGAGAGCGACCGGTTCAAATCGGAGTTCCTGATGCACGCGATCAGCCCATCGGGGACCTTGGCGACCATCAATGTGACGAACCAGCGGAACATCAAGCGCAGGCAGCTCAGCAGGGATCTCCACCTGGCCTGTTCCAGCCGGCCATTGCCGGACGAACTCACCAATATCCCCGTGATCCAGCCGCCGCCGATGGTCGACACCAGCCGGAGCAACTGAAGGCTCTCGGTACGGTGTCCTCAGGCTTGGGCCAAGCGCGGCGACGCCCTCGCAAAATGCCGCCTATGCCATTAGGTTCTGGCACATGCGACGTCTCATGCTGCTCCGCCACGCGAAATCGAACTGGCCCGAAGGCGTGGCTGACCGGGACCGCCCGCTCGCCGCGCGCGGCCGCGAGGCTGCGCCCGTCATGGGCCGCTATCTCGCCGACGAATTGTTGCTGCCCGATCTCGTGCTGATCTCGCCGGCCAGGCGTACGGCGGAGACCTGGGAGATGGTCCGGGTCATGCTGCCGGAAAAGCCCGGCAGCCATGTCGAGCCGCGCATCTACGAGGCGAAGACCGAGCGCCTGATGCATGTCTTGCGCGAGACCGAGCCGGCGGTGAAGACGCTGCTGATGATCGGCCACAATCCCGGTTTCGAGGAGCTCGCGGCGCTTCTGACCGGCCATGGCGACCGCTACGCCTCGGCGCGCATGACCCAGAAATATCCGACCTGCGGCCTCGCCGTGCTGGATTTCGCGATCGAGGACTGGCGCGATCTTGCTCCGCGCGGCGGCCGCCTGGATCGTTTCGTCACGCCAGCCACGCTTGGCGAAGGGCCCGACGAGTGAGGAAGGCCGCAAGTCGCAAGGCGGCCGCCTCGTGAGCCAAAACTCCTATCTCGACGAGGCGCGCAATGCCGCGCTGGCGTTCGGTGACAGCCTGCTCGGGATGGCGCGGCCGCGCCTGCGGCTGGGTGTCACCGGCCTGTCGCGCTCGGGCAAGACCGTCTTCACCACCGCGTTGATCCAGAACCTGATCGAGGGTGCGAAGCTGCCGGTGCTCAAGGCCGTGACCGAGGGGCGGATTTCGCGTGTGCGCCTCGTGCCGCAGCCGGACCCCGAGATTCCGCGCTTTCCCTATGAGGCGCACCGCGCATCGCTCACCGGCGAGGCGCGGCGCTGGCCGGAATCGACCCGCCGGATTTCGGAGCTGCGCGTCGAGATCGACTATGAGCGCGCTGCCGGCTGGTTCAAGGGGCCGGCGACGCTGACGCTCGACATCGTCGATTATCCCGGCGAATGGCTGCTCGACCTCGCGCTGATCGGACAGGACTACAAGACTTGGTCGCGCCAGGCGGTCGGCGATGCGCGCAAGGCGCACCGGCAGGCGGCCGCCTCCGACTGGCTTGCCGATCTGCCGCGGCGCGATCCGGCCGGGCCGCCCGACGAACTGGCGGCTGAAGCCGCGAGCGATCTGTTCAAGGCCTATCTCGCCAGGCTCAGAGCCGATCCAGAGGCGGTGGCGGTGACGCCGCCGGGGCGCTTCCTGATGCCGGGCGATCTCGAAGGCTCGCCGGCCCTGACCTTCGCGCCGCTCGATCTGCGCCATGATTCCGAGCCGCAGGCCGGCACGCTTGCCGGGCTGATGGCGGAGCGGTTCGAGGCCTATAAGCGCGTCGTGGTGGCGCCGTTCTTCCGCGATCATTTCGCCCGCCTCGACCGGCAGATCGTGCTGGTCGATGTGCTGGCCGCTCTCGATGCGGGGGCGCCCGCTTTGGCAGATCTCGAAACCGCGCTCGGCCAGGCTCTGGCGGCCTTTCAGGTCGGTCGCAATTCCTGGCTGTCGAGCCTGTTCTCGCCGCGTATCGAGCGCGTGCTCTTCGCCGCGACCAAGGCCGATCATGTCCACCACACCAGCCATGACCGGCTGGCGGCGGTGATGTCGCATCTCGTCGCCCGTGCCGCCGCGCGGGCGCAAGGGGCGGGCGCGCGGGTCGAGTCGATGGCGCTCGCGGCGGTGCGGGCAACGCGCGAGGTCCGGATCAGGCAAGGCCGCGACGAGCTGCCGGCCATCGCCGGCGTGCCGGAGGCCGGTGAGACCATCGACGGCGAGGTCTTCGACGGCCTGGGCGAGGCCGCGATCTTCCCCGGTGAACTGCCGGAGCGTCCCGAGGCGATCTTCGATCCGCAGGCGCGCTGGCAGATCCGCGCGCCACGCTTCCGCCCGCCGCTGGTCGAGAGCGATGCCGGAGGGCGCACAAAACCGCCGCCGCAGATCCGCCTCGACCGTGCGCTCGAATTCCTAATCGGGGACAGGCTGGCATGAGCAAGGCTCCACGCGCCATTCGTCTGGACCCTGCTCTCACGGACGCCGACGGCCTCCGCGAGGGCGATGTAGCGATCCTGCCCGAAAGCGAGCCGATCGACGCCGCCGAGCCCACTATTACTCCGGTCGCGCGGCGGCGCTGGTCCTGGGGTGGTCTCTTCGTCGCTGGGCTGTCGGGTTTCCTGACGCTCTCGATCGGTGTCTGGGCCGAGCGCACCATCGTCTCGCTGATGAATGAGAGCCCGGTGCTGGGCTATGCGGCGCTGGCCTTTGCTGCGCTCGCCGCCCTGGCGCTGCTCGTCATGCTCGTCCGCGTGCTCAGAGACATCCTGCGCGAACGCAAGGTCGAGGCGCTGCGCCTGCGTGCCACGGCTGCTCTAGCGGGCAGCAGCCTGACGGAGGCTCAGGCCGTGGCGGAGGACTTGAACCGCCTCTACGCATCACGAGCAGATACGGCAAAGGGGCGGGCGCTGTTCGCTGACAGCCTGCCCCAACTCTTTGCCGCGCGCGACGTTCTGACGGTGGCCGAGCGCAGCCTGATGGCGCCGCTCGACGCTCAGGCGCAGGCGCAGATCGCACAGGCGGCGCGGCGCGTCTCGTTGGTGACGGCGGTCAGCCCGCGTGCGCTGATCGATGTCGTCTTCGTGCTGGTCGCCTGCGCCAGGCTGCTGCGGACGATCGCCGGCATTTATGCCGGCAGGCCCGGCACGCTCGGGCTGATCCGGCTGGGGCGGCAGGTGCTGGGCCATCTCGTCGTCACCGGCGGCATCGCGGCGGGCGATGCGGTGATCCAGCAGGTGGTCGGGCAGGGGCTGGCGGCCAGGCTCTCGGCCAAGCTCGGGGAGGGCGTGCTGAACGGGCTGCTGACGGCGCGCATCGGCCTGGCGGCGCTGGCGGTCTGCCGGCCGCTGCCTTTCGTCGAGGCGACGCCGCCGACGCTGGGCGACGTCGCGGGCGACCTGACCGCATGGCGCGGCGCGCTCGAACAGGGTTCGCCCTGACGAGCGTGCGGCAGATTTTGCCGAGGCTGGCGGATTCTGCCCGGCTGAAACCGCCGCGAAACACCTTGGAAACCATGCAAGTCCTTGAAATATCATGCGTTCAGGCATGGCATGGCGCGTGCAGTTATCGCCTCGAAGTTGAGGGCTGCCCTTTGGGGGCGCCGGTCGAGGTGAGGGTTTCATGGGCGTTTTCAGCGCATTGACGACAGCGGTTTCCGGGATGCAGGCGCAGTCCTATGCGCTTGAGAACATCTCCGGCAACATCGCCAATTCCCGCACGGCCGGTTTCAAGAGGGTCGATACGACCTTCTCCGACCTCGTGCCGGATTCGGCGTTGAACCGGCAGATCTCGGGTTCGGTGGCGGCCTACAGCCAGGCCACGAACTCGATCCAAGGTGATCTGACCGCGACGCGGATCGACACCAATGCGGCGATCAACGGCGACGGCTTCTTCGTGGTCGACCAGCGCCTCAACGGCGTCGGCACCAACATGCAGTTCTCCAACAGCAATCTCTACACGCGCCGCGGCGATTTCGATTTCGACGCCAACGGCTATCTCGTCAACGGTGCCGGCTACTACCTCAAGGGGCTGAAGATCGACACGGTGACGGGCTCGCTGATCGGCACCCAGCCGGAGGTGCTGCGCATCACCAAGGAGCAGTTCCCGGCGAAGGCCACGACCTCGATCGAGTACCGCGCCAACATCCCGGCTTTCCCGGGCACCAACAATGCGAACGTGTCCACTCCGGGCTCGGAGCTGCTGAGCCCGGCCGGCTTCACCAGCAACCCGCTCTCGACCACGCAGGGCGGCACCGGCATCGTCATCGGCAGCGAGATCACCAGCTTCCTCAACCAGTCGATCCCCGGCGGCTCTGTCACGGTCTACGACTCGCTCGGCAAGGCGACCAGCGTCGAGCTGCGCTGGGCCAAGACGACGAACTATGCCCCGCCTGTTCCCGGCCCGGCCGCCGCCGACACCTGGAACCTGTTCGTCGCCGAGAACACCAGCGCGACGGGGGCCGCCGTCGCCTATCGCAATACCAATACCAGCATCACCTTCGGAACGACGGGGCAGCTGACGGCGCCGGCGAGCGGCAACATCACGCTGCCGACGATGACGATTGCCGGCACCACGATCACCGGTATCCAGGTCACCACGGGCGGCAACGGCCTGACCCAGAACGGCGACGTCAGCGGCCAGATCGACGCCCGCTCGATCCGGCAGGACGGCTATACGGCCGGCACGCTCGACCGCACCTCGGTCTCGGCCGACGGCCAGGTCATCGGCACCTTCAGCAACGGCCAGGTCGTGGCGCTGGCCCAGCTCTCGGTCGCCCGCTTCAACGCCGACAACGCCCTGAAGCGGCTCGATGGCGGCGCTTTCGAGGAGACGATCGAATCCGGCCCGCCGATCATCGGGCTCGGCACCTCGCAGCTCATCGGCGGCAATATCGAGCAGTCCAACACCGATATCGCCGATGAATTCTCGAAGATGATTGTCACCCAGCAGGCCTACTCGGCCAACACCAAGGTGATCACCACGGCGCAGGAGATGCTGCGCGACGTCTTCAGCATCATCCGCTGAGGTCTTCGAGGCAGGTCTTCGAGGCAGTCTTCGAAGCCGGGTTTGGCGCGGTCCAGAAGGACCGCTGGTAGCGACAGGAGCTGGCAATGGGTCTCAGCACGTCCCTCAATACCGCGATCGCGGGGCTGAACGCCACGCAGGTCGGCATCGGCGTCGTCTCGCAGAACGTCGCCAATGCCGGGACGACGGGCTATATCCGGCGCACCGTCTCGACCGCCGACAGCCTCAGCGGCCAGACGGTCGGGACGCAGAGCACGCAGGTCCAGCGCCTGCTCGACCGGATCGTCCAGCACCAGCTCTGGCAGGAATCCTCGGGCGCCGCCTACACCTCGACGCGCGCGGACATGCTCTCCAGCATCGACAAGCTCTATGGCGCGCCGGGCAGCACGACCGCGCTCGACACGGTCTATAACGGTTTCACCAGCGCGCTGCAGGCGCTGCAGAACGACCCGTCGTCCTACAGCCTGCGGACGGGCGTGCTCGATTCCGCGACGCAGCTCGCGACCCGGCTGAACACGCTGTCCGACGGTGTGCAGGCGCTGCGGGGCCAGGCCGAAAGCGGCATCGCCAGCGCCGTCACGCAGGTCAACGATCTGCTGGGCGCCCTGACGAAGGTGAACGCCCGGATCGTCGGGACCCCCAACGACCCCGCGACAGCCAACCTCAAGGACCAGCGCGACCTGATCCTGTCGGAGCTGTCGCAGTACATCGACATCAAGACCAGCGAGGATGCGCGCGGCTCGATCAGCATCACGACCGGCGCCGGCACGCAGATCTTCGATGGCCGCCCCGCGGTGACCTTCGGTTTCGATGCGCATTCGAGCCTCGGTCCCGACGATCAGTGGAGCAGCAACCCCGCGCAGCGCGGTGTCGGCACGATCACCATGACCACCAGTTCCGGTGGCGTGATGGATGCCATCGCCAACAAGACGTTCCGGTCCGGCGAGATCGCGGCACTCGTCGAGATGCGCGACAAGACGCTCGTCCAGGCGCAGGCCCAGCTCGACGAGATCGCGGCGCAGCTCTCCAGCGCGCTGTCGGACAAGGCGATTGCCGGCACGCCCGTGACGGCGGGCGCGGCGACGGGTTTCGATGTCGATCTCACCGGGCTGCAGTCCGGCAACAGCGTCACGCTCGACTATGCCGTGACGCCCGGCGGGGCGACGCAGCGCTTCACCTTCGTGCGCGTCGAATCGGGCGCGTCGCTGCCTTTGCCGGCCTCGGCCAGCGGCGATGCCAACAACCGCGTCATCGGAATCGATTTTTCGGGCGGCCCGGCTTCGGTCGCGACGCAGATGCAGGCGGCGATCGGCGGCGGCTTCACCGTCTCCAACACCGGCTCGGTGCTGCGGATCGTCGATGACGGCGCTGCCGGTACGCGCGACGTCAAGGCGCTGACCGCCAGGCCGACGGCGACCAGCCTGTCCTCGGCCGGCGGCACTGCCGAGTTGCCGCTGTTCGTCGACGCCGGCAACGGCGGCAGCCTCTACACGGGTTCCTATGAGAACGGTTCGCAGGCTGTGGGCTTTGCCGGCCGGATCGGGATCAACTCGGCGCTGATCGCGGACCGGTCGAAGCTGGTGACCTTCGACACGACGACGGCGCAGGGCGACGCGACGCGGCCGAAACTGATGCTGGACCGGCTGACCCAGAGCCAGCGCGCCTTCACCAACAGCACGGGCCTCGACGGCTCGACCGCGACGACGAACTCGACCGTCTCGAGCTTCGTGCAACGCGTGGTGTCCTCGCAGGGCCAGGCGGTCGCGACCGCCCAGCGGCTCGACGAGGGCCAGAAGGTTGCGCTCGCCGCGATCCAGAGCCGGTTCCAGGAGACGTCCCAAGTCAATGTCGACCAGGAGATGTCGACGCTGATCGAGCTCCAGACCGCGTATGCCGCCAACGCCCGCATCATCTCGACCGTGAAAGAGATGATGGACGTTCTGATGAGAGTGTGAGCGCACCATGACCATCACCTCCTACGGCACCGGAGCCTACCGTTCCGCAACAGGCAACAGCTTCGTCTCCACCCGCGGCCAGCTCGCCGATCTCGAGCGTCAGCTGGCGACGAAGGAGCGGGCCGAGAGCTATGGCGATCTCGGCATGGACCGGCGCACGAGCCTCGACCTCAACGCCAAGGTTTCGAGCATCGATTCCTGGCTTGGCGGCATCGCTCTCGCCGACGTCAACCTCAAGCTCTCGTCCCAGGCCGTGGAGAGCTTCGCCAAGCTGACCAACGAGACGGTCAACGACACGCGCTCGAACAGCTATGTCGCGAGTTCGACGGGCCGTTCCGCGCCGCAGGTCCTGGCGGAGGAGAAGTTCAAGCAGACGCTCGACCTGCTCAACACCAGCGTCAACGGCCGCTATCTGTTCTCGGGAAAGACCTCGGACGTCCAGCCCACCGTCAGCTACTCGGAGATGATCGAGGGCGACGGGGCAGGGCGTGCCGGCCTGAGGCAGCTGATCTCCGAGCGCAGGCAGGCTGATCTCGGCGTCTCGGGGCTCGGCCGCCTGACGACGGGTGGTGCGGCCGCGACGGCGACCATCGCCGACGAGGCGCCGGCGCACAGCTATGGTTTCAAGCTCGCCGGAGCGTCCAGCAGCTCGGCGGCGATGACGCCGGTCTATACCGCCGGCCCGCCGGCCGACATCGCCGTCACCGTGGCCAGCCTGCCGACGGCGGGCGACACGCTGCGCATCAAGCTCAACCTGCCGGACGGCACCCAGGAGGAGATCGTCCTGACGGCGCGCGCGCCGAATACCAACGGTTCGGCCAGCGACAGCTTCGAGATCGGTGCGGACGTCAACACGACCGCTGCCAATCTGCGCAGCTCGATCACCGCGGCGCTGACCAAGGGAGCGGCGACGACGCTGTCGGCGGCGTCCTCGCAGGTCGCGGCGGCGAACTTTTTCGCCGGCAGCGTCAGCAGCCCGCCGTTGCGCGTGCCCGGGCCTCCCTACAACACCGCGACGGCCGCGCCCGCGGCCGGGACCGCGGCAAACACCGTGATCTGGTACCAGGGCGATGACGGTTCCGACCCGGCGCGCAGCACCGCGACCGTCCAGGTCGAGAAGGGACAGCTCGTCGGCACCGGTGCGCGGGCGAATGAGGAAGCCTTCCGCGTCGGTCTGGCGCAGTTCGCGGTGATGGCGATCGAGACCTTTCCCGCCGCCGATCCGAACTCGCAGACCCGCTACGAGGCGATGACGTCGCGCGTCAGCGAGAAGCTCGGCTTCGGCGGCAGCGTCCAGAAGCCGGCCGAGATCATCACGGAGTTCGGCTCGTCGCAGACCTCGCTGGCTCGCGCCAAGGAACGCCATCAGAGCACGAAGGACTATCTGGCGACGGCGCTCGACAGCGTCCAGAACGTCACGGCGGAGGAGGTCGCGGTTCAGATCCTGGCGCTTCAGACGCAGCTCCAGGCGAGCTACCAGACGACCGCCATTCTCTCGAAGCTGTCGCTGACGAACTATCTCTGAGATCGCCGCGCTGAAAACGAAAAGGGCCTCACCNNGGTGAGGCCCTTTTCGTTTTGACAGAGAACCGGAAGGCTTCAGCGGCTGCGCAGGCCGGCCGCGATGTCGCGATTGATGCCGATCAGGACGCGCAGGGGCTCGGGAGCGGGGCTCGCGGAGATCTTGAAGGTCTGGTTGAAGATGAAATTGGCGAGGCTGAGCATGTTGGTCTTGATGCCGACGGGCAGGGGATTGTCCTCTGCGACCACGGCCGAGACAAGCAGCGTCCAGAGCTTGCGGTTGTAGTTCAGCGCCTCGTCCAGACTGCGATCGGCCAGGGACCAGTCGTCGCAAATCGCCTGCAGCCGTATGGCGGCCTTGATCAGCAGGGAGGCTTCGAGTTCGCGGGGAGAGTCGACCTGCTGGTTGGCTCTGGCGGCAGAGGCGTACGCGTTAAACCCGTGTTGCATTCTCGATGAGTTCCGCTTCGTAAGCGATCAGCTTTTTTGCTGCCTTGAGGGCTTTGTAGAGATCGCTGCTTAAGATGCGGTTATTAATCTCGTGAATATGCGGCAGAGCGCTCGGCGCCGCATGGACGAAGTCTCGCACCAGCTCGAAATAGACCTCGTGCTGATGCATCGGGTCTTCGGCCAGATACATCAGCTGGATGGCGAGATAGATCTTCTTGGCCGGGCTGTCGGCGGTGGCGGCGGTCAGGATGTCCTTTTCGCGCAGGATCGGGGCGTCGCCCTCGATGAAGAAGCGCGTCCGCTGCTCGTCGTTGCGGATCACCACCTTGCCGATGATGATGCGTTCCTTGGGCTTGAGCTCGACCTTGAGAGCCATGTTCGTCTGGGCCTTCTGGCTGGGGGAGGGGGCGCGTCGTCTTCGGCGGGATCAGCCGAAGAGCCTGAGCACGCCCTGATCGGCCTGGTTGGCCAGCGAAAGAGCGGTCTGGGAGAGCTGCTGGCGCGTGTTGAGCGCGAGCAGGCTGGCGCCTTCGGCGTTCGGATCGGCGAGCACGAGGTTGTCGGCGCCGCTGGTCAGGACGTTGGCCAGTTCCTTGGTGAAATCCTGACGGGTCTGCGCGACCGACAGGTTCGAGCCGAGGGTGGAGGCGAGGGATTTGAGCGAGGTCAGCGAGCCGGTCAGCGCTGCGGTCGCCTTGTCCAGATCAAGATCGTTCTGGAAGTTGAAGAAGCCGGCGAGCTGTGTGTTCGTCGCCTGGACGACGCCGAGATTGTCCGAGGTCAAAGTCGAGCCCTGGATGTCGAGCTTGGTCTGGTTGGTGCCCGTCTTCTCGTTGAAGATGATCGAGAGGCGGTCGCCCTGGAGCAGGTTGATGCCGTTGAAGCTCGAATCCTTGGCGAGCTTGTCGATCTGATCGCGGATGTCGTTGAACTGCTGGATCAGGTTGGAGCGGACCGCGGAGGTAACGTTCGACGAGGTCAGGGCCGAGGTGCCGACAGCGCCGTCATTGGCGAGAAAGCCGAGTGCGGTGTTGTCGTTGGTGCCGACAGCACCAGCATCAGTGATCGCGAGCGGACCAGTGGTGGAGGAGCCGAAGCCGAAGGCAACCGTCTCGGAGCCGGTGCCCTTGACGTTGAGCTGACCCTTCTCGTCGACGAAAGCGGTAGCGATGCCCGATTTGTTGATCTCGTTGACGACATCGCGAACGGTGGCGTTGGCGCTGCTGAACGAGGCCGTATAGGTCGTCGTGCCGGCGGTGATCGAAAGGCCGAGGAAGGTTTGGGTGTTGATGATGCCGAGGTCGCCTGAGGTCGATGTCGTCGCCGGCGTCACCGCAGCGTCTGCGCCGACGATCGCCTTGTCGAGGGCGATGTCCTTGAGGCTCTTGCTGGTCACCGCCGCCTCGGTCGCGGTGGCAAGCGCCGTCCCGGCCTTGGTCGGGCGGTTCTGGGCGGCGTCGGCCTGGGCCTGCTTCACCGTGGACTGGAGCGACTGCACCAGCTTGGTGATGCCGTCGATGCCCTTGGACGCGGCCTGAATGGTCTGGATGCCGTTCGAGATGCCGTCGAGCAGGCCGGTGAGCTGGCTCGAGCGGTCGTTCAACGACTGCGAGGTGAAGAAGTTGACCGGGTTGTCGATTGCCGAATTGACCCGCTTGCCCGTCGCCAGCCGGTTCTGGATCACGCTCTGCTGAGCGGAAGTCTGCTGCAAGGTCAGCAGGTTGTTACGGACACCGCTCGAGAGAATTGTGTTGGCCATCTTCGGTCCCCTGGAAGTGCGATTCGCACGCCTGTCCGGATTGATCTGGACCGATAATCCCTTGTTAAGGATAACAATTGGTTAATGGCGGATGGCTTGGAGTAACCCCGGCCCAGCGGCATGGCCGGAAGACGGGACGAGGGTCGATGTGGGTGTACATCATGGCCAGTCAAAAGAACGGGACGCTCTATATCGGTGTGACCAACAGCCTCGCCAGACGCGTGACGGAACACCGCGAGGGGAGAGGCTCAGCGTTCGCCAAGCGCTATGGTGTCGGGCGCCTTGTCTATGCCGAGGCATTTGAGCGGGCAGATGAAGCGATCGATCAGGAAACACGGATCAAAGGCTGGCGTAGAGCGTGGAAGATTGCGCTGATCGAGAAAAGCAACCCGAACTGGGGCGATCACTATGGCACTGTCCATCTGGATTGATCGTTTCGGCTTCACCCGCCGCCGTCATTCCGGGCGCAGCGTAGCGGAGACCCGGAATCCATGCCGGAGCCTCATAGGGCTGGTGCTCCGGCATGGATTCCGGATCGGCGCCGCTTCGCGGCTTGTCCGGAATGACGGCAGGGTCTGAATAAGAGAAAGGCGGCGGAGCTTGCGCTCCGCCGCCTTCTTGTCTTCGGCCCACATTCTGTGGGCTTGCCCGCTTCTGCGGACGAAGGATCAGAACAGACGCAGGACGGCCTGGTCGGACTGCGAGGACAGCGACAGAGCGGTCTGCGACAGCTGCTGGCGGGTCTGCAGGGAGAGCAGGTTGGCGGCTTCCTCGTTGGCGTCGGCATTCACCAGGTTGCTGGCGCCGGTCGACAGGACGTCGGCCAGATCCTTGGTGAAGTCCTGGCGGGTCTGAGCGACCGACAGGTTGGCGCCGAAGGTCGAGGAGAGCGACTTCAGCGAGGTCAGGGCGCCGGTCAGCGCCTCGGTCGCCTTGTTCAGGTCCGAGTCGTTCTGGAAGTTCGAGAACCCGGTGAGCTGCGAGTTGGTGGCCTGGGCGATGCCCAGGTTGTCGGAGCTAAGGGTCGAGCCCTGGATGTCCAGCTTCGACTGGTTCTTGCCAGTCTTTTCGTTGAACTGGATCGAGACCTTGTCGCCGGCGAGCAGGTTGACGCCGTTGAAGCCGGCATCCTTGGCCAGTTCGTCGATCTGCGTGCGCAGGTCGTTGTACTGCTGGATGAGGTTCGAGCGAACCGCCGAGGTCACGCCGGACGACGTGATGCCGGTGGTGCGATCAGCCGCGACCAGGCCGAACTTGTCGTTCTGCAGACCGGTCTGGGCGTCGGTGATGGCGCCCGGCCCGAGGGCAGCGGCACCGATACCGACCTGAACCGTCTCGGAGCCTGTGCCCTTGACGTTCAGCTGGCCCTTCTCGTCAACGAAGGCGGTCGCGATGCCCGACTTGTTGATTTCGTTGACGACGTCGCGAACCGTAGCGCCGGCCGAAGAGAACGACGTCTCGTAGGTGGTGGAGCCCGCCACGATCGAGAGGCCGATGTTCACGCTGGCGGTGGTGATGCCGACGTTACCCGAGTTCGATGCCGTCGCAGTGTTGTTCGCGGCGGAAGCGTCGTCGTCGTTCAGCTTCTTGTCGAGCGCGATGTCCTTGAGGCTCTTGCTGGTCAGCGCAGCTTCGGCCGCGGTGGCAAGCGCCGTGCCGGCCTTGGTCGGGCGGTTCTGAGCCGCGTCGGCCTGGGCCTGCTTGACGGTGGACTGGAGAGAACCGACCAGCTTGGTGATGCCGTCGATGCCCTTGGAAGCGGCCTGGACGGTCTGGATACCGTTGGAGATGCCGTCGAGAAGACCCTTGAGCTGGTCCGAGCGGCCGTTCAACGACTGGGCGGTGAAGTAGTTGACCGGGTTGTCGACGGCCGTGTTGACCTTCTTGCCGGTGGCAAGACGGTTCTGGACGGCGGCAGCCTGGCTGGTGATGGTCTGGAGCGAGGCGAGCGAGGAACGAACGCCATTCGAGATTGCAGTGGCCATAATCGTAAACCCTTCTGGTTCGGTGCCTTCTGGCAGTCGCGATCATTCTGGCCGCGACCCGAGGACCATTGGGCGCCAGCTCGTAACAGGAGGTAAATTTCGAAGGTCGAATGCCGCGGGTCTGCCGGCTGCTCGCAACGTGGTTAACGCCGCGCTACGGATCGTGAGGGGACCCCAAACGCAAACCGCCCGCGCAAGGCGGGCGGCTTATAAGGTTGTGTGATCAGGGGGAGGGTGACTGGTCAGGCGATCCGCTCGATGTGCTGGCGGCTGGCCTCTTCGGCGTCCCTCGCCCTCTCGGTCAGCTCGCGGGAGTAGATGCGCAGCTTGAGGAGGGTTTCGTCGGGCAGCTGCGAGATCGTCTCGCCGGTGTCCTGGTCCTTCTTCTGCAGCACGATGGCGCGTGTGCGGGGCTCGATGATGAGCTTGCGCTCCACGGCCTCGTCCAGATCCTGATCGGCCTGGCGCTGCTGCTTCTGGTTTTCGGCCGTACGGCGCTCGAAGGCGGCGCGGCTCTGTGCATCCCGAGCGCGCGCATCGCGATCCTGCGTGCGGATATCGAGCCTGACCGCCTCGCCTGCCTGCGCGGACTGGACGGTCTTTTCGGGAGGAAGCTCGACAGCGACGCTACCCTGCGTCGCGACGACGTCGGAGCGGGTCACGATCGGAACGCCTGCGACCGGCGTCGTCCTGGGCGCGGTGCCAAAATCCATGGTTTCACTCCTTCTGGAGTCGGGCACAGCGGCGCGGTGCCGCTGCTTGCCGTTCACGCCCGAACAGGGCGCACCTGTCCGAACCTGACCAAGCTGTCAGAAAATCTTGAATCTGACGTTAGGGAATTAGGTAAATATTGAAGGTTGACGTGCCAGCCGCATCAAAGCCGGCGCGAGACCATCAGCGGTCCCGAGTTCGGCCGGGCGAAGGCGCCGGCGCCGACGGTGGCGGTCGGGCCGTAGCCTGCAGCCCGCGACGGACGGTTGGCGTCGGCGGCGAGATCGCGGACGATCGATTCCGAGACGGCACGGGCGGTGGCCAGGACGATCTGGTTGGTCTCGATCAGGGTCTGGAACGAGAGATGCGCCGCCTTCAGGCGCTTGACCTGCTCGGGCACGAAGCGCGCGAGCAGGACAGCGTTGAGCTTCACCTGCTCGACGCCGCGCATATAGATGCCGGCGAGTTCGGTCTTGCGCGGCTCGCGCTTCATCGCCTCCGGCAGGCGGCCGGCGCGGACCAGTTCGGTCTCCTCGCCGACGAGATGGGACAAAGCCGACAGCGCCTCCAGCACCGCCTCGATCAGCGCCTGGGCCTCGTGCGCGCTGGCAAGGCGCGGCCGCTCATCGAGAATGCGCCTAGGAACCGACATTCTGCACTCCGACGGTCTGGGCTGCGGCGGCGGACTGTTCCTGGACACGCAGTAGATCGCGCATGATCTGGTCGGACAGGCCGATGCCGCCGGCCTTCTGCAGCTGCTTGGCGTATTGCTGCGTCAGCTGCGACTTGTAGATGTTGCCGCCCAGCCCGTTCTCGCCGAGCGGGCCTTCGCTGCCCGGCGACGTCGCCGTCAGCTGCTGCGTGATCTGTTCGAGGAACATGGTCTCGAAATCGTCGGCCTGCTTCTTCGCCTTGGCCTTGGCCGGGTCGAGCGCGTTGGACAGGCTGCCGATCACGCTGCCGGCAGCGCCCAGGGCCAGCTTGGCGGCCGGTATCGCAAGGGTTGCACTCATCACATCACCTCGATTTCGGCCTGGAGGGCGCCGGACGCCTTGATGGCCTGGAGAATGGAGATCAGGTCGCGCGGGCCGATGCCGAGCGCATTCAGTCCGTCGACGAGTTCGGCGAGGGTCACGCTTTCCTTGACCATGGCCAGCTTGTTGCCGCCTTCGGTGTCGACCTTCACATTGCTTCGCGGCGTCACCACCGTCCGGCCGTCCGAGAGCGGACCGGGCTGGCTGACCTGCGGCTGCTCGGTGATCGTCACCGTGAGGTTGCCCTGCGCCACCGCGACCGTGGACACCCGCACGTCCTTGCCCATGACAATGATGCCGGAGCGTTCGTCGATGACGATGCGGGCGAGCTGGTCGGGCTCGATCCGGAGCTGCTCGATGTCGGTGAGCATCCGGATCATGTTGCCCTGGAAGCGCGGCGGGATCTGCAGCACGACGGTCGAGGGGTCGGTCGGCTCGGCCGCGTCGCCGCCGAGGAAATCGTTGATCGCGGATGCCATGCGGCGCGCCGTGGTGAAGTCGGGATTGCGCAGCGCCAGGCGCAGCGTCTTGAGCTTGTTCAGGGCGAACTCGATCTCGCGCTCGATCAGGCCGCCATTGGCGATGCGGCCGACGGTGGGGACGCCGCGGGTGATCTTGCTGGCGTCGCCCTCGGCCGAGAAGCCGGCGATGGCGACCGGGCCTTGCGAGACGGCGTAGACCTCGCCATCGGCACCCAGCAGCGGCGTCACCAGCAGCGTGCCGCCCTGCAGCGACTTGGCGTCGCCGAGCGCCGAGACCGTGACGTCGAGCCGGGTGCCTTGCGTGGCGAAGGGCGGCAGGTTGGCCGTCACCATCACGGCGGCAACATTGGCGGTGCGCATATTGGCGCCGCGGGTGTTGACGCCGAGCCGCTCCAGCATCGCGGTGAGCGACTGCTTGGTGAAGGGGGCGTTGTTGAGGGTGTCGCCGGTGCCGTTGAGGCCGACGACGATGCCATAGCCGAGGATCTGGTTGGAACGCACGCCCTCGACCGAGGCGAGGTCCTTGATCCGCGACAGCGCCTGCGCGGGGCCGGCCGCCAGAGCGAGGCCCAGCGCGAGCAGCGCGGCGAGGGGCTTCACCAGGGATGTCAGGGCGGCTTTGCGGAACATGGTCTCACCGGCTCGAGAACGGGTCGGGACGTCCCTTGCGATCCGCGTGCCAGACGGCGACAACTTGAAAGTCGTGATTTATCAGTTGTTTGGAAATCGGGTGCAGGGTCGTGATGGTCGCTGCCCGGCTGCCGATACTGCCGGGGCGGCAGTTTCTGCCGGGTGGTTTACCGTCTGTTAACCAGGCCGGCGCGAGGGTTCGCATGACCAATTACGCGAGGCGACCATGATCCGGATCGACCAGCGCGCGCCCATCTCCAACGCCGGCCCGGCAGGTTCCGCAAGGCGCGCGGGGGGCGCCGCGTTCACACTGCCCGGCAAGGAAAGCGCGACAGCGACGCGCAGCGCCGGCGTTAGCGCAGCGGGGCCGCTCGACACGCTCTTGGCCGTGCAGGCCTATGAAGAACCGCATGAGCGCAAGAAGCGCCAGGCCAAGCGCGGGCACGACCTGCTCGATGGGCTCGACCGGCTGAAGGCCGCGCTGCTGTCGGGCCGCGTTCAGATCGCAGAGCTGGAGCAGATCAAGGCCAATCTCGCGCTGCGGCGTGAAAGCACCGACGATCCGCGCCTCGACGATGTGCTCGCTCATATCGAGCTGCGCGCCGCCGTCGAACTGGCGAAGCTCGGGCGGTAGGGCATCTACTTTATCGGTCGGCGTCAGCGCGCGATGCGTGCCGACGGCAGCGACTGCCGGGCGAGCCGGTCGATATCGGCGGGACGTGCCGTCTTCAACTCGGTCAGAAAGCTGCGAATCCTGTCGCTGCCATAGGCGCGGCGGCTGATGGCGAAGAGCATGACGCCCTCGCGGCCGTCGCTGCTCTTGCGTGGCACGTAGCGATAGGCATTCCACTCGACGATTTCGCCGCCCTTGGCGTCGCGCGCGCTGATCAGGAAATCCAGCAGCGCCTCGCCGGTCTGGCGGTTCTGGATGATGTCGAGCTTGACGAGCGGGTCCGTGCCCTTGCGCTGGTTCAGCAGGCGCACCTGGGCGGCAAGCGCGCTCCGGACGGTCGTGCCGCCATCGAGAACCTCGACGATCAGCATCCGGTCATAGCTGCCCGTTGCCTGCCCGGCTGGAAGATACTCCTGCTTGAAATAGGTAGGAGAAGGGCGGGCGCTCCACGCCAGCGCATAGCTCGTGCCGTCGAAAGTCAGCGGGCCGGGAATGCCGAGACGATCGACCACATCAGCCGCATGGGCCGGCGCGGCGAGCCAGCCCAGCGTCGCGCCAGCGAGCGCCGTGCGCCGGGTCAGCGGACTCGGCGTGCTTCGGTTCGGCAAGGATTCCATCGGCCGTTCACCGGATGAACTGGTCGGCGTAATCCGCGCCGAGGCCGTTCGTGGCGTAATGCGCGCGGCATTTGTCGAGCCGGGTGAAGACGTCGTCATAGCCGAGGCATTTGCCGTCCGGATCGACATAGATCATCGCGCCGTTGACCTGGAACATCGTGATCATCTCCTCGGTCTCGGGATCGACCACCAGCGTGTGCGTCTCGCCCGGCGCCTCGTAGACGTAAGATCCTTCCGTCGCGACCCAGTCATGTTCGAGATAGCGCCACTGGCCCTTGAGCACATAGCCATGGACCGGCTGGGGATGGCGGTGGCGCGAGAGCACGCCGGAGCGGCGGACCCGCAGCAGGTTCATCCAGTAGCCGCGGGTGACGCTGAGGCAGAGCGGCCGGAACCAGACATTGTCGTCGACGGGCACCCAGATGCGCTCATCGATCGGGATGACATTGGGGACGATCAGTTCCGGCGGCGAATCCTTCGGCTGCGGATGGCGATAGGGCGTCCAGCGTTCGGCGTCTGTGGCCGCGACGGGGATAGGGCTGGTCTTGTTCATCGCGTGTCTCCCGTTACGTGTCGTATGAACCGGCCGCTGCGGACCTGATTCAGGATCAACCGGCATCGTCCTGTGCCGGTTGTATTTTCTGGCGTCCGGCTCGCCGTTCAGACGGCCAGATAGCCGCCATCGACCGGCAGGATCGTGCCGGTGATGAAGGCCGCCGCATCCGACAACAGGAAGGCGATCGCGCCGCCGACATCACCGGGCTCACCCCAGCGGCCCATCGGCGTGCGGGCCAGGATCGGCGCCGAGCGGGCGGCGTCCTCGACGAGCGGCCGGGTCAGCTCGGTCGCGATCCAGCCCGGCGCCACGGCGTTGACGCGGATGCCGTCGGTTGCCCAGGCGGCGGCGAGCGATTTGGTGAGCTGGCCGATCGCTCCCTTTGAGGCGGCATAGCCCGGCGCGAAAGCCGAGCCGTGGAAGGTCAGCATCGAGGCGATGTTGACGATACCGCCGCCGCCGCTGGCCACGAGCTTGTCCTTGGCCGCCAGGCACATCCGCATCGTGCCGGAGAGGTTGACCTCGATCGTCAGGCGGAAGGCGTCGATCTCGAATTCCTTGCCGCCGCGCTGGATCATGCCGGCGCAGTTCACCAGCGCGTCGAGGCGCGGGCAGGACGCCATGATGGCCGCGACCTGATCGTCGCTGGTGACGTCGAGCTGTGCGTGGCGGATGGCCGGGTGGGGCGGCGGTCCTGCGACATCCTCGGCGGTCAGGCCGGTGGCGAGGACGTCGTAGCCGGCCGTCGCCAAAGCGAGTGCGGCACCCTGGCCGATGCCGCGGGTGCCGCCGGTGACGAGGGCGAATTTGGGGGAGGCATTTGTCATGAGACGAGACTATCGGCCCGCCGCACGGACGGGAAGAGCGCATCCCGGCTCCCGTCAGGGCGTCGGCAGTTGCAGCCGCAGCATGGCCGAGGCGTTGGTCTGGAAGCCGTTGCCGGACATCGGCACCTGCCGGTCGAGATTGACGTCGAGAACCGTCCGCCAGGGCATCGCGAGCGGTTGCGTCAGATCGGCGACCACCTTGACGCGGGGCGTCATGGTGGAGGAGAGGCCGTTCTCGGTCGCGAAAGCGTAATTGCCGGCAATCGCGATCTCCGTGGTCAAGGTCACGATATCGAGCGGCTGGAGCCGGTAGCCCAGCACAGCCTGCGCGTTCTGCCCGGCGCTTCCGGAGGTCTGGAGATTGCCGCCCGCAGCGGCGCTCCAGACCAGATTGCCGTCGCCAGATCGCCGGGCGACGTTCCAGTCGAAACGCGTGTCGTTGCGTTGCCAGGCGCCCTGACCGCTGACGATCGCTGTCTCGACGGAGAGCCGCTCAGCGCCGATCTTCACGCCGACGGCGCGTTCGGTGACGGATGGCAAAGGGGAGGCGGTGGGTCCGAGCCCGCGACGGATCGGCGTGGCATCGATCTCGGGGCGGGCGAGACCGTTGCGCACCGTGCGCTCGCGCGCCGCGCCGCGCTTGTCGAGGCTCGGGGCCATGAAACTCGGCGTCGCCAGGATGGGGTCGGGCGGCGGCGGGGCCTCCCAGCGCGGTATCGGCGCAAACAGCTGCGTTTCCGAGTCGTCGGCCGCGGCGATGCCGGGTGGGACCTTCCGATCGGCTTGTTGCGCGAGCGCGCCGGCCGGATCGCTCGCGGCGAGCGCGACGACAAGGCCGAGCTGTCGCGCGGATGCAGTGAGCGTGAGCGGGACGGATGAGGGCATGGCGATCGTCCCGTTGCGACGGTGGCGAGCGATGCAGGCTGGATCGGGAAGCCGACGTTTTTGAATCCGCAAGCTGACGATTTTGCGGCAGTGCAGCAAAGCCGGCACATGGGGCAGGGCCGTTGCCCAAAAGCCGCGCTTCCTTCGCAGGCCGGAACCCGCTAGGAAGCGGCCAACCGCCTTGCGGCGTCTCTCGCCGCATCCCGGAACCGTTCCAGTCTGGCCAGAAGCAGGGGTCGTTTCACATGAGCAAGATCAAGGTCGCCAATCCGGTCGTCGACATGGACGGCGACGAGATGACCCGCATCATCTGGCAGAAGATCAAGGACACGCTGATCTTCCCCTATCTCGACCTCGAGCTCGACTATTACGACCTCTCGGTCGAGAACCGCGACGCGACCGACGACCAGGTCACGATCGACGCCGCCAACGCCACCAAGAAGCATGGCGTCGCGGTGAAGTGCGCGACGATCACGCCCGATGAAGGCCGCGTGAAGGAATTCAACCTCAAGTCGATGTGGAAGTCGCCCAACGGCACGATCCGCAACATCCTCGGTGGCGTGATCTTCCGCGAGCCGATCATCTGCAAGAACGTGCCGCGCCTGGTGCCGGGCTGGACCCAGCCGATCGTGATCGGCCGCCACGCCTATGGCGACCAGTACCGCGCCACCGACTTCAAGTTCCCCGGCAAGGGCACGCTGTCGATCAAGTTCGTCGGCGAGGACGGCGCGGTGATCGAGAAGGAGGTCTTCAAGGCCCCCGAGGCCGGCGTCGCCATGGCGATGTACAATCTCGACGAGTCGATCAGGGATTTCGCCCGCGCCTCTCTGAATTACGGCCTGATCCGCAAATACCCGGTCTATCTCTCGACCAAGAACACCATCCTCAAGACCTATGACGGGCGCTTCAAGGACATCTTCGAGGAAATCTATCAGGCCGAGTTCAAGGCCGAATTCGACAAGCTTGGCATCACCTATGAGCACCGGCTGATCGACGACATGGTGGCCTCGGCGATGAAGTGGTCGGGCGGCTATGTCTGGGCCTGCAAGAACTACGATGGCGACGTGCAGTCGGACACCGTCGCGCAGGGCTTCGGCTCGCTCGGCCTGATGACCTCGGTGCTGATGACGCCGGACGGCAAGACCGTCGAGGCCGAGGCCGCCCACGGCACCGTGACGCGCCATTATCGCGAGCACCAGAAGGGCAAGGAGACCTCGACGAACTCGATCGCCTCGATCTTCGCCTGGACGCGCGGCCTCAGCCATCGCGCCAAGCTCGATGGCAATGCCGAGCTGGCGAAGTTCGCCTCGCTGCTGGAGAAGGTCACGGTCGACACGGTCGAGGCCGGCGACATGACCAAGGATCTCGCCCTGCTGGTCGGCCCCGAGCAGAAGTTCCTCTCGACCACCGGCTTCCTCGACAAGGTCAGCGACAACCTGCGCAAGGCGATGTCCGCCTGAGCGGGCTGAGCCTTCGCGAGACAATGAGAGCCCGGCCGGCGACGGTCGGGCTTTTTTTCATGGGCGGCGAGACTGGGCTGCGGCGAAGGACGACTTTCTCCGCACGGAGGACGAGGAAACAGGCGTCGCGGTTATGGCAGGGGCGCGGGGAACCCTCTCCCATAGGGAGAGGGCAGGGTGAGGGGTCGGCCGTTATCCGCGTCATGCTCGGGCTCGACCCGAGCATCTCCTGC
>UCBZ01000050.1 GCA_900470775.1 Hyphomicrobiales bacterium | reverse complement strand
TTCGAGAAGATCCGCAAGGCCGTCGGCGACAAGATCGAGATCATGGTCGAGCTGCATTCGCTCTGGAACCTGCCGACCGCGATCAAGATCGCCCGCGTGCTCGAGCAGTACGAGCCGAGCTGGTACGAGGACCCGATCCGGATGAACTCGCCGCAGGCGCTGGCCGAATTCGCGCGCTCGACGACCGTGTCGGTCTGCGCCAGCGAGACGCTGGGCTCGCGCTTCCCCTACAAGGAGATGCTCGACCGCGACGCGATGCACATCGTCATGGCCGATCTGTGCTGGACCGGCGGGTTGACCGAAGGCCGCAAGATCGCGGCGATGGCCGAAACCTATCACCGCCCCTTCGCGCCGCATGACTGCATCGGCCCGGTCGGCTTCATCGCGGCGATCCACGCCTCGTTCAGCCAGCCCAACACGCTGATCCAGGAATCGGTGCGCGCCTTCTACACCGGCTGGTACAACGAACTCGTCACCACCATGCCCACGATCAAGGACGGCCATGTCCTGCCTATGGAAGGGCCGGGGCTCGGCGTCGAACTCCTCCCCGCCGTCTTCAAACGCTCAGACCTCACCGTCCGACGCTCCAGCCTGTGAGAACCAGATGAACAACCCTCTCTTCGATCTCTCGGGCAAGACCGCGCTCGTTACCGGTTCCTCGCGCGGTCTCGGCCGCGCCATGGCGGAAGGGCTCGCGGTCGCGGGCGCTCGCATCCTTGTGAATGGCACCGACCCCATCCGCGTGGACGAGGCCGTCGCCGAGTTCAGGGCGGCCGGGCATCAGGCCGAGCCGGCACCGTTCAACGTCACCGACGAGGCCGCGATCGTCAGCGCCTTCGAGGGTTTCGATGCCGCCGGCATCGCGGTCGACATCCTCGTCAACAACGCCGGCATCCAGTTTCGCAAGCCGATGGTGGAACTCGCCACGGCCGACTGGCAGCGCGTCATCGACACCAATTTGACCTCGGCCTTCATGATCGGGCGCGAGGCGGCCAAGCGCATGATCGCGCGTGGGGCTGGCAAGGTGATCAATATCGGCTCGCTGACCAGCGAGCTGGCGCGCGCGACGGTGGCGCCCTACACGGTCGCCAAGGGCGGCATCAAGATGCTGACGCGGGCCATGGCGGCCGAATGGGCCGAGGCCGGCATCCAGGCTAACGCAATCGGGCCGGGCTACATGATCACCGACATGAACCAGGCGCTGATCGACAACCCGACCTTCGACGCCTGGGTGAAGGGCCGTACGCCGGCAAGGCGCTGGGGCAAGCCGGGCGAACTCGTCGGCGCGGCGGTGTTCCTGTCCTCGGCTGCGTCCGACTACGTCAACGGCCAGATCATCTATGTCGATGGCGGGATGTCGTCCGTGCTGTGACGGGCGAGCTTTCTGCGACCGCGAAACGATCCCATGGCGACGAGTTGCGGCTGGTTCCGCTCCTCGACGCGACGGATAGGAGCGGAGGTGGTAATCTGGGCCGCAGTGCCAGAATTGGACATTCCGATGTTAAGTCATGCTAAGATGGGTTCTTGGGGTGGAATCAATTATTCTCAAATATATATTATTAAAATTATATATTATTAAAATGGAATATCTTCATTTAAAAGTTCAGCGGTACTTTTATTTTTCCCGAATTTGCTTCGTCTCAGCACGAATTGATCCTGGTTTTCGATAGTCCAGATCCATCCTTTCTCGGTAAGTCCATAAGCGATGTATTCGTCACTGCCGTCGTACATAACGGTTTTATCAATTAAATCTTTGTCCTTTAAAGTTTTCAATGCAAGTGTTGTCGCAACTTTCGTAAACATCGCATTCTCCATGTCTTTTTGAATGCGATAGACTGATGCAAACTCTCCAGGCGCATCCAAATTTTCACAGATCGCTGCAAGAGCGACGACCTCGTGCTGCCTCAATCCCTCGAACGGTTTAATATTGCTAGCCTCAGCGGCCGTCTCGATTATCTCGGTTTTCTGAATAAGAGCTTCAATTCGTGCCGTAATTGCGAGTTTCAGTTTTTCAAACTCGCCCGGAGAACTTGTCTTATATCGCGTAATGGAGCGGTGTTGGACATCAAAAGGGAAATGGGTCTGTCGAGTTTCAGAGCAAATCATAACGACTTCTTTGTTTGCCGATATTGCATAGCCCAGTTCGAACCACACGTTTGGGTTGTCGATCGAGATGTCGGCAACGCAAAAGACCGAGTTACGAATTCCATCAGCGATATCTTGGATCGGAATGCTGACGCTCGGATCGCGATCAACACGGTAAGGCTCAAGGCCAGCAGCTTTAATCGCGGGTGCGATCACTTCATCGAAACGTGCGTCGAAGGCTGCGCCGTCAAAGGGCTGGATCACAAAACATCGACTCATGCGGGCAGCCCCAAGCTTTCAAATGCGTCAGCGGATCAACGCTAGGAACTTAGTGCGAGTGTAGCAATAACCGTGGGCCAAAATGCGATTGTAGATGGTGCCTAAAACACGCCGGCGTCCTCCAATGCAAAGATTTCATCGGTCGCCGCGCGATTTGCCCCAGTTCCTGTCATGTGGCCGTCCTCGCGAATCAGCTGCGGCCGGGCGTTCTGAGCAATCATGCTCGATCGGGCGAGCCCTGACGGCCTTTGGTCTTTACGCTGGACTCGGAGCGTTCAATCCACGTCGGGGACGACCAGAGTGTTCAGGCGCATCCGCTAGGTATCGCGGCCAGCTTGCTTCGCCTGCAGCGCGGCGACCAGCGTGGAGAGACCGTTGCGGACATGCGAGCGGAGCGCCTGCCCGGTCCGTGCGGGGTCCCGGGCGGTAAGCGCATCGAGGATCAGCTGGTGTTCCTCGATCGCCTTGTCCCAGCGCGCCGGCCAGAGATTGGACGTGTAGCGCGCCCGGTCGACGCGCAGGGCCAGCAAGTCCCAGACCCAGATCAGGACGGAATTGCGCGAGAGCTCGATGATGCGCCGGTGGAAGGCCTTGTTGGCTTCGAAATAGGCCGGAAGCTCGTCGCGCGTGTGGTGCAGCATCATCTGGTAATGCAGCAGACCGACCTCGGCCACGGCCTCCTTGCTGACCTGGGCTGCCGCCAGTTCGCCGGCCAGGCCCTCGATGGTGCTGACGACGTCGATCAGCGCTTGAATCTCCTCGATATCGAGATCGGACACGACGGGAGACTGGTTGGGTAGCGCTCGCAGGAGTCCTTCCTGAACGAGCGTCTTGATCGCCTCGCGGATCGGGGTGCGAGACACGCGGATCTCCTCGCAAAGCTCTCTTTCATTCAGGCGGGCACCGGGTGCCAACACGCCTGTGACGATGAGGTTGCGCAGATGCTTGACGGTGTTGCCGTGCAATTGGCCCTTGCGACGGGCATCGTCGGACAGAGGCGTCTTGGCCAGAAGGGCTGCCAGAGGTGTCAGATCCTGGAGGTCTGTCATGAACGGTCCCGCCCGCCTTTCGAATCGATTCCAGGCGGTCTAGTCTTGCAGGCAAGACTCTGGCCCAAAACCGAAGGCTTGTGCCTGATCCAGAAGACGTCCTGTCTAGGCCAATCCGAGTTCCGCCGCACGCCATTCGCTGCGAATGATGGCGAATGTCCAACGTCATTTTGCCAGGGATGGGCGTGACTCCGGCGGCATCGCTATGTGCTCGCGCCGAAGAATATCTGGTCCTGACGCCGCCGCAGGGTCGCCAGCATCGAGTCCTCGGCGATCTCGACGTCGTCGCAGGCGATGAGCGCCCCCTTGGCAACGGGCCTGATCAGGCGGCGGTTGGCGGCCAGATAATAGGGCGCCGGCACGCCACGACCCAGCGCGGCGCCGGGCACGGTGTAGCCCGACACATCAGCGATGCTGTGATGATGCCCGCTTGCGGTCAGGATCGTACCGGCGGGCAGATCGGCGTCGGCGCAGGCTGCCAGATCGAAGCGCGGCTGCGGCCTCTCCGCACCGCTGGAAACGCCGAGGATGCCGGCCTCCAGAATGCTGGTCGCGGCCTCCAGCCCGAGCACATGTCGCGGCAGATACAGCATGGCCGTCGCGCCGTTCCGCGAGAGGATATGGCCCTTCTCGCGCAGGATCGCCCAGGAGGCGGCATCCTCGCAGCGCACCACGACGAAGACGCCGCCGGCAAAGCTGATCTCGTCGGGGCGTCTCAGGCAGTTGAACACGTCGATGCGCCGTTCGCCGCCCAGCACTCCGCCATCGGCGAGGGCGGCGAAGGCGTCCGGAACCTCGGAAATCCGCAGGATCGGCGCATGAAGATCGGGGCGATCGGGCCGCAGATCCAGCGCATTGGCGGCGATCAACAGTTCGCAGAGATCAGGCACCGTCCGCTGCGGCAGCATAGCGGCCATCTGCGAACGCTGCGCGATGACCTCGCCTACCGGCCGAGAGTCGAGCGACCAGCAATCCGAGAGACCGGTGACCGGCACCTCGCGGCCATTGCTTAGCAGCGTCCCGGCGGATTCATCGAAGACGAAGTCGTATTCGCTCGACTTTCCCGCCGCGACGACTCTGAAGCCCAGCGTCTCGGCCCAGGTGACCTGTCCCATCAGCAAGCTCGGCTGGTCGCCGTCGATTGGCGTCACCACCCGGCCTTTCGACCGCGCCATCTCTGAAAGCCCGGCGCCGACGACGATATCGACCTCCTTGGAGACGAGCGCGAGATGACGGCCGGCTTCGACCGCGATCGCCGAATGCCGCGCTCCGGCCTCGGGATGGCCGGTGGCCTCAACCACCACGTCGATCGGCAAATCGATGACGCAGGCGAGATCCCCCGCCGCGATCGTCTTTCCACTGGCCCAGGCCGCTTTCGCCTCGGCTGCAGTGCTGCAAAGCGCGATCTCGCGCGGGTCGGCTCCGGCCGCGCGCCAGGCCTCGCCTGCGCGCTCCGGCGTGATGTCGACGGCGATGCGGGCCGAGATCAGCGGGACTCGACGGGCCTGTCCCAGGAAGCTGCGGCCGAAATCGCCAGTGCCGACGATGCATGTCTCGACCGGTCTGGCCGCAGAACCAAAATAGCGATGGTAATTCATCTCACCCGAGCGCGTTTCCGACAGTCATTATGATCGAGCGATCATCGTCGCCCGTTGCGCCGGTTCACCGACGCAGCCGAATGAGGCATGCCTAAATTTTGCATGCAAGATTTTTGTTGTACGCGGGGTCGAGCATGTTTGCCGGGCGCGGCGACCGACGACTTCAGACCGCTTCGGGCTCAGGCAAGCGGTAAAAGGAGACGGCGTTGCGCCAAAAGAACCTCTCCCGGTCGCTTGCAGAGTAATCCTCCAGCATTCGCGAGACGGAGCTTGCCAGGGTGTCGAAATCGATCCGGAGACCGGCGACCGGGAAATTGCTCGCAAAGACACAGCGCTCGATGCCGAAGATCGACACCGCATCCCGAACGATCCGCTTGTTGGATTCGAAATCCCACGGTTGGTCCTTGAGGCCGAATTCCGACACCTTCAGATGGACATTGGGCTGCCTCGCGATCGTCTGCATTTGCGAACGCCAGAATGCAAGGCCTTCCTCCGAGCGATCCCAAGGAAAGCCGGTGTGATTCAGGATGATCCTGATGCCGGGAAATAGACGCGCAACTTCAGCGGCTTCCGTGAGATGCCAGGCGGGAACGCGCAGGTCCCAGCTCAAGCTGTAGTCCTGCAATCTGGCGAAGCCCCTCAGCCAGGCCTCGTCCTGCATCGTGCCTGGCGCGCCCGGCGACATCGCATCAGGCGCGTGCGAGGTCACCGGCTTGGAGCGAATGCCGCGCACCATCGGGAAGGCGGCTTGCCGCGCAAGGATCTCGTCGGCGTCGGGGGTATGAAACCAGGCGTGGGCCACAATGGCATTGGGAAAGCCGAAGCGCTCGCTGATGGCGCTGATCCAGCGGGTTTCTCCGACCTGGTCGCTGCGGTCCCATTCGGCTTCACAGTGGATCGTCATCAACACGTTGTGTCGGGCTGTGTCGCGACGATAATCATCGGGTAGATAATCGCGCTTGACCGCATCGTAATTCCCCAGAAAAAAGTGCTCATCGGGTTTGTCCGACAGCCATGGATAGTAATTTTTTTTCAAATCCCACAGGTGATGATGCGCATCGATGAGCGTAATCGCGTCTTCATTGCAGTTCCACTCGCCATGGATAGTCTTCATTGTCCTGGTATCTCCGAAGCGTAGCTATCTTAATAAAGTGGTCGTTAAGGCAATCGACGGCGGCATCGCTTGTCGAAGCAGCCCCATGCACCCATGCTCGACGCCTGAGCGCGCTCCCAGCCAGCGATCGCTGACGAACACGGAGCGCTTCTCCAGTGACGGTCCTGCGCAGAGGGTTTGGGGGCTCATCGCTTCTTGCATGCAAGAGCATCGTCGATTTGGAGATGGCGCGCTACCGGATTTCTGCGCCTGTCGGATGAGCACCTGACCACGGCCCAGAAACGCAAAAAGCGCCGGGAAACCCGACGCTTGCGTGCCTCTTTGGCGATGTGATGTCCTGGAGCGGGAGAAGGGATTCGAACCCTCGACCCCAACCTTGGCAAGGTTGTGCTCTACCCCTGAGCTACTCCCGCATCAGGACATGTTCGCGGCGTTTCCGCCGCGGAGGCCGGCTTATTGCCCCAAAGCGGCGCGCAGTGCAAGCGCCTTGTTGTGCAACGCGCATCTTTTGCCGAATGACGTTCCAGACCCGCGCTTCGCGGGTCTTATCGCGCGGCAAACGACGCTTGTGGTGGCCCTTCCGGCTCGTTACGCATCGCGCGAGCCCTGCCAAAACCGATCCTCCGAAGCCGAACCCGATATAGATTCGATGTCCCAGCCGCTCGCGACCATCGCTCCGCTCACGCCCGATGAGCTCTGTGCCCATCTCACCGCGCAGGGTCTCGCCTTCGAGCGCATCGATCATGAGGCTGTCTTCACGGTGGCCGAATCGCAGGCTCTGCGCGGCACGCTGCCCGGGCTGCATTCCAAGAACCTGTTCCTGAAGGACAAGAAGGGGAGATTGTTCTTGGTCTCGGCGCGGGAGAATGCCCGGATCGACCTGAAGCGCCTGCACGAGACGCTGGGCGCCAGCGGGCGGCTGTCCTTCTGCTCGGCGGAAGCGTTGATGGCGACGCTCGGCGTCACGCCAGGCTCGGTCACGGCTTTCGCGGTGGTCAACGACCGCGCGGGGATCGTGACGATGGTGCTCGACCGCAACCTCACCGGCGGCGAGGACATGAACTTCCATCCGCTGATCAACACGGCGACGCTGCGGATCTCGCGCGACGACATGCTGGCCTTCCTGCGCGGCGCCGGCCATGAGCCGCTGATCGTCGATTTGCCGGTTCCCGATGATGGACAGAACGGCTGATCCTCCCCATCTATGGTTCGGTCGCAACGGCGGCCGCAACCGACCCCTTGTCTGATCCAAGCGCGACGAAGGACGACCGATGCTGGTCAATACCGAAGCGGCCGAGAACCCCGGCCTGATCAAGGACACGACGACTCAAGGCTTCCGGCAGGATGTCGTCGCCGAGTCGATGAACCAGCCCGTCCTGGTTGATTTCTGGGCGCCCTGGTGCGGACCCTGCAAGCAGCTGACTCCCGTCATCGAGAAGGTGGTCAAGGAGGCGCGCGGCAAGGTCCGGCTCGTCAAGATGAACATCGACGAGTTTCCGGAGATCCCGGGGCAGCTCGGCATCCAGTCGATTCCCGCCGTGATCGCCTTCAAGCAGGGCCAGCCGATCGACGGCTTCATGGGCGCGCAGCCGGAAAGCCAGATCAAGGCCTTCATCGAGAAGCTGGTCGGCCCGATGGGGCCGGGCCCGACGGAAGAGCTGATCGCCGCAGCGCAGGCCGCGACTGAGGCGGGCGACGCAGCCGGCGCCAGCGAACTCTATGCCGGTGTGCTCGAACTCGAGCCCGAGAATGTCGCGGCCATCGCCGGTTTGGCGCGGCTGCATCTCGACATGGGCGACCTCGAGGGTGCGACCGGCATCATCGGCATGGTGCCCGAGGCGAAGGCTGCGGACCCGGCTGTCGCGGCCGTGCGCGCCGCGATCGAACTGGCCGAACAGGCGGCTGCGCTCGGCGACACCGGCGAGCTCGAGGCGAAGGTCGCGGCCAACCCGAAAGATCATCAGGCCCGTTTCGATCTGGCACTGGCGCTGAACGCACGCGACCGGCGCGAGGAAGCGGTTGATCATCTGATCGCCATCATCAAGGCCGATCGGACGTGGAACGACGACGGCGCCCGCAAGCAGCTGCTGCAGCTCTTCGAGGCCTGGGGGCCGATGGACGAGCACAGCATGGCCGGCCGCCGCAAGCTTTCCACCCTGTTGTTCTCTTAAGCCGCAGGAGCTGCCACAGATGGGCATGAACGCCGTCTACAAGGGACCCGAGGATTGCCCGTCGGTGATCCCGGTCTTCCCGCTGGGCGGAGCCCTGTTGCTGCCGCGCGGGCAGATGCCGCTCAACATCTTCGAGCCGCGCTATATCGCCATGATCGACGACGCGGTCAGGAGCCATCGCGTCATCGGCATCATCCAGCCGGAGCCCGAAAGCGGGCGCCAGTCGGCGACGCCGCCACTGCTGCAGGTCGGCTGTCTCGGTCGGATCACGCAATTCGCCGAGACCGGCGACGACCGCTATATCCTGACGCTGACGGGGATCAGCCGTTTCCGCATCGCCGAGGAGCTGCCGGTCACGACGCCTTACCGGCAGTGCCGCATCGACTATGACGATTTCATCCTCGATTTCACGGCGCGTGCCGGCGAGGACGAGGTCGATCGCGCCGCGCTGCTCAAGGCGCTGCGGGCCTTCGCCAAGGCGAGCGACCTCAAGATCGACTGGAAGGGCGTCAACGAGGCGCCCAATGAGGCTCTGGTCAATGCGCTGTCGATGATGTGCCCGTTCGGGCCGCGTGAGAAGCAGGCGCTGCTGGAAGCGCCGAGCCTGAAGCAGCGTGCCGAGGTGCTGGTGGCGATCACCGAGATCGAGCTGGCGCGGGGCGGCGGCGACCCCGAGACGACGCTGCAGTGAGCCTGCCTCCCGCGAGCGCCGAGACCTCACCTGTCAGTTATCCGCCGCGCCGGGCGGTGACGGCGTGGCTGTTCTTCGACTGGGCGGCCCAGCCCTTCTTCACGCTGATCACGACCTTCGTCTTCGCGCCGTTCTTCGCCGCCGCGCTGGCGCCCGATCCGGCGCAGGGACAGGCGCTCTGGGGTTATGCGACGGGCTTTGCCGGCCTGTGCATCGCGCTGCTCTCGCCGCTGCTCGGCGGCATCGCCGACCGCACCGGGCCGCGCAAGCCCTGGATCGCGGTGTTCGGGGCGCTGCTGGTGCTGGGCTCGGGAGCGCTTTGGTCTGCCGTGCCGGGTTCACCATTGGCGGTGCCGATCGCACTTGCCGGCTTCATCGTCGCGACCATCGGCGCCGAATTCGCGACCACCTTCAACAATGCGATGATGACGCGGCTGGTGCCGCCCGAGCGGCTCGGCTGGCTCTCGGGCACGGGTTGGGCGATCGGCTATCTCGGCGGCCTGCTGTCGCTGGGCATCACGCTGGCGTTGCTGGCAGCCGATCCGACCACGGGCAAGACACTGGCCGGGCTGACGCCGATCCTGGGGCTCGATGCGGCCGCTCGCGAGGGCGATCGCTTCTCGGGGCCTCTGACGGCGCTCTGGTTCATCGTCTTCGTAACGCCGATGTTCCTGTTCACGCCGGATTCCGTCCGCACCGGCATGAAGCTCGGCGAAGCGGCCAAGGGCGGCGTCGGCCGCTTGAAGGCGACGCTCCAAGAGCTGCCGCGCCTGCCGTCGCTCGGGCGTTTCCTGCTGGCCAATATGATCTACCAGGATGCACTCGTCGCGCTCTTCGCCTTCGGCGGCATCTATGCGGCCGGCGTCTTCGGCTGGCAGACGATCGAACTCGGCATCTTCGGCATCATGCTGACCATCACCGGCACGCTCGGCGCCTGGCTCGGCGGCAAGCTCGATGACCGGATAGGCGGCAAGGCCGTGGTGCTGGGTGCGATTGCTTGCCTTCTGCTGGCCTGCCTCGGCATCCTGTCGCTGGGTCGCGACACGGTGTTCTTCGTGATCGCGGCTGCGCCGGCGACGCCGGGCGACGGGCTCTTCGCCTCGCTACCGGAGAAGGTCTATCTCGGTTTGGGCCTGCTGATCGGCCTCGTCGCCGGTCCGTTGCAGGCTTCGTCGCGCAGCCTCATGGCGAGGCTCGCGCCGGAGGGGCGCACGGGCGAGTTCTTCGGGCTGTTCGCGCTGTCGGGGAAGGTCACGTCGTTCCTGGGGCCGACGCTGGTGGCGCTGGCGACGACGGTCTTCGCCAGCCAGCGCGCCGGGCTTGCCGTACTGGTGGCGTTCTTCCTCGCGGGCGGGGCGCTGCTGGCGGGTGTGAAGGTGAAGCGGGCGCCGTAGCCGCGCGTCATTCCGGGGCGGCCCGGAGGGCCGAACCCGGAACCCACGACGGGGTACAATGCCGCGTTACCTACGTCTTTGCCGGGCCACCCAGTCATGGGTTCCGGGTTCAGGCGCTATGCGCCTGCCCCGGAATGACAGCTCTCACCGAACCAGAATATTCCGGAACTGCCAGGGATCGCTGGTGTCGATGTCCTCCGGGAAGAAGCCGGGGCGGCCGTCGAGGGGCGTCCAGTCGGTGTAGTGGCCGGTGACCGGGCCGAGATAGGGCAGCTGGACTTCGAGGCAGCGGCGGAAATCCATCTCGTCGGCTTCGACAATGCCGGCCTTCGGGTTTTCCAGCGCCCAGACCATGCCGGCGAGCACGGCCGAGGTGACCTGCATGCCCGTCGCGTTCTGGTAAGGCGCGATCCGGCGGGTTTCCTCGACGGAAAGCTGCGAGCCGTACCAGTAGGCGTTCTTGCCATGGCCGTAGAGGAGCACGCCGAGTTCGTCGATGCCATCGACGATCTCGTTTTCCTCGAGGATGTGGTGTTGGTCCTGGACCTTCCCGGCCGCGCCGAACATCTCGTGCAGCGAGAGCACGGCGTCGTTGGCGGGGTGATAGGCATAGTGGCAGGTCGGCCGGTAGACCGGCTTGCGAGCCTCGTCGCGCACGGTGAAGTAGTCGGCGATCGAGATCGACTCGTTATGCGTCACCAGGAAGCCGTATTGCGCGCCGGGTGTCGGGCACCAGCTGCGGACGCGGGTGTTGGCGCCGGGCTGGAGCAGGTAGATCGCGGCCTTGCAGCCGGCCTCGTGCTCGCGGCCGTTCTCGGGCATCCAGGTCTCGTGCGTGCCCCAGCCGAGCTCGGCCGGCTGCATGCCTTCCGAGACGAAGCCCTCGACCGACCAGGTGTTGACGAAGACGCCCGGCAGCTTCGGCTGCCTAGCACGCTGGGTGTCGCGCTCGGCGATGTGGATGCCCTTGACGCCGACGGTCTGGGCAAGCCTGCCCCAATCCTCGCGGCTCTTCGGCTCGGGGATCTGCAAGCCGAGATCGGCGGCGATATTGAGCAGGCCCTGCTTGACGAACCAGGAGACCATGCCGGGATTGGCGCCGCAGCAGGAGACGGCCGTGGTGGTGCCGGCCGGGCGCGCATGCTTGGCACTGAGCGTCGCCTCGCGCAGGGCGTAGTTCGAACGCTCGCTCGCACCCTTGCTGTGGTCGAAATAGAAGCCGAGCCAGGGCTCGTTGACCGTGTCGATATAGAGCGCGCCGAGATTTGAGCAGAGCTGCATGATGTCGAGCGAGCCGGTGTCGACCGAGAGGTTGACGCAGAAGCCCTGTCCGCCGCCGACGGTCAGCAGCGGCTCGAGCAGCGTCTTGTAATTATCCTTGGTCACCGCCTCCTTGATGAAGCGGATGCCGCGCTCGTCGAGCAAGGCACGGTCGGCGTCATCGGGTCCAATCACCACGAAGCGCGACTTGTCGTACTCGAAATGCCGTTCGATCAGCGGCAGCGTGCCGCGACCGATGGAGCCGAAGCCGATCATCACGATCGGGCCGGTGATCTTTCCGTGTACGGGCCAGTTGCTCATTCTCGGGTTGTCTCCTTCTGGGGGTAGCGCTGTTGAGAGGGGTGGCCGCGCGGAGCCATCCCCGGCTCGTATGGGCGAAGTGCGCCTGCGTCAATCATGCGGCGCGCTTGCGGCAATACTAGTGGCCGCCCGGATAGTCGGCATCGAGCACGAAGGGGTAGGGCCCCGGAAAGCGCTCGACATAGGCCGTGTGCGTGACGAAGCCCGCGCCCTCGCGGAACGAATGCAGCAGATAGGCCGGCGGTTCCATGTGGAAGGTCGCCTCGCTCGTCTCCGACAGGTCGAGCGTGACCTGGTGTGTCACGCTGGGCGCGATCTGGGCGATGGTGCCGGCAAAGCGCGTCACGATCGGGCGGTGGTGATGGCCGCAAAGAATGCGTTCGATGTTGGGGTGGAGCGCCACGATCGCGGCGAAGGCGTCGGCGCCGTCGAGCAGCCGGATCGCATCCATATGGGCGATGCCGCAGTCGAAGGGCGGGTGATGCATGAAGATCGCGACCGGCTTGCCGTTCGCCTCGGTCAGCACCTTCTCGAGAAAGGAAAGCCGTGTCGCGCAGAGCGCCCCGGCGCTCTTGCCCGGTAAAAGCGTGTCGAGACCGATCAGCCGCATCGGGCCGAGATCGGCAACGAACTGGACGAAGCCGCCATCCAGCACTTGGCGCGGATCGAGCGTCAGCCCGGCGGTCAGAGTCTCGCGGCGGTCGTGGTTGCCCGGCACCAGCAGGACCGGAATGCCCAGCGGCGCGAGCATTACCCGCAGGAGGGCATATTCCTCGGCCAGCCCGCAATCCGTCAGGTCGCCGGTGATGACGAGCACATCGGGGCGGGGCGTGAGCTTCGCCACGACGTCGAGCGCGCGTTCGCTCAGGGCATTGGTCTCGGAGACGCGATAAGCAGGCTTGCCGCGCGGGCGGATATGCAGGTCGGTGATCTGGGCGATGAGCATTGAACGGGTATCCGGATGCAACCTTCCCGTCATGCTCGCCCTTGTGGCGAGCATCCACGCCTTGCGACGTCCAGGAAGAGAAGACGTGGATGGTCGGGACAAGCCCGACCATGACGGTGGAGGGGAGCGACGAAGGGATACCCGGCTCGGTGCCGGGCATCCCTTCGATCGCAAGTATCAGTTCGTCGGCAGCTTCAGCGCGGTCTGCTCGACGAAGGGGCGCATGATCTCGTCGGCCTGCTTCTGGGCGGCGGCGAGGGCCTCCTTCGGCGTCTTCTTGCCCGAGAGCACGGCGGCGAGTTCGTCCTCGATCGCTTTGCGGACGGGGACCGTCTTGTAGGTGGCGAACCAGGGCTTGGCGACGTCCAGCTGCTTGACCGCGATGCCGGCGTCGGGGTTCCTGGCGATGAACTCCTTCATATCGGGCGTGTCGTAGGCGGCCTTGTTGGGCGCGAAATAGCCGGTCGCGCGGCTCCACCAGGCGGATTTCTCCGGCGCCGTCATCCAGTTGATCAGCGTCCAGGCGGCCTTGCGGCGCTCGCCCTCGACGCCGGTCGGAATGACCAGCGAGGCGCCACCGATCGGAACCGCGTTGCGGACGTTCTTCGGCACGAAGGCGACCTTGTAGGGGAACTTGGCGTTGTTGCGGATATGGGTGAGCGAGCCCGTCGAGAGCAGCATCATCGAGGTCTGGCCCGCGAGGAAGGCGCCCGACACCGCGCCGCCGGCCTGCACGCCGGCCGGGTGGACCTTGTGCTTGGTGACGAGGTCCGACCAGAAGGTCAGCGCGCCCAGCATGGACGGCGTGTCGTAATAGACCTCGCCGCCGTAATTGACGTTGAACCACTCGCCGCCGTTGGACTGGGTCAGCGCCTGCAGGATCCAGCCGCCGTAATCGTAGTTCGAGGGCATCATCATGCCCCAGCGGGTGACGCGGTCGCCGTCGCGCTTGGTCAGCTTCTTGGCGGTGGTGACGAGCTCTTCCCAGTTGGCGGGCAGCTTGTCGGGGTCGAGGCCGGCTTCCTTGAGATGGTCTGTGTTGACGTAGAGCAGCGGCGTCGAATTGTGGAAGGGCACGCCATAGACCTGACGGTCGAGCACGGCATTGCCGTGCAGCGCGTCGAAGAACTGGCCCATGAACTGGTCGTTGGTCTTCCCGTCAGCCTTGATCAGGGCGTCCATCGGGTGGATCTCGCCCTCAATTTTGAGGTCGAGCAGGAAGTTGGCGGACATGATGACGGCGGCCGGCGGCTTGCCGGCCTTCATCGCGGCGCGGGTCTTGATCAGGGTCTCGTCATAGGAGCCCGTATAGACCGGGGTCGCCTTGATCGTGGGGTTCTTCTCGTTGAACTCCTTGAGCAGGACGCCCATGTCGCGGGCGAGCTGGCCGTCGACGGGGACCGGGAAGAACAGCTCGATCTCGGTCTGGCCTTGCGCGCAGGCGGGGGAGAGCGCGAAGCTCGCAGCCAGCGCGGCGCCGGCCAGCAAAGTGCGGCGGGTAGTCGTCATGGTGTTTTTCCTTACTTGATGCCGGAGGAGACGAAGGAGTTGACAAAGGCACGCTGGAACACCGCGAAGGCGATAAGCAGCGGCGCGCTGACCAGCAGGGTGCCGGCTGCGATCACGCCCCAGGCCTGGGCGCCCTCGGCGCCGCGCGTGAACGAGGCGAGGCCGACGGTCAGCGGGCGCAGATCGGGCGAGTTGATCACCATCAGCGGCCAGAGGAATTCGTTCCAATGGGCGGTGACCGAGACGATCGAGAAGGCGACGAGCGAGGGTTTTGCCAGCGGCAGGTAGATGAAGCCGATGCGCTGAAAGACGCTGGCGCCGTCGATGAGCGCCGCATCTTCCAGTTCGCGTGGGATCGCCCGAAAGGCCTGGCGCATCAGGAAGGTGCCGAAGGCGGAGGCGAAATAGGGTGCCATCACGCCCAGCAGCGTGTCGTAGAGGCCGAGCTTCGCGATCGTCGTCAGGTTGGGGACGATCAGCACGACCGGTGCCAGCATCAGCTGCAGCAGGAAGAGGTAGAAGCAGACGGTGCGGCCGGGAAAGTCGAGCCGGGCGAAGGCGTAACCGGCGAGCGTGATCGTGATGATCTGCACGGCAAGGATGCCGAGGCTGATGATCGTCGTGTTCAGGCCGTAGCGGGGGAAATCGGCCGAGGCCCAGGCCTCGCGGAAGTTCGCGAGCGTCGGGATATAGGACGGCACCAGCGAGGCCATGCCGGCGCCGGTGCTTTCGGGATTGAAGGCGGCGACCAGCATCCAGATGAAGGGAACCATCCAGAGCCCCGCGATCAAAAGCGTCGCGGTGTAGCCGAGCTTCGGCGTGATCTCGCCGGTCGAGACACCGGTGCTCATGGTGGCGGCGCTCATGGCTCCTTCTCCCCGAAGGAGCGCTCGAGCGTGCGCAGGGAGGAGGCGGTGACGGCGAGCAGCAGCGCCAGCATTACCAGTGTGCCGGCCGCCGCGCGCCCGGCGTCGTAGTTCTCGACCGCCTGCTGGTAGATGTAGAACAGCAGCAGGTTGGTGGAGTCGGACGGGCCGCCCTTGGTCAGGACGAAGACATGGTCGACCTGGGTGACGACGTTCAGGAGTCCGATCACCAGGACGAAGCCGATGGTCGGCTTGAGATAGGGCAGGGTGACGTAGCGCAGGCGCTGCCAGGGGCCGGCGCCGTCGAGGATCGCCGCCTCATAGGCGTCGGCCGGTACGGCCTGCAAGCCGGCCAGGAAGAACAGCATGTAGTAGCCGGCGTTCTTCCAGATCGTCAGCGCCATGATCGACCAGAGCGCGACATCGGGGTCGCCCAGCCAGTTCGAGCCGGAGATGGCGAGCTTGGCGAGGTGGTAGTCGAGCAGCCCGACATTGGGCAGGAACAGGAACAGGAAGATCGAGGCTGCCGCGACGAGCGGGATCAGCACGGGCAGGAAGAACAGGGCCCGGAACAGCGCGTTGACGCGGCTCGACTTGACCAGCGCCATGGCGAAGCCCAGCGCCAGCACGAGGCTCGGAATCACGGTGCCGAGCGCATAGATAAGGTTATTGCCCAGCGCCTTGCGAAAGGCAGGATCGGCAAAGAGCTTGAGGAAATTCTGCGGCCCGACATAGGCCTGCGGGCCGCCGACCCGCAGCTGCCCATGCAGCGACTGCCAGATGACCTGCAGCACCGGCCAGTAGGTGAACAGCGCCAGAAAGAGCAGCGAGGGCGCCAGCATCGCGAAGGCGAGCACGGTGGCCTGGCGCGGCCGCCAGCGCGGCACGCTCCATCCCCTCGCCTTGCCCGTCGTGAAAACCGCCTGCGCCATGTACCCCTACCTTTGGCGGGGGTCATGGCGGGGCTGGACGACGAAGCGGTTACGGTTCGATGACGGATGCGTGACGGCTCCGGCGAATCGCCGGGGCCGCTGCAGTTATCCTCAGGCGGCGCGGCGCGCAGGCTCTGCCAGCGGCGCGGTCTCGTCCAACAGCCCCGTTGCAACGAGTACCCCGGCTGCTCCGGCCAGCGCCCCATCGCGCAGTTCGAGGCCGAGGAAGCGCTCGCGCTCGACCGGGCCGGGCATGGCGAGATCGCGGGTCAGGTCGCCGGAGAAGCCGAAGCGCTCGTAGTAGTCGGCGTCCCCGACGAGCAGCACGGCGCCATGGCTGCGGCAGGCCGCGCGCCAGATCACTTCCCGCATCATCGCCTTGCCGACGCCTTCGCCCTGAAGGTCGGGCGAGACGGCGAGCGGGCCAAGCAGCAGGGCGGAACGGCCACCGGCATCGACGTGCCAGAGCCGGACCGTCGCGACGACGACGCCGTCGCGCTCGGCCGTCAAAGCCAGGCCCTCGGCCGGCAAACGACCTTCGCGAAGCCGCTCGCTCGACTTGGCGGTGCGGCGCTCGCCCAGGCAACGGTCGAGCAGCGCCTCGCGGGCGGGAACATCGGCAGCGACCTCGTCGCGGATCGTGATCATGACGCACCTCCGGCCGGAGCGCCTGCGATTCCGCAGACCTTCCCGGCGCCGCGCGGACGCGGCCACAACATCAGGGGATGAGGGTGGAAGAGGGTCCGGCGGGAGCCACGGCCGTGCCTCCATTCTTGGAAGACACGGACGCTCCGCCCGAAACCGCCGGGCGGCCTGCCGACTTATGGCAGGGCGCTTCGCCGGACCCGATTGGTGAGGGGCGCGGGTTTAAATCGCGCCCCGTTTCGTCAGATGACGTACTGTCTCAGCGGCGGGAAGCCGTTGAAGGCGACGGCCGAATAGGTCGTCGTATAGGCGCCCGTGCCCTCGATCAGCAGCTTGTCGCCGATCTCCAGGCTGAACGGCAGCATGTACGGGGTCTTCTCGTACATGACGTCGACCGAATCGCAGGTCGGGCCGGCCAGAACGCAGGGCACCGTCGCATCGCCGTCGCGGGCGCTGCGGATCGGGTAGCGGATCGCCTCGTCCATGGTCTCGGCGAGACCGTTAAACTTGCCGATGTCGAGATAGACCCAGGCGACCTGATCGTCCTTGGCCTTCTTCGAGATCAGGACGACCTCGGTCTCGATCAGGCCGGCATTGCCGACCATGCCGCGACCCGGCTCGATGATGGTCTCCGGGAGCTGGTTGCCGAAATGCTTCGACAGCGCCTGGAAGATCGCATCGCCATAGGACGGCACGCCGGGGATCGGCTTCAGGTAACGCGCCGGGAAGCCGCCGCCGAGATTGACCATCGACAGCGAGAGCCCACGGGTGGCGCACTCCTTGAACACCGCCGAGGCGGAGCCCAGAGCGGAATCCCAAGCGTTCACATTGGCCTGCTGCGAACCGACATGGAACGAGATGCCATGAGCGGTCAGGCCGAGGCGATGGCCGTGCTCGAGCACGTCCGCAGCCATTTCGGGCTCGCAGCCGAACTTGCGCGAGAGCGGCCAGTCGGCGCCGGCCCCGTCGCAGAGGATGCGGCAGAAGATCCGCACATCCGACGCTCCGGTCTTGTCGACCGAACGGGCGATCTTCTCGACCTCGGCCGTGCAATCGACCGCGAAGAGGCGAACGCCGAGCTCCATGGCGCGAGCGACGTCTCGCTCCTTCTTGATGGTGTTGCCGAAGGAGATGCGGTCGGCCGTCGCGCCGGCTGCGAGTGCGAGTTCGATCTCGACGACCGAAGCGCAGTCGAAGCTCGAGCCGAGCTTGGCCAGCAGGCCCAGCACTTCCGGCGCGGGATTCGCCTTCACGGCGTAGAACACGCGCGTGTCGGGAAGGGCCCGCGAGAAGGCATGATAGTTCTCGCCGACGACATCGAGGTCGATGACGACGCAAGGACCGTCATCGCGACGGGTACGAAGGAACTCACGGATGCGCTCGGTCATGAGACGCGTCTCCCTCCGGCGCAAGCGGCGCCGATGCGACATGAAGCCGGCTTGAGTCGGTCGAGCGATCCACGGCGCGTTGGAAACGCCTGGGATCACCGAACGAAACGTCCGGACTCTGATAACCGTCGCTTGGGAAGACCCCGCACGCCCGGCAATGAAGGACAAGCCTCTTCGGTGCTGGTCTTTGGAGGACCAGCGAGACCAAAAAAAGCCCGTTCCGTCGTTGCTTTAAGCTGCGTCCCCCGTGGAGATTCGGGGTTCGCCGGTTTCGCCTCCGGCTGCCAGTCGCTGTTCGGAGAACAATTCCCTTGGGGGGAACCGGGAGGCGTGATTTGAGGGGATATCCATCCCCCTCCATCCGTCCTCCAACTCCTGGCGGCTGTCCGGCCTCTTGTCCGGATGCCCACCGACTGACACGCGGCCACAGGCACGTGCGAATTGGGTGAGCTGCATATACGGATGGTCGCCCCCCACCGCAAGGGTTTTTTGGGAGCGGGGGTCGAATTGTCTGACGTTGCGCCTATGTGTATAGTCCGCCGCATTCATACACATTGGAGGCCGCAATGCGGACGAATATCGACATCGACGATGTGCTCCTTAAGGAGGCTATGGAGGTGACGGCGCTCTCGACAAAGAAGGCCGTCGTCGAGGAGGCTCTGCGCAAACTCGTCACTATCCATCGGCAGCGGAAGGCTTTCGACGAACTGAAAGGCATCGGCTGGGAAGGCAGTCTCGACGAGATGCGCACTGATCGCGATATCGAACCTTTGTCGTGATCCTGGCGGACAGCTCAGTCTGGATTGCCCATTTCAGGGGGCAGGCTACTCAGTCCGTCGCCAAGCTCGATTCGCTGATCGGAACGCCTGAGCTGCTGCTCGGGGATCTGGTTCTTCTCGAACTGCTTCAGGGCGCGCGGGATGATCGGCATGCTTTTGCCATCGAGACGAGACTGCGTCATTTTTCGCTCGTTCGCATGCTCGATCCGGTGATCGCACGTTCCGGCGCCCGCAATTATCGCAGGCTGAGAGGTCTCGGCGTGACAGTGCGCAAGACGACCGACCTGATCATCGCGACGTTTTGCATCGAGCACGGTCACGCGCTTCTGCATGCGGATCGGGATTTCGGCCCGTTCGCTGAGCATCTGGGCCTGATGACGGCCTGAGCGTCGTCTGGTGCCGTCCCCTCGGGCGATCCCGCCCTAGACCGGCCCCAATTCCTCGCCTAAGTCACTGGCAGGCAAGCCTTTGACAATCCGCCTCCGACGGCGGCCAAGACCAGACGACGGACCCAGCATGACCTTCACGAACCGCCGCCGTGTCCTGGCGGGGCTTTCAGCCGCGCTGAGCCTCTCGACGGCTCCGTCCGTCCTGCTGGCGCAGCAACCCGCGCCGCAGGCCGAACCTTCCGCCGAGCCGCCGCAGCCGCGCTTCGGCTTCGAGGAGGTGGTGCGCCGAGCCCGCGAGATCGCGGCCGTCCCCTATGATCCCGGCCCGAACCTGCCCGAACCGCTGGCGCGGCTGGATTTCGATTCCTGGCGCGACATCCGCTTCCGGCCGGATCGTGCGCTGCTCGCCCAGAACGGCTCGCCGTTCCGGATGCAGATGTTCCATCCGGGCTTCCTGTTCACGCGCCCCGTCGCGGTCAATGTCGTGCGCGACGGCGTGCCGACGCCGGTGCCCTACTCGGCGAACCTGTTCGACCAGGGCCGGGTCAAGTTCGACAAGCCGCTGCCGGTCAATCTCGGGTTTGCCGGTTTCCGGCTGCATTACCCGCTTAACGATCCACGCATCTATGACGAGCTGATCTCCTTCATCGGCGCGAGCTATTTCCGGGTGCTCGGCCGCGAGCAGCGCTACGGCCTGTCGGCGCGGGGGCTTGCGATCGGCGCCGGCGTGCCGGGCGGGGAGGAGTTCCCGATGTTCCGGGAGTTCTGGGTCGAGGCGCCCGCTGCCAACGCCGAGCGCGTCACGGTCTATGCCCTGCTCGATTCAGCCTCCGTGACGGGGGCCTACCGCTTCCATATCTACCCGGATGTCGATTCCGTGGTCGATGTCGGGGCGACCTTGTTCCCGCGCAAGCCGATCGAGAGGCTCGGCCTGGCGCCACTGACTTCGATGTTTTTCACCGGCGAGAACGACCGGCGGATCCATGACGATTTCCGCACCGAGCTGCATGATTCGGACGGGCTGATGATCCATTCCGGCACCGGCGAGTGGATCTGGCGGCCGCTGCGCAACCCCCGGCAGCAGGCGGTCTCCTCCTTCGTTGAGCGCAATGTCCGGGGCTTTGGGCTGATGCAGCGCGACCGCGTCTTCGAGCACTATCAGGATCTCGACCTGACCTATGAACTGCGCCCGTCCTACTGGATCGAGCCGCAGGGCGACTGGGGCGAGGGCGCGGTCGAGCTGATCGAGATCCCCACGACCGACGAGACCAATGACAACATCGTCGCGCTCTGGGCGCCGAAGACGCCGCTGGAGCCCGGCCGCGAATTTTCTTTTGGCTACAAGCTGACCGCGATGATGGATTCGAACGACCTGCATCCGGGCGGGCGCATCATCAACACCTATCAGGCACGGCCGAAGGCGCTTGGGTCGGGCGAGCCGGTGCCAGCGGGAGCGCGGCGCTTCATCGTCGATTTCGCCGGTGGCGACCTCGACTATCACCTGCGCCAGCCGGAAAAGGTCGAGATCGTGCCCTCGATCGCCTATGGCCGGATCGACCGTGCCTTCATCGTGCCAAACCCGAAGACGCAAGGGTTTCGCGCCTTCATCGACATCGTCGTCGAGCCGGGGCAACTCGCCGAAATGCGCGCCTTCCTCAAAAGCGGCGAAAAGACGCTGACCGAGACCTGGAGCTATCCGTGGCGGGCCGAGGTCTGAGGGCGGCCATCCGGCAAAAAGGAATGAACATGGACCAGGTCATCGACAACCCGGCGGAGAACCGTTTCGAACTCGCGCTGCCGGATGGCACCGCGATCGCCGCCTACAGGGTTGAGGGCGAGAGGATCGTGCTGGTTCATACCGAGGTGCCGCAGGCGCTGGCGGGGCAGGGCGTCGGCTCGCGATTGGCGCATGGCGTTTTCGAGCTGATCCGGACGAGCGGCCGCAAGGCGGTACTGCGCTGCACCTTCATGCAGGGCTGGGCCGCGAAACATCCGGAATATAACGACATCATCGACGGCTGAGGCTGCGAAGAGGAATTGCGATGGGCCTGCTCGTCGACGGGCACTGGCACGACCAGTGGTACGACACCGCCAAAAGTGGCGGGCGCTTCGTGCGGCAGGACAGCGCCTTCCGCAACTGGGTGACGCCTGACGGCGCGCCCGGCCCGAGTGGTAGGGGCGGCTTTCAAGCCGAGGCCGGGCGCTATCATCTCTATGTCTCGCTGGCCTGCCCCTGGGCGCATCGGACGCTGATCCTGCGCGCGCTCAAGGGGCTGGAGGCGATGATCGACGTCTCGGTCGTGCACTGGCTGATGCTCGACAAGGGCTGGACCTTCGCGTCCGGCGAGGGCGTCGTGCCCGATCCGATCGGCGGGGCGGGCTTTCTGCACGAGGTCTATACCCGTGCCGACCCGCATTATACCGGCCGCGTCACCGTGCCCGTGCTCTGGGACAAGCGGACCGGCACGATCGTCAGCAACGAATCCTCCGAGATCATCCGGATGTTCAACGCGGCCTTCGACGGGATCGGCGCGAAGCCAGGCGACTATTATCCGCCGGCACTGCGCGCCGAGATCGACGCGCTGAACGAGCGCATCTACGGGACCGTCAACAACGGCGTCTACAAGGCCGGCTTCGCGACGACGCAGACTGCCTATGAGGAGGCGGTCGGGCCGCTGTTTGCGACGCTCGACTGGCTCGAGGAGCGGCTGGAAACGCGCCGCTTCCTGACCGGCGATGCAATCACCGAGGCCGACTGGCGGCTGTTCACCACACTGATCCGGTTCGACGCCGTCTATGTCGGGCATTTCAAGTGCAATATCCGGCGGATCGCCGATTATCCGCGGCTGAGCGCTTATCTGCGGGCGCTGTTCCAGGTCGAGGGCGTCGCCGGCACGGTCGATCTCGGGCACATCAAGCGGCACTATTACGAGAGCCACCGCACCATCAATCCGACGGGCATCGTGCCGGTGGGGCCGGATCTGTCGGATCTGGTGAGCGGCTAGCCCTTCTTGCCGCGCGAGGCGCCTGGGCGCTTCTTGCGACCGTAGAGCTCCAGCCGGTGGCGGACGAGTTCATAGCCGAGCTCGGCGGCGATGCGGCGCTGGAGTTCCTCGATCGCATCCGAGGAGAACTCGATCACCTCGCCGCTTTCGACGTCGATCAGGTGGTCGTGATGCTCCTGGCCGGCGTGCTCGTAGCGCGAGACGCCGTCCTCGAAGGCGTGGCGCTCGATCGCGCCTTGCGTCTCCAGCAGCTTCATGGTGCGATAGACCGTGGAGAGCGAGAGCGTCGGATCATGCGCGAAGGCGCGGGTGAAGATGCCCTTGGCGTCGGGGTGATCGTCAGCCTCGGCGAGCACGCGCAGGATCAGCCGGCGCTGCTGCGTCATCCGCAGCCCGGCATCCCTGAGTTGGCCCTCGAAGCCGGCCACGCGCTGCTCGATACCCGTCATGTCGCCGGCATAGCAATTCTGAGAGGCATTTGCAAAAACTCCTTATTGCAAATAACTCGCAACTGCATTGACAGATGCAAGTGCGTTGCAATAGCGTGATGGCATGATTGGACATCCGACAGGAGACCGCATGCGTTCGCGTCGATTTTTCATGAGCTTGAGTGCCGCCGCGCTGTTGGCGGGCGGATTGGCGATGGGGTCGGGGGTCGCGCTGGCGCAAGACAAGAAACTGCGCGTCGTGACCACCTTCACGGTGATCCAGGACATCGCCCAGAACGTCGCCGGCAATGCCGCGATCGTCGAATCGATCACCAAGCCCGGCGCCGAAATCCATGACTACCAGCCGACGCCGCTCGATGTGGTGAAGGCGCAGTCGGCCGATCTCGTGCTCTGGAACGGGATGAACCTCGAACGCTGGTTCGAGCGCTTCTTCGAGAACGTCAAGAACGTGAAGAGCGCGGTCGTGACCGAGGGCATCGTCCCGATGGGCATCAAGGAGGGGCCCTATGAAGGCAAGCCGAACCCGCATGCCTGGATGTCGACGCAGAGCGCGCTGATCTATGTCGAGAACATCCGCAAGGCGATGGCTGAGGCCGATCCGGCCCAGGCCGCTACCTATGCCGCCAACGCCAAGGCTTATTCGGACAAGATCAGGGCCGTCGATGCGCCGCTGCGCGCGCGTCTCGACAAGGTGCCTGCCGACAAGCGCTGGCTCGTTTCCAGCGAGGGCGCCTTCAGCTATCTCACCCGCGACTATGGCTGGCGCGAAGCCTATCTCTGGCCGATCAATGCCGACCAGCAGGGCACGCCGCAGCAGGTGCGCCGGCTGATCGACCTCGTGCGCAAGAACAAGATCCCGGCCCTGTTCAGCGAAAGCACGATCTCCGACAAGGCGGCCAGGCAGGTCGCCCGGGAGACCGGCGCCACCTATGGCGGTGTGCTCTACGTCGATTCGCTTTCGGGCGAGGACGGACCGGTGCCGACCTATCTCAAGCTGCTCGAAGTCACGGTCGACACGATCGCCAAGGGTTTCCGTCAGTGAATATCTCTACGACTGGCCTGCCGGGCTCTGCCGATGTGAAGCCCTCCATCGTCGTCGAAGGTGTCACGGTGCGCTACGGTAACGGCGTCACCGCAGTGAACGATGCCTCCTTCGCGCTCGGTGCCGGCACGATCTGCGCGCTCGTCGGCATCAACGGTTCCGGCAAGTCGACGCTGTTCAAGACTCTGATGGGCTTCCTCAAGCCGGCGCGGGGCTCGGTCTCGATCGCCGGCCTGCCGGTGCGCCAGGCTTTGAAGCGCGGGCTCGTCGCCTATGTGCCGCAGGCCGAGGAGGTCGACTGGAGCTTTCCCGTCCTGGTCGAGGACGTGGTGATGATGGGCCGCTACGGCCATATGGGCTTTCTGCGCATAGCAGGCCAGGCCGATCGCGAGGCGGTCGAGCAGGCGCTGACCCGCGTCAACATGCTGGAGTTCCGCAAGCGCCAGATCGGCGAATTGTCGGGCGGGCAGCGCAAGCGCGTCTTCCTGGCGCGGGCGCTGGCGCAGGGCGGGCAGGTCATCCTGCTCGACGAGCCCTTTACCGGCGTCGACGTCAAGACCGAGGATGCGATCGTCGCGCTGATGCGGGAGTTGCGGGCGGAAGGCAGGCTGATGCTGGTCTCGACGCATAATCTCGGCTCGATCCCGGATTTCTGCGACCAGGTGGTGATCATCAACAGAACGGTTCTGGCGGCCGGGCCGACGCAGACGACCTTCACCCATGACAATCTCCAGCGCGCCTTCGGCGGCGCGCTCAGGCATTTCCGCCTCGGCGGCGCCGATCTGCATGATGATGACGACCAGCGCCACGTCACCGTCATCACCGACGACGAACGCCCGCTCGTGCTCTACGGCAAGCGGGAAAGCGAGACGCTGGCTCCCGGCAAGACGAATGGCGCAAAGACGGATGGTGAGAAGGATCCGGCGCCATGATCGAGCTGCTGCTCGAGCCGTTCGGCTATCAATACATGGTCAAGGCGATCTGGGTCTCGGCGCTGGTCGGTGGGGTCTGCGCCTTCCTGTCCTGCTTCCTGATGCTGAAGGGCTGGTCGCTGATGGGCGACGCGCTGGCGCATGCGATCGTGCCCGGCGTTGCGCTGGCCTATCTGCTCAAGGTGCCCTATGCGGCCGGCGCCTTCTTCTCGGGGTTGCTGGCGGCACTCGCCATGGCCTTGGTCAGGGTGCGCACGCAACTGCGCGAGGACGCCGTCATCGGCATCGTCTTCACCACCTTCTTCGCGGCGGGGCTCCTGATCGTCTCGATCAATCCGACCTCGGTCAACGTCCAGTCGATCGTGCTCGGCAACATCCTCGGCATATCCGACGAGGACGTGATCCAGGTCGCGATCATCGCCGCTGTTTCGCTCGTCGTGCTGGTGGCGCGCTGGCGCGACCTGATGCTGGTCTTCTTCGATGAGAACCAAGCGCGTGCGGTGGGCCTGTCGCCGATGCGGCTGAAGATCCTGTTCTTCGTGCTGCTCAGCGCCTGTACGGTTGCGGCGCTGCAGACGGTCGGGGCGGTGCTGGTGATCGCGATGGTGATCACGCCGGGCGCCACGGCCTATCTGCTGAGCGACCGCTTCGGCCGGCTGATCTGGATCGCAGTCGGACTCGGCGTCGTCACCAGCGCGGCGGGCGCCTATGCGAGCTATTTCCTGGACGGTTCAACCGGCGGGCTGATCGTGGTGTTTCAGACCATCCTGTTCCTGCTCGCCTTCGTCTTCGCGCCCAAGCATGGCCGGCTCGCGGCCGCCCGTGCGGCGCGCGCCGTGTCGGAGTCGGCGCCATGAACCTCATCGAAACCTGGCTGATCGCGCCGCTAGCGCATGAATTCATGCAGCGCGGCCTTGTCGTCGCGGTGCTGGTCGGCGTCGTCTGCGCGGTCTTGTCCTGCTTCCTGATCCTCAAGGGCTGGTCGCTGATGGGCGATGCGGTCTCGCATGCGGTGCTGCCGGGCATCGTGCTGGCGCAGGTCGCTGGCCTGCCGCTGGCGGCGGGTGCCTTCGTCGCGGGCCTCGGCTGCGCGCTGTCTATCGGCTATCTCAAGGAGAACAGCCGGGTGAAGGAGGACACGGTGATGGGCATCGTCTTCTCCGGCATGTTCGCGCTCGGTCTGGTGATGTTCGTCAAGGTCGACAGCGACCAGCACCTGCTGCACGTGCTGTTCGGCAACATGCTCGGCGTGCGCTGGGAGGATATCGCCGAGACGGCGGCGATCGCGGTGCCGACGATTGCGGTGATGCTGGCCAAGCGCCGCGACTTCCTGCTGCTCGCCTTCGATCCGGCCCATGCCCGTGCGATCGGCCTGCCGGTGCGCCTGCTGAACTTCGGCCTGCTGATGCTGCTGGCGCTGACCATCGTCGCGGCGCTCAAGGCGGTCGGCATCATCCTCGTCGTCGCCATGCTGATCGCGCCCGGCGCCATCGGCTTCCTGACGACGCGGCGCTTCGACGCGATGCTGGCGGTCGCCGTTACGGCGGCGACCGTGTCGAGCGTGATCGGGACGATTCTGAGCTATCATCTCGACGGGGCGACCGGCCCATGCATCGTCGTGGTGCAGGCGGTGTTCTTCCTGATCGCGCTTGGGCTCAACTTGCGCCGTTCGGCGAGGCGCGCGGCACTCGCCTGATCAGTTCCTGCCCGATCACGCGGCCTGCAGCCCGGCATCGTCACTGCCAGCATCATCCTGGGCGCGCGTCACTGTAATCGACTGGTTCAGACACTGGCAGTTGAACTGGCTGGTCAGGAAGGCGATGTCGGCGGCGTCGCGGCCGCTGGCGATGCGGACGATGCCCTCGACCGGCGCGAGCTGCGTCGGGTCGACGAGCCACCAGCCGCCATTGAGATAGACTTCGAAGATCGCGTGGAAATCCGGCGGGTCGAGGTCGAGTGCATAGGCGCTGACGGCGCGGGCGGGGATGTTCAGCGCGCGGGTCAGCGCGATTCCGAGATGGCTGAAGTCGCGGCAGACGCCGGCCCGATCGATGAAGGTCTGCTCGGCTGTGGTCTGGGCGTGGCTGACGCCGTGGACGTAGTCGAGATGCTCATGCAGCCAGTCGAGCACGGCGAGGATGCGGGCGCCGCCGGCCTCGATCTCGCAGAACTCTCGCTGGGCGAAGCGCATGAACTCGTCGGAGGGCGAGAACCGGCTCGGCAGCAGATAGGGCAGCACGTCCTGCGGCAGCTCCGACCAATCGTGCTGGCGGGCATAGGGCACGAGCGGGATGCGCTTGCCGTTGTCGACCAGCGCCTGATAGCTGATCTGGACCTGGCCGGAGAGGGCGGTGCGGAAGCGGCGCTCGCCCGTCACCGGGTCCTGATCGCGGACGAGGACAGCATCGGGCGAGATCACCAGGCTTTCGGAGATGATGATCTGGTCGGGCGAGCGCGCGGCCTCGATCGCCGCGATCACCTGCGTGTCGCTCTCGAAGCCATAGGTCAGCGTCGCCGACACGTTGAGTTTCATGGTCGCCCCCGGGTGCATTGCAGCATGGAAACCCGGCCAACGCCACGACGAGGTGGAAGTTCCGCCGATCTCAGGCGGCTTTCGCCGCCCCGATCTCCGGCGCGATGCTGGCGAGGATTTCAAAGGATCGTTTTCGCGCCGCATGGTCGAAGATCGGCGCGGTTGCCATGATCTCATCGGCCTGTGTCGCTGCGATGAAGGCGCTGAGGCTGCGCTTCAGCGTCTCGGGCGAACCGATGAAGGCATAGCGCAGCATTCCAGAGACATGCGCCTTCTCGGCCGGCGACCAATAGGTCTCGATGTCGTCGATCGGAGGCTGGAGCTTGCCGCGCGCGCCCCGGACCATGCCGACGAAGCGCTGCTGCAGCGAGGTGGCGAGATAGCGCGCCTCGGCATCGGTCTCGGCGGCGATGACGTTGATGCCGGGCATGGCATAGGATTTTTCGAGCTGCTCGGAGGGCTTGAAGCGCTCGCGATAGATCGCCATCGCCTGCATCAGCGCGTCGGGCGCAAAATGCGAGGCGAAGGCATAGGGCAGGCCGAGCTCGGCCGCGAGTTGCGCGCCGAACGTGCTGGAGCCCAGGATCCAGAGCGGCACATTCAGCCCGGCGCCGGGCACGGCCTGGATCGCCTGATTGGGACCTGCGGGCGCGAAGAAGGCCTGCACCTCCAGGACATCCTGCGGAAACTGGTCGGATGCCATCGGGCTGCGCCGCATCGCCCGCATGGTCATCTGGTCGGTGCCCGGCGCGCGTCCGAGGCCGAGATCGATCCGGCCGGGAAAGAGTGCTTCGAGCGTGCCGAACTGCTCGGCGATGATCAGCGGCGCGTGGTTGGGCAGCATGATGCCGCCGGCGCCGACGCGGATCGTCTTCGTCGCAGCGGCGAGCTGGCCGATCACGACGGACGTCGCGGCGCTGGCGATGCCGGTCATGTTGTGGTGCTCGGCGACCCAGTAGCGCGTGTAGCCGAGCGCTTCGACATGGCGGGCGAGATCCATCGAGGAGCGGAGCGCGTCGCCCACCTCCTGGCCTTCGCGAACGGGAACGAGGTCGAGGACGGAAATGGCGACCATGGAGGCCTCTGCTGATGCTTGCGCACCGGGGGCCGGTGGCGTCGGCCCTCAGATAAGGAGGCCGGCGGCGCCGATCCAGAGGCGGCACCGATCCGTCATGGCCTGCCTGCGTCGGCGTTCTGGCTTGCTGCCGGGGAGGGCGGTCGCCCGCCGGCGAGCGCCGTGCAGAGCGCCGGGGCAATGCGGTCATAGGCTCGCTCATAGTCGGCGAGATGCAGCCCGTCCGTCAGGGCGTCGTCCGTGCTGAAGCTTTTGGCGATGCGGCAGGAGGGGCTCGCTCGGCAAGAGGCCTCGGCAGACTCTGTGATGGCGGTGGCGGCCCCTGCCGAAAACCCTTCGACCTGCCTGACATCGATGGTGGGCAGGCCCGTGACGACCACCAGATCGGCCGTATGGGACAGCCGCCTCAACAGCGGCCGAAAACCCTGGCGAAACCGGGTCACCGCGTCGGGTGTGTCACGGAAGCGCTTACGGTTGGCGTCATTGGTGCCAACCGTGAGGATGATCGCGCGCGGCGGACGCGGCAGCGCGATTTGCGCGAGCAGTGCGTTGGTGTCGTCCGCGGTTGCCCCATCGACGCCGGCATTGACCACGGGCAGGCCGCAAAATTCGCGGGCACGCCAGCGGACGACATGGGAATCGCCGGAGGCGAGCAAATAGTCGCCGTCGACCCGGCCGAGGTCTGAGGCGATCTCGGCGAGACGCTGGTCGCGATAGGAGGTGAGCGGTGCGGCGATGCGGCCGATCGCCAAGCCCGCCAGCGAGCCGAAGCTGAGGGCGAGCGGCAGGATAAGGACGATCGCGAGCACGAGGCGGTGAGGAGCTGGTCTCCAGGCTTGAGCCTGGGGCTGGCGCCCGAGCGGCAGTGCGGTCATGGCCGGGCTCCCGACGTCGCGAGCCGGCACGGTTCCTGCCGGGCGATCCGGGTGGAGGGCGCGGGCTGGTCCCGCCCCGTGACCGGGTCGCGATAGGTGGCCGGCGCGCAGGAGGCGCCGCCACGAGGGGCGAAGCCGTCGCGCGTCATCAGGGCGGGCAGGGCCCAGAGCCATAGCGCGACGGCTCCGAACAGGGCGATGCCGGCTGCGGCGCGTTTGAGTGTCAGGCGAAGCGGGGAAGTGGCTTCAGGGGTGGAAGGGGCGCGGCTGAACATGGTGCAATCGAGCGCCGCGGCCCGGCCGGTTGTGTGGCGGTCAGTTTTCTCGATGACGTCTGGCGGCAGGCTTCTGGTATCGTTGTTTTTCCAGGCCCGGAGGCAGACATGATCGGAAACAAATCCGGCCACGACCTTGCCGCGAGCCGCGGCTAGAGCCGGCCCATGACACGAACCCCGCATATCCTCATCGTCGAGGACGACCGCGAGATCGCGACGCTGGTGTCGCGCTTCCTGCGCAACAATGATTTCCGCGTCAGGGCCGTTCCGAACGGACGCGAGATGGACGTCGCGCTTCGTGACGGCCGCTTCGACCTGATCGTGCTCGACCTGATGCTGCCGGGCGAGGATGGCTTGAGCCTCTGCCGCCGGCTGCGCAATGACGGCGCGATCCCGATCATCATGCTCACTGCCAAGGGCGAGGAGATCGACCGCATCCTCGGCCTCGAAATGGGCGCCGACGATTATCTGGTGAAGCCGTTCAATCCGCGCGAACTGCTTGCCCGGATCCGCGCCGTGCTGCGGCGGGCGGGCAGCGCGCCGGAACCCGAGGCCGGCGAGAGCACCGTGCTGGCCTTTTCCGGCTGGCGGCTCGACAAGGCCGTGCGCCGGCTGTTCAACCCGCAGGGCGAGCGGGTGATGCTGACCGGGGCGGAGCTCGACCTGCTGCTCGCCTTCTGCGAGCGGCCGCGCCGCGTCCTCTCCCGCGACCAGCTTCTCGATCTGACGCAAGGGCGCGTGGCGGCGCCGTTCGAGCGCTCGATCGACGTGCTGGTCAGCCGCCTGCGCCAGAAGATGGAAAGCAATCCGCGCGAGCCCGAGCTGATCCAGACGATCCGCTCGGGGGGCTACATGTTCTCGCCCGAGATCCAGTCCTCGCCGGAAAGCGCGCGCGAATGAAACGGCTGCTGCTGCGCCTCCTGCCGGCACGGGCTGCGGCGCAGATCACCGTCATCGTGATCGGCTCGCTGGTGCTGGCGAATCTGGTCACGGTCATGGCGCTGATCGTGCTGCTTCCGCCTGAGCTGAAGCGCCTGCCGAACCTGCCCTATGTGACCGAGCTCGTCGCGCTGGCACGGCAGGTCCAGGTCGCGCCGACGCCGCAGGCACGGCAGACCATCATCGAGACAGCGCTTTCCGCCAATCCGCGCCTGTCGCTGCTGCCGCCGGACGCCCGCTCGACGGATCGCAGCCTGCCCAAGCCGGACCGGCAGATGCTGGGCGATCTCGAGGAGGAGTTCGCCGGGATCGCGCAGGTGCTGGTGCTGGATTCGCCGGATGGGCGGCGCGGGCCGCCGCCGGTGGCCTTGCGCTTCGCCGATGGCTCGGGTCTCGCCATGGCGCCCTCGCCGATGACGCCGCCGCCGCGCGGTACGGCCTTCATCGTCTATCTGATCGTGATGCTGGCCTCGCTCGCGACGCTGGTCGGTCTGCTCTCGCTCTGGGCGGCGCGGGCCGTGGCCTCGCCGCTGTCGCGCCTGGCGGAAGCCGTCGACCGCTTCGACCCCGACCGCGACGATATCCTGGCGCCCGAACAGGGACCGACCGAGGTCAAGCGGTTGGCCGGAGCCTTCGGCGGCATGGCGGCGCGCATCCGGCGGCTCGTCGACGACCGCACGCGGATGCTGGCGGCCGTCAGCCATGATCTGCGCACGCCGATCACGCGGCTGCGGCTACGGGCGGAGGAGATCGCCGATGGCGCGCAGCGCCAGGCCATCCTGGCCGATCTCGCGCTGATGGAACGGATGGTCGGCGGGGCCCTGTCCTATCTGCGCGACGGGCGCGCCTCGGGCAGCATGGCCGCGACGGATATTCCGGCGTTGCTCCAGACGATCTGCGACAACTTCGCCGATCTCGGCCATATCGTCGTCTTCGAGGGGCCGATGCGGGCTTCGGCGCTGTGCGATTCCGACCAGATGACGCGCGCTGTTACCAACCTCGTCGACAATGCGATCAAGTTCGGCGGCAAGGTGGTGGTCAGACTGGACGATGGCGATCCCGCGGCCATCGCCGTTCATGTCGAGGATGACGGGCCGGGCATTGCGCCCGATGAGCGCTCGAAGGTGTTCGAGCCGTTCTACCGCAGCGATCTGGCGCGCACCCTGAAGCAGGGCAGCGGCTTCGGGCTTGGCCTTTCGATCGTGCGCGCCATCGCCGAGGCGCATCGCGGCGAGCTCACCCTGGCGGAGCGTCAGGGCGGCGGCCTCTGCGCCACGATCGCCTGGCCGCGCCGCTGGTAGCACCGGGCACGGGAGAAGGCGGCGAGGGGAACGCGCCGCGGCCTTGCGCGTTGCCCCTGATGAACGCCCGCAGCGATGTGGGCACTGTCGAAAAGGGGTCGCCATGACGACGCATACGAATCCGACGAGCACCAATCCGGCCAAGGAAAGCCTGCGCAAGGAACAGCGCGAGCAGCGCAAGGCCGTCGAAGAGCACGGCGAGGATGCCGAGCTGCACAAGGCTCTGGAAGACACCTTCCCGGCCAGCGACCCGGTCGCAGCGCAGGCGCCGACAAAGCCCGGCGCCAGCAAGCAGCATCACTGAGGCTGCAGGCTTCCCCGTACTGTCGATCAGGCGCGCTGGTAGAGCAGCCGCGCCCTGATCGTGCCGTCCAGCGCGCGGATCTCGCGCAGGATGTCGCGCGCGTCGTCGCCGATGCTGTCGGCCTCCATGACGACATAACCGACCTCGCCGTCGGTCTGGTAGTTCTGCGCCGCGATGTTGACGTCGCGGTTGGCGAAGACATCGTTCAGCCGCCGCAGCATGCCCGGCACGTTGCGCTGGACATGGATGAAGCGCGTCCCGACGGGGCGCGGAGCGAGCTGGACCTGCGGGAAATTCACCGCGCCCACCGTCGATCCGACATCGGAATAATCGATCAGCTTGCGCGCGACCTCGGCGCCGATGCGCTCCTGCGCTTCTTCCGTCGAGCCGCCGACATGGGGGGTCAGGATGACGTTGGGCAGGCCCTGCAGCGGCGAGACGAAGCGGTCATTGTTCGAGGCCGGCTCGACCGGGAAGACATCGACGGCCGCGCCCGCCAGATGGCCGCTCTTCAGGGCCAGGGCCAGCGCGTCGAGATCGACGACAGTGCCGCGCGAGTTATTGATCAGGTAGCTGCCGGGGTTCATCGCGGCAATCTGCTCGGCACCGATCATGCCATGCGTCTGCGGCGTCTCCGGCACATGCAGCGAGACGATGTCGGCCGAGCCGAGCAACTCGTTCAGGCTGTCGACCGGCTCGGTGTTGCCATGGCGCAGGCGGTCGGTCTGGTCGTAATAGATCACCCGCATGCCCATCGCCTCGGCGAGCGTCGAGAGCTGGCTGCCGATATTGCCGTAGCCGACGATGCCGAGCACCTTGCCGCGAACCTCGAAGGCGCCGTCGGCCGACTTGTCCCAGCCGCCGCCATGGGCCGAGACCGAGCGATCGGTGATCTTGCGCAGCAGCATGACGATCTCGCCGATCGTCAGTTCGGCGACGCTGCGGGTGTTCGAGAAGGGCGCGTTGAAGACCGGCACGCCCCGGCCGCGCGCCGCCTGCAGATCGACCTGGTTGGTGCCGACCGAGAAGCAGCCGACCGCGAAGAGCCGGTCGGCCTGGGCGAAGACCTCGTCGGTGAGTTGCGTGCGCGAGCGGATGCCAAGCACATGCACGCCCTCGACGGCTTTCAGCAGCGCGTCGCGGTCGAGGGCCTTGGGCAGGCGCGTCATGTTGGTGTAGCCGGCGTTCAGCAGCAGGTCGGCGGCGGAATCGTTGATGCCTTCCAGCAGCAGGACCTTGATGCGGTCCTTCGACAGGGACAGGCGTTCGCTGGGCGGTGTCATGATGACGATCGGGCTTTGGCGAGGGACGGTCTTGGGGCGAGGAGCGCCCGCTATAGACCTCGCCCCGCGCCGGATAAACCGTTTCTTCGCATGAGAGCCGTGCGCAGGTGCCGCAGGCTCAGGCTTTCTCGACGATCAGCGTCGCGCCATCGACGCGCACGACGCGGACCTCGCTGCCGGCGAGCAGTTCCGGCCCCGTGATGCGCCATGAGGAATCGCCGACGCGGATGCGGCCCTCGCCGCCGGTCATGGTCGCGTCGAGCTTGTAGACCTTGCCGATGAGCTGGCGGCCCCGGTCGTTCAGGCCGGTCGCGACATCCGGCTCCTCGCCCTTGCGGCGGGTCAGGAGGTGCCCGACCGCGACGCAGACGAGGCTGAAGCCCGCGAAGACGAGCGCCGCCGCCTGCCAACCGATATCGGCGAGCCCGACGATCGCACCGGTCAAAAGCGCGGCGAGCCCGAGCCAGATCAGGAAGACGCCCGGCGCCAGCATCTCGCCGCCGATCAGGATCAGCCCGAGGATGACCCAGCTCCAGGCGCCCAGGGTGTCGAAGAACGGCATCAGCGGACCCTCACGCGCCGCCACGGCCGGTCGACGGCACCGACCCCGTCCGCCGTGCCTCGACCGCCTCGTCGCCAAAGACGGCGCGGGTGAGCTGGGCGATGCCGCCGACCGTGCCGGCCAGCGCGGCCGCCTCGATCGGCACGATCACCAGCTTGCTGTTGGGCGCGCTGGCGAGCGCCTTGAGCGCGTCGGTGTAGCGCTCGGCGAGCAGGAAGTTCGCGGCCTGGATGTCGCCCTTGCTGATCGCTTCGGAAACCATCGCGGTTGCCGAGGCTTCCGCCTGGGCGGAACGCTCGCGCGCCTCGGCGTCGCGGAAGGCGGCTTCCTTGCGGCCCTCGGCGGCGAGGATCTGCGACTGCTTCATGCCCTCGGCCTTGAGGATCTCGGCCTGTCGCATGCCGTCGGCCTCCAGCACGGCGGCGCGTTTCTCGCGCTCGGCCTTCATCTGCCGGTTCATCGCGCCGACGATGTCGGCCGGCGGCAGGATGTCCCTGATCTCGATGCGCGTGACCTTGACGCCCCAGGGCGAGGCGGCGGCATCCATGACGCGCAGCAGCCGCTCGTTGATCTCGTCGCGATGCGAGAGCAACTGGTCGAGATCCATCGAGCCGACGACGGTGCGGATATTGGTCATGGTCAGCGTCATCAGCGCCTCGTCGAGCGCGGAGACCTCGTAGCGCGCCTTGGCGGCATCGAGGATCTGGTAGAAGGCGGCGGCGTCGATGCGCACGCCGGCATTGTCCTTGGTGATCGCCTCCTGCGAGGGAATGTCGAGCACCTGCTCCATGACATTCACCTTGTGCCCGATGCGGTCGACATAAGGCACGATCAGGTTGAGGCCGGCGCTGAGCGTGCGCGAATAGCGGCCGAAGCGCTCGACCGTGTAATTGTAGCCCTGCGGCACCGTCTTCACCAGGAAGGCGATGGTCATCACGACCAGCACCACGAGCACGATGACGAAGATGCTGAAGCCCGACAGCGTGTTCATGCGATGCGTCCCTTCTTCCATCCGGGCGGCGCACCTTGCCGCTAGGCGATGCAACCTGACGATTGCGACAGGCGAATGCAAGATCGGTCCGGTGAGCCGTGGGGGCGGCTGCCGTGATGCCCAACCTGTGCGATCTTGGCCGTTTCCGCCAAGACCGTGATGGCCTTGGCAGAAAGTGCCATTGTGTCTGTCGTTTCCTGGGCGATTGCGGTTCACATGGCCTGCGCGTTTCGTGCATGATTGCTGCGTTTCCGGGGCGCGCAACCCCGGGGCCTGCCCAGGGAGTGCTACCGATGTCCGATCCGCGTCTGCCGTTTTTGGCCGAGCTCGAAAAGAAGATCCTCTGGCTGGCGTCCTGGACGATCCACAACGCCAATCATCTGCGCGAGAGCAGCGACGGCATGAAGGTGGGCGGGCACCAGGCCTCCTCGGCCTCGCTCTGCACAATCATGACGGCGCTCTACATGGCGGCGCTGCGGCCGCAGGACCGCGTCGCGGTCAAGCCGCATGCCTCGCCGATCTTCCACGCGATCAACTACCTGATGGGCCTCCAGACGCAGGAGAAGCTCGAGAATTTCCGCGGCTACAAGGGTGCGCAGAGCTATCCCTCGCGAACCAAGGACATCGACGATGTCGATTTCTCGACCGGCTCGGTCGGCCTCGGCGTGGCGCAGACTTTGTTCTCTTCGCTGACGCAGGATTACGTGAAGGCGCATGGCTGGGCCAAGGACCGGCCCGAGGGCCGCATGGTCTCGCTGATCGGCGATGCCGAGCTCGACGAAGGCAATATCTTTGAGGCCCTGATGGAGGGCTGGAAGCACGGGCTGCGCAACACCTGGTGGGTGATCGACTACAACCGCCAGTCGCTCGACGCCGTCATTCGCGAGGGGCTCTACGACCGCTTCGAGACGATGTTCCGCAATTTCGGCTGGGACGTGGTGACGCTGAAATACGGTTCGCTGCAGCAGGTGGCCTTCAAGGAAAAGGGCGGCGAGCGGCTCAAGGCCTGGATCGATTCCTGCCCGAACCAGCTCTATTCGGCGCTGACCTTCCAGGGCGGCGCGGCCTGGCGCAAGCGGCTGATGGATGATCTCGGCGATCAGGGCCCGGTGACGAAGCTGATCGAGAGCCGCTCCGATGCCGAGCTGTCGAAGCTGATGTGCAATCTCGGCGGCCACGATTTGCCGTCGATCCTGGAGGCCTTCGAGGCGATCGACCACGACCGGCCGGTCTGCTTCCTGGCCTATACCGTCAAGGGCTTCGGCCTGCCGCTCGCCGGGCACAAGGACAACCATGCGGGCCTGATGACCAAGGAGCAGATGGCGGGCTTCCAAAGCGCCAACAAGGTCCGCGCCGGCCATGAATGGGATCTGTTCGAGGGGCTCGACCTGCCCGAAAGCGAGGTCCGCGCCTTCCTCGACAAGGTGCCGTTCTTCTCGCAGGGCCGCCGGCGGCTGAGCGCGCCGGTGCTGCCGGTGCCGGCCAAGCTCGAAGCCGGCATCCAGGCGACGATGTCGACGCAGATGGGCTTCGGCAAGGTTCTCGACGAATTGGCAAAGCTCGGTGGGCCGCTGGCCGACCGCATCGTCACGACCGCGCCCGACGTCACCGTCTCGACCAATCTCGGTCCCTGGGTGAACCGGCGCGGCCTCTTCGCCAAGGCGTCGATGGCCGACACCTTCAAGGACGAGCGCATCCCCTCGATGCAGAAATGGGAGTTCTCGCCGAAGGGCCAGCATGTCGAGCTCGGCATCGCCGAGATGAACCTGTTCATCAACCTCTCGGCGCTCGGCCTCTCGCATGCGACCTTCGGTGAGCGATTGATCCCGATCGGCACGCTCTACGACCCCTTCATCTCGCGCGGCCTCGATGCGCTGAACTATGCCTGCTACCAGGACGCCCGCTTCATGGTGGTGGCGACGCCGTCGGGCGTGACGCTGGCGCCCGAGGGTGGGGCGCATCAGTCGATCGCGACGCCGCTGATCGGCATGTCGCAGGACGGGCTTTGCGCCTTCGAGCCGGCCTTCGTCGACGAACTCGCCGTGATGATGCGCTGGTCCTTCGAATACCTGCAGAAGGATGGCGAGGGCGATCCCGACGAGCGGACCTGGCTGCGCGATGAGACCGGCGGCTCAGTCTATCTGCGCCTCTCGACGTTGCAGGTCGAACAGCCGCAGCGCGTGATGACGCCCGAACTCGAAAGCGAGATCATCGACGGCGCCTATTGGCTCAGGAAGCCCGGCCCGAACGCGTCCGTGGTGATCGCCTATACCGGCGCGGTCGCGGCCGAGGCGATCAAGGCGGTCGGGTTACTAGGCGAGGATCGGCGCGATGTCGGCCTGCTGGCGATCACCTCGGCCGACCGGCTCAATGCCGGCTGGCAAGCGGCGGAGCGGGCGCGGCAACGCGGCAACCACCGCGCCACCAGCCATGTCGAGCGGCTGCTCGGCGGCCTGTCACGCGATTGCGGCATCGTTTCGGTGCTGGACGGCCATCCGGCGACGCTCGCCTGGCTCGGCAGCGTGCATGGCCACAGGCAGAAGGCGCTCGGCGTCGAGCATTTCGGCCAGACCGGCACGGTCGCCGATCTCTACCGCCATTTCGGCATCGACGCGAACGCGATCGTCCATGCCGCGCAGGCGGCGGCGCCGGGCCGGCCGGTGCGCTATCTGAAGGCGCTGCCGTAAGGCAAATCCGTCATGGTCGGGCTTGTCCCGACCATCCACGTCTTCGCCGGTCGAGACCTGTGTTCAAGACGTGGATGCTCGCCACAAGGGCGAGCATGACGTTGGCGCTCGGCCGTTGGCGATCACGCGCTTCAGAAGCGCGGGGTCTCGAAGGTGTTGGCGAAGGGATTGGCGCCCGCGCCGATGCGTCCGGGCAAGGTGTCCTCGCCATAGAAGCCGCCGAAGCTGGCATAGGCCGGGGCGGCGGCGAAATGCTGGCTGGCATAACGGTTCATCGAGCCGACCGGGACGACGTTGCCGAGATCGAAATAGCTGCGCTTCTGGACGGTGATCCGCAGCGGGCCGCGGCGGCTCTGCGCCTCCGCCATCGCGACCATCACGGTCGACGCCGCGACCGACAGGGCAAGAACGGCTGCAAGACGCTTGAACGAGGACATGATGGGCTCCGGGACAATGATGGTCTGATCACGAATGTGGGGCTGAAACGATCCGACGGGAAGATAGCCCAGCGTAGTTAATGAACTTATCAGCGCCGTGTCAGCGGGCCCAGAGCGGAAAGGCCTCGCCGGTGTCGCCCCTCATCCGAACCACGCCGCCATTGCGGTCGCGGACGACCTGTCGCGTGCCGGGCTGGTAGAAGGTCGTATTGGCGCATTGCGGCGCGTTGCCGGCGCGGGCGGCGAGATAGGCGACTGCCGGCGATGGGGTCTTGCCGGGCTCGATCCGCAGCTTGTCGATCATGCAGGCTAGGGGGCCGGCATCGGCGCTCTGTGCTCCGGCGGCGCAATAATATCCGCCGAGCGCGAATGCGGCGGTCTCGAAGCCATTGCGGAAGATGATGCAGGTGCGCGTCCGGCCGTCGCTCTCGCGATAATAGATGTCGCGGCCGGTGAAGCGTCCGAAGCGGGTCGTCATGGTGTAGTGCGGACCGCCGACGCGCGGGGCAAGCACGCGCAAGGGCGCGAACTGCCAGAATACCGGCGTGGCCAGTGTGAAGGGCACGGCGCTGTCGCTGGGCTCGGCCAGGATCATCGCCGCGAAGGGCCCGTCCGTGCCGGGGCCGCCGAATTGCAGGCCCTGCTCGCGCCCGCGGAAGGGGCTGGTTGCAGTGACCGTGGTCGCCTTGGTCATGGCGAGTTGCTCGGGCATCCAGGTAAAGGCCGGGGTGCCATGGCTGATCGTCGGGACGAAGCCCGAAATCCACCAGCCGACGAGCAGGACGGCGAGGAAGGCGCCGGCGCCCAGCGCCAGAAAGAGGAAGCGCGCGGTCCCCATCGCGACGCGGCCGGTGGCGCCCAATGCGGAGATGGTCTGGGAGCGTGGGTCGGACATCGAGCCTCTCCCTGCCGTCAGCGCCGGGGAGTCGGCTTGCCCTCGGCCGTTGCGCTCTTGGTGCGCAAAGCGGGGGCCGTGGCGTCGGCGTCGAGCCATGAGGCCTTGCGGCCGGTCGAAGAGAGGCGAGGCGGCGCGCAGGCCGGCTGCCGGCTGAGTTCGGTGCGGGAGAAGGCCAGGCGCAGAGCCTTGTCGTCGCCGGCATTGAGCAGGTCGATCCGGTCGATCAGGCAGACCAGCTGCTGCCGGTCGGCCGGCTTGGCGCCGCCGCACCACCAGCCGCTCATCGACAGCGGCAGGGTGCCCGAATCCATGCGGAAGGCGATGCAGGCGCGGCTGACATCGCCATCGCTCAGCGTCGCATCGGCGGTCTCGACGGGGCCGAAGCGGGTCTGGATCGCGGTCGGCGTGCCGCTGCGCTGGACCGACATGGCGCGCGAAGCGGCGTCGCGCACCAGCGCGATGATGAAGGGCTGGGACAGGTCGGCGCGCCCATGCTCCACGCTCAGGCGCAGCAGCAGATGCGGCTTCGGCTCAATGAAGGCCGAGAAGCTCAGCACGTCCTCGCGCTGCGAGCCGTCCTGGCTGCGGCGGGCCTCCAGAACGGCCGAGCCGCGGTCGAGCTCGGGCGATTCCAGCCCGAACATCGGGATCGGCCTGGTGATGGGGATCCAGTTCTCGCGGCTGCCCGGGCTTGGGCGCGGCTCCTGGCGGACATCGCGAACCGGGCGCGTGTCCTGCTCGATCGGCAGGGTCAGGCTCGCGATCCTCACCTCGCTCCCGGAAGACAGGGCGGTGACGAGCGCGGCCGTCAGGCCGATGCCGGTCGCGGCCGCGACGCTGCGCCAGATCAGGCCGCTGGTGAGGCGAAAACCAGGTATCAGCAGGAGGACGCGCAGATGGCGCAGGCCGGAAAGTCCGCGCCAGAGATAGCCGAAGCCGGTCTCGATGCCGTCGGCAAAGCGGATCAGTGCGGTGGCGAGATCGACCCTGGCGAGCCGCGCCCATGCCTGGCCCAACCCTGGCCGGATATCCCGCAGGATAGGCCAGGACAGCCTGACCCGGTCGAGCAGAAGCGATGCGATATGACCTGACACGACCCCGAACCCGTGTTCCCGCGCTGCGTCCGAGCGGCGCGTTCGTCCTCACCCGCGTGCACGGTGACGGCGGGTGAGTCAGCGGCGGGTTACCGCGGCCGGGGAATCGCGATGCAGCGTGAACGGGTGGTCAAGAAGCAGGGTTAATGGCCGCTGGCTGCGCGAGACATGCGGCGGCCGGGACATGCGCCGGAGCAGGGGGCAATTGACTTTTCGCCGTCTACGGTGTTCTCACAGCGATGTGTCATGCAGGGCCGAGCGCCCTGGATGGCGCCGCGAAGCTTCAGCCTTTCGGGATTGGCCCTGTGACTGTCCGTCTCACGACGAAACGCACGACCAAACCGGCGACCGGGACCACCGGTACGCCGCGCTGAATTTCGCCTCGGTTCCGGGCCCCTCCCCCCCGGCGGGGGCATTACGCCGAACCCGCCCCGATGAGTGAGGCGGACGGTGCCCAGGGGGAGACCAAAACCGGTTTCACCAAAAGGAATTTCATCATGAGCTTCAAGGTCGCGATCGTTGGCGCCACTGGCAATGTGGGCCGCGAGATGCTGGACATCCTGGCCGAGCGGGCCTTCCCGGTCAGCGAGGTCGTGGCTCTCGCCTCTTCGCGTTCGATCGGGACCGAGGTCTCGTTCGGCGACAGGACGCTGAAGTGCAAGTCGCTGGAGCATTACGACTTCTCCGACACCGATATCTGCCTGATGTCGGCTGGCGGCGAGATCTCGAAGGCGTGGTCGCCCAAGATCGGCCAGCAGGGCTGCGTCGTGATCGACAACTCCTCGGCCTGGCGCATGCATCCGGACGTGCCGCTGGTCGTGCCGGAGGTGAATGCGGCGGCTGTGGCCGGCTTTACCAAGATGAACATCATCGCCAATCCGAACTGCTCGACCGCGCAGCTCGTCGTCGCGCTGAAGCCGCTGCATGACAAGTATGTCGTCAAGCGCGTCGTGGTCTCGACCTATCAGTCGGTTTCCGGCGCCGGCAAGGAGGGCATGGACGAGCTCTTCAACCAGACGCGCGCCGTGTTCTCGGCTGGCGAGGTTGTGACCAAGAAGTTCCCCGCCCGCATCTCCTTCAACCTCATTCCGCAGATCGACGTCTTCATGGAGGACGGCTTCACCAAGGAAGAGTGGAAGATGATGGCGGAGACCAAGAAGATCCTCGATCCGAAGATCAAGTTGACCGCGACCTGCGTGCGCGTGCCGGTGTTCATCGGCCATTCCGAGAGCGTCAACATCGAGTGCGAGAAGCCCGTCACGGCCGACGAGGCGCGCGAGGTTCTGCGCGCGGCACCTGGCATCCTCGTCATCGATAAGCACGAGCCCGGTGGCTACATCACCCCGCATGAAGCGGCCGGCGAGGACGCGACCTACATCTCGCGCATCCGCGAGGACGCCACCGTCGAGAACGGGCTCGCCTTCTGGTGCGTCTCCGACAATCTGCGCAAGGGCGCGGCGCTGAACGCGGTGCAGATCGCCGAGGTGCTGATCAACCGCAAGCTGATCCAGCCGCGCCAGAAGGCGGCCTGACGGCTGGCTTCACCGGCGTGAGTTGAACGAGGCGGGCTGCGAAGCCCGCCTTTTTCGTTTCGCGGGCTGACCTTGTCTTTGGCGGCATCCGAGCTGGGGGCGCCCGTGCGCATGCAGGGCTTTCGTTCTTTGCGCGACGAAGTCCGGCGAAATCGACTAGTGTCACGGCTCAAGTCGACGCGCCCCAAGACTCGACGCCCAAGCCTTCCGGAAACGCCGCTTCCTTGCCAAACGTCCCGCATCCCGAACCGACGCCCTTGCCGAAGGGGGGCGATGCGCTGCCGCTGCGCCGTGACGCGCCGCTGCGCGGCATCGGCCTGGTGCTGGTGACGGGGGTTTTCTTCACCTCGGCGGATGCGGTGTCCAAGCTGCTGACGGCGGAGATGTCGACGCTGCAGGTGATCTGGCTGCGCTACGGCACCTTCATGCTGATCATGCTGGCGCTGGTCTGGCGCGCCGGCGGACGCGGCCGGCTGCGGACGAAGCGGCCCGCCCTGCAATTCCTGCGCGGCGTCGGCGTGACCGTGTCGTCGATCCTGTTCGTCGGGGGGCTGCAATACCTGCCGATCGCCGATGCTACGGCATCGAGCTTCGTGGCGCCGCTCTTCGTCACGGCCCTGTCGATCCCGATGCTGGGCGAGACGATCGGCTGGCGGCGCTGGACCGCGACCCTGATCGGCCTCATCGGCGTGCTGATCGTGGTGCGGCCCGGTGGCAGCGGCTTCCAGCTTGCCTCGCTCCTGCCGGTGGCGTCTGCCCTGTCCTGGGCCTTTGCGATGATCATCACCCGGATGATGAGCCGGACCGAGACACCCCTGACCACGCTGACCTATTCGGCGATGATCGGCTTTGCCATCGTCAGCCTGTTCGTACCCTTCGTCTGGCAGCCGCTGACCTCGGAGTTCCTGCTGATGGGGCTCTTCATCGGCGTGTCATCGACGGTCGGACACTGGCTTTTGGTGACGGCGTTCCGCTATGCCGACGCCTCGCTCTTGGCGCCATTCTCCTATCTGCAGCTGCTATGGGCCTCGGCGTTCGGCTATCTGCTGTTCACGGTGCTGCCCGACATCTGGACCCTGGTCGGTGCCGTCATCATTGCGGCGTCCGGGCTCTACACCGCGCATCGCGAGCGGATCAGGGCCAAGAGCCTGGCCTGAACGCGCTCAGGATTTGTCGCGCAGCGCCTACGTGCCATAGCGCGCCAGGAACATCTCGACCGCGGAGGCGACGACACGCCGGATCTCGTCTTCCGAGGGTGGCTCGCGCTTGGCGTTGAACAGGCGCGGCCGCAGCATGGTCGACTGCGAAAGATCGAGAAACTGCACGGCGGCGAGATAGGTGTCGTCGATCGCCAGCAGCCCCTGCTCGACCTTGGCGGCCAGGAAATCGGCGAGGCGATGGGCTCCCTGCTGGGGACCGCGCTCGTAGAATTCGCGGCCGAGATCGGGCATCCGCTCGGCCACGCCGATGACGATGCGATGCGCGCTGACCGCAAAGTCGCCGGCCAGCAGGCGCATCAGCGCCTCGCCGAAATGCGCAAGCGCATGGGCCAGGTTGGTGTCTTCGTTGAGCGTCTCGAAGACGCCGATCTTCTGAGCCTCGCGCTCGCGTTCGATCAACGCGACGAAGAGATGCTCCTTGTCGGCAAAATAGACATAGAGCGTGCCCTTGGAGACGCCCGCAGCGGCGGCGATCTCGCTCATGCTGGCCGCATCGAAGCCCTGCGCATTGAACACGGCGTGCGCGCCGTCGAGAATCTGGCGGCGCTTGTCGGGGTCCATGCCGGCGACGCGGCGATTGCGCGGGCCCGATTTGCGTTTCGCCTCGGCAGTCTTGGTCATCGCCCCCACCCGGCAGCGTGTGGCTGCCATGCAAAAAGAATCGAACCAATCGGTTCGATATGACTTGATATGCGCGAAGGCTCACGCTATTTCAAGTCATATCGAACCGGCTGGTTCGAATTGTTTTCTCCGGGACGAAGCCATGGCTGCCGAGATCATCACTCACCAGCGCCGCGACAGGCTGCAGCTGGTCGATCCCGCCCTCGACAAGGCGCCTGCGGAAGCGCGGCGCACCGAGGCGAGGCCGAGCGAGGCTGCGGGCGCTCCCGCGGCAGCCCCGCCCAAGAGCAAGAGGCTGCGCCGCGCTGGCCTGATGCTGCTGGGAACGGCCGCGATCGGAGCAGGTCTCTGGTTCGGCTCGGACTGGTGGTTCAACGGCCGCTTCATCGTGTCGACCGACGACGCCTATGTCGGCGCCGAGATGGCGACGATCTCGGCCAAGCTCTCCGCCAACATCGCCTCTGTCTCCGTTCTGCAGAACCAGCAGGTCAAGGCCGGCCAGCCGCTGGTCGCGCTCGACGACGGCGACTGGCGCATCGCGCTGGACAGTGCGCGCGCCAGGAGCGCGACGGCTGCCGCGACGCTCTCGCGCATCGACAGCCAGATCGAGGCAGGGCGCGCCAGCCTCGAGCAGGCGCAGGCGCAGCAGGTCTCGGCCCAGGCCGGCGTGACCCGTACCGTCGCCGATTTCGAGCGGGCCAACAGCCTCGCCGCCAAGTCCTATGGCTCGCAGGCGACGCTGGATGCTGCGACCGCTGCCCGCGATCAGGCCAGGGCCGCTTTGGGCAGCGCCGAAGCCGGCGTCTCGGCGGCAAAGGCCAATATCGAGGTGTTGAAGGCGCAGCGCGTCGAGGCGGCCCGGCAGGCCGACGAACTCAAGGTCGCCGAGCAGAAGGCCGAGCGCGACCTGACCTTCACCAGGGTCGCGGCTCCGATCGACGGGCTCATCGCCAACACCAATGTCCAGCTTGGCGATCTCGTCAGCGCCGGCAAGCGGCTGATGTCGATCGTGCCGCTCGACCAGGTCTATGTCGATGCGAACTTCAAGGAGACGCAGGTCGGCCCGCTCAAGATCGGCGACCGCGCGACGATCACCGTCGATGCGCTGCCCGGCCAGGTCTTCGAGGGCAAGGTCAGCGGCATCAGTGGCGGTACCGGCTCGGTCTTCACCCTGCTGCCGCCCGACAACGCGACCGGCAACTTCACCAAGATCGTCCAGCGCGTGCCGGTGCGCATCGCGCTCGCGCCCGAGGCGGCCGCGCGCCATGTGCTGCGGCCGGGCATGTCGGTGGTGGTGAAGATCGATCCGCGGCCTGCGGGCCAGCGCTGACGGGCCTAGCAACCGCAACCGTCATCCCGGGCGACCGAAGGGAGACCCGGGATCCATGCCTGAACCTCACCGGCCCATGCTCAGGCATGGATCCCGGATCAGCGCCGCTTCGCGGCTTGTCCGGGATGACCAAGAGGTTGCATAGGAAAGGCAGGCCGTCATGGCCACCGCGACCCTGACCAGCCCGGCTGGCGCTCCCCCAGTCGACGACGCCATTCCGCTGCGCCGGATCTTCGCCTTCATCGCGATGATCTTCGGCATGTTCATGGCGATCCTGGACATCCAGATCGTTTCGGCCTCGCTCGCCGAGATCCAGGCCGGCCTCTCGGCTTCGTCCGACGAGATCGCCTGGGTCCAGACCGCCTATCTGATCGCGGAAGTGATCATGATTCCGCTGTCGGGTTATCTCAGCCGGGCGCTGTCGACGCGCGTCTTCTTCTCGATGGCGGCGGCCGGCTTCACCATCGCCAGCGTGCTCTGCGCAATGTCGTCCTCGATCAACGAGATGATCCTGTGGCGTGCCGTCCAGGGCTTCATCGGCGGCGGCATGATCCCCGGTGTCTTCGCCGCGGCCTTCACCATCTTCCCGGCCTCGAAGCGCCCGATCGTCTCGCCGCTGATCGGCCTCGTGGCGACGCTGGCGCCCACCATCGGCCCCACCGTCGGCGGTTATCTCAGCAGCGCCTTCTCCTGGCACTGGCTCTTCCTCGTCAACGTTGTGCCCGGCATCTGCGTCTCGATCGCGGCCTGGACGCTGATCGATTTCGACAAGCCGCAGGCGGGGCTTTTGAAGCGCTTCGACTGGCTCGGGCTCATCGGCATGGCGGGCTTCCTCGGCAGCCTCGAATATGTGCTCGAGGAGGGGACGCGGCTCGACTGGTTCGAAAGCCATGAGATCGTGTTCTTCACCGGCGTGATGCTCGCGGGGTCCGTGCTGTTCTTCTGGCGGGCGCTGACGCGGGACGATCCGCTGGTGGATCTCTACGCCTTCCGGGACCGCAACTTCGCCTTCGGCTCGCTGTTCTCCTTCTGCATGGGCATCGGCCTCTATGGCCTGACCTATCTCTACCCGGTCTATCTCGGGCGCATCCGCGGCTATGACGCGCTGCAGATCGGCGAGACGATGTTCGTCACCGGGCTGTGCATGTTCCTGACGGCGCCGATCGCCGGCAAGCTCTCGCAGAAGATCGATCCGCGCGTGCAGATGATGATCGGCTTCGGCGGTTTCGCGCTCGGCACCTATATCGCGACCGCGATCACCGCCGACTGGGATTTCCACGAGCTGCTGATTCCGCAGATTCTGCGCGGCGTCTCGCTGATGCTGTGCATGGTGCCGATCAACAATCTGGCGCTCGGGACGCTGCCGCCGGCGCAGCTCAAGAACGCGTCCGGTCTCTACAACCTGACGCGCAATCTCGGCGGCGCGGTCGGCCTGGCGCTGATCAACACGCTTTTGAACACGCGCACCGACCTGCATATCACGCGGCTGCATGAGAGCGTCGCGGCCGGCCGACAGGTGGCAGAGGAGGCGATCGCGCAGACGATGCAGCGCTTCATCGACTATGGCGATGCGGCGCAGCAGATGGCGTTGGCCCTGATCAACCAGCGTGCCCACAAGCAGGCGCTGATCATGGCCTTCGGCGATGTCTTCCTCGGCCTGACCTGCATCTTCGGCAGTCTGGTGCTGCTGGCGCTGTTCATGCGCAAGCCCCCGGCAGCGGCGCCGGGCGGCGGGGGAGGCCACTGAGCGGCCCGCGGGCCGGGCCACTCGATCACGGCTTCGTGCGGCCAAAGCATGGGGGCGATGACGGGATGCCGCACCCGCGAAGATTGACACCGGGACGGCTTTACGACAAATATAACAACAATATCAGTAGTTTAGATATTTTCTAAACTACGAGCCGGCCAGCCGGCCTTGTGGAAGGCGTTGTCGATGAGCGTTTCGTCCCTGAAGGATCAGGACCAGCAGCGGGTCATGGCGGACCATATTCCCTGGCCGCAGAAGAGTCCTTCGTCCTGCCCGATCAGCGCCGTGAAGGCGCGGTTGCGTACCGCCGGCCTGCGGCCGACGCGGCAGCGCATGGCGCTTGGCTGGCTGCTCTTCGCCAAGGGCGACCGCCATGTCAGCGCCGAGATGCTCTATGAGGAGGCGCTGCGCGCCCGCGAGCCGCTGTCGCTGGCCACCGTCTACAATACCCTGCGCCAGTTCTCGGAAGCGGGCCTGCTGCGCCAGGTCTCGGTCTCGGGTCCCAAGACCTTCTTCGACACCAACGTCTCCGAGCACCATCATTTCTACAATGAGGAAGACGAGACCGTCGTCGACATCCCCGGCTCGATGATCCAGGTCGCCGGCCTGCCGCAGGCGCCCGACGGCATGGTGATCTCCTCGGTCGAGGTGATCGTGCGGCTGCGCCGCGCCGATGGCCAGGAGATAGAAACCAAGATGCCGCTTGCGCATCTGGCCTCTCACCACGCCTGATTTTCGCAAGTGATCGTTCCCAAGTGATCGTCTGCTCCTGCAACGTCCTGTCCTGCTCCCAGATCAAGGGCACCATCGCCCCTGATGGCACCGGGCCGAAAACGGCCGGGGAAGCCTATGATTGCCTGGGTTGCAGCCCCAATTGCGGGCGCTGCGCCCGCGAGGTCCGCGCCATCCTGGCCGAGGCCCGCGCCGCCTGCATGACGCAGTGCGGCTCCTGCGCCAGCCGCGACATCGAATGCGCCGTGCATGTCTCCGTCGGGCAGATGATGGATGGCCTCGTCATGGACAACGACCGCGCTGCCGCCTGAGCGCTGCCGATTATCCCGGCCCTTTCGCCTTTTTTGCTTTCCTTCTGAAATTGGCTGTCCTACATTAGGATCATTCTAATGTACTGTGGGAGCGGCGCCATGAAGGGTGACAAGAAGGTCATCGAATATCTCAACAAGGGGCTTCGCTCGGAGCTCACGGCGATCAACCAGTACTGGCTGCATTACCGCATGCTGGACAACTGGGGCCTGAAGGAGATGGCCAAGACCTGGAAGAAGGAATCGATCGAGGAGATGGTCCATGCCGACCGCTTCGTCGACCGCATCCTCTTCCTCGAAGGCTTCCCGAACCTGCAAACGCTCGATGCGCTGCGCATCGGCGAGAACGTCAAGGAGGTCATCGAATGCGACCTCAAGGCCGAGATCGAGGCGCGCTCGCTCTATCAGGAAGCGGCGGGCTATGCGCGCGAGGTCGGCGATTACCCGTCCGAGCAGCTCTTCAAGGATCTGATGGCGGATGAGGAAGGCCATATCGACTTCCTCGAGACGCAGCTTGAGCTGATCGCGCGCATCGGCATCGAGCTCTACACCCAGAAGCATGTCGGCTCGCTCGACGAAGGCCACTGAGGCCGCCGCCCGTCAGGGCAGGATCGCAGAAGCCGGCCCCGTCATGCGGGGCCGGCTTTTTATTTCGAGAGGTCGCCTCCGGTTTGCGCTCGTGCCAGAAGCCGCGTGCGGCGACATGCGGGAGAAGTAGTCATGGGGACGGTGATTGCGGTGAGCGGCGCTCCAGGGCATCGCTTCAGCAAGCCGACGCTGGCTTCGATCCGGCTGTTGAAGGGGCTGGGCGTCGAGGGTGACGCGCATTGCGGCGAGACGGTGAAGCATCGCTCGCGCGTCGCGGTCGATCCGACCCAGCCGAATCTACGCCAGGTCCATCTGCTTCACGCCGAATTGCTGGACGAACTCAACGCCACCGGCTTCGACGTCGCGCCGGGGCAGATGGGCGAGAACGTGCTGACGCGCGGCCTCGACCTACTCGGGCTACCGGTCGGAGCGCGGTTGCGGCTGGGTGAGGACGCCGTGGTCGAGATCACCGGCCTGCGCAACCCTTGCGCCCAGATCGAAACGTTCCGGCCCGGCCTGCTCGCCGCCGTGCTCGGGCGCGACGCTCAGGGGCGGGTCGTCCGCAAGGCCGGGATCATGGGCATCGTGCTGGAAGGCGGGGAAATCCGGCCGGGCGACGCCATCGCTGTGACGCTGCCGGCAGAGCCGCATCGGGCGCTGGAGCGGGTCTAAGCGCCTCGCATTCGGGGGCCGGCTGAGTTCAAGAACACGCACGGCTTTGCTCGTGGGATTTCGGGAATCCTGCTATCGCGCTTCTCGGCTCAGAGCAGGGAATCTCAGGCGATGCATAACGGCACTCTTTCGATCGGGATCATTGGCGCAGGCATCATGGGCGAGCGGCTGCTGAGCGCCATTCTCGACCAGTCGCCGCCGCTGGTGACGGTCAGCGGCATCTGGGATCCGGCGCCATCGGCGATGGAGCGCATGGCAGCGACATTCCAGCAGGTTCCGCGCTTGGCCGATGCGGCGGCGATCATCGCCGCCAGCGACTGCGTCTATATCGCCTCGCCGCCCGCGTCCCATCTGGTGCATGCCCGCGCCGCCCTTGCCGCCGGCAAGAGCGTCTTCTGCGAGAAGCCGCTGGCGGTCGATGTCGCCGCTGCGCGCGCCTTCGTTGACGAGGCCGGAGACAAGGGAGCCGTCAACTTCCCCTTCGCCTCATCGCTGGCCGTGGCGACGCTGATGGACTGGATCGCGCAAGGAGCCGTCGGCACGGTGTCGCGCATCACGATCGACGTCGCCTTCGCAACCTGGCCACGCTCCTGGCAAGCCGATGCCGCAGCCTGGCTGGACGGGCGGCAACAGGGCGGCTTCACCCGTGAGGTCGTATCGCATTTCCTCTTCCTGAGCCGCAGGCTGGCTGGCCCGCTGCATGGCCTTGCCGCGAGCGTGGCTTTCCCGGAGGCGGGCAAATCGGAGCGCCGCATCGAGGCGAAGCTCTCGGCCGGTGACATCCCCGTCGAACTCAAGGGCAGTGTCGGCACCACTGCGAAGGATGATCACAATATCTGGATGCTGGAAGGCGACAGGGGCGCGGTCCGGCTCTGCGACTGGTCGCTCGCCGAACGCCGCCGACCCGACGGCACATGGGAGCGCGCGGCCGACGCGCTGTCGCAGGCGGATGCACGTCCGGTCGCACTCAAGCGCCAGATCGAGGGCGTGGTTCGCCTCACGCGAGGCGAAGCGCATCATCTTGCGACGCTCGCCGAAGCCTTGAACGTTCAGGAGATCGTCGAGGCCATTCTCGCCAGCGGCGTGACGGCGGCGGGATAACCGAAGCATCATCCTGAAGCTTGCCCGATGCGTGGCTCGAACCCGGCAGCAGGCCCGCGAACGGTCCAGACAAACCGGGCCAGTTCTCTGGCAATGTCAGTTTAACCTGAACGTCACCAGCGATGCCGCATAACGCCCCACAATGATGGGAGCGTTCGCATGAGTGGCCATGATGCGCTGGTTGTCCGCGGTCTCGTGAAGCGCTTCGGCGGCCTCACCGCTGTCAACGACCTTGATCTCAGTGTGCGCCGCGGCGAGCTCTACGCCTTGCTGGGTCCGAACGGGGCGGGCAAGACCACCTCGCTCAGGATTGTCGCGGGGCTGCTCGCTCCGGACGCGGGCGAGATCAGCATTTGCGGGATCAACCGCCTGCGTGATCCGGTTGCGGCAAAACGTGTGGTGGCGTGGCTGCCAGATGAGCCGATGGTCTATGACAAGCTCACGCCTGTCGAGTATCTCGATTTTGTCGCCGGCCTTTGGCAGGTTGAGCCAAGGGTCGCAAAGCTGCGCCGCGACGCCCTGCTCGAGACCCTCGAGCTAACCCGCGTGGCGGATCAGCGCTGCGAGGGCTTTTCCAAGGGGATGCGCCAGAAGGTTGCTCTCGCTGGCGCGCTGATTCACGAACCCGAATTGCTGATCCTCGACGAGCCGCTGACAGGCCTCGATGCGTCGATGGCGCGCCATGTGAAGGAACTGCTTCAGGAGCGTGTCGCAACCGGCGTGACGGTGATCCTCACCACGCATATCCTCGAAGTCGCTGAACGGCTCAGTGACCGCATCGGCATCATTCGCAATGGCAGGCTGGTCTGCGAAGGCACGATGGCCGAACTGCGCGATGGTGGAGCCTCCCAGGGTTCTACCCTTGAGGATGTTTTCCTCGATGTCGTCTCGCGCGACGAGGCAGCCTGAGATGAAGGCCCTCGTGTCGGGTGCAACCCGCGCCGTGCTGGCGCTCGAAGCGCGTCTGGCATTGCGCGGCATTGCCGACATGGCAGGCCCGAAAACGGCAATGCGTCCCTGGCGCATCGCATGCGTGCTGGCTGTGGTCTGCACGATCATTTTCGGCGTGTCGCAGCTTCTGCTGATGCAGGCCGGCGAACTGGACCCTGCCGATCCGCGCCTTCAGATCACTTTGACCATCAATCTTGCCTTCCTGTTCGTCCTGATGATCTCGGCCGCGCTCGATTCCGCCGCCTATGCGCTCTACGCGCGCGGCGACTACGATCTGATGTTCTCCGCGCCCCTGCCACCGCAAACGGTGCTGCTGGTCAGGGCTCTCAACGTCTTTGGTTTCACGCTTTCCAAAGCCGGTCTTTATGGCGCGCCGATGCTGATCCTGCTGGCGGTGCAGCGCGGACCGCATTGGTTGGCTGGCCTGCCCCTGATCCTGGCGCTTGCGCTCAGCGCAACGGCCATCGGGATCGGACTGGCAATGGGCCTGGTTCGCCTTATCGGTATCCGGAGCACGCGCGTCGCGGCGCAGGTGGCGGCAGCGCTGGCCGGTCTGCTGGTGCTTGTGATGGTGCAGTGGGATGCGATTTTTGGGCGAGGTCCAAAGGACGCCCTCGTCGCGGACTATATGGCCAATCCCCAGTCTCCTGTTTGGCAATTGGCGATGTTGCCTGCCCGCGCCATGACGGGCGATGTCGTGGCGCTCCTGGCTGTGGGGGCCTGCGCTGCGCTGATGGCCGTGCTGATGTTCACAGGCCTTGCCGAGAGCTTCGTGCGCAATGCGGTCCTGGCAGCAGGATCGGCGTCTGCCGCTCCACCCCGCGCCAGGCGCAGTCGCGCCTCCTTCGGAGCGTCACCGGTGGCGGCACTGATGCTCAAGGAACGGCGCATCATTCTCCGTGATCCGTGGCTGTTGTCGCAGATCCTGATGCAATGCATTTTTCTGATCCCGATCGCCGTCGTGACGGTCTATCGGGTCTCGAGCGGGGCCGATGATGCCTCGGCGCTCGTGCCGGTCCTGATCGTTCTGTGTGGCCAGATTGCCGGTGGCCTGACTTGGATCGCGATATCGGCAGACGAAGCAGCCGAACTTGCCTTGACCGCACCGCTGGCCCCTCGCTTACGCGCGGGCGCCCGTTTCGGCGCCATATCCTGGCTTGCAGTCACGTTCGCCGCACCGCCGTTGATGCTCTTGCTGATGTTCGATGCCTGGGCCGGTCTGGTCAGTTTGCTTGGTGTTGCCTGCGCTATCGCCTGCGGCATCCTCGTCAACATCTGGCATCAACCCAGACTGGCGAGGACCGGCATGATCAGGCGGCGCATGAAGAGTCCCATCGCCGTGACGCTCATAGAGCTTCTGGCCTTGACGATGGTTGCGATCGCACTCTGGCCCTTGCTGTCTGGCGACTACCTGGCGGCGATGCTGGGCTCGCTCCTGGCCGTGGCAACGATGGGCGTGCTGTATGCGGCGCGCCCACGCGCAGCAGCCTGAGCAATAGACTGTCAGGATTTCCATGTGCGGGCGGCGGGTTGACCATCAGGCCCCAATAGAAAAGGCCCGCCGGTGGAGCCGGCGGGCCTGAGATCTCAACGCGTCGTTGCGTCAGATGTAGCTGACATTGGCCGCTTCCGGGCCCTTCTTGCCGGCGCGGATCGAGAAGCGCACGCGCTGCCCGTCCATCGGCGGCTGCAGGCCGCTGCGGCCGAGCGACGAGACATGCAGGAACACGTCCGGGCCGCCCTTGTCGGGCGCGATGAAGCCGAAGCCGCGCTCGGCGTTGAAGAACTTCACGGCGCCGTCATAGGGCCCTTCCATCGGGCCGCTGTCGCGGCTACTGGCGCCGCCACGATCGGCATAGCCGCCGCCACCACCGCCGCCGTAACCACCGCCGCCACCATAGCCGCCGCTACCACCGTAGCCGCCGCGATCACCGCGATCGGAATAGCCGCCGCCGCCACCATAACCGCCGCCGCCGAAATCGTCGCGCGGGGCGCGGGGGGCAGAGCGCGGCGCCGACTGCGTCGCCGTGGAGGCGTCGATCTCATGGACGGCGACGACCTGGAGGCCGCGGCGTCCTTCGCCGAGATCGCAGACGATGGTGGCGCCCGGCTGCAGGGCCTGCTGATCGAGCGGGCCGATCGCCGAAATGTGGAGGAAGACGTCGCCCGAGCCATCGGCTGGCGACGCGAAACCGAACCCCTTTTCGGGGTCGAACCATTTGACCTTGGCTTCGATATTTTCGTGCGTGACAAAGGGTTGAGAGGACTGAGGCGTGCGACGATCGTACATGGAGCTTCAAGGATGAGTGACCGGGAACGCTCAATCTAGCGCAAGCAAAGCGCGCCGTCATCGGGGGCGCGGTGGTAAATTATCGGCAGTCGCAGTCCAGACACCAACCTGCCGGAGCGGTGCGCGCGACCGCTGCCTCGGCGTTAGGCTGACCAAGCCTCCAGCCCCGGCCGAGCACCCTCCCAGGTGCGTCGGCGGGGCGGGGCTCCGCATTATCTTGCCGGCAAAGCTCTGCGTTACTGGCGCGGCGCGTGACAGACCGATCCGGATCGTCGCGGAGCGTCCTTGCGCCGACCTGGCCATTTGCATGCCTACCCGCGTCCGGCGAAGCGGCCCTTGCGGACTGTCTCGCAGCGCGGGGCCGTCCCTATTGATCAGGAATGAGCGCGATGCTCGGCGTTTTTCTTGCGGGTGGCCGCTGCTTTCTTCGCGGATGCGGAGCGGTCTTCGGCCGAGCGCGAGGCCGCGGCCTTGCCGCCCTTCTCGCCGCCCCTATGCGCGGCGGGATGCCCGGTTTCCTTGCCGCGTCCGGAACCGCCGGCCTTCTTGCCGCCGCCATCGTCCTTGTTGACGGTGGCCCAGGCCCGGCGTTCGGCTTCTTCCTCCGAGACGCCCCGCTTCTCGTAGCCCTCGGCGATGTGATCGGCCTTGCGTTCCTGCTTGTCGGTGTATTTGGATTTGTCACCACGTGGCATCTGCGCCTCCTCGTGTTGCCTGCACAGCAAAACGGAGGCGTCGCCTTCAGGTTCCAAGGATAGCTTCGCGATGGTGCGGATCGCCGCGGCAAACCGGGCTGCAGCGATCCGCAGAACTCTCATCCGGCGCGGCGGATGTCCTCGCGCTTCGGCAGCGTCCAGTTCGGCCGCGGGAAGTGGCAGGTGTAGCCGGAGGGAAGCCGCTCCAGGTAGTCCTGGTGCTCGGGCTCGGCCTCCCAGAAATCGCCCACCGGCGCCAGTTCGGTCACGACCTTGCCGGGCCAGATACCCGAGGCGTCGACATCGGCGATGGTATCCTCGGCAACACGCTTCTGCTCGTCGCTGCCATAGAAGATCGCCGAGCGGTAGCTCGCGCCGACATCATTGCCCTGACGGTTGCGTGTCGACGGGTCGTGAATCTGGAAAAAGAACTCGAGCAGGTCGCGGTAGCTGGTCTGTGCCGGATCGAACACGATCTCGATCGCCTCGGCATGGTTGCCATGATTGCGATAGGTCGCATTGGCCACCTCGCCGCCGGAATAGCCGACGCGGGTCGAGATCACGCCGGGTCTGCGGCGGATCAGATCCTGCATGCCCCAGAAGCAACCGCCGGCAAGCACTGCGCGTTCCGTTGTCATAATCCTCGACCTCCTGATTTTACCTCGTCGCGAATATAGGCATTCGCGGACAGAATATCAGGGATAGGAGCGTAGGCGGATCGCATCGACGGCTGCGCGCCATCGCCAACCATCGGATGAAGCGTCTGGGCTATCGCAGGGTAAAGCTGCCAAAGCCCCACACCGCGACGATGATCGCGACCCACAGCCAGACGTCCAGTTCCGGCCAGATGGGTGGTCTTACCTCGAGGTGGTGCATGGCTTCCTCACGTCACCGAGAAGGCGCGGAACCGGGCGATCTCGGATCGAAGCACATTAAGCTCGATCGGCCTCCGCAAGGCAGCAAGGCTGTCTTGCAGGCAGGTGTTGCGGCCAAAGCCATTCAGAATATCGTCCAGCCCATCCGGGGAGAGCGAGCAAAGAAACTCGATTTCCCGTTCGTGGCGAAACGCTTCGGAATTCTTGGCAATCATTGCGCCAGTCAAACGCGATCTGACGAAACTATTCTCGCTGAAAAATGCGATGGAACCTTGTTTGAACATTCGGTCCTCCATACAATCAACCTATGGGAGAGAAGAAATGTTCCTTCGATTTCTGGTTGAGTTCCGCTTGCGCTCCCTCATGGTGAACGGCGTCAGCCTCGTTCGCGCTGTCGATGGTCGGTGGATCGGCAACCCGCGTCGCATCGCGGGGTGATCGCTTTTCGGTGTTCTCGTCCCGAACGGAACCAGTGGATTGCGCAATCACGCGTTAACTCTCGGCGCGCCAACATGGTTGCGATTTCCCTAACGTCGTGCATTCTCCTCTGGAGCACACGTAAAGATGCGGTGTTGGGGAGCGAAATCATGAAAGTCTTTTTGGCCGCGGTTTGCGGGCTGATGCTGGCCGGCTGCAATCAAACGTCACAGACAGCCGAGACTACTCTGCCATCCACGGCGCCGGCGGCGTTGGCATCTTCTGGTCCGACAGGTGGAATGCCGGCCGGACCGCCTCCGAACCTGCCGTCAGACGCCCAGATTGCTGCCGCGACGCCACTCTACGAGCCAGTGGTCGACACGCGCCGGGTGAACCCCGCCAAGTTGAGAAAGGATCTTCTGGAGTGCCGGGCGGAGGCCGCACCGCATGAGGCCGCCGCGCGCCGCGCCGCGCAGACCCAGCAGACCGGTACGGCCATCCAGACCGTCGGCGCGCTCGCAAGCTTCATCCCCGTGCCAGGTTTCCGTCAGGCTCATGTGCTGGCCGGTGCCACCAATGCGCTTCAGTCGGTCGGCGAAGGAACGGCTGCCAATGCGGCCGAGACTCAGGAGAGAGCGATGCAGGGCTATGTCGCCGTCGTGAATTCCTGCATGGAACACCGGAAATATCGCCTGCTTCAGGCCTAGCGGGAAGTAAATGCGGCAGGTGGCGCGACGGCGTCAGGCTACCGCCTGGGGCACGTCCGTCGGCGCAATCCGGCATGTCGAGCGGGTGAAGGTCTCGATCTCGGAGAGCGCCTTGTCGAGCGTGGCGAAGGGGCCATGCTTCATCGCGCGCAGGGATTCCGCGACGCGTTCGCCAGGGGCGATCCGGTACTCATCGCCCGCTATTTCCTCCACGACGCCCATATGGCGGCCCAGCAGGTCGACAAGCGTCCAGGCGCCGAGGCCGGTCTGCGTCACAACGATGTCCATCGGATGCTCGTCCTTGCCAGGGGATTGATCATGCGGCAGTGCCCGGCCATTGGGAAGCGACACACACCGCATGGCGCCAGAGAACCGGCACACTCTCAAGACGCCAGACGAGGCGACTGGTTCCGGCAGCCCTGGACAAAGTGGTCGATGGCATTGGCGACCAGATCGTCTTCATCGATCGCCAGCGGGGCCAGGCCGGCAACGATTCCGGCAAGCCGCAGCCGCTCCGCTTCGTCGCTCCCGAGCATAAGGTCCGGATCATCTTTGAGCTCCGCCCAGGCACGATCCAGCGCTGCACGGGCCAGCGCAACCTCGATCGGATTCGCCAGTTTTGAGAATGGCATTTCGCTCTCCCCAGGAACAATCTGCCGATCAGATTTGTGAGCGAAAAGGGTGCCTTTCAAGACCTGAATGGGCAGGAAGACTCGGTCAACGGGAGCGGGTCGAGCGGAAAGATATGGTGGCGTCCGGATCAGCCTTTGAGGAAAAACATGGCGGCCCTGGCGGCGCTCTCGACGTGGCGCGTCGCGGCGCGCGCGGCAGCTTCGCCGTCGCGCGAGTCCAGCGCTTCCATCAAATCGGCCAGTTCGCGCATGCTCTCCTTGCTGCGCCCCGGAGCCTGCAGGGACGTCGCCCGCAGCAGCATGATCCGGGCGTTGAGCATCTTCAGGCTGAGGCCGAGCGCACCATTGCCGGAGCCCTCGATCAGGCAGTCGTAGAATTTGTTCTTGGCGTCGAGCCGGGCCATCGGGTCGGGAATGTCGAAGGAGGCGCGCAGCTTCTCGAAGGCCTGCTTCAATGCCGTGCGCTGCGCCTCCGTGGCCTTCTCGGCGAAGAGCTTGCAGGCGAGACCCTCGAGCTGGATGCGGACCTCGTAGATGTCGCGCGCCTGATCGGCGGACAGCGAGGCGACCACCGGGCCGCGATGCGGCACGACCTCGATCAGCCCTTCCGATTCGAGCTGGCGCAGCGCCTCGCGAATCAGGGTGCGGCTGACCCCGGTCAGTTCGCAGAGTTCGCGCTCCGGCAGGCGTTCGCCGCCCTTGAAGCGTCCGGTGGCGATGGCATAGCGGATATTCTCGGTGACGCTGTGGCGCAGCGGTGCCGCCACGCGCTCGACGCGGAAGTCGCGCTCCGGAAACCCCGCATCATTCATCACCGTCCGCATGCTCCCTGTCCGACTCCAAAGGCCATTGTCACATTCGGCGTCGCTATCCTAGCCCAGGCCCGTGATCGCGCATAATCGCAGCTGCACCGGCAGGCAGGAGCCAAAGCCCGCATGCCCGCCGGCGCTGGAGTTCACTGCGTCGGCTTGCCCAGCGCTTGCCGGACCTGGTTGACATAGGCCGGCCCGTCGATGCCGAGTTCCTTGGCGCGGCCGAGCCAGCTGTCATAGGCGGCCTTGGCGAATTTCGGGTCGTTGAGGGTGGCACGCTCCGCTTCCGAGGCGCTCCACGGCTCGACGCCGTTCTTCTTCATGTTGTCGAGGGCGGTCTGGACGAAGGCGTTGTAGGTCCCGAAGGCGTCCTTCTGCAGCCCGTCCATCGCGCTTTTCACCTGCGCGCGGACATCGGCCGGCATGCCCTCCCATTCCGCCTTGTTGATCAGGATGGCCCAGCCGGTGATGGCGCCGACGCCCCAGTCCTGAACGTTCTTGGCCAGCCGCCAGAACTCCATCGCGCCGCCGACGCAGGTCGAGATGAAGACGCCGTCGATGACGCCGCGCTCCAGCGCCGGCATGATCTCGGTGGTGGCCATCGGCGTCGGCTTGGCGCCGAGCGCGTTCATCTGCGCCGCCGTCTGCGGGTTATGCACGCGCAGGCGCTTGTTCTTGAAGTCCTCGACGGTGCGGATCGGCGTCTTCGAGAACAGGCGGGTCGGGCACCAGGCGCCCTCCGCGAGCACGATCGCGCCCCATTTCTCCTCCCAGATCCTGGCGACGTCCTTGGCCCAGAAGGCGTCGCGCACCTTCTGGTATTCCTCGATGTTGTTGATCAGCCCGGGCAGGTTGAAGATACCCATGCGTGGCTCGTCGGCAGCCAGATAGGTGTGCAGCGAGGCTGACATCGGCAGGCGGCCGTCGCGCACGGCGGACGCGATCTGCGCGGGGGCGACGAGGGAATCGCTGACGGTGACCGAGACCCGGCCGTTCGTCGCCTTGGCGATGCGCTCCGGCACGCTCGCCGTCATCGCGGAATAGGCGTCGCCCGGCGAAACGATGATGCCCATCGTCAGGTCGATCTTCTGCGCCTGCGCCAGGCTCGCACCACTGAGGGCGAAGGTTGTGCCCAGCACGGCGGCGAGCAGATGACGGCTATGGCGTGGCCCGGCCGCCTGTGTGGAAATCAGCATGAAACCCTCCCATGGATCCGAAAATTCGACGGCGGAACGTGGCGCCCGCCCTGTTGATGACAGCCGGCCGGATTGGTCATGGATATTGCGACCCGTCATCCAATCATACAATATGACAGTAGGATTGCGTGTCAATCAGACGCCGTGCTAACGCGGCTTCAACAAGAGATTTCGGGAGATACGCCTATGGCCGACGCGATGGTGGCGACGGGATCGCTGCATTCCCTCTCGGAGCCGCGCTCCCCGGTTATCCGCGGCATCGACCGGCTCTCCGATCTCGGCGGCTTCGTTGGCGCGCTGGCGCTGGTGGTGATGACGTCTGTGGTCGTCTTCGAGGTGATCTCGCGCTATGTCTTCAACGAGCCGACGAGCTGGGTGACCGAGATCGGGACCTATCTCTTCGTCGCGATCGTCTTTTTCGGCATGGCGCCGGCCCAGCGCGCCAATGCCCATATCCAGGTCGAGATCCTGGTCGATGCCGTCCCGAAGCCCTGGCGCACCCGCCTCGAACTGGTGACGCTCTGGCTCGGCCTCGTCTTCGTCGTCTTCGCCGCCTGGCACACGGCGCGCTTCACCTTCCTCGAATATGTCCACGGCGCCCGCGACTGGGGCCTGCTCGGCACGCCGCAATGGCTGCCGCAAATTCCGATGACGCTGGGGCTGATCCTCTTTGCGGTCGCCATCCTGCGCGATCTCCATGAACTGCGGCCGCCGCGCTCGGTCGCCGCGCAATGGATCGTTCCCGCCGTCGCGCTGTCGCTGATGCTCGCCCTTACGGTCATGGGCCGCTCGGACTGGCGCATTCCCGGCACGCGCTTCGACTGGGGCACCATCCTGATCTGCGCTTCCATCATCGTCGCGATGGTGGCCTGGAGCGGCTGGCGCATCGCCGCCGCGACGGTGCTCGCCTTCGGCAGCCTTGCCCTGATCTTCTATTCTTCGCGCGGCACCTCGCTGCTCTGGCTCGGGAGCCTGCTCGGCCTCACCCTGCTGGTGCTGCTCTTCACCGGCGTGCGCGTCGCCTTCGCCATGGGCATCGTCGGCCTGCTCGGGCTCTATTTCCTGCTGCCGCAGACGCAGTTGCCCGTGCTGGCCGATCGTTCCTGGACCAGCATCAACAGCTTCACGCTGACGGCGGTGCCGAGCTTCGTGCTGATGGGGGCGTTGCTCGTGCGCAGCGGCATCACCACCGAACTCTTCGACGCGCTCGTCACCTGGTTCGGCAAGACGCCGGGCGGCCTCGCCCATGCCAGCGTCGCGGCGTCGGCGACCTTCGCCGCAGTCTGCGGCTCGAGCCTCGCCACCGCCGCGACGCTCGGCTCCGTCGCGGCGCCCGAGATGGTCAGGCGCGGCTACAGCCCACGGCTGACCTATGGCGTCGTCGCGGCCGGCGCGACGCTGGGCATCCTGATCCCGCCCTCGATCGCAATGATCATCTATGGCAATGTCGTCGGCGTCGCGGTGACGCAGCTTTTCCTCGCCGGCATCATCCCGGGCCTGCTGCTGTCGCTGCTGTTCATGGTGACGGTCTTCGTCTGGGGTCTCGTCTCGCCGAGCGCGATCCCGAAAGGCGAGTCCTATTCCTGGAGCCGCAAGCTGACCTCGACGGTCGGCGTCCTGCCCTTCCTGTTCCTGATCGCGGCCGTGCTCGGCTCGCTTTATCTCGGCATCGCAACCCCGACCGAGGCTGGTGCGATCGGCGCGGTCGCCGCGCTCGGTATGGCGGTGAAGCGCGGCCGGCTCGACTGGGACGGCTTCTATGCCTGCCTGATCGACACGGTGAAGGTCACGGCCTTCATCATGCTGATCGTCGTCGGCGCGGCGATCATGAGCTGGGTCTTCGACTATCTGCGCCTGCCGCGCGCCATGGTGCAGCTCGTCACCGATGCCAACCTCGCGCCCTGGCTGGTCTTCGCGATCATCGTCGGCATCTACCTGATCCTCGGCTGCTTCATCGAATCGATCGCGATGATGCTGATGACGCTGAGCGTCACCTTCCCGGTCATCGTCTCGATCGGCCTCGACCCGATCTGGTTCGGCGTCGTGCTGGTGCTGCTGGTCGAGATCGGACTGGTGACACCGCCGGTGGGGCTCGTGCTGTTCGTGCTCAAGGGCATGAGCAGCGACGTCTCGCTGCGCGACATCGCCTATGGCGTCATCCCCTACATCTTCGTCATGCTCGGCTTCATCTGGCTGCTGTATTTCTTCCCGGGGATCGTGACCTGGCTGCCGAAGCAGGTCGGGTGAGTCACAAGATCCCTCCTTTTACCGAGAGCTCCGCATGATCTCCCGCAGCCTTTCCCGCTTCGTCGTCGACTCGCAATGGCGGGACATGCCCGAGGCGTTGCGCCATGAGGCGAAGCGCTCCGTCGTCAATGTCATCGGCACGGCGCTCGGTGGCTCCAGCGATGCGGCCACGCGGCGCACAGCCGGGACGCTGGCGCCGTTCTCGGCGCCGGCGGAGGCGACGATCATCGGCCGGCGCGAGCAGCTGAATTGCCTCGACGCCGCCTTCGTCAATGCGCTCGCCGGCAATGTCTTCGATTTCGACGATACCCATCCCGGCACCATCATCCATCCCTCTGCTCCGGTGGCGCCGCCACTCTTCGCCTTCGCGCAGCGGCGGCCGATGAGCGGCGCGGACCTGCTCCACGCCTTCATCCTGGGCGTCGAGATCGAGTGCCGGCTCGGCAATGCCGTCTCGCCCTTCCATTACAAGAAGGGCTGGCACATCACCGCGACCTGCGGCGTCTTTGGCGCGGCGGCCGCCATCGGCAAGGTCCTCGGCCTCGACGAGACGCGCATGCTCTGGGCGCTCGGCAACGCCTCGGCGCAATCCTGCGGGCTGGTCGAGACGCTTGGCACCATGGCCAAGAGCGTCGGCGTCGGCCAATCGGCGCGGGGAGGGCTGCTGGCGGCGCTGCTGGCGCAGAACGGCGTCGAAGGACCGGAACGGCCGCTCGAGGGGCCGCGCGGATTCCTGCAGGTCATGGGCAGCGACCCTGATCTCGCCGGCCTAACCGAAGGGCTGGGCGAGCGCTGGGAATTGCTGCGCAACACCTACAAACCCTATCCCTGCGGCGTCGTGCTGAACCCGGTCATCGACGCCGTGCTCAGCCTCCGCGAGCAGAGCCATGTTCCGCCGGAGCGCATCGCCGGCATCCGCGTGCTCGGCCATCCCCTGCTCGGCGAGCGGGCCGACCGCCCCGCCGTCACCACCGGCCGCGAGGCGCAGGTCAGCGCCCAGCATGCGGTCGCGGTCGCCTGGATCGACGGCCGCGCCGGGGTCACGCAGTTCAGCGACGAGCGCGTCAAGGCGCAGGACGTGCTGGCGCTGCGCGGCAAGGTCTCGGTTCATCAGGAGGCCGGCCACAGCGTCGACGGCGCGCGCGTCGAGATCACGCTGGTCGATGGCACGGTGCTCGACCATGTCGTGAAGGCGGCGCGCGGCAGCACAGACAACCCCCTGTCGGACGCCGAGATCTCGGAGAAGTTCCGGACGCTGGCCGGCTATGGCTGCCCCGGCTTCGATCCGGAGCCGCTACTGGACGCGCTTTGGCGCCTCGACGAGGCCCCGGATGCGGGCCGCGTCATTGCCCTGTCGGCCTTCGGCTGACGCCTTCAGCGCGCCTGCCAGCCGCCGTCGATCGGCAGCGTCGTGCCGGTGATATCCTGCCCGGCGGGGCTGCACAGGAAGACGAGCAGCGCCGCCACGCTGTCGAGCGCGACGAAGCGCTGCGTCGGGTGGCGCGGCGCGATATAATCCTGCGCCGCCTGATCCTCGCTGATGCCCTGCTCGCGCGCGATGCCGGCGATGCGGTCGAGGATCGCAGGCGAGGGCACCGTGCCCGGCGAGAGCGCATTGCAGGTGATGCCGGTTCGCGCCGTCTCGATCGCGATCGCGCGGGTCATCCCGAGCAGCGCCGTCTTGGTGGTGACGTAGTCGATGCGGTTTTCGGCGCCGCGCGCGCCATAGATCGAGGACAGGTTGACGATCCGGCCCCAGCCCTTCGCCTTCATGCCAGGCAGCGCCAGGCGTGCGGCATGGAAGGCGGCCGACAGGTTGACCGCCAGCGAGGCGTCCCATTGCGCCGCGGTGAAGCTCTCGATCGGCTGGAAATGCCGGATCACGGCGTTGTTGACGAGGATGTCGATAGGCCCGGAGCGCTCTGCCGCGGCCGCCATCATCGCCTCGATGTGCGAGACTTGGGCCAGATCGGCGCCGTCGAAGGCAACGGGAACTCCAACCTCCTCGGCGAGTGCCGCCGCGGCCGCCTCGCCGACGCCGGGTGCGGCGAGTCCGTTCAGCGTGATCGCCGCACCCTGCAGCGCCAGACCGCGCGCCATCGCGTAGCCGAGCCCCGCGACCGAGCCCGTCACCAGCGCGTGCCGCCCCGCCAACATCGCGCCGTTCATGGCAGTGCCTTCGGCGTTTCGTCGAGGCGCACCGCGATGCCGGCCAATTCCGCCGAGACCGGCGGATAGATCGCCATCACCAGCGGGTCATGGCCCGGCACGACATGCTCGGGCGAATCCGCCAGCCGGTTGATGGTGCGGTAGCCCTCCATCATTGCTCCGGCATCGTGCACGGCCGGGAAGGGCAGGCCCTTCTGCATGTTCATGTAGAGGTGCGAGGCATCCGAGGCGATCACGACCCAGCCGCGCTTGGTCCAGACGCGCACGACCTGCAAGCCCCCGGAATGCCCGCCGGTGCGGTGCAGGCTCAGCCCGTCCGCCAGTTCGACGGTGCCGTCATGGAAGGCGACGCGCCCGGCATAGACATGGCGGACGAAGGAGACGACGTCCTCGACATGGAAGGGGTGGCGCAGGAAGCCGTGGCACATGCAGCGCCCGGTGGCATAGGCGACCTCCGAATCCTGGACATGGAAACAGGCGCGCGGAAACGACCCAAGCGTGCCGGCATGGTCGTAATGCAGATGGGTCAGGATCACCTCGTCGACCCTGGCGGCATCGATGCCGATCAGGGCGAGCGCCTCATGCGGCTTGCGGATCAGATCGCGCTTGCGGGCGACCGCCTGTTCGGTATCGAAGCCGGTGTCGATGACGAAGGTCCGGTCGGAGCGCTGCGCCACCCAGACGAAGTAGTCGAGATCCGAGCCCGCCTCATGCGGATCGCCGCCGATCATGTTGTCCCAGGCCTTGCGTCCGCCATGGTTGGCGTAGCGCAGCGCATAGAGCGCGAAGGGCTCGGGCGTGCCGGCCCGGTTCGGCTGCGTCGTCGTCATTCCGGTCTTCTCCTCCCGTCAGCGGCACGGCGTTATCTCCGCAGCGCCGCGCGCTTCATATCAGCACACAATAATACCGTCATACAATAATTGACGCTCGGCCGGTCGCTGTCTTATGCATGGCAAAGACGCCTCCCGCCGATGCCCCCGCTGCCCGCCTGCCGGACCAGCCCAGACAGGATAGCCGCTCATGACGATCCGCCCGGAATTCCAGGGAGACCTGTTCCAGAAAGGCCTCGAGATCCGCCGCGAGGTGCTGGGCTCGGCCTATGTCGACAAATCCGTCGAGGGCGCCACCGACATGACGGCGCCACTGCAGAAGCTCGTCACCGAATGGTGCTGGGGCGAGGTCTGGGGCCGCCCCGGGCTCGACCGGCGCACCCGCAGCTTCCTCAACCTCGCCTTCCTGACCGCGCTGAACCGCCCCAACGAGATCAGGCTGCATGTCCGCGGCGCACTCAACAATGGCGTCACCCGCGAGGAGATCCAGGAGATCGTCCTGCAGGCGGCGATCTATTGCGGCGTGCCGGCCGCGCTCGACTGCATGAAGGTCGCGGTCGAGGTCTTCAAGGACATCGACGAGGGTCGCTGAAGCGGCCCCGCACACAAAAACGGGAGTAAACGCCATGGCACAAGAGAAGCGCATCGGCTTCGTCGGGCTGGGCACGATGGGGCTGCCCATGGCCGAGAATCTGATCTCAGCCGGGTTCAAGGTGACCGGTTTCGACCTGTGGCCGAAGCCCTGCCAGGCGCTCGCCGCCTCAGGCGGCGGCATCGCGACATCGGCGGCTGCGGCGGCGGACGGCGCGGATCTCGTCATCACCATGCTGCCCAACGCCTCGCATGTGCGCGGCGCGTTGCTCGGGCCGCTCGGCATCGCCGACACGCTCGGCAAGGATGCCGTCTTCGTCAACATGTCGACGATCCTGCCGCAGGAGACCGATGCGCTCGCCGCCGACATGAAGGCGCGTGGCCTGCGCATGCTTGACGCGCCGGTCGGACGTTCCGCGATCGAAGCCAGGCGTGGCGCGCTCCTGATCCTGGCCAGCGGCGAACCCGAAAATATCCGCAAGGCACAGTTCGCCTTCGACGTCATGGGTAGCCAGACGGTCGATTGCGGCGCGCTCGGCGGCGGCTCCCGCGCCAAGATCGTCAACAACTTCATGGGCATCTCGCTCAATGCCCTGACCGCCGAGGCGCTGACGCTGGCCGAAGCCGCGGGCATCACGATCGAGCTCGCGCTCGACGTGATGCGCGGCACCATCGCCGGCCTCGGCCATATGAGCATCACCTACCCGAACAAGGTGCTGCGCGGCGATCTCTCGGCCGGCTTCCAGGTCGATCTCGCCCATAAGGATCTCGGTCTCGCGATCGAGCTCGCGGCGCGCAACCACGTCCCTGTCTTCATGGGCGCGGCCGCGCTGCAGAGCTATTCGGTGGCGCGTGCGCTGGGGCGCGGTGCGCAGGACTATACCGCGATCTATCCGGTGATCCGCGAGCTCGCCGGCCTGCCGGCGGAGATTCCCTACAAACCCACCTCCCAGCAAGAGGTCGATCCGTTTTCGAAGCCCAAGAAGACCGCCGCGGTCTGAAGACCGACGGCCGGCAGATAGAGGGAGGATATCATGTTCAAGAGTGTTTTGACGGCCGCGATGCTGATTGCCACTGGCGCAGCCACGGCCCAGGACTTCCCGCAGGCCAAGCCGGTGACGATCGTCGTGCCCTTCGCCGCAGGCGGGCCGGGCGACACGATCGCGCGCCTTGTCGGCGTGGCCATGAAGACGGCGCTCGACCAGAACGTCATCGTCGAGAACGCGCTCGGTGCCGGCGGCACGATCGGCACCGCCCGCGTCGCCAGGGCTGCGCCGGACGGCTACACGGTCTTGCTGATGCACACGGGTCTCGCGACCGCGCCGGCCCTCTACGAGAAGCTGCCCTTCGACCCGGTCAAGGATCTGGCTCCGATCGGGCTCGTCACCGACGTCGCGATGACGCTGGTCGGGCGTCCCGACTATCCTGCCAGGGATCTGCGCGAACTGGTGGCCGATCTGAAGGCGAAGGGTGACAAGGTCACCTTCGGCCATTCCGGGCGCGGTTCGGCGGCGCATCTCTGCGGCGTGCTGTTCATGGACGCCATCGGCAAACCGCTGACCTGGGTGGCCTATCGCGGTGGCTCGCAGGTGGTGAATGACCTCGTCGCCGGCCATGTCGATGTCTACTGCGACCCTGCGACCGGAACCACACCTCTGATCCAGACCGGCAAGATCAAGGGCTATGCGCTGACCACCAAGAAGCGATTGAAGACGCTGCCCGATCTCGCAACCGCCGACGAGGCGGGGCTGCCGGGCTTCGAGGTCTCGACCTGGTATGGGCTCTACGCCCCGGCGGGCACGCCCGAACCCGTCGTGACGAAGTTGAGCGCCGCGCTCCAGGCCGCTTTGGCCGATCCGACCGTGGTCTCGCGCTTCGCCGATCTCAGCATGGAGCCGGTGACGAAGGAGCAGGCCACGCCCAAGGCGCTGGCGACATTCCTCGGCGCGGAGCTGAAGAAGTGGTCGGCCGCCATGGCGCGCGCCGGCGTGAAGCCGGAATGAGGCCGGCGCGCGCCGGCCTCGCTCGTCCATCAGAACCGGTTGACCGGCAGCATCATCATCTCGGCGATCTGCACATGCGGCGGCTGGTCGAGCACGAAGAGCGCGCAGCGGGCGACGTCCTCGGGATCGAGCGCCATCTTGAACTGGTCGAAATAGGCCTTTTCCTTTTCGGTATCGCCGCGATAGCGCGTCACGATGATGCCGGTGCGGGCAAGGCCGGGCTGGAATTCGGTGACGCGCAACGCGGTTTCGGCCAGTTCCCCGCGCAGCGTCTGCGTGAACATGTGCACGCCGGCCTTGCTGGTGCTGTAGGCGGTCATGTCGGGGACGATCCTGACCGCATTGATCGAGCTGATATTGAGGACATGGCCTCGGTTGCGCGCGACCATCGCGGGCAGGATGGCGCGGGTGACGCGCATCAGGCCGATCAGATTGGTCTCGATGATCGCGGTCCAGTCGTCCGGGGAGCCCTCAGTGAAGGCGGTGCGCCCGCCGATGTCGTGGCCGGCATTGTTGAACAGCACGTCGACCGGCTGGAATTCGGCCGGGATTTTCGAGGGCAGGGCATCGACCGCCGCCGCATCGCTGATGTCGAGCACGATCGGATAGGTCGAGGGGCCCAGCTCCGCCGCGAGTTCGTCGAGCCTCTCCTTGTTGCGGTCGATCAGGATGACGCGCCGGCCGCTGGCGACGAGCGCCTTGGCGAAGGCGCGCCCCAGCCCGCCGGCAGCGCCGGTCAGCAGGACGATGCGGGTGTTCTCAATGGGCGTGGTCTCGACGGGCATGGTTTTCTCCTTCGGCGGGTTCGCCTCCGGCGCCCCGCTCGTGAACGTTCCTCGGTGCTGAACCTGCCACAGCGCTCCCGGACTGTCCGCCGTCGCGGACGTGCTAGCTGTTATGCCGGTTATGGCCGCGCGGGAGAGGGGCGATGATCGATCTCAAGCAGCTCAAGGCGTTCTCGACGCTCGCCGAATTCGGCAGCTTCTCGCGCTCGGCCGGCGTGCTCGGCGTGGCGCAGCCGGTGCTCAGCCGCCAGATCAAGGCGCTGGAGCAGGAGCTCGGCGTCGCGCTGTTCTACCGCAATGGCCGTGGCACCGTGCTGACCGAAGCCGGCAAAGTTTTGAACCAGTACGCCAAGGATCTGGTCGACACCGTCGACCGCGCCGCGAGCGAGGTCATGGCACTGAAGTCTAGCCCGCGCGGCACGATCGTTATCGGCCTGCCGCCCTCGGTTGGGATCGTGCTGACGGTGCCGCTGGTGCAGCATTTCCGCGAGGCGTTCCCGCTGATCTCGCTGCGCGTGATCGAGGGCTTCAGCGGCCACGTGCTGGAATGGTTGCTGACCGGAAAGATCGATGTCGCGGTGCTGTACAACGCCCCGCGCACCGGCAGCCTGCGGGCCGAGCCGCTGCTGACCGACGAGCTTTTCCTGCTCGGTCCGGCAGAGGGCGGCATCTTGCCGGACGCCGAAAGCGTGCCGGCCCGCCTGCTCTCCGAAATCCCGCTGATCCTGCCGGCGCGCCCGCATGGCCTGCGGATGCTGATCGACTCGATGCTGGGCGAGGCCGGCATCGTGCCGCGCGTCGAGATTGAAGTAGAGGCGATGCCCTCCACGCTCGGCCTCGTCGAGAATGGCGTCGGCTACACCATCCTGTCCTATTCGACGGCGCATGCCCGCGTACAGGCGGGCCGCATGCGCGCCTGGCGGATCGTCGAGCCCGGCATCACCCGCCAGCTCATCCTTGCGACCTCCAGCCAGCGGCCGACGACACCCGCGATGCGTTCGCTCGTCGCGATGGTGCGCCAGGAGGTCCGCAGCCTGACCGAACAGGGGCTCTGGCTGCCGAAGGGCCGCTGAGGCGAAACCACCGGCAGGCCGGCACGGCATGACGGATACGACATGACTGATATTCGACCCTTGGCGATGCCGCCGGCTGCACGGTTTCGCTAGCGTAGCGACAACGAACGAAGACGCCGGGGCCGCAGCGCCCGGCGCAGGGAGATTTCAGGGATGGCACTTCTAGGCTTCGTCGGCGTTGGCCGCATGGGCGCACCGATGGTGTCGCGCCTCATCGAGGCAGGGCATCAGCTCGTTATTTTCGACACCCAGAAACAGGCGACCGATCCGCTCGCCGCCAAGGGCGCGAAGGTCGTGACCTCCCCGAAGGCGGTCGCGGACGAGGCCGAGATCGTGCTGGTCAGCCTGCCGACGCCCGACATCGTCAAGGCGGTGGCGCTGGGCCCCGACGGCGTCGCCGAAGGCAAGCGCGTCCGCGTCATGGTCGATCTCTCGACCTCGGGGCCGGGTGCCGCTGTCATCGTCGCCAAGGGCCTCGCCGAGAAGAACATCATCTCGGTCGACAGCCCGGTCAGCGGCGGCATCAAGGGCGCGACCAACGGCACGCTCGCCGTCATGGTCTCCTGCCCGAAGGCGACCTTCGACGAACTCGAACCGATCCTGAAGACCTTCGGTAAGATCTTCTTCACCGGCGAGAAGCCGGGTCTCGCCCAGACCGCCAAGCTCGCCAACAATCTGATGGCGGCGGCCGCGCTGGTCATCACCTCCGAGGCGATGGCGATGGGCGTCAAGGCCGGGCTCGACGCCAGGGTGCTGATCGACATCATCAACGTCTCCAGCGGCCGCAACAGCGCCAGCGAGGACAAGTTCCCACGCGCGGTTCTGCCGGGCACCTTCGATTTCGGCTTCGCGACCGGGCTTTCCTACAAGGATGTCCGCCTCTGCGTCGACGAGGCCGAGGCGATGGGCGTGCCGATGGTGGTTGGCGCAGCGGTGCGCCAGATGCTCGCGGTGACGCAGGCGAAATTCGGGGCGCAGTCCGATTTCACCAGCATCGCCAAGGTTCTGGAGGAATGGGCCGGGGTCGAGATCCGCGGCTGAACTGAACCCCGATCAGGCCGGTTTCGGAAGGAGCGCGCCATGGCCGCTGTCCACGCCGATATGCCAACTCCGTCTGCCGCCTCGCTGACCCGCGTTCTCGCGCGGGCTGCGCTGGCGGCCGAACCCGCCGGCTTCGGTGCGGAGGTTTCGGCCAAGCTCAAGATCTGCCTGATCGATTTCCTGTCCTGCTGCTTCGAGGCCTATGACCTGCCGACGAGCCGGCAGGCGCGGTCCATCGCGAAACCGCGCGCCGACGGCGCGACGATCATCGGCTCCGACATTCTGGCGACACCCGGCGAGGCCGCCTTCGCCAATGGCACGACCGGCCACGGCCTGGTGCGCGAGGACATGCATGCCGGCAGCATCAGCCATCACGGCGTCGTCGTCTGGCCGACATTGCTGGCGCTCGCACAGGACCATGGCTGCTCTGGCGCCGCGATGCTGAAGGCGGCGCTGGTCGGCTATGAGGGCGGCGCGCGGCTCGGCCGCGCCCTGTTCGATGCCGACCTCGCGCGGCTCTTCCGCCCGACCGGGACGGTCGGACCCATCGGCGGCGCGCTAGCCGGCGCGATCCTGCTGGGCCTGGGTGAGGACGAGATCGTCGCGGCGCTGGGTCTCGCCGCCAACACGTCGGGCGGCCTGAATCAGTGGCCCCATACGGGGGCCAGCGACATGTATTTTCACCCCGGTTTCGCGGCCCGCAGCGCGGTGACGGCGGTCGAGCTGGCGGCTGCCGGCGCCTATGCCTCCGAGACGATCCTGGAAGGCGAGGCCGGGCTCTTCGCCGCTTTCCGCCGTGGCCCGCCGCGCTCAGCCATCGCGCTCTTCGCGGATGGCAAGGCAGAGATTCTCGCCGTCTACAACAAGCCCGTTCCGGCCTGCAATTTCGCCCAGACAGCCTGCCAGGCGGCGTTGCGCGTCGCTGGGCAGATCGAGGATCCCAGCGAGATCGAGACCTTGACCGTCGATCTGCCGGACGCCGCGATCCGCTATCCCGGCTGCGATTACGCTGGCCCCTTCGCCCATGCCCTGCAGGCCAAGATGAGCATCCAGTACGGCGTCGCGGCCGCGCTGCGGCGCGGCGTCGTCGAGGAGGCGAATTATGCCCGCCTCGACGAGCCGATGATCCTGCATCTGGCGCGGCTGGCGACCTTGCGCCGCGACGCCGGCTTCACGGCCGCCTTTCCGGGGCGCCAGGGCGCCGAGGTCGCGGTCACGCTGCGCAACGGCACCCGCATCAACCACCGCCTGTCCGATGTGGTGCCCGCGACGGAATCCGAAATCCGGGCGCGCTTTCGTGCGGCAGCCGGCGAGCGCCTCGGCCTGCGTCGGGCCGACGAGATCGAGGCCCTGATCGACGGGCTCGAAACACTGACTGACGCCAGGCGCATCGGCAGGCTCTGCCTGGCCGGCGAAAGCGCCGGTCCGGCACGCACGAAACGAGCAGCGGCGAAAGCCTGAACGCTCGCCCCATAGGGCGGGCGGAAGACCAAGGCCGGGCGACACGATCCGGCGTGAACGAATGGGGAGTGAGAAATGCCTGTCGTGACCAGACGCCCGCGGGACGCGGCCGCACGGAGAACCGTGCGATGACCGCGCAAATGATCGAGAACATCCTGCAGGCGCTCGCCGCAGGCCTGCTCGCCGGCGCGATCTACGGGCTGATGTGCGTCGGCCTCGGCCTCATCTTCGGCGTCATGCGGGTGATCAACTTCGCCCATGGCGACTTCATGATGCTGGGCATGTACGCCGCCTGGTTCCTCTTTGGCGCGCTCGGCATCCAGGCGGTCGCGGGCAGCCTGATCGGCCCGTATATCGCGATCCTGCTCGCCGGGCCGCTGCTCTTCCTGTTCGGCTACGTCGTTCACAAGGCGTTGATCTCAAGGGTTACCGGCACCCGCACCGCCCAGCTCGATGGCGAGGGCCACTACGCCCAGCTCATCCTGACGCTTGGCATCGCGCTCGTGCTGCAGAACGGCGGCATGATCGTCTTCGGCTCGGAGCTGCATTCGATCCGCACGCCGCTGTCCAGCAGCGCCTGGGAACTCGGCCCGGTCTGGGGCGATTTCATCAGCATCTTCGTCAACAAGTCGCGCGGCATCGCGGCGCTGTTCTCGATCGCGACGATCGTCGTGCTGGCGCTGATGATCGCCCGCTCGCGGCTCGGCAAGTCGCTGCGCGCTGCCGCCGACAATCCCGAGGCCGCGACCTATATGGGCATCGACGTCGACCAGGCGCACCGCATCGCGTTTGCGCTCGGCGTCGGCATCACCGCGATCGCCGGCGGGCTGCTCGCCACCAACTACCCGTTCCAGCCCTATATCGGGCTCGAATACGTCATCGTCATGTATGCCGGCGTCGTGCTCGGCGGCATGGGCTCGATCGTCGGCGCCTTCTGGGGCGGCATGACCATCGGCCTCGTCCAGCAGCTCTCGACGCTGATCCTGCCGACGCAGCTCCAGAACGCCGCGATCTTCGTCGTCTTCCTGCTGATCGTCTTCCTGAGGCCGCAGGGCTTCTTCGGCCGCGTCGTGGAGAGGACCTGACATGCGTCTGTCCTCTCTCGTCCCGGTCCTGGCCTTTGCCGCGGCCTATGCGCTGCTGTCGCTGCTGGTGACCAATTCCTACTACCAGCTCATGCTGACGCTGGTCCTCGTCTGGGCCTGCTTCGGCCTCTCCTGGAACATGCTTTCGGGCTATACCGGCCTCGTCTCCTTCGGCCACGCCGCCTTCTTCGGGCTTGGCGCCTATACGACCGCGCTCGGGCAGATCCATTTCGACCTGACGCCCTGGCTGATGATCCCGGTCTCGGCGCTGGTCGGCGGGCTCGCGGGCCTGGCGGTCGGCTTCCCGACCTTCCGGCTGCGCGGGCATTACTTCGCGCTCGCCATGCTCGCCTATCCGCTGGCGCTGCTCTACGTCTTCGAATGGCTCGGCTATCAGGAGCTCACGCTGCCGATCAAGCGCGAGAATCCGATCGCCTACATGCAGTTCGCCGACCACAGGGTCTACACCCTGCTGGCGCTTGGCCTCCTCGTCGCGGTCATGCTGTTCTCGCAATGGATCGAGCGCTCGCGCTTCGGCCGGGCGCTGATGGCGATCAAGCAGAACGAGGCCGCAGCCGAGGCCGCCGGCATCGACACGCTCGCCTGGAAGCTCAGGGCCATCGCCATCTCCGGCGCCATCGCCGGCATGGTCGGCGGCTTCTACGCCATCGTCCTGCTGGTCGTGACGCCGCCATCGGTCTTCGGGATGCTGGTCTCGGCGCAGGCGCTCACCGTCGCCATGTTCGGCGGCATCGGCAGCGTTTGGGGCCCGGTCATTGGTGCCGCCTTCCTGATCCCGGTCGCCGAGATACTGCATGCGGAACTCGGCTCGCGCTTTCCCGGCATCCAGGGCGTGGTCTACGGGCTGGCCATCATCGGCGTCATCCTGATCGCGCCCGAGGGCGTCTACTGGAAGCTGCGTGACCGGTTCATCAAGCGCAGCCGCGCCGGTGCTGCCGCTATCCTGCCCGTCGTGGCCACGTCGGTGGCGGCACCCGCACGGATCAAGCCGGCTAAAGATGCGCCGGTTGCGCTCAGCGTCCGCAATGTCTCGAAGTCCTTTGGCGGCCTCAAGGCCAACCGGGACATCTCCTTCGATGTGCCCGAGGGCGCGATCCTCGGCATCATCGGCCCCAACGGCGCCGGCAAGACCACGCTGTTCAACCTGCTCAACGGCTTCCTCAAGCCCGATCAGGGCGAGGTCAAGGTCTATGGCCGCGAGACGGTCGGGATGAAGCCGCACCAGATCTGCGCGCTCGGCGTCGGTCGCACCTTCCAGGTGATGCGGCCCTTCCTGCGTATGTCGGTGGCGGAGAACGTCGTGCTCGGCGCCTATGTCGCGACTGATGACGACGAGGAGGCGAAGCGGCTGGCCGCCGACGCCGTGGCGCGCGTCGGCCTCTCCGATGTTGCCGACAAGCTCGCCGGCGAGCTGATGACCAAGGAGCTGCGGCTGATGGAGCTGGCGCGTGCACTCGCCGGCCAGCCGAAGCTCCTGCTGCTCGACGAGACGCTGGCGGGGCTGGGTCATGGCGAGGCCGACGAGGTCGTCGCCGTGATCCGGCGCCTCGCCGCCGACTCCGTCACCATCGTGATCATCGAGCACACTATGCAGGCCATGGTGAAGCTGGTCGATCACTTCCTCGTCCTCGATCACGGCGCCGTCCTCGTCGATGGCGAGCCCACCGCCGTGACGCGCGATCCGCGCGTGATCGAGGCCTATCTCGGCAAGAAATGGGTGGCCGATGCTCAGGCTTGAGAATGTTCTGGCCGGATATTCGGCTGTCCCCGTCCTGCGCGACGTCTCGCTCTCCGTCGATGCCGGCCAGTTCGTCGCCGTCGTCGGCCCCAACGGCGCCGGCAAGACGAGCCTGTTCAAGACGATCTCGGGCATCCTCCAGCCGCGACAGGGCCGCATCACCTTCGAGGGCGTCGATCTCGCCAGCGTCCCGCCCTCGGGCCGCGCCCATCTCGGCATCGCCCATGTGCCGGAGGGGCGGCAGGTCTTTCCCTCGCTCAGCGTGCTCGAGAACCTCGAAATGGGTGCCTACACCGCCGCCGGCCAGCGCGACTGGAAGCACAATATCGAGCGCATTTTCACCTGGCTGCCGGTGCTGGCCGAACGGCGTGCGCAGTTCGCCGGCACGCTTTCGGGCGGCGAGCAGCAGATGGTCGCGATTGGCCGGGGGCTGGCCTCATCGCCGAAGCTTCTGATGCTCGACGAGCCGTCGATGGGGCTCGCGCCCGCCATCGCCGATTTCATCTTCGAGAAGCTGATCGAGATCCGCCGCGACACCGGGCTGACGATTCTGCTGGTCGAGCAGCGCGTCGCCGAGGCGCTCGAATCCGCCGACCACGGCTATGTGCTCGAGGCCGGCCGCGTCGTCCTCGAGGGCGACAACACCACGCTGCGCGCGGATGACCGCGTTCGGCAGGCGTACCTGGGAATGTGACCCCATTCTCGGCACGGGGCCTTTCGGGCTTCGCGACCGAGCCTCACCGACGACCCCGAAAGCCGCGGCTACAGCGGCGACATCCTGGAGGAGACCTGACCATGACGACGAGACGATCCCTGATCCGCAACTGGGCCGCGCTGCCCGCACTCGCGGCGCTTGGCCTCGCCTTCCCCGCCGCCGCCCAGAACCCGACCGAGGTGAAGGTCGGCCTGCTGGTGCCGCTGTCGGGCCTTTATGCCCGCCCCGGCCAGGTCATGAAGATGGGCGCCGAGATGGCGATCGAGCACATCAACGCGCAGGGCGGCATCAAGGCGCTCGGCGGCGCCAAGCTCAAGCTCGTCCTGCTCGATTCCGGTGACACGGTCGAGAAGGCCAAGAACGCGGCCCAGCGCATGGTCGCGCAGGAAACCGATCTCGTCGCCGCCAGCGGCGCCTATCTCTCCTCCTTCACGCTCGCGGCGACGGAGGTCACCGAGCGCGCCAGCCTGCCGCTGCTGACCCTGTCCTATTCGGACCTGATCACCGATCGCGGCTTCAAATACGTCTTCCAGACCTCGGCGACGGCAGCCTCGCAGGCCGAGCAGTGCTTGCCCGAAGTGATGAAGGTCGCGGAGAAGGCCACCGGAATCAGGCCGAAGACGGTCGCGATCATCACCGACAACACCGGTGCATCCGTCGCCTCGGTCAAGCCGATGCGCGAGCGCCTGCTGAAGGAGCACGGGCTGACCCTCGTCGTCGACGAGACCTTCACCCCGCCGCTCTCGGACGCGACGCCGCTCGTCCAGAAGGTCCGTGCGACGCGGCCCGATTTGCTGTTCTTCCTGCCGACGGTGATTTCCGACGGCAAGCTCATCCTCGAGAAGATGAACGAGTTCGGCCTCGGCCAGGCCCGCATCCCGACGATCTCCTTCGGCATCGCCATCGCCGAGCCGGAGATCCTCAGGACGATGGGCGCAGACATGCTGCAGGGCGTGATGACCTGCGTCGGCAGCTGGGGTTCCAAGGGCCATGAGCCGCTTATCGCCGAGTTGAAGACGAAGTATGGCGAGCCCTGGATGACCCAGAACGGCATCTCGACTTATGCCGATATGTGGGTCGTCGCCGCCGCGCTCGAAAAGGCCGGCAAGGCCGACAAGGAAGCCGTGGCCCAGGCGCTGCGCACGCTCGATCTCGGCCCGTCCAAATACTACCCCGGCGGCCTGATCAAGTTCGACGAGAAGGGCCGGCGCGTGAATGCGGGCCTGACCATCGTGCAGTGGCAGAACGGCGTGCCCAACACCGTCTTCCCCCCCGACCTCGCGGTCAGCCAGGCCGTCTGGTCCAAGAAGTAACGCTGATCGCGGCCGGCGCCATGCCGGCCGCACCCGCTCGGGCGTCGCCCCGGCGCTTTTTCGACCCCGCCCAAACTGGAGAATGACATGAGCAAGGACGTCTTCGATCGTGGTCTCGCCATCCGCAAGGACGTGCTCGGCAAGGAATTCGTCGAGAACTCGCTGGCGACGGCCGATGAGTTCAACATGCCGATGCAGGAACTCACGACCGAGTATTGCTGGGGCGCCGTCTGGGGCCGCGAGGGCCTGCCGCGCAAGACGCGCTCGATGCTGAACCTCGCTATGATCAGCGCGCTGAACCGCCCCCATGAGCTGAAGATGCACGTCAAGGGCGCGCTTCGGAACGGCGTCAGCAAGGACGAGATTCGAGAGGTCTTCCTCCAGGTCGCGATCTATGCCGGCATTCCCGCGGGTGTCGATTCGTTCCGGATCGCACGCGAGGCTTTCAAGGAAATGGAGGCGGCGGGCTGACGGCTGCGCCGACATCTGCCCAGGCGGAGACGGGGATTTTCGGCCTGACGGCCTGATGGGGCAACGTCCGCCTCGATCAGATCACGCAATCGCGCAGCCAGCCTCTCGAAGCGGCGGCTGCGCTTTTGTGCGGCGCGCCGCGACGAGGCCGATCCGGCATCCAAAACAAAGGCCCCGGACACCGCTTTTCTGAAGCGATCTCCGGGGCCTGGAATATGGTGGGCGCGACAGGGATCGAACCTGTGACCCCTACGATGTCAACGTATTTTCACGGCTCAGCGCCGGTCGATACAGGGCCGGCGTTTTCGTTGCAAGTTACTGCAGTATATCCGCTTTCTTCATCCTGAGGCTTCGTATCCGTTCACGGCCGTTCGTGTCCTCGCGGCCCCAAATCGCGTCTCGCGGCCCCGCCGTGGCCCCGCAAATCCCGGCTTTCCAGACGGACGTAGATGCCCGACACTGTGCCCCGGCAGGGAGGGACGCATGCGTGCAGCGGCGATGATCGGGCTGACGTTGTTGGCCATGACGGGACCGGCGTCAGCGCAATCCGGCGACGGGCTGGTGGCGATCTATCTGACCGGCGAGACGTTGACGACAAGGTGCCGGTCGTTCCTTACGCTAGTTCGCAACCAGAATCGTGGTGCTTCGCAGGTGGTCTACGACGCCGCCCTGTGCCGTGGCTTCGTGACCGGGGTGCTCGACGCGATCGCGTTTGAGGAGATCGCGGGTCGCCGTGAGCATGTCGCCGCATTTTGCGTGCCCCGGGGCGTTGAGGGAGACGTGGTGACGGAGATCGTCGCCAATTTCGGAGACAGGAACCCGGCGAAGCGGTCCGGCTCGGCTTATGCGATGGTCCGATTGGCGATGGCAGACGTTTATCCCTGCCGCTAGGCCGCAGCGGCCGCCGCCTTTTGGTACTCGCTCGCCGTGTGGCCGTACGTGTCGAGCAGCATCTTGAGGCTCATCGAGAGGTACTCGGCGACCTCGATCGGCGGCACGCCCGCGCGCAGGAGCAGCGTCGCCCTGGAATGGCGAAGGATGTGCGGCGTCGGGAGACCCAATGCCTTATCCTTGAGCCGATGGCGGCCGTCGATATCGCGGACCTCTAGTCTGGCGTTCTGAGCGGCGTTCTCAAAGGCCTGGCCGATGCGGGCGACGGCCCGGCCATGATACCGGATGATGCGATCGACCCACGTGCCTCCTGCCGCCTCCACCTTGACCTTCTCGGCCATGTCGGCGGCATGCCAGGCTTGGAGCATCGCGAGCATGCGATCCGGGATTCTGCACGGGTCACCGCGCTTGCGCGTGACGGGCGCCCGGTCGCCGAGCCGGAAGATCGTCGTGGTGCCGAAGTCCACGTAGCCGCGCAGGCCGTCCGGGTCCGGCGTCCAGCCGAGGCCGAGCGTCATCGCCGACCTGGTGCCAGTCGAGAAGCCGATTTCCAGGAACCGGATCAGGTGCTCGGTGGGCTCGCCGTCGTCGGCCCATTCGAAGCCGCACTTGAAGTCGCCGGCGACGATGCGGCCGCCCTTCGCGATGCGTAGGAGCCGCTGGTATTCGCTGTCGGTGAGCCAGTCGGGATGCGCCTTCGACTTCGGCGGAAGGGTGAGCACCGGCCGCGAATCGAGGGTGTATTCCTTGTGCCAGGCCCCGATCGCCGCGCCGAGCGTCTCAAGCTCGCGGCGGGCCGTCGATTCTGTGACAGGCCGGCCCTTCTTGGCGCCCGGCGACGTGAAGCTATCACCCGTCCGCTTTTTCAGGTAGCCGCGGCAGCTTGCGCCATCGATCTGCGCCAGCGACTTGCCGGTCCAGTAGGGCAAGAGCCGCTGCATGTGATAGCCGGCGATGCCTTGGTTGGGCGTCCCCATCTGACGCTCGCCGTAGAAAGCGAGGACGCGGTCCACCGAGACCAGTGCGGACTTCTTGAGCTTCGGGTCGCCGGGCGTCGGGGCGACTAGCTCGCGCTCTTTCCGCGTCCGGTCGGTTTCGAGGAGGAACTCCGCAAACTGCCGATCAGCCTCGCGGCGATCGCTTGCGCCGCACTTAAGTCGCCGCTTGCGCCGCTGCCCGGTTTCATCGTCCCAGAAGCGGATGAGCCACTGCTGGCGCTCGTCATCGAACGTGAGGACGGCATTTCGGTCTCTGTCCTTCCCGGCGCCCGGCATCGCTCTCTCCACTCTTTCAGTTGACGCCGCGTGACGACGATCTTGTGTCCATGACGCTCGGGCCGGAGGTCGCCGCGCCGGATCGCACCGCGCAGGTCGAGCACCGTCCAGGCCGGGAAGCCCAACGGCCCGGCGAGCTCGGGCGCCCAAATCGCGGTCTCCAGCGGCATGGGCGCGTCGTCGCCGGCGATGGCCGCGATGTCAGCCTGGCCATCGGACGGGTCCACGGCCCCGAGGTCAAAAACGAATTTGGTTTCCATGGCTTGGAGAGTCGCAGAACCGTAGTGCTGCAGTCAAATCTCGAAGGATGCGAGGGTTAACGGCCGGCTTGGCTTTCCCGCATCTGGGCGATCATCTTGTCGTCGAACGCCGCATCGTAGAACCGCCGCATCCAATCCCTAGCCGCGACGTGGAAGGTGAGCTTCACGCAGATGTGCGCGAGGAAGTCGTTCGGGAAAAGGTGGTGAACACAGTTCCCGCCTGGGCGACCACGCGGCCGAGTTCGCTCACGGTGCCGCGCAACATCTTGGGATCTGAGAACGGGCCGATGACGGCATCGCCGCCCGGCTTGATCAGCCAAAATTCCTCGGTCGTCGGGTGGCTCGCGAGGTCGCACAGGACCTGGTACGCCGCCCCGCGCTTGCGGTCCGTGAAGCCATCGGCCGCATCGATGGCGGTGTGGATATCCTTCACGACCTGCTCTGCCGGTGCTTTCTCTGGCCCCGAGTTCGCTGGTGCGGTCCTTCGGTTCGGCCTCATCTGCGTTCCAAAATGGCTGCGACGATCCAGAAATCCTCCCTTCCCGAAAACCCTAAATGGTCTGAAGGGCGCTGACGGCAGACAGGGCACGATCGGTGACGATCGTGACCCTTTGCGGATGCGGACATCCTGTCATTCTTGCTGGCTTGGCTTCGCCTTGAGCCGGGTCTCGCTGCGGTGCGCATCACATGAATGCGCGTTCCCATGTAGCGACGCCGCTCTTGGAGCCTCAGTCGTTGGTATTGTCGGAGCACGTATATCCGATGAAGCAAGCCTTCGAATTCTGAGTCCTCGCCCAGGCAGGTCGGAGATACATATCCTCTGCGCAAAAAGCGGCGTCCTTGACATATCGATTGAAGATGTTGGGTCCGGAATGCAAAAGAGCGACTCCCTTTGATTTAATCAGGGACTGGGCTTCGGCACACTGCATGGTTCGAAGGTTGGGCCCCTCCTGCCCGAGCGCGATCGTGGCAGCGAGCGACGCGCCGAGCGCCAGAGCCAAAGTCTTGTGACGGCGATTCTTGAATAAAAGCTTCATGACAGTTTCATCCTTTCGTGTTGCGATGTCGTCAGAATAGTTTCCCCTGGGACTTTTTTCTTTCGAAATAGCACGACCAGTGATTAATGCATGCGATTAGCTAAACATCACCTCGGTCAATTGCGGGCTCAACGTCGAGCTTACCACGCTGACCAGTTCAGTTATTGTCGGCGTCGAGCCAGGGTCATTTGCGCTCGTTAGCATCTGCGCAGGCCGGCCAGACCGCTCGCCTTTTTCTGTTTGCACGACGTGAAGCCGCGTCGGGTCGGCAAACGCTAGCGGTCGGTTAGGTGGTCTCTCGGTAGCGAGCGAAACCTCGCGCGTGGAACCATTCTTCTATTCGAAGGCGCGCCAACGGCCGCAACGCAACCGGAAACGCCATCGGTCGGTTTCGAAGCGGCTCCGTTCTTGGTGGAGACGGATCCAGCACTCGCAGACGAACGCCAACAAATGCTGCTTTCAAGAAAGAGTTCCGAGAAGGGACGCCTTAACTTGAGGCTCCGCGAAGGAGCGCCTTCGATGGCCTGAGCAATGTCATGCGTTATCGGTCGATTTTGCCTGTCACAACAGCTGCTCTTGGCGAATAGCTCGCTTGGTTGGTCACAGCGCCGACAGGTGCCACCGAGAGCTTACGATTCGATTCTATCTCGTCACGATCGGTCTCGGTGGTGTGTTCTTAGGAAATTTTGAGTGCAGAAATAGAATACAATGCGGTTTCCACCGCTAAGATTGAGACATTACATTGAGACATGAGGAGATACTGCTTCGGCCGGTGAGGACGCCGGCCTCATACCGCACTAGCCTTTGATGCCTCCCTCAACTCGCCCGGTCGCGCCTCAGCGCGCCGGGCTTTTTCTCTCTCGCGCTTCTGCATGAAGAATTTCAACTTTCCATGCTCGGACGAGCGCGGCGCCCCGGAGGACAAATTTATGCGCTCCAAATATCGCTCTCTCGTTCTTTTGCCTTTTCTGGCTGCAGGGTCCGTTTCGGCCCACGCGCTCGAGCTTCAGTCGAAGCGCTCAGCGATGCCAAGGATCGGTGAAATCATCCCTCGCACGATTCATATAATCGGTGTTGACGGCGAAAGCCGCCCCAGGCCTCATGGCTTGGCGATCATCGGCGGGCAGTTCGCTGCTTTAGACGATGCGATGTCTCGCGCCCGCGC
>UCBZ01000086.1 GCA_900470775.1 Hyphomicrobiales bacterium | reverse complement strand
GCGATGTCGACCGCCGAGGTGGCGCGCGATTCGACGCCGGTCGAGGCCTGCGCCATCGGCAGGTTGGTCATCTCCTTGTGGAGCGCCTCGATATGCAGCGGGTTCTTGCCGAGTAGCCGCATCGCCAGCGTGTCGTGCAGATGCGACTCGACCGCGCCGGCGCCGTAGAAGGTCTCGCCCAGCCCGATGATCCCGGCATCGGTGTGCACGCGCACCCACAGCACATTGGCGAACTCCTCCGTCCGCAACGTCTCAATCGCGGTGATCTTCATGGCACGGGTTCCTGATGGATTTTTCGATTTAGGGGCTGCATGGGCAGCGCAGCGGCGTTCTCGGTTGGACGGTCCAGGCCGCCTACGGCACGGAGTTCATGCAGCCGCCCGCATCGTCGGACGCCAAGGAGACCGGATGGACGCAGCGTCCGGCGAGCCCGCCCGACCGGCCGCGAGGTCAAACAGATCAGACAAGCAGCTGGATCCTATGGGCAGTTGGGCTGCAAGGCGGGATGGGCCGGAGCACCGCCGTCGTCGAACATTTTCGCGGCGTATCTCCGGTATGATTCCCCGATATGCTTGCGCATCGCTTCGCCGGCCCCGTCGGGGTCCTTGGCCCGGATGCGGTCCAGAACCGCGGCATGATCGGCCCGGCGGATCGCGATGTTGGTGTGATCGCCGCGATCCCTGTCTCGCATGCTCCTGATCGAATCGAGCAGGGGCCCCGACACGAACTCCAGGACGCTCAGGAAGAGCGGATTATGCGCGGCATTCGCGATGGCGATATGAAAGGCGAGATCATGGGAGGCGCTGTCCTCTCCCCTGTCGTCGGCCGCGTTCATCTCCGCCGCGATCGCCTCGATGCGGTCGAGTTCCTCGGGCGTATGGCGAAGCGACGCCAGCTGCGCGGCCTCGACCTCCAGCCCGAGCCGGAACTCCAGGAACACCAGGATCGACTGTTCCGACGCCGAGATCTCCGCGCGGCGAAGCCGCAGCGAGTCCTGCTGGTTGACGAAGAGCCCAAGCCCGCGCCGGCTTTCGACGATGCCGTCGGCCTTGAGATAGGCGATGGCCTCGCGCACGACGGGCCGGCTGACGCCAAGCTGCCGTGCCAGTTCCGTCTCGGACGGCAAGCGCGCGCCGGGCTGCAGGTGACCCTTGCGGATCGATCCCGCCATCGCGGCGGCGGCGTCGGCGGCCAAGTTTGGCCGCGAACCGATAGATGACAGCAGCATGATACTCCCTCGATGCGGGAACATTGTCATGTTGCCAGTTGTTTGACAAGCTGACAGCCATCCGATTATCTGGCGCGCAATGGCGCCTCTTCAGAGCGCTTTCCGGATGGAGGACGAGATGATCCAGGGTACGCGCCGGGCTGTATTGGGATGCGTGGCGGGAGTCGTCGCGGCTGCTGTCGTTCTCGCTGCACCGGCAATCGCTCAGGAGGCGAAGACCGCCAAGCTCGGTCATTCCTTCACCGATTCCCATCCTCGCGCGGCCGCGATGAAGCGCTTTGCCGAAGAGGTCGCCAAGGCAACCAATGGCAGCGTCAAGATCGAGGTCTTCGGCAATGCGACGCTCGGTTCCGAAGAGAAGATGCTCATCGCGGTCCAATCGGGCACGGTCGATTTCTACATGGGCGCGCTCTCGCCGATCGCGACCCGGAAGAAAGAGCTGCAGATCTTCGACTTTCCGTTCCTGTTCGCCAGCGACGCCGAGGCCGCGGCCGTTCTCGACGGCCCGGCGGGCCGCCGTCTGCTCGACGGCCTGTCCGATATGAACATGCAGGGCCTGACCTGGTCCGGAGGCGCCTTCCGCAATTTTTCCAACAGCAAGCGTCCGGTTGCGTCCCTGGCCGACATGAAGGGCCTGAAGGTTCGCGTCATGCAGAGCCCGATGGCTCTGGCGAGCTTCAATGCGATGGGCATGAACGCCGTGCCGATGGCCTTCACCGAGGTCTATACGGCGCTGGAGACCAAGGCGCTCGACGGCTACGAGCATCCCTTCGTCGATATGTATGCCAACAAGATGTTCGAGGTGCAAAAGCACATCACGGTCACCAACCATGTCTACACGCCGGTGGCGCTGGTCGCCTCGAAGCGCTTCTGGACCTCGCTGACGCCGCAGCAGCAGGTGGCCGTGCAGGCCGCCGCGGAGACGACGCGTGCCTTCCAGCGCGAGGCCGAGTTGCGCGAAGCCGTCGACGTGCTCAAGGAGCTCAAGGCCAGGGGCATGGTCGCAACCGAAATGCCGGCTTCGGAGCTGGATGCGATCCGCGTGGCGATCCGGCCCGTCATCGAGAAGAACACCGAGGTGATCGGCGCCGCCTTCGTCAACGACTTCTACGGCGAAATCAAAAAGCAGCGAAAATGAGAGCCAATCCGTAGGCAGGCCGGGAGATGGGCTGTATAGCGAGCCCATCAAGAGCCAATTGGGAGATGAAACCGTGAACAACACGACTTTGACGCGGGCCGGCTTCGTTGCCGCGCTGACCGCTGCCTTGCTTGGCTCCACCGTCGCCTTTGCCGAGGTCAAGGCCAAGATCGGGCATGCGATGCCCGATACCCATCCGCAGTCCGCCGCAGTGAACAAGTTCACCGAGCTGGCGAGCACCTACACGAATGGCAATGTGAAGATCCAGCCGTTCCACTCGGCCATGCTCGGCAGCGACGAGAAGCAGCTCCAGGCCGTCCAGGCCGGCAGCCAGGAATTCTATATCGGCACGCTCGCGCCGCTTTCGACGCGCGTGAAGGAGGTTCAGGTCTGGGATCTTCCGTTCCTGTTCCAGAACGTGAAAGAGGTCTATGCGGTCCTCGATGGTCCGTCGTCCAAGGCGATCTTCGACAAGATCGAGCCGAGCGGACTGGTCGGCCTGACCTGGACCGGCATGGGCTTCCGCAACCTCTCCAACAGCCGCCGCTCGGTGAAGACTGCCGAGGACGTCAGCGGCCTGAAGCTGCGCGTGATGGCCAATCCGGTTGCTCTCGACACCTGGAAGACGATCGGCGCGAACGCGGTTCCGATGGCCTTCTCCGAAGTGTTCACCGCTCTCGAGGTCAAGGCGCTCGACGGGCAGGAGAACCCGCTGCAGCACATGTGGGCGAACAAGATGCAGGAGGTGCAGAAATACATCTCCGTGACGAACCACGTCTACACGCCGGTCGCCCTCGTCGCCTCGAAAAAGTTCTGGGACACGCTCTCGGCCAGCGACAAGGCCGGCGTCCAGAAGGCGGCCGTCGAGGCCGGCCTGCTTCAACGCAAGCTGCTCGACGAGGGTGATCGCGACGTCATCGCCAAGTTCAAGGACGCTGGCGTGACCGTCGATCAGGTCTCGACCGAAGATCTGAAAAAGGTCCAGGACAAGGTCAAGCCGGTGGTGGAGAAGTTCAAGGCCCAGATCGGCGACGAATTCGTCACCGGCTTCATGGCCGAGATCGCCAAGGCCCGCACGGCCAGCACCAACTGATCGCCCAAGACCGCGACGGCCGGCCTCGTGCCGGCCGTCCGCATTTCAGGCCGGCACGCTGCCGGCCGATCCTGCCGCATGCCCAGCAAGGTCAAGTCAGATGAGCGATGTGCTCGATAAAGCCGTGAGGGGATTTTACCGCCTCATCGAGATCATCCTCGTGCTCTGCATGAGCGTGATGCTGGTCATGGTGTTCGGGAACGTCGTGCTGCGGCTGTTCTTCAACACCGGCATCGACCTGTCCGAGGAGATGCCCCGCTTCGCCTTCGTCTGGATGACCTTTCTCGGCGGCATCATCGGCCTGCACCGGCGCAGCCATCTCGGCGTCGACATGGTTGTGCAGGCGCTGCCGATCTTCGGCCGCAAGGTCTGCTGGGCGATCAGCCAGGTCATCATGTTCATCTGCGCCCTGTTCATCTTCTACGGCACCTGGCTGCAGCACGACATCATCGCCGGCAATGCGTCCCCGGTGGCGCAGATCAGCATGCTCTGGGTCTATGGCGTGAGCTATGTGACCGGCGCCGCCATCGCCTTGATCTGTCTGTCGAACCTGCTCCGTCTGGCGCAGGGCAAGGTCCGCGACGACGAGTTGATCGACGTCCACGAGGAGGGGCTGACCGAGGGCCTCGAGGCCGAGCGCGACATGAAGGCGCATATGGCTGGAGGAGCCAAGCCATGATCGTCTTCGTCTTCATCTCCTCGCTGCTGGGCCTGATGGCGCTCGGCATGCCGGTCGCCTTCGCGCTGATCGGCTGCGGCCTCGCGATGATGCTCTATATGGGCATCAACGACCCGCAGATCGTCATCCAGAACATGTGGGACGGCGCCAACAGTTTCCCGCTGCTGGCTGTTCCCTTCTTCATGCTCGCCGGCGAGCTGATGAACGCCGGCGGCATGACGCGCCGCATCATCACGATGGCGATGGCCTGGATCGGCCATATCCGCGGCGGCCTCGGCTATGTCGCGGTGATCGCGGCGGTGATCATGGCGTCGCTCTCCGGTTCCGCCGTCGCCGATACTGCGGCGCTCGCCTCCGTGCTGATCCCGCTGATGCGCAATGCCGGCTACGATATCAACCGCTCCTGCGGCCTGATCGCCTGCGGCGGCATCATCGCGCCGGTGATCCCGCCCTCGATCGGTATGATCATCTTCGGCGTCACCGGCGGGGTCTCGATCACCAAGCTCTTCATCGCCGGCATCGTGCCGGGTATCATGATGGGCGTCGCGATCATGCTGGCCTGGCGCTGGAGCATCACGCGCGACAACCCGCGCGTCGAGCCCAAGAAGACAATGGCCGAGCGCTTCACCGAAACACGCAACGCGCTCTGGGCGCTGGTGCTGCCCGTCGTCATCATCGGTGGCCTGAAGATCGGCCTGTTCACGCCGACCGAAGCGGCCGTCATCGCCGCTGCCTATTCGCTCTTCGTCGGCCTCTTCATCTATCGCGAGATCAAGTTCGCCGACCTGTTCAATCTGATGTACCGGGCTGCCGAAACCACCGCGGTGATCATGTTCCTGGTCGCAGCCGCCGGCGTCTCGGCCTGGCTGATCACGACGGCGAACATTCCCCAGCAGGTCGCCGACATGGTCCAGCCCTTCATGGGCAACAAGATGCTGATGACCGCGGTGCTGATGGTCATGGTCCTGATCGTCGGCACGGCGCTCGACTTCACGCCGACGGTGCTGATCATGACCCCGGTGCTGATGCCGGTGGTCAAGCAGGCGGGCATCGACCCGGTCTATTTCGGCGTCCTGTTCATCATGAACAACGCGATCGGGCTGGTCACGCCGCCGGTCGGCACGGTGCTCAACGTCGTCTGCGGCGTCGCCAAGGTGCCGATGACCGGGGTCATCAAGGGCGTCATGCCCTTCATGCTCGCGCAGATCACCGTCCTCGCCTTGCTGATCATCTTCCCGCAGATCGTCATGTGGCCGCTGCAGATGATGTCGCGCTGAGGCGCTGCACGCGTGGAGCGGATCGCGAATGCCCGCCTCCAGGACGGACGTTGATGGCTGCTCTCGACGCACTGCGGATGATGCTTCAATAGGGAAGGTAGCCAGCTAATCTCGTTATGGCAGGTTGCATGGGTCGTGAATGTTTCGTCAGCGGCGCTGTGTCGCGCGTCGCGTCCCCTGCACGACCGTTGGCGCTGTAACGACACCGGCCGCTCCGACAACCGCGCCCACTGGTCCACCTACTGCAGCGCCGGTACCAGCCACCGACTGCAGCTCCTCCAACCCGCTGCTCAGTCGTGTTGCAGGCACCCATCGCGATCGCGGTGGTGATCAGAGCGGAAAACGTCCGGATTTTTATGGCGCGTCCTGCCTGGCTCGGCAACGCGGACCGAAGATTGCAGTTCCCCACCAGGTGCCGGGAGCCACTGAATCCATTTCGCCGGTTGCTTCATTCGGCCTTTCATCGGCAGAGGGCCTAATGAGAATGTCCGCTTTCGGGCGGCACGTGGACTTCGGCTTGTGGTGCATCTCCCTGTTCCTATTTGGCTATCCGCCGAGAATCAAAGCGGCAAACGTCAGAGATCTCAATCGATAACTAGATGCGCTTTCGATTGTGACATCGACCTTGCCGGCAGTCGGCAGAGCACGCGAGCGAGACGTGGCCCGAGACAGGTTTCCAGCCTGTTCCCTCCGGAACTTCCTACCTCCGACGGGGAGCCTAACGTTTGGTCATCGCAGATGCCAATCGAGGAGAACGCACATGGCCGGCCTTCACATCATCACGCTTCGCGGCAGCGTTGGCTGGAAGGCCAGAAACGACGCAAACGACGTCCGCGCGATCCAACTGCGCCTGAACGTGCTCATGATGCCGCCGCGCGTTCCGCTGGTGGTTGATGGTCGGAGCGGTCCGAAAACCGAGCAGATGATCCTCGATTTCCAGAGGAATGCGATGGGCGTCGCCCAGCCGGATGCGAAGGTTGACGTTGGTGGAGCGACCCTCAGGGCGTTGAACAACACGGCCTCCATCGCCAGGTGGTCGGGTGCTGCCAACAAGCCGGGTGCCACACCCGCGCCAGGGACACCGGGCGCTGGTGGCGCACCGTATCCCGATGGGGCATCCAGCAACGAAAAGCTGATGCTCGACAAGATGCGCCAGTCGGCCGCGAGCGCCGGCTCGCCTGTCGCGCTCGCGGTCATCGAGCTGTTCGTTCAGAGCGACAATTTCAAGCTCATCAAGAACATCATGAACGGTGTCGGTTCCGTGCAGTGGGCCGCGGACTTCGGTTATGCGATCAAGGGCTTCAGTGCAGCAGGTGCCGATGCTCAGCTGATCTTCCGCGTGTTCAAAGAGTATGCAAATTCGCCGCTATGCGATCTCAAGCTCCTTTCGAATTTGTTGGCCGCTTCAAAGGGCAGCCCGGCATTTGCAGCGGCAGTCGCGAGGCTGGCCAAACTTGGCAAGATCCTGAACGTTCTCGGAGTTGCAGCCTGCGCGGTGGAAGTCATGATTCATGCCCGAAATGGGCGCTATGGCCCGGCTCTGGCTGAAGTCTACGGAACGGTAATGGGCATGCTCGTGCCTTGGGCCGCTGTCATCGATGCCATACAGGGCCTTGCTTTTGATTATGCACCGAGCCTGAGGGCCGACCCGATCGTGATCAACCTGTTCCGCTATCTCAACGCCGTGAATCCGATCGGTGCCGGCAAGAATGCCGTCGATTCCCTCGTGACCATCGGCGAGACGATCCTCATTTCGTTCAAGAAGGGGGAACTGGATGCGAGCAAGCTGAATGCACTTGTTGGTCGCATGCGGCAAACGCCACTTAAAGTCTTCGTCGAGTGGAGCGACATGCTCGATGCCTATGCCGGCGAAAAGATCGGCGACTTCATTTGGGAGAACTTCATGAGCTGAACCGCAACCATTGCCGGCCCGAAAGCCGGCTCGAGGCTCCAGCGGAAAACGAGAAACCGGCCAACCCCGGGATAGGCCGGTCCGGTTAACGCCCCCGGTGGCGTAGCGATCAAGCCAATATGCGGCCCCGAACAACAGGTCCCCTGCCGTGGCCACCGAAGCAGCGAAGGCACAACAAACAGCGCCAGCGCGGGTTTCCGCACTGGACCCGCTCCACAATCAGGCAGCCCATTGGGAACGTCAGCTTTCAGGCAAGATCCCAATATCGGAAAGTGGCACCGAGCGGTCCAAACTCGCGATGAACCGAATCGGCTGAGTGCTGCCTTCTCGGGCAACGCTCAGACGTGCCGCTGGATCGTCGGATGATCACGTCTGCAGAAGATGAATGAATCCAGAGCGAAATTGCGCCGATTTGCGTGACTCACTTGGCGGTGAAGCGAGCTCCACGGCTTACGGGCGCCTTGCGTCGGGCAGACCCAATTCACCTGAAGCCATCTAATCCGCTGAAATACACGAGGAAAAATGGCCCGCCATTCAGGATAAAACTGCGAACACCTATGCCATTGAAATTGCGCTCTAGGTGTTTGGTCCCGGGATGAGGTGACGCGGGTCGATTTTGAAGTGTGATGGGTCTTTCGTCCATGCCTGACAGATGGCCTCGTATGGCGTTCGCCATCGCACGGCCTTGAGATGCTTGGCGAAGTTGTAGGCGGCGACGAAGGCCACGACATGGGCCTTCTGCATCATCCTCTCGGTCACGCCGCGCGTGAACGGCAGCGGCTTGGTCATGCTCGATATCAGCCAGGAGGCCAGCGATGTCGTTCCGACCACGACATCGTCGATCGACTCGCCGACGATCCGGCAGCGCAAAATCAACAGTTCGGTCGCGGTTCAAAGCAGAACAGAGATCGTATTGGGTGGACTGATCTCAACTAATCGCCAACTGGAAAAGCAGGGGGTACCCGTACTGAAGGACATCCCGATCTTGGGCGCGGCTTTCACCAGCAAGGCTGTCAGGGACCGGAATCGAACGGAACTCATGATCATCATTCGCCCGACCGTGATGGGAAACCGCCTCGACGTCCAAAATGTCACGCGCGAGATCAAATCGAAGATGCTCGGCGCCACGAATGCCATCTATCGACAATAGTTTATGGGCGACGCGGCAACGGTTTGACGATGCTCCGCCACGACAGCACGCGTGCACTCTGCGTGTTTGGTTCGATTGCGACGACGGCCTCGCGCCGTGCATGAATCTCGCTTGATGCGAGTTCCGCGCCGACATTGTAGACGGGACGTTCCCGGACGATCAGGGATCGTAACTGGGCGGAGAGCGCTGCGGTAGCCAATCGCCCGCTCGCTCTTGCGACGAGGAGTTCAGAGATGCTCTCCTGTGTCTGTCCTGGAAGCGCTTTCAGCAACAATTCCGATGCGGTTGCGGGATCGAAGCCCGTTTGCCCGGTGAGCACCGTAAACACCTGCCTCACGGTATCCACTGGATAGCGGAAACGGTCGGCCCCTCCCAATACTGCTTCTGGGAACTCGAAGCGGCGACCTGCTTGCCGGAAGGTCATTAATCGCGAGACGATTCCCTCAGCGACGGCGGGATCGTCCTCGAAAAGCCGTTCGACTACGCTGCGCAACAGGTAAAGGTCCGCCGTGTTGAGATCAAGCTTTCCGCTTTCAGCGACGAGAACAACGCGGACGTCGGTACAGTCGAAACGCCACGGCGCGCCATTCGGCGACGAGCGGAGCGCACGCAGGAAGCGATCGTCAGGATTTTCAAGGGCGTAGATCGCCCGATTCAGGGCGGCATCAAGGACGAGGATCTGCCGGACTGAGGTGGACCGGGCTGCCGCTTCGCGGCTCACGGACAATGAGTTGGCTATAATCTGCACTGCGAGTGCGGATATCAGGCCAAGGAAAAGCAGGACGGTGACGAGAACGAAGCCCTGCTCGTTGGATGCGCCCCTTGAGTTCATCTCCCTTATATTCGCGAATTCGTCCTATCTCTGCAAGCGGCAGCGCTGCCAGGTCGTGACCTGAGACCCTTTTCTCCTCCGACCTGAGGGAGAGTCCTGAGTTTGGTTTCTGGCCTTAAGCGGCTTGTTTTTCCAGTGTGGATTTGAGGGCGAACGCGGCGGGTGTCATGTTTGCCGAGGGCCGAGTGGGGTCGGTGCCGGTTGTAGTCCTCCTTCCATGAGCTGATGGCGTTGCGGGCTTCAGTGAGCGTCGAGAACAGCGTGTCGTTGAGGCACTCATCCCGGAAGCGCCCGTTGAAGCTTTCGATGAAGCC
>UCBZ01000051.1 GCA_900470775.1 Hyphomicrobiales bacterium | reverse complement strand
GTGGCGGAGACCTTGCGGGAATGGCCGAGGATCTGGCTCAGCTGGTCGCCGGCCTGGCGCACCAGCTTGACGCCCTCGCCGACCTCCAGGTTCGAGGACGAGATCAGGCCGGAGATGTCCTTGGCGGCGGCGCTGGAGCGCTGCGCCAAAGTGCGCACCTCGGAGGCCACCACCGCGAAGCCCTTGCCGGCATCGCCGGCACGGGCGGCTTCCACCGCCGCGTTCAAGGCGAGCAGGTTGGTCTGGAAAGCGATGTCGTCGATCACCCGGATGATGTCGGAGATCTTCTGCGAGGCGCTTTCGATGCGCGCCATCGCGTCGACCGCCTGGCCGGCGATGGTGCCGCCCGACTGGGCCGCCTGCATCGCGTCATTGGCGATGGCGGCTGCGTCCTTCGAGGCCTGGGCCGAGGCCTTGACGCTGGCTGCGAGCTGCTCGGTCGTGGCGGCGGTCTCTTCCAGCGAGGAGGCCTGTTCCTCGGTGCGCTTCGACAGATCGTCGGCACCCATGTTGATCTCGCGGGCGGCGAGACCGACATCGGCCGACGTCACCTGGATCGTCCGCACCGTCGTCGAAAGACGGTCGACCGTGTCGTTGATCGCATCTTTCAAATCAGCGAAGCGGCCGCGATAGGCGGTGTCAACGCGATGCGTCAGGTCGCCGCCCGCGACGGCCTGCAAGGCGGTGGCGAACTCACTCGTGGCGCCGTTGACCACCGCGTTGATCTCGTTGATGCCCGACACCAGATCGCCGAGCGCACCGCCGACATCGCCGACCGAGGCCTGGCCCGAGAAGTCGCCGTCCTGTGCGGCGGCGACGATGGTCGCGACCTCTGCCAGCAGCTTCTGGACATTGGCCGCCTGCTCGCTGTCGGCGAGCATGGCGAGTTCACGGTCGCGCCGGTTGGCCTCAAGGCTGAGCGCGTTTTCGCGGTAGGCCTCGAGCGCGCCGCTCAATGCGCCGATTTCGTCGGGGGACGTCGGTGCCGGGATCGGCTGGGAGAAGTCGCCGGCCTGCATCACGTCGAGCGCCGATTTCAGCGCGACGACGGGCTTGGCGATCCGGCGCTGGACGCCGCGCCAGCTCAGCACGCAAACCGCCAGAAGCGAGGCCAGAAGCGCGCCGATGACCGACAAGCCGATCCAGGCTTGGCTGAGTTTCGCCTGGGTCGCGTCCGCCATGTCGTCGAGCGATTGCTCGACGGCACCGACGATCGCCGTGAACGGCGCGTTGCACTGTTTCGTCCAGTCCTCCGCGGAGATCACCGGGCCGGTTCCCGAGCCGAGGCGGCCGACCAGTTCGTCCATGAAGCGGTTCGCGGCCTGGACCTCATTGGCGGCCACGCCGACCTTCCGTACCAGCTCGGCGCCGACGCCCGGGCGCGCGCTCAGCTGCTGCAATTGGGAGACGCCGGCGCTCGAGGCCCCGCGCAGCTCGCCGAGCGCCCGCAACTGGGCCGGCTCGAGCGCCTTGCCGGAGCCCAGCGCCGGACGAAGCAGCGAGCACTGCGTGCCGTAGCTGGAACGCACGCGCCAGCCGGCCGCCTTGAAGCCCTGCAGATCGGCCAGGACTGGATCAGCCAGCCGCACAGCGTTGGAGGTGGCGTCCGACGCCTTGACGATCGCGGACTCGATCTCGCCGACGCCGTTGTACCAGGGCATCGTCGCGGCCAGGCTGCGCTGCGCCTTCGGCTTGGCGGCCTCGGCATGCATGTCGGCCATCTTGGCCTCGGTCGCCTTCTCCTGGCGGACGATTGCATCGATGAACGTCTCGCGCTCAGTGAGATCGGTCGCCCTGAGCCGCGCCACGGCATTGGCCAGCTCCGCCTTGCTGACCTGCTCGACCTTCTGGATGACGGGTTTCGGGTCGTCTGCGGCCTGGATGGCGGTCTGGGCCTGACCGCGATTGCTCCGGATCAGGTTGCCAGCGAGCAGCAGCGCACGGTCGGCCTCGACGAGCTGGGTCAGACGCATATTGGTCCGGACGTCGGCCACGGACTGGTTCGCCATATAGGCCAGCGCCCCGACGCCTGGAATGCAGAGGCATGCCATGGTGGCGACGAGGTAGTTCTTGATCGAGGCGGGGAAGAGCTGCACAGGCACCATCCAGGTCACAGCGGCATCGATCGCTACAGCGTTGGTTGTTGCGACTTCGCCGGAAATTCCTGCGACAGACCTTGCCTTCCGATGATTAAGATTTTCTGTTTGAAAGCGATAACCATACCATCGGATGCATCAGCTCATGCGGAATGACGCCTAACCCAGCGGTGTCTTTGAGGTTCTTCTTGCCGAACGGCGCCGCAAGCTCGCAGCCCCCGGTGCCGTCGATGCCTTACGCCTGCGCAGGCGTAAGGCATCGATCAGATCACGCGGCGCGGCGCATACTGCCAGGCTGCGGGTAGGCGTGGCCTGCGCCCGCATCCTCCTGCCCGGTCCTGAAGGCCGCGACGAGGTCGTTGAGTTCGCCGATCCGGCCTGAAAGCGAGGCGGCCGAGGCTGCGCTCTGTTCGGCGAGAGCTGCATTCGCCTGCGTCATCTCGTCGAGATGGGCCACCGCCTGGCTCATCTCGTCGATGCCGCTAGCCTGCTCGCCCGACGCCGCCGAGATTTCGGCGATGGTGGCGGCGACCTTGCGGGAGGCCGTCAGGATTTGGTCGAGTTGCTCACCAGCCTGGCGCACCAGCTTGACGCCATCGCCGACTTCGCTGTTGGAGGAGGAGATCAGTGCCGAGATGTCCTTGGCCGCCTCGCTCGAACGCTGCGCCAGCGTGCGCACCTCGGAGGCCACGACGGCAAAGCCCTTGCCGGCATCGCCCGCCCGCGCCGCCTCGACCGCCGCGTTCAGCGCCAACAGATTGGTCTGGAAGGCGATGTCGTCGATGACGCGGATGATGTCGGAGATCTTGGTCGAGGCGGTCTCGATCCGGGCCATGGCCTGAACCGCCTGACCGGCGATCTCGCCACCGCTTTGGGCCGCCTGCATCGCCTCGTCGGCGACCGACGCCGCCTGCCGCGAGGCCTGGGCGGTGGCCTTCACCGAAGCTGCTAGCTGCTCGGTGGTGGCAGCGGTCTCTTCAAGACTGGACGCCTGCTCCTCGGTGCGCTTCGACAGATCGTCGGCACCCATGTTGATCTCGCGGGCGGCGAGGCCGACATCGGCCGTCGTCGTCTGGATCGTCTTCACGGTGGAGGACAGGCGCTCGACCGTCTCGTTGATCGCGTTCTTCAGATCGGCGAAGCGGCCGTGATAGGCTCCGTCGACGCGGTGGGTCAGGTCGCCCGCGGCGATCGCCTGCAGGGCACTGGAGAAGTCGCTGGTCGCGCCGTCGACCACGGCATTGATCTCGTTGATGCCTGCGACGAGCTTCTGCATCTGCGCATCGGCCTGGTCGATCTGGAGCCGTGCCGAGAAATCGCCGGCCGCGGCCGCCGCCACGACCTCGCCGACATCCGACACCACGGCTTCCATCGACTGGGCCCGGGCCGAGCGGGCTGCCGACTCCGCCCGTTCCTGCTGCTCCAGGTCACGCATCTTGACCAGATTGTCCCGGAAGATCGACAAGGCCGCGGCCATCGCGCCGATCTCGTCCTGACGGTCAATCCGCGGCAGCGCGGTGGCGAGATCGCCATCGGCCAGCCTCGTCATAGATGCCGTCATCTGCGCGAGCGGGATCGTGACGCGCGAACGCACCACGACATAGCCGGCGATGGCGATCAGGATGGAAACCAGAAGGATCGCGGCGTATTCGCCGATCGCGACGAAGGCGTCGCGCGCCGCGGCGTTGGCCAGGGCGATCGCCTGATCGAGCGCCGTATTGGCGACGGCCGCGATGCCTTCGAGCGCCGGCACGATCTCGGCGCGCCACTGATCGACCGAAACGTTGGGCTTGCCACCCGTCGTCGTCAGCGTGGTCAGCGCATCGCGCATCTCCTTGACCGGGCCTGCGAAATAGACGGCGTGACCTTTGGCGATCGCAGCCTTGATCGTCGGGTCGGTCTGCGCCGTATCGGCCATGTCGCGCAGGGCCTGCCAGCTCGCCAGTGCGCTAGCGTCGTTGTTCAGCAGGATGCGCGCCTCCCTGGCGTCGAAGGGACGCTGCTGCGCCGTGATCGTGCTGATCATGACGCCGGAGGTGCCGGCATAGGTACGGGTGGCCCAGGCAAGAGCGCGTGCGACCACGAGTTCGGTCAGGGCCGGGTTGAGCGCGCGAATCTCGCTGTCCACCGCCAGCGAGGCCTTGTCGAGGCTGCGAAGGAGCTTCTCGCCGGTGTCCAGAATCCGGTCAGGCATCTGCTTGTCGCGGCTTTCGAGCGGGAGCTTGACCTCCTTCTCGACGTTCTGGCGCAAGGCTTGGTTCTCGCTGTAGATGGCGGTCAAATCGCTGTGGACGCCTGCCAGCGCCGGCCGGGCCGTCGTCGCGAACGTCGCGTTCGCCTGCGCCATGGCCTCGTCGACCAGCTTGCGCCTTTGCATATAGGTGTTGATCGACGTCTGGTTCTTGTCGGCTGCGAGGATGACGGCGCTCTGCATCGAGGCGCGCTCCAGCCTGAAAGCCCCGAGCGCATCGAACAGATTCTTGTTCAGGCCCGCCAGCCCGACGACCTGCTGGGCGACGCCATAACGCTTGGCTGCTGACCAGATTCCCTGAAGCGCCAGACCGCTGCTCACCAGCGCCATCGCGCAAATCAGGCCGATCAGGATGTGCCTGATCGATGCCCGCCCAAGAACCATCCGCATGAACATCGCCCCCCTTCTCTGCGCTATGGTCGCGCAGAGTTGATATATTTTCGCGCAAAAGGGTTGACGTAGCGTTTACCAAAACAAGGGCAGCCGTCGTGAATCGGCTTCCCCTGCGGGAGTCCCGACACGGCGTACCCGGCGGCGTCATCCCGCTGCGAATACCGACCAGCCCGTCGCCTCGGCGACCCGCTCCAGCGCCAGGGTTCCGAGCTTCGAGTTGCCGCTGGCGTTGAGGCCGGGTGACCAGACCGCGATCGAGGCCTTTCCCGGAGCGATCGCCAGGATGCCGCCGCCGACGCCGGACTTGCCCGGCAGGCCGACGCGAAAGGCGAAGTCGCCCGAAGCGTCGTAATGGCCGCAGGTCAGCATCAGCGCGTTGATCCGGCGCGCACGCTGGGCCGAGACGACGCGGGAGCCGGCCGAATCATGGCGCCCGCCATGCATCAGGAAACGGCCGGCCATGGCGAGCTGCCGGCAATTCATGGCGATGGCGCATTGATGGAAGTAGACGCCGAGCGTCAGTTCCGGCGCATGCCTGATATTGCCGAAGGCCTTCATGTAGTTGGCGAGCGCGATGTTGCGGAAGCCGGTGGCCTGTTCGGCGCGCGCGACCGCCTCGTCGATGGCGATCGTGTCGTCATCGGCGAGATAGCGCACGAAGCGCAGCAACTCCCCGATCGCCACGCGCGGCTCGTGTCCACCGAGATTGACGTCGGCGACGACAAGCGCACCGGCATTGATGAAGGGATTGCGCGGAATGCCCTGCTCGCGTTCGAGCTGGACGATCGAATTGAACGCCGTGCCCGAGGGCTCGCGCCCGATGCGGTTCCACAGCGCCTCGCCGATCTTGCCGAGCGCCTGCGTCAGCGCGAACACCTTCGAGATGCTCTGGATCGAGAACGGCTCGAGCGCATCGCCGGCCATGTGCACGGCCCCATCGGCCGTCACGATGCACAGGCCGAAATGGCGCAGGTCGATCGCCGCGAGCGGCGGAATATAGGTCGCGACCTCGCCGCGCTCGGGCAGGGCCGCCATTTCGTCTGCGATGTCGGCGACGAGCCGCGCAATGTCAGTCACGCTGTCTCTCACCCCGCGGCGGCAGCGCGAACCAAGCCCGAGCGCCTGGCGCAGGTCAAGCGCCGCTCAGCAAAAGCATTTGCACTGGAGCGGCAACTGCGCTGATCTCAGCGCTTGGCCGGCAGGATCCTTGCCGGAAAGGGGCCGACATCATGCGTGGAGCCAAGATCGCGAGCCTCGGCCTTATCGTCTCGCTGCCCATTGGTCTTGCGCTGGCCGTCCCGGCCTTCGCGCGGCCGCTGGAAACCGAACTGCCACCGAAGCGCGCCGCCTGCTGGGAGCGCAACTACGACGCGGCCCATCTCGCGACCCACCCGCAGCAGAAGGTCAGCCGGATCCGCCTCGTGCATCTGCCCGACGACTGGAAGACCGAGCCGTCAAAGAGCTTCTTCGTCGTGCTCTACATCAACCTGCGCCAGCGCACCAAGGCGACGTCGGATTACGACTATCAGCTCAGCGGATTCTGCAAGCCACGCGGCCAGGGCGTCCACTGCGTGCCGGAATGGGAAGCCGGGAGCTGGCGTATCGAGCGCGGCCCCCAGGGCACGCTCGACATCCGCAATGGCGGCATCGTCGCCAACCCCAACCCTTATGATGCCGAGGAGATCGCCGACAACGCGGTCGCGATTCCCGCCAAGCCCGATGACGGCATCTGGCGGCTGAGCCCGGCGAGCGACGCCTGCCGGATCGAATAGCCGTCTGAGTGACCAGGCCTGCCGGTCAATGCATCTGCGGGGCGATTGTTGCGATTCGGTTTGAAGTCGCAGTTTTAATCAGCGCCGCCGTCAGCTCGCCTGGCGATAGACCCAGACGCGAGCGGGGGGAATATTCCGCAGAACCCAGTCCGAGACGAAGGCCTTCAGGCCGGAACCCTTGCGCGGCAGCGGCGAGACCACCGAATAGGTGAACTGGATGAAGGGAGCGCCCTCGGCCAGCAGGGTGAAGGCGTCCTTGCCCAGGGCAGTGCGCATCACTGGGGGCTGGTTGAACAGCGGCAGGCTCGAGACGACCGCGATCGCCTTGCCTTCGAGATGCCCTGCCAAGGTCGTCGACAGGGCGTAGGCATCGCCCTCGACCACCGTCGCCTGCGGAAAGCGCTGGCGCAAAAGCTTGCAGAATTCCGGGCTGTACTCGACCAGGATCAGCCGGTCCTCGCTGACGCCGCGCTCGATCAGCGCTTCGGTGACAGGCCCGGTACCGGGGCCGATCTCGATGACCGGTCCGGGCAGGGTCGGATCGACGAAGGAGGCCATGCGCCGCGCCAGCGCCGGACCCGACGGCGTCACCGAGCCGGTGCGCATCGGATCGTCGATCCAGGATTTGATAAAGCGGGCCTCGTCGCCGAGCTTCGCCCGCGCCTCGTTGACCCGCGACCGCAGCTTCTCGGTCTTGCTGCGAACCTCGTCCTGCACCTTGTAGCGCACGGTCGCGACCTTCAGCCGGGCTTCCGCCACGCTATCGACCAGATCGGCGGCAGTCACCCGCATCTCGTCCTCGATACGCAAGGCAACGCGCGACTGCCCGATGCGGGCCGCCAGCGATTGACCTTGCGAGGACCGGCTGCGGGTCGTGAGTGACATGATACCTCTGACATCGCCCCACGGGGACGACCACGGCGTTACGGCGAACGTTACCTGCGCGTCATATGGGGTCAAGAGTGCTCCGGAGCCAAGTCTTAATCCAGCTCGGAAGGCTGATCGGTTTTCAGATCAGCGGTCTCGGCTCCACCTCCCGCTCGTAGAGCAGGGCCATCCGGGAGGTCAGGCGCGGATTGAGCAAGGTCAGGCGGCCATCCGATGTCGAGAAAAGCCCTGCCTTGCGCAGCCGCGACCAGGTCTTGCTGGTATGGACCAGAGACAGGCCGAGCGCGTCCGCCAGCTGCTGCTGGGAAAGTGGGAAGCGAAAGCCGTTCTCGGCAACCAGCCCGAGCGCATCGGCCCGCCGATAGAGCGAGATCACCAGCGCGGCGATGCGCTCGCCGGCATTGCGCTGGCCGACCGAGGTCAGGTTCTGGTCAATCAGGCTCTCCTCGCGCGAGCCGAGCCAGGCGATCTCGTAGGACAAGCTGGGCATGCGCACGAACAGATCCCAGACGCGCTTGCGCGGGAACACGCAGAGTTCGACTTCGGTGAGGGCCTCAATGCCATGCTGGGCGGCGCTCAGCAGGGAGGCCTGCAAGCCGACGAGGTCACCCGGCAGCAGGAAATTCAGGATCTGGCGACGGCCGTCGGGCAAAAGCTGGTAACGGAAGGCCCAGCCGGAAAACAAGGTATAGAGCTCCGCGTCCTCCTGGCCGGGATGGATGATGTCGGCTCCAGGCGCCAGATGGCGATGCTCGAGCTTCATCGACTGGATGAAGCGAACCTCGTCGTCGGTCTTGTCCTTGAAAGCGGGCTTCAGGCGAAGCGGACATGCCAGGCAAGGCACACCGTTGCGGCCATTTTGGGCGGTATCCGTCATGCCTCGCTCGATCTCCCGGCGCAGAACGGTCACGCGGGCCGCGCCGTCTGCAATTCGATCCCCAGTTAAAAACCTTCGCCCAGTTTAGAAAGCTTTGCCATTGTGCAACGCAGCATCTGGCGCAGTTTTGGGGAACCGTAACCGCGGCAGCACGTTAGCTGGACGCTGCGCTCCGCATCTGCGGCGAAGGCGGGCGCTGGCGTGGAGTTACCATCCTGATGACTGAAACGCCGCCGGTTGCCAAGCGCTCGCGCATGCGACGCTTTTTCGTCGTGGCACTGCCGTTCTGGAGCGGCGAGACCCGGCTGCGCGCCTGGGGCCTGACGCTGGTCGTCCTGGCCTTCGTCGCCGCGCAGATCGCCACAGCCGTCGGCGTCAACGCCTGGAACCGCCTGTTCTTCGATGCTCTCGAAAAGCGCGATGTCGCTGCCGCCTGGAGCGTGGCGGCGTGGCTGCCCCTGCTGATCGCGGCCTCCGCGCTCAGCCTGTCTGCCCTGGTGATCAGCCGAATGCTGCTGCAGATGCGCTGGCGCGAATATCTCACGCGCCGGCTCGCGGGCTGGTGGATCGCGGACCAGCGCTATTACCGGCTGCAATTCATCGCCAAGGAGCAGGCGGCGCCGGAATACCGCATCGCCGAGGACGTCCGGCTCGCGATCGAGCCCCTCGTCGAATTCGCGATCGGGCTGATCAGCGCGGCGGTGACGGCCGCGACCTTCGCCGCGATCCTCTGGCATGTCGCGGGCTCCGCCCGCTTCACGCTGGCGGGCGTCGAGGTCGTGATACCCAGCTACATGGCGCTCGCCGCGATCGGCTATGCGCTCATCGCCTCGCTCGCCGCCTATCTGACGGGGCGGCCGCTGGTCGCCAGAATTGCGGCCAAGAACGAAGCCGAGGCACAGTTTCGCGCCGAAATGACAAGGCTTCGGGAGAATGCCGAGAGCATTGCGCTGATCCGCGGCGATGCCGACGAGCGCGGTTCGGTCGGCGAGAACTACGGCCGCGTCGTCGCCGCCTGGCTGCGCGTCATCAGGCAGCAGGGCGTCATCGCGCTCGTGCTCAACACCAATGGCGCGCTCTTCCCGATCGTGCCGCTGCTTCTGATCGCGCCGAAATACCTGGCCGGCGATGTCTCGCTGGGAGCGGTGATGCAGGTCGTTGCAGCGTTCAGTGCGGTGCAGGCGGCGCTGATCTGGTTCGTCGACAACTTCGTCCGCCTCGCCGAATGGTTCGCCTCGGTCACCCGCGTCGACGAGTTGCAGGAAGCGCTGGAAGGGCTCGATATCGGCACGATCATGGAGGGCGAGACCCATATCGAGATGAAGGAGAGCGCCGATGGCGCGATTCACCTCCACAAGCTCTCGATCGCCCACAGCAATGGCCGGGCCGTGATCGCCGATGCCTCGGTGGTGATCGGGCTCGGCGAGAAGGTGCTGATCGTCGGCGAGAGCGGCACCGGCAAGAGCACGCTGATCCGCGCGCTGGCAGGGCTCTGGCCCTGGGGCTCGGGCTCTATTGCGCTGCCGGCCGGCAAGTCGCTCGCCTTCGTGCCGCAGAAGCCCTATCTGCCGATCGGGACCTTGCGCACCGTGCTGCTCTACCCCGAGGCCGACAAGCCGGTGCCGGACGAAACCGTCATCGCCGCGCTCCGGCGCTGCGGCTTGTCCTATATGGCCAAGCGTCTCGACGACGAGGACAAATGGGACCGCATCCTGTCGGGCGGCGAGCGCCAGCGCGTCGCCTTCACGCGTCTCGTGATCCAGCGGCCGGACATCATCATCATGGATGAGGCGACCTCGGCCCTCGACGAGGACAGCCAGAATTCGTTGCTGGGCCTGTTCGAGGCCGAACTTGCCCATGCGACGGTGATCAGCGTCGGCCATCGGCCTGGGCTGGAAGATTTCCACGACCGGAAGATCACCCTGGAGAAGCGCCATGCCGGCGCCCATCTGACCTCGCGTCGTCTCGGCAAGTCGCTCTGGCGGCTGTTCAAGACAAGGATCGCGGCCAATGACGAGGCGGCCTGAGTACATCCTCGTCAATACCTGACGTGGGCTTTGACCTTGCTCGCGCCGATGTGATGTGCCGGCCGTCTCCGTCCGGTCCCGAAATGGAACCCTCCCGGCATCCTTGCGTTAACTTCCCCGAAGCCGGTCGTTCTTGCCCGGCCAAGGCGACGGGAGAGACAGATGTTGACGAACAGCCTTGCCCCCATCAAGCGCGCCGGCCTTTTCTTCGGATTCATGGGCGCGGCGGTGTTCGCGCTGACGCTCGGCTCCGGCCTGCAGGAGACAAATCGCGACAGCTCCGCGGCGATCGCGCAGGCCAAGATCGAGCGACAGGTTCCGTCCGACACCCGCCTGGCGGCGGTCGATCCCGCGCAGCGCTCGGTCGGCGTGACCAGACGCGCGATCGGCGGCACGCAGCAGGCCATGCTGCCGCGCGCCGAGGGCACAGTGACCCGCTGATAAATCGCGCATCGGTGACGGGCGGTCGGGAACAATCCAGTCCGCTCCGCATTGATCCCGCGATGCTCCCCTCGCATCACACTCCCAGGCCGCCTTCGGGCGGCTTGTTTTTTGTCGCGTCCTCCGGCTGATCGCAGTCGAGGCGCTTCGCCCACTGGGAACGACCATGTATCTGCGCATTCGGCATTCGACCACTTACAGCTATGCCGGCCCCGTGCAGTTCGGGCCGCATCGGCTGATGCTGCGCCCGCGGGACAGTTTCGATCTGCGCGTCGTCGATACTGCGCTGTCGATCTCCCCTCAGGCGCGGCTGCGCTGGATGCACGACGTCTATGGCAATTCGGTAGCGGTCGCGAATTTCGACGCACCGGCTGATAAACTCGACATCGTCAGCGAGCTGCTGATCCAGCGCTTCGGATCCGCCTTGCCGCGCACCGAGGTCGAGCCGATGACGGCCGTCACCGGTGTCGTCTACAGCGATGGCGAAAGTTTGGTGCTGCAACCCTATCTCGATCTGGCAGCCGCCGATCCAGACGGCCTGCTCGACCAGTGGCTGAGCGACTTCCGCGCCCGGATCGGCAGCGGGTCCGGCCATCTGCTGCGTGATCTCGCGCATGCGATCTATACGGGCCTGAACTATTCAGTTCGTTATGACGAGGGCACGCAGCATCCCGCCGATACGCTTCGCCAGCAGGCGGGGTCGTGCCGTGACTATGCCTGGCTGTTCATCGAGCTTGCTCGTCGCATGGGCTTCGCCTCGCGCTTCGTCACCGGCTATATCCATGACCGGACGCCCGATGCGGCCGGACTGGTCTCCACGGTCGGCCTGACTCATGCCTGGGCCGATGTCTTCATTCCCGGCGATGGCTGGGTCGAATTCGATCCGACCAATGACCTCGTTGCCGACCGCCAGCTCCTGCGGGTCGCCGTCGCGCGCGTTCCGGAGGACGCCTCGCCCGTGTCGGGCAGCTTCACTGGATTGACCGGCTCCTTCCTGGGGCTGGGTGTCGGCGTCACCATCGAGAACGTCGAGGAGCCGGGCTGACCGGCACCGACGTCTAGCGCGGGGGTCAGATCGCGCGTTCATCAGACCTTGGCAGTCAGACTTTGTGACTGACCTGCCAGCTGCCGAGTCTGCGGCCCTCGGCTGGCTCGACCTGAACGGCCTCAATCTGCGCCACTAGGCCTGCGAAGAGCTTGGGCGGTTCGCTCGGGGCGATATCGCGATCCGCCTCGAGCGTGATCGCGATCGTCGATGCATCGACATCGCGCACGATGATCGTGAGGCTGACCCCCGGTGTGGTGCGAAGCATGCGCGAGGCGACGTCCACGACCAGGAAACCGAGTGGAATGATCCGGTCGACCGACAGGGTCGCCTCCGTCTCCAGCCGGCTCGACACCCACTGGTCGCGGCGACGTATGAGATTGTCGATCATCGTCACCACGTCCTCGATGAACAGATCGACGCGCACGGGCTGCATCTCGCCATCGGCCAGCGTGAAGCGGTAGGCGGCGGACAGGACGTGGACGCGGCATTCGGCATCGGCCAGCGCCAGCCTGGCCTCGTCATGATAGTCGCGCTTGGTCAGGCCGATATAGCTTTGCACCACCTGGAGGCTGTTCTTCACCCGGTGATGCAGTTCACGCACGAGGAAGCGGTTGTCGTCGAGCGCAGTCTGGAGCCGCCGCTGGCGCACCTCCTGCTCGTCCACCATGGTGTTGAACGCCTCGGCGACGTTGCGGATGTCCGTCGGCATATCCTCGGCGATGACAGCTCTGGCATTGGGGTGCGTCGAGCGCGCCCGCGCGGTCGCCTCGATGCCGCGCAGCCAGAAGACGCAATGCCGATCGATCGCGCGCAGATAGACGATGCAGAGCAGCAGCAGCGTCAGCAGCGGCGCGAAGAGCAGGACGAGGAACTGCACCCGCGCCGCCCGCGCCGGCGCGTCTTCGAAGCTCGCGATGACATAGAGATCGGGCTCCGCCACCAGCCGCGCCGCATAGGTCCGCACTTTTCCTGTGCGGCTGGGCGCCTCCCAGCGCAGTTGGCCCTGCGGAACGACCTCACGGCGAGGCAACCAGGCATCGTCGTCGCTGGTCGCGCTGTTTCGGCTGGTTACGACCGTGCCGCCGCTGGAGATGAGAGCGACATTCATCCCTTCGCCACCTTCGCCGAGATCGAAAACCTGATCGAGCAGCTTCGGATCGACGAGGAGAAGCGCTTCCTGCAAAACCTTGCCGGCATCGGAATTCCTGGCATAGATCGCCAGATACTTCCGCTCCGCCAACGTCACGTAGTCGTAGCGAACCTGGGCGAGTTCGGCGCCACCCCAGACCTTGACGGGGGGCAAGCTTCTCAGCCGGGCCGAAAGCGCCGCCATGCCCTCAATTGTCAGGCCGGGATCGAGCGAGGCTGCGCAGTTCCGTCCGTCCTCCGTCAGCAGCTGAAACGCACGATAACCCTCAACCTGGTCCAGCAAGGCGCGGCCCGTGACAGCGCAATCCGCGTCCGCGCCGCTGCGGGTCATCACGGCGCCCGAGGCCAGCAACGACCGCAGGGCGCCCCGATACCAGACGCGCGTGCGCACCGCGAAGTCGTCCGCGGCCCGCGCCTGGGACACCTCGATGGCGGCGATCACGGTTCGATAGGTCGTGAGCGCGGCCAGCGCGGTCAGGCATGCGATCGGCAAGGCGATCGCCACCAGAAGCGCGAGAAGTCTTCCTCGAACGGTCTTGAAGCGCGCCAGGCGCATTAGAGCCCGACGATTTCGGAGCCGACCCTTTGCATCGCGGCCGCGCTCTTGCGATCGGGTCCGAGATCATCAAGGCTCCCGATCGACAAGAGTTCGGCCAGTTTCGTGCGGGCCCGGTTGACCCGGCTCTTGATCGTACCGATCGCGACGCCGCAGATTTCGGCCGTCTCCTCATAAGAGAGGCCCGTGGCACCGACCATGATCAGGACCTCGCGCTGCTCCTCTGGCAATTTCGCCAGGGCCTTGCGGAAATCGGCCAGGTCGAGATGGCTTTCCTGATTGCCGTGAGTCGCCATGCGCTCGGCATAGGTGCCCTCACTGTCCTGCACCTCGCGGCCGCGCTTGCGATAGAGCGAATAATAAGTGTTGCGCAGGATCGTGAAAAGCCAGGCGCGCAGGCTGGTGCCAGGCTCGAATTTCTCCGAGTTGCCCCAGGCCTTCAGCAGCGTGTCCTGAACGAGATCGTCGGCCAGTTGCATCGAGCCCGAAAGCGAAGCCGCGAAGGCTCGCAGGTTCGGGATCTCCTTGATGAGGCCGTCCTTGAACTCAGTTGCGCTCATCTGAGGGTGCTCCGACAGCGCGGTGTTCGGTTGCCTCGAGTTGGGCCAGCAGGACCAGAAACTTGTCCGGCACGGGCGAATTGACGATGTCGTCGTAATGGGCCTTTAGCGAGCGACCAATCGACTCCTGCACCTTTGGATCGAGCATCAGCTCGCTTTCGCTCCCATCGGAATCGTCCATCGCTGTACCTGCGTCGCTCATGTCAGCCCTCGCGCAAAAACCAGGCCTGCTTTTCCAGCGGGTCCTGACATCCTACTCATCAAGTCCCGATGCCACGCGATGGGCGATACCGACACTCGTACTCCCCTTCAACAGGGTTTCCGGCAAAATGTTCCGGCCTCCTCCAAAAATAAATCGCTTGTCAGCAGGCCCCGCCCAATGCTCATTTCCGGCACGTTTGAAGAGGACATATCTATGTCGATTGCCAAGGAAATCGCGCCGCATTTGCCCTATCTGCGCCGGTTCGCACGCGCTCTGACCGGCACGCAGAACAGCGGCGACGCCTATGTCGTGGCGATGCTGGAAGCGCTGGTGCTCGATCCCAGCGCCTTCCCACGCGATCTCAACCCGCGGCTCGGGCTGTACCGCACCTTCCTCAAGCTGTGGTCCTCCGTCGGCCTCAACACGGCCGAATCCGGCACTGCGGCCTCGCTCAACCCTTCCCCGGTGGAGCGTAATCTTGAAGCGCTGACGCCGCGTCCGCGCCAGGCGTTCCTGCTGCGCACCGTCGAGGGCTTTTCGATCGACGAGGTCGCGAGCATCATGGACGTGTCTGCAGCGGACGCAGCCAACCTCGTCCAGACCGCGGGCCAGGAGATCGCCGAACAGGTCGCGACGGATGTCCTGATCATCGAGGACGAGCCGATCATCGCCCTCGACATCGAAACCATGGTCGAGGAACTCGGCCACACCGTGACAGGCGTGGCGCGCACCCAGCGCGAGGCGATCGCGCTCGTCGCCAAGAAGCGTCCCGGCCTCGTTCTCGCGGATATCCAACTGGCAGATGGCAGCTCGGGCCTTGATGCGGTCAACGAAATCCTCGCGACCATCGATGTGCCTGTGATCTTCATCACCGCCTATCCAGAGCGGCTCCTGACGGGCGACCGGCCGGAACCGGCCTTCCTGATCACCAAGCCGTTCCAGCCCGAGGCGGTGAAGGCTGCGATCAGCCAGGCACTGTTTTTCGACCGGCGCGCCGGCCGCAAGGCCGCCTGACGTCGCCGCATTCGGCCATCTGTTTCGGCCCGCGACGCCTGGCGTCGCGGGCTTTTTTGCGCTTGGACCGGCAGTCCGCAGCGGCACCGAGGCCGTGCATTCCTTCAGGTCATACATTCGGAAAAAATCGACGCGCAGATGCGGAACAAGAGTGCCGCCTCTACGTTTCGTCCGCGCGAGTTCCAAAAACAAAGCTTCGGTTCGGCATCTGGGAGGGTGTGAAGCCATGGCCATGACGTTCATCGCAGCGGTGATCACCGCGACTTCGATGGGAGCAGCGCTGTTCGGCGGGATGGTGCAGCAAGGCGCGCTCGTCTCGGAGGTCCTGTCGCTGGGGCTTGCCGGCGTCACCGCTGTCGCGGTTGCGAGCGCATCGGCACTCGACAGCTGAACCCATCCCTGATCAGGCGCCAAACCGGTCTCATACCATGGCGCGGTGTCAGAGCGTGCGCCGCGGTCATTTCGGGCGGTCTCACGCTTGCAGCCCTCATCTCTGGAAGCGAAGCGGCCCCCCGATCCCGGCTGGCCGTTGAAGCACCTTTGCCGCCGCGGCGGCCGCCGGATCTTCCGCCAGCGCGGACTGCCAAGCCCGAAGCACCGCGAGCACCGCGCGCGTCCGAAGCGTCTGTGGCTGCGCCCGCCGGCAAAACGGCTGCGGAGCCCTCTCCAGAGCGGAACGTCTCTGACAAGCCGGACGCTGTACCCGCGCCCGATACGGGGTGCCTGGCGGCCCTGGTCGCCGTTCACGGCGGCGGCGTGCGTGCGGCCGAGATCAAGCCCGGTCACGAGGCAGCATGCTCGGTCGTCGAGCCGATCGTGGTCGAGGCTTTGATCGTGCGGGCGGGGGCCGAGCCGCTACGGATCACGCTGCAGCCGCCCGCGACCGTAAGCTGCACCATGGCGAAGTCCGTCGCGCAATGGCTAGAGACAAGCGTCCAGCCTTTGGCGAAAGGCTATTTTGCCCGGGAACTCACCGCATTGCGGGTCGGCGGGGGTCACGAATGCCGTCGCCGCAACAGAACGGCGAATGGTCCGCTGAGCGAGCATTCGACCGGGCAGGCGCTCGATATATTCGCCTTCGTGCTCGGAGACGGCAAACTGGATGGAACGGTCGTGGTCGAGAAGCCCCACGACACAACCCAGGAACGCTTTCTGGCAGCGGTACGGCAGTCGGCCTGCGGCGCCTTCATGACCAGCCTCGGCCCTGGCTCTGACGCCGCCCACGCCAATCACCTGCATATCGATATCCAGCCGCGACGCGCGCCATCAAGCCGGTTCTGCCAATGAACCGTGAGGGCAGGCTCCCGAACTCGCTTCAGTGCCCGGTTAGAAGGGCCGCCGCAGACTCGTTCAGGAGATCCTTGCCTGCCGGCTGTTGGGGTATGAAGGGTGCGTGCGTGTCAGGAGATTGAATCGTGGCGTCTTGCCCGGCTCGCCTTGCAGCCATGAGGGCGAGGGCCGTCTCATGGGTGAAGCCGCGAGCGATCAACTCCTCTAACTCCCAGAAGGGCGTCGGAGTGTCGGCACCGCCGAAAAAGGGCAGCAGCGAGATCTGATTTGCGGCCCGGTCCTGGCTCACGATCATCGGCCTTCCCTCCTGCGATGCTGACGTCTCAACGCAACCGACATTAACCAGTTCCAGCTTGCGCGGAACTGTGGTGGCTCTACGGCGTTTGATCGTCACCTTCATGTCAGGAGCTCCCAGATGAACATTCGCCAATCCCGGCCCGTCCTTGCTGCTGTTGTCGCCGCAGCTGGCCTTCTGGTTTCAACCGCTCCGTCATTTGCCCAGTCCGGCCCGCCCACCGGTCGCCTGAGCTGCAATGTCGGCGCCGGCCTCGGCCTTGTCGTGACGTCTCAGCGGCCGATGAACTGCACCTTCGCGCCCCGTCGCGGCCCCTTGCAGCGCTATGTCGGTGTCGTGCGCAATTTTGGGCTCGACCTCGGGACGATCCGCAGCAGCACCATGTCCTGGCGCGTCTACGGCCCCTATGCCCGCGCCCCACTCGGGGCGCTCTCGGGGCAGTATGCCGGCGCGACGGCCGGTGCCTCGGCAGGGGTCGGCGGAAGCGCCAACCTGCTGGTCGGCGGCAACAACAACGAGGTCACGCTACAGCCGCTGTCGCTCCAGGGGTCGCGCGGCGTCAATGTCGCGCTGGGAGTGACCGGCTTCGAACTCACCTTGGTGCGGCCCGGCCGGCGCCGCTAGCACGCGGCTCCAACAATCCGCGATGATGTCCTGAGCTTACCGTTTGCTAACCGTATTGCATCGAATTTGACGCAAAACCGGGCTGCTTTCGGTATTCTCAGGAACCTCGCGATCCCCATAACGTTGTCCGATCGATACGTTTTGGAGTTCCCAGTAGGAAAGCAGCGTCAGCTCATGTCTGATATCCGCGTCCTGATCGTCGAAGACGACCCGTTCATCGCCATGGACATCGAGTCCGCCGTGGCAGAGCAGCTTGGCGCTCGCGCCGAGTTGATCGTCGTCGAATCCCTCACGCAGGCTCGCCATGTCTCGGCGTCGAAGCTGTCCTGCGCGTTGCTCGACATCGACGTCGTGGGCGGCAAGACATTCGACGTCGCGGCCAACCTGCTGCAGAACGGCACGCCGTTCGCGTTCGTCTCGGGCTCGACCCCCAGCGATGTCCCGGAAGATCTGCGCGCCGTGCGTTTCCTGCGCAAGCCGTTTTCGACGCGCGAAATCGCGCGGTTCGTTTCGGACGCGGTCGCGGCATCCGAGAACGCGTAAAGCGCCTAAGCCGCCCGCAGAATGAGCCGGTTGCCCCACGGATCGGCGATCATCGCGCCGTGAAGGGTCTCATCGCCGCCGGCCGCGAGCATGCGTCCGCGCATGGCCTCGAAATCCGAGGGGTCGCGGGCAACCAGTTCGAAAGACGCAAGTCCCGCTTCGCCCGCCTGGCGCAGGCCGGCGCCGTGGCTGTTCCAGACATTGCCGGCGATATGATGGTGATAACCGCCGCTGGCCATGAAGCTGGCGCCGGGATAGCGAACCATCAGTTCGAAGCCGAGCAGACCGACATAGAAGCTCTCGGCCTGCCCCGTGTCGCCGACGCGCAGATGGATATGGCCGATCCGCGTGCCACTCGGCATGCCGGAATAGTTGCCGGTCCGGGCTTCGGCGAGCAACGCTTCCAGATCGAGACGGTCGGTCGCCATCTTGATCGCGCCGTCACGACGCGGCCAGTCGGCTCGCCGGCGGTCGCGATAGATCTCGATGCCGTTGCCCTCCGGGTCCGACAGATAAAGCGCCTCGCTGACGAGATGGTCGGAAGCGCCTTCGAGCGCGATGCGCGTCGCGGCGGCATGCCCGAGCCAGTCTGCAAGATCGGTGCGCGACGGCAGCAGGATCGCGATGTGGAATAGGCCGGCGGGCGAGGTCGGGCGCGTCGCGCCCTGTTCGAGCCGCACCAGCACCTCGCCATCGACGCCGAGCGTCGTGAATCCTGCACCGGCCTCGATCACCGCCAGGCCGATGCCATCGCGGTAGAAGGCGGTGAGCGCGGACAGGTCATGCACGCGCAGCGTCACAGCCCCGATATGGAAGGGCGCATCGAGTGCTTCCACCGCGCCGGGCTTGGTGGCCTTGGTGTCCTGGACCGCGAGCATGGCAGCCTCCATCTGTTCGCGGCGTCAGGGCCGCACCCTTGATAGATGTCCCTCCGGGGTCGGTTTGTCTCCCCCGGCTCCCGCAAAGCTACGATTGCACCATCGCAATCATGCACGCCGTCAGAGCTTCGCAGGATCAGGCCTGTCGATGGCGAAATGCCCGAACCAGGACGCGTCCTTGCCGCCGATCAGCGCGCCGATCATACGCGAGGCGAGAAAGCTGAAGGTAATTCCGTTCCCGCCATAGCCATAGGCCGCGAGCATGCGCGACGCACCCGGCACGCGCCCGATCAGCGGCAGCCCGTCGACCGTCTGCCCGAACGCGCCCGACCAGGCATGGCCGAGCGTCGGTTCGGCGCCCGGAAGCAGCGCACGCAGCTTGCCCAGAAGCGCCTGTGTCTTCTTCGGACCAAGGCGTTGACGTTCCTCGGGGTCGTCGGTCTCCTCATCCTCGCCGCCGAGCACGATGCGGCCGTCAATCGTGGTGCGGCAATAGACGTAATCCTCCGAGGCTTCCCAGACGAGCGAGCGGCCCGGCCAGAGCAGGGCGGGCGGTTGCGGCAGCGTCGCGATCGCCCAGCTCGACGCGACGCGATGCAGATCGCTGCCGACGCAATCGGGCATGGTATAGCCCGTTGCCAGCACGACATGGCCGGCCTCGATCGTGCGGCCGCCGGCGAGTTGCACGGCCGCGCTTCCCGACGTCGCATCATAAGAGATCGCCTCATCCCGAATCAGCCGCGCGCCGCGCCCCGCCGCGACCCGGAGCAAGGCGTGGCACAGACTCAAGGGATCGGCCTCGGCAGACCCAGGCGACACGATCGCCGCCGCGCGGTCGAAGCCGAAGGTACCAAGCAGCGCCGCATGGTCGAGCAATGTGCCGGGCAGGCCAGCCTTCTCGCGCAGGCTCCATTCGTCGCGCAGTTCGCGCGGGCCGACCTCGCCTGCCGCCAGATAGACGGTGTCGCGCGGAACGAACCCGCAATTCACCTCCAGTTGCGCGATCCGCTCGCGCAGGCCCTCCACGGCCTTGAAGCTGCGGCGGTAGACGTCCGCTGCCTTCTCGAAGCCGTAGAGCGCGGCCAGTCGGCGCAACGGCAGGTCGATCTCCCATTGCAGCATTGCCGTGCTGGCGGCGGTGCTGCCGAAGCCTTCGCGCTCACGGTCGACCAGAACGACGTCATGGCCGAGCGCAGTCAGATGCTCGGCCGCCAAGGCGCCGGTGATGCCCCCGCCGACAATGACGACATCGCAGCGGATATCGCTGTCGAGGCCTTCGCTCGCCGGCCGCGGCGGGCCTGCGAGCCAGGGGCCGCGGCCGCTGCGCAGATCGTTTTGCCGCGTGCTGTCGGGGTCGAGCATGCCGGGGGTCCTCGGGGTCGTGCGGGATGGGGAAACGTCCGGGCGCGACGGACGGAAAGCCAATGCAGGTGAAAAGCCGCGTCAGGCAGCCGGAGGGCCGATCCTGTCCGCCATCGTGGCGCCGCGCAGGCCGAGCGGCTTCGGACGGCCAGTGGTCGTGTCATGCGCGGTCTGGTGTTCGAGCTCGGCATTGAGTTCGGCACCGCCGAGCACGATCATCGCCGACAGCCAGAGCCAGGTCATGAACACGACGACGGTGGCGAGCGAACCATAGGTGGCGGTGTAGTTGCCGAGCGTGCCGACATACCAGGAGAAGGCCCAGGACGCCGCCGCCCAGAGCAGCGCGGCGGCAACCGCGCCGGGCATGACCCAGATGAAGCGAGCGCGCTCGCGGCTGGGGCCGATCCAGTACAGGCAGGCGATCGACAGCGTCGCGATGACGAAGAAGGACGGCCAGCGCACCAGCCGGATCAAACGCTCGAGCTCGAAGGCGAAGGGAAACAGCGCCGTGACGACGGGCAGGCTCGCGATCACGACCAGCGCCACGACAAGCAGCACCACGCCGCTGATCGTCGTTCCCAGCGAGATCACGTTGAGCTTCAGGAAGCTGCGCTTCTCCTGCTCGCGGTAGATGATGTTCAGTGCATCGAACACCGCCTTCACCGCCGCATTGGCGGACCAGGCCGCCACCAGGAAGCTGATCAGGAAGGTCAGGGACAGTGCCGAGATGTTCTGGCCCGCGAGCCGCATCGCCTGTTCGTGGATCAGTTCCCGCGCGGCCTGCGGGAACACCGTCGTCACTGCGTCGAGCTGTTCGGCGATGGTCGCGGGGTCGGTCAGGTAGCGGTAGATCGTCACGAGCAGCGAGAGCGCCGGCACCAGCGACAAAAGCGTGAAGAAGGCGACCGCTCCGGCGAGCGAACTGATCCGGTTGTCGGCGAGGTTGCCGGCGAAGCGCAGCAGCACGTCCTTCCAGCCGAGCCAGGGCATCTGCAGCGGCGTCTTCGCCATGCGCCCCCGCGCCGCCTCGCGCTTTTCACGGGTCAGCCTGCGCGTCACCGCCTCGGAGACATAGCCGAGCGCTACGCCCAGGCCGGCCGCACCCGTGATCCGTTTCAGGAGGGACATTCAGGATGGTCTCCGCTGCCGCGTCCAACCTCGGCGCGACGGCACCGCGATGCAACATCAGGCTGGCGCGAATGTTCCTCGGCACACGGCCGCCAGCGCAGGTTTAGCCGATCGTTAACCTTAATGCTTTCTGATCATCGTCATGACGCTGCGCCTGGAGGCGCATCGAACAGTTTCGTTCACGAGTAGAATCGCGATGGCAACGCAGAATCCAAAGGCCCGTCTGGCGAGCCTCCTTGCCCTGTGCGGCAGCCTCCTCGCCATGGCTCCGGCCTTGGCCGCCGACCTGCCCTCGTCCAAGCTGCTTCCGCCGGCGCCGGCGCTGCCGCCGTTCTATTCCTGGACCGGCGTCTATCTCGGCGCCCAGGCCGGCTATGCCTGGGGTCAGGACCGCACCACCTTCTCCGACACGCTGGGGCGCGCCTTCAACGGCGCCGCCTTCCGCCAGAGCAGCGATTCCGCGCTGGGCGGCGCGCATGCCGGCTTCAACTACCAGACCGGCAGCATCGTCTTCGGCATCGAGGGTGATATCGAGGCGCTCGACGCCAGTGCGACGCTGATCGCACCCGGCATCGCGGCGCGCATCGGGCGCGACTGGCAGGCCTCGGTGCGCGGCCGCGTCGGCTTCGCTCTCGACCGCTTCATGATCTACGCAACCGGCGGCGCGGCCTTCACCGATTTCGACTATCACCTGCAGAATGCCGCCACGGGCCTGTCCGAGAGCGCGACGCGCTCGGCGACTGGCTGGACCGCGGGCGCCGGCGTCAATTTCGCCTATACCGACAGCCTCATCCTGGGCGCCGAATACCGCTACACCGACTTCGGCAAGGTCAACGAGACGGGACGCGGCCCGGCGCTCGGGCTGACCGTGCGCCACGAGCCGACGACGCATGCCCTGCGCGTCAGCGCCGGTTACAAGTTCTGACCTAGAAGCCGGTGCGCTGGCGGATCGCGGCGGCCAACGTGCCGTCGTCGAGATAGTCGAGTTCGCCGCCGACCGGCACGCCATGGGCGAGCTTGGTGACCTTCAGTGGCAGATGCGACAGCAGATCGGTGATGAAATGCGCCGTGGTCTGGCCGTCGACCGTGGCGCTCAGCGCCAGGATGAGCTCCCGGACCGCCGGATCGGAGGCGCGCGCCACCAGCGCGTCGAGCGTCAGATGCTCCGGCCGGACGCCGTCGAGCGCCGACAGCACGCCACCCAGGACATGATAGCGACCCGCCACCGCACCCGAACGCTCCAGCGCCCAGAGATCGGCGATATCGGCGACGACCACGATCAGGCTGTCGTCGCGACGCGGGTCGCTGCAGAGCGAGCAGGGATCGCTGGTGTCGACATTGCCGCAGGTCGAGCAGACCACGATGCGCTCCCTCGCCACCGCCATCGCCTCGGCCAGCGGGCCCAGCAGCGCCTCGCGCTTCTTGACCAGATGCAGCGCCGCGCGCCTTGCCGAGCGCGGCCCGAGGCCCGGCAGCTTGGACAGAAGCTGGATCAGCCGCTCGATCTCGGGGCCGGCAATGGCGCGGGACATGGTCTTCTTTCGAGGGGCGTCACGGTCGGACTTGATCCGACCATCTCAGGCAGGATGCCTCTTCCGGCAGGAGATGCCCGGGTCAGGCCCGGGCATGACGGCAAGTCCTAAGGCGGCGGATCCTAAAACAGCTTCATGCCCGGCGGGATCGGCAGGCCCTTGGTGATCTCGGCCATGCGCTCCTGCATGACGCGCTCGGCCTTGTTGCGGGCATCGGTGCTGGCGGCGACGATCAAATCCTCGAGGATCTCGCGCTCGTCGGGCAGCATCAGCGCCGGGTCGATCTTCACCGCCTTGAGCGCGCCCTTGGCCGTCATCGTCACCGTGACCATGCCGCCGCCGGCTGCGCCCTCGACCTCGATCGTGTCGAGCTCGGCCTGAACATTGGCCATCTTCTGCTGCATGTCCTGCGCCTGCTTCATCAGGCCCATCATGTCGCGCATCGGGTCAGTCTCCCTGTGGATGTCAGAAGTCGATTCCGTCGAAATCCGGCTCGCTGTCGTCGAAGAGCGGCTCGCCATCCGGCAGATATTCGGTCTCTGCCGCTGCCGTCGCGGGCGTGTCGGCCTCGGCGGCGCGGGGATCGCGCACATCGACGATGCGGGCGCCCGGAAAACGCTCCAGCACCGCCTTGACGGCCGGATGCGAGGCGGCATCGTTCTCGCGCTGGCCCTTCACGGCCTCCGCCTGCTCGCGCAGCGTCGCCCCGCCCTCGGCATTCACGACCGCGACCATCCAGGTCTGGCCGGTCCACTCCTTCAGGCGGCGCGACAGATCAGTGGCGAGCGTCCGCGAGGCGCCCGCGCCCAGCGAAAATTCGATCCGCCCCTGCTCGAAGCGCACCGGGCGGACATCGCGCTCCAGCGCCAGCTTCAGCGTGATGTCGCGATGCTGCGAGGCGAGCGCCACGACGTCCTCCAGCGAGGCCACCATCACGGCGGGCTGCGCCTGCGCGCGCGGTGCCGCCGCCATCTCCGGCATCGGGTTGGCGCTGGCGAGGATCGGCCTTGCCGCCAGCGCGGTGTTGCCACCGCCGGACGGCGGGCGCGGCGCGGACGGCATGCCCTGGCCGCTGCCGACGCTTCCCGAGCCGTCGCGCAGCATCCGCAACGCTTCGTCCGGCGTCGGCAGGTCGGCGGCATGAGCGAGCCGCACCAGCACCATCTCGGCTGCCATGATCGGCCGGTCGGCCTGCTTCACCTCTCCGAGGCCCTTGAGCAGCATCTGCCAGGTCCGGGCGAGGATGCGGATCGACAGGCGCTGGGCGAAATCGCCGCCGCGCACCCGCTCCGCCTGGGCGAGGCTGTTGTCCTTGACCGCGTCGGGCACGAGCTTGAGCCGCGTCACCAGATGGGTGAACTCGGCGAGGTCGGTCAGCACCACGGTCGGGTCGGCGCCGGCATCGTATTGTGCCCTGAGTTCCCCGAGCGCGGCCGCGATGTCGCCCTTCATCACCGCCTCGAACAGGTCGATGACGCGCGCCCGGTCGGCCAGGCCGAGCATCGAGCGGACATCGTCGAGCGTGATCGTGCCGGCCGCATGGGCGATGGCCTGGTCGAGGATCGACAGGGAATCGCGCACCGAGCCTTCGGCGGCGCGCGCAATCGCGGCCAGCGCCTCGTCCTCGGCTTCGACGGTTTCGGCCTTGCAGATGCCCGACAGATGCGAGACCAAAAGCCCGGCATCGACGCGGCGCAGGTCGAAACGCTGGCAGCGCGACAGCACCGTCACCGGCACCTTGCGGATCTCGGTCGTCGCGAAGATGAAGCGCGCATGCGGTGGCGGCTCCTCCAGCGTCTTCAGGAAGGCGTTGAAGGCCCCCGTCGAGAGCATGTGCACCTCGTCGACGATATAGACCTTGTAGCGGGCCGAGACCGGCGCATAGCGCACTGCGTCGTTGATCTGGCGGATGTTGTCGACGCCGTTGTTGGAGGCGGCATCGATCTCCTGCACGTCGATGTGCCGGCCCTCGATGATCTCCTTGCAGTGGATGCCGAACTCCCTGAGATCGGTCGTCGGTCCGCCGCCACCCTCTGGCGTCTGGTAGTTCAGCGCGCGGGCGAGGATACGGGCGGTCGTGGTCTTGCCGACGCCGCGCACGCCGGTCAGCATCCAGGCCTGCGGGATGCGCCCGGCCGCAAAGGCGTTGGTCAGGGTCCGCACCATCGCGTCCTGGCCGATCAGGTCGCCAAAATGCGCCGGGCGGTATTTGCGCGCCAGCACGCGATAGGGCGAAGCTGATGTCGGCGCAGCCGGAGCTGCCGCGGGCGCAACAACGGGCGCCGGGTCGAAACCGGCAAAGCCCGGCTCGTCGGCGGGGGGGCTTGCGTTCGTGTCGTCGCTCATCGGTCTGGTTTGGCGGTTCGCCGCGTGGGGGTCAACGCCCGTTTCGGGGGTGACGCCCGCAGTCTGGCAGGAGCGCCGGGACAAGGCGCGCTTTGCGAAAGGTGGGAGGCTGGACGAAGACCCGTTCGGTCTCGTTAGGGCTGCTTCCTTCCGGACCTGACCCGGTTGGCGAGTGAGACGTCCCTCGCCAACCTCCCGGCCGCTATATCGGGGATAAGACCATCAAGCGCAAGCGCGCCCGCGCGTGCCGCGCGGTAAAAATCGCCGCGAAGCCTCGTCGCAGGCGCCGTCACGGCCCGAGTTCGGCATTGACTTGGATCGGGTCATCCGTCATAAGCCCGCCACTTGCGCTGCCCCCAGCGGGCGGCGCGGAACCTTTCGCATGACAGGCTCGGATGGCCACGCTTCTCCCGGGAAGCCGCGACCGCCGCGCTGACAAGGCCCCGGAGACGGACGATGAAGAGAACCTATCAACCCAGCAAGCTGGTTCGCAAGCGCCGCCACGGCTACCGCGCCCGCATGGCAACGACCGGCGGCCGCAAGGTCATCGCCGCTCGTCGTGCCCACGGCCGCAAGAAGCTCTCGGCCTGAGCCACGGGCGCGTGACCACCGCGCGCCTTTTGCAGAAGACTGGCCAATCGCCATGCGCCTCGCCCGTCTGAAGCAACGCAAACAGTTTTTGGCGGCGGCCGATCACGGCCGCCGTTTTCGTTCGTCCGCATTCACCGTCCAGGTGCGTGATGCCGAGCCCGACGAGACGCGCGAGCCTGCCGGCCTGCGCCTCGGGCTGACCGCGTCACGCAAGGTCGGCAATGCCGTCAAGCGCAACCGCATTCGCCGGCGCCTGCGCGTCGCGGCGGCGGAGGCCCTTGCCACCCAGGCCGACCGGCGCTGCGACGTCGTCATCGTCGCACGGGCGGAGACACTAACCGCCGGCTTCCGGATGTTGGTCAGCGAACTCTCCACCGCCATCGATCGCGCCCGGCCGGCCGGGCCGGGCCGAAAGCTCCGCTCCTCCGGTAAATCCAAGACCAGCACGCCTGCTGCGGATACGTCGCGCGCCGGCCCGGCCCGTGTCGGCGGCGCCCGCAAGCCATCCTAGAGCCCTGAATCCCTAAAGCCCGACGGGCGTGAGCGAGATCTGTTTTCCATCATGATGAAAGAAGACAACCGCAATCTGCTTCTGGCGATCACGCTCTCCGTGGTCGTCCTCTTCGGCTGGCAGTACTTCTATGGCGTGCCGCAGATGGAGAAGCAGAAGCAGATCGCGCAGCAGAACCAGCAGGCGACCAGCCCGACGCCCGCTCCGGGCACAGCAGTCGCTCCCGCACCGTCGAGCGTGCCGGGCCAGCCCGCGACGACGACGGTTCCGGGCAGTGTTCCCGCGACCCCGGTGGCCGGCACACGCGACCAGGCGTTGGCGGCCAGCCCGCGCATCCGCATCGACACGCCCAAGATCGCGGGCTCCATCGCGCTCACCGGCGCGCGCATCGATGACGTCTCGCTCAAGGCCTATCGCGAGACCGTCGATCCCAACAGCCCGATCATCGTGCTGCTCTCGCCGCTGGGCGGCCCCAATGGCTACTACACCGATTTCGGCTGGGTCGCGGCGCCGGGCACCAGCGTGCCGCTGCCGAATGCGACGACCGTCTGGACGCCGGACGCGCAGGTTCTGACGCCGGCCAAGCCGCTGACCCTGACCTGGGACAACGGCCAGGGCCTGCTCTTCCGCCGCATCGTCACCGTCGACGAGAACGCGATGTTCCAGGTCAAGGACGAGGTCGACAACAAGGGCGCAGCCGCCGTCACGCTGTTCCCCTATGCGCAGGTCGTCCGTCACGGCCGCCCGCCGACGCTGGGCTACTACGTCCTGCATGAAGGCCTGATCGGCGTTCTCGGCGAACAGGGCCTCCAGGAATTCACCTACGACCATGTCGACAAGGAGCCGCTGCTCTCGGCCGGCACCAATGGCCGGGTCTGGAAGGACGTCGTCGGCGGTTTCGTCGGGATCACCGACAAGTACTGGGCGGCGACCGTGGTGCCGGACCAGTCGCGCAAATATGAGGGCCGCTTCTCCTCGGTGCAGACCGGCGGCAGTCGCGCCTACCAGGCCGATTTCCTCGCGGAAGCGGTGACGGTCGCCCCCGGCGCCGGCGCCGCGAGCACCGCGCGCCTCTTCGCGGGCGCCAAGGAAGTCGCCGCCATCAACGGTTATGAGCAAAATCTCGGCATCAAGCGCTTCGACCTGATGATCGACTGGGGGTGGTTCTACTTCATCACCAAGCCGATGTTTTTCCTGCTCGACTGGATCTACAAGCATGTCGGCAATTTCGGCATCGCGATCCTGGTCGTCACGCTGCTGCTGAAGGGCGTCTTCTTCCCGCTCGCCAGCAAGTCCTACGCCTCGATGGCGAAGATGAAGGCGATGCAGCCGGAGATGCTGGCTCTGCGCGAGCGCTATGCCGACGACAAGATGAAGCAGCAGCAGGCTCTGATGGAGCTGTACAAGACCCAGAAGATCAACCCGCTCGCCGGCTGCTGGCCGGTGCTGGTGCAGATCCCGGTGTTCTTCGCGCTCTACAAGATCCTGTTCATCACCATCGAGATGCGGCATGCGCCGTTCTTCGGCTGGATTCGCGATCTCGCGGCGCCCGACCCGACGAACCTGTTCAACCTCTTCGGCGTGCTGCCCTTCACGCCGCCCGCGATGCTGCATCTCGGCCTGTGGCCGATCATCATGGGCATCACGATGTTCGTGCAGATGAAGATGAACCCGGAGCCGCCGGACCCGGTGCAGAAGATGATGTTCACCTGGATGCCGGTGTTCTTCACCTTCCTGCTCGGCTCGTTCCCGGCCGGCCTGGTGATCTACTGGAGCTGGAACAACCTGCTCTCGGTGATGCAGCAGGGCTACATCATGCGCAAGCACGGCGTGAAGATCGAGCTGTTCGACAACCTCAAGGGCATGATGGGCAAGAAACCGGATCCCGCCGCCGCGGCGGTGCCCGCGCCAGGCAAGCCCGCCAACAGCAACAAGAAATGAGACAGCAAAGGGCGGGTTTCCCGCCCTTTGCCTTTAGAGCCGATGCCGCTGCCCGATCCCCTCACGCGCCACCCCATCCAAGGCTGGAAGGGCACGGCCTTCCTGAAGGCGATCGTCGATCATCCGCTGATCGAGGTCGGCGACTACAGCTACTATGACGACTCGCGCGGCCCCGAGCATTTCGTCGCGCGCTGCGTGCGCTATCATTTCGACTTCGTCGGCGACCGGCTGATCATCGGCAAATTCGTCGCGATCGCCCAAGCCGCGCAGTTCATCATGAACGGCGCCAACCACCCGATGGGTGGTTTCTCGACCTACCCTTTCCAGATGTTCGGGATCTCGGGCGGGCCCGATGTCACGGCGCAAGCCCATCGCGGCGACACGCGGGTCGGCAACGATGTCTGGATCGGCCGCGAGGCGGTGATCATGCCCGGCGTGACAATCGGCGACGGCGCCATTATCGGCACGCGGGCGCAGGTGGTGAAGGACGTGCCGCCCTATGCGGTCGTCGTCGGCAATCCCGGCCGCGTCGTCAGGACGCGTTTTCCCGACGAGACCGTCGCCGCGCTGCTGGCTATCGCCTGGTGGGACTGGGATGCCGACAAGATCGGCCGCAATGTCGCGGCGATCGCGGGCGCGGACATCGACGCGCTGCGCGCCGCCGTGTAGGCGTAACCACCATGACCACGAGCACGACGACACCCTTCACCGACGACGAGATCGAATCCGCCCGCAAGCTCTTCGAGGGGCCATGGGATTTCGTCTGGGCCTCGACCCATGTCGACGACCTGCCGCAGATGGTGGGGCACGAGATCGCCTTCGCCGGCCGCTCCAATGTCGGCAAGTCGAGCCTGATCAACGCCGTGACGCGCCGCAACGCGCTGGCGCGGACCTCGCATACGCCCGGCCGCACCCAGCAGCTCAACTTCTTCCGCCAGGTCGGCGGCGACGAGCGCCTGACCATCGTCGACATGCCCGGCTATGGCTACGCCGCCGTCGGCCGCGCCAAGGTCGCCTCCTGGACCAATCTGATCCACGAATATCTGCGCGGCAGGCCCAATCTGATGCGGGTCTACCTGCTGATCGACGCCCGCCACGGCCTCAAGGACGTCGACAACGCCGTGCTGGAGACGCTCGACAAGGCGGCGATGTCCTATCAGGTGGTGCTGACCAAGGGCGATGCGATCAAGCAGGCCGACCAGAAGTTCATGCGCGAGGCGACCTATGACGAGATCAAGCGCCGCCCGGCCGCCTTCCCCGAAGTGCTGCTGACATCGAGCGAGACGGGTTTGGGCATCCCCGAACTGCGCGCGGCGGTCGGGCGCGTGCTGTCGGAGCGGGAGTGAGAGGCACTTCACGACCGGCCACTGATCTTTGGACGCGGCGGCCGAAAGCCTGGCTCGACGCGCCATGAGTGGAAAGTTCCGGAAATGAGAGGATCTCGACCCACACGTCTGCCGGCTCCTTTCCTCAAGCGGGTTTGGCTCGACGAGGACAGGGTCGCCGATCCCTCGCTTTACCCGTTTTGTCTGCCCTTCCTGGCTCGCGGCTTCGAACTGGATTTCGACCGCGCGATCACGATCATCGTCGGCGAGAACGGGACCGGGAAATCGACCCTTCTCGAAGGGATCGCAGCTCTGGCCGGTTATGACGAGGCGGGTGGTGGCAAAGGCTACCGCCCGGTCGATCATTCCAGCGCCGTCGAGGCGATGGGTGGCGCGCTTGGACCGGCCTTGCGAGCGAGTTGGTTGCCGAAGATCACAAATGGCTGGTTCTTCCACGCCGAGAGCTTTTTCTCCGTCGCTCGCTATCTTGACGAGGCCGCGATCGGCTCCGGGCCGCCCCCGGACTTTCTGTCCCATTCCCATGGCGAAGGGTTTCTGCGCTTCTTCGAGGAGCGCTGCATGCGGCAGGGCTTCTTCATCTTCGACGAGCCGGAGGCGGCGCTGTCACCGGCGCGTCAAATGATCTTTCTCAAGCTGCTGCAGCAAATCGAGCGGGCGGGACACACGCAGGTGATCATGGCGACTCATTCGCCCATGCTGATGGCGTTTCCCGGGGCGCGCCTGCTGAGCCTGTCGAAGTACGGGCTGGAGCCCATCACGCTTCAGGACACCACCCATTTCCGGATCATGCGGGAATTTTGTGCCGACCCGGCCGGGTTCGTCGAACTCGCGATCGAGAATTGAGATGAACGCAGCGAAGATCCATCTCGTGCTGGCCGCCCTGATGGGGCTGGCGGGCGGCGCCCTGCTCGCCGCCGCGGCTCATGTCACCGGTACGACCAATGTCCAGATCGCGGGCCAGATGCTGCTCTTCCACGCGCCGCTGGTGTTCGGCGCGACCGTCGCCCGCAAGGGCGGCTATCTTCTCGACTGGCTCGCCCGCCTCGGACTTTCCATCCTGATCCTCGGTGCAGCGCTGTTCGCCGCTGATCTGGCGCGGCGTGGGTTCACCAACGAGGCGCTGTTTCCGCGTGCCGCACCGATCGGCGGCTTCGGCATGCTCGGTGGCTGGCTCCTGCTCGCGCTGTCGGCCGTGTTCGCGCCGCGCGCCTGAACGCTTCCGCATCGTACGATCTTCGGCTAGAAGCGCGCCGCACCCTTCCTGCGGCTCTGTGGACCTTGCCCGATGATTCCTCCCGCCCACATGACGCCGTCGCAATCGGCCGACCTGCTGGTTCAGGCGCTGCCGCACATGCAGCGTTACGATCAGGAGATCATCGTGATCAAATATGGCGGCAACGCCATGGGTGACGCGGCGACGGCCGAGGACTTCGCCGAGGACATCGTCCTGCTCGAGCAGTCCGGCCTCAAGCCCGTGGTTTGCCATGGTGGCGGGCCGCAGATCGCGCGCATGCTGAGCAAGCTCGGCATCCAGTCGGAGTTCAAGCAGGGCCTGCGTGTCACCGACGCCGCCACCGTCGATGTCGTCGAGATGGTCCTGGCCGGTTCGGTCAACAAGGAGATCGTCGGCTACATCTCGCGCGAGGGCGGCAAGGCGATCGGGCTTTGCGGCAAGGACGGCAACATGGTCACGGCCCGCAAGGTGACGCGCACCATCGTCGATCCCGATTCGAAGATCGAGGAGGTGCTTGATCTCGGCTTCGTCGGCGAGCCCGACAAGGTCGATACCTCCGTGCTCGACGCTGTCCTCAAGGCCGAGCTGATCCCTGTGCTGGCGCCGGTCTGCTCGGCGGCCGACGGCCAGACCTACAACGTCAATGCCGACACCTTCGCTGGCGCCATCGCCGGCGCGCTCAACGCCAAGCGCCTGCTGCTGCTCACCGATGTGCCGGGCGTCCTGACCAAGGACAAGGTGCTCATCCCCGAGCTGACGGTCGAGGAATGCCGGCACCTGATCGCCGACGGCACGATTTCGGGCGGGATGATCCCGAAGATCGAGACCTGCATCTACGCTCTGGAAAAGGGCGTCGAGGCCGTGGTCATCCTCGACGGCAAGGTGCCGCATGCGGTGCTGATCGAGCTCTTCACCGATACCGGCTCGGGCACGATCATCCGGCGCTGATGAGCCTTTCCGTCATGGTCGGGCTTGTCCCGACCATCCACGTCTTCGTGCGGCGAGTGCGGGGGTCGAGACGTGGATACTCGCCACAAGGGCGAGCATGACGGCTCGCCCCGTCGATTAACCCTTAGCAGAACTCTTGCATGTCAGGATCGGCTCGCCACATGAGTCCGTCCTATGAACTTGATCGCGAACACGCACGCTGCCATCCCCGTCGCGACTCCGCCGCTCCAGGTGGAGGCCTTCGCCCATGTCGATCACTGGGTCTTCGACCTCGACAACACGCTCTATTCGCATGAGAGCCGGGTCTGGCCGCAGGTCAACCAGCGCATCACGCTGTTCTTGCAGGAGCTGTTCGGGCTCGACGGCCTCTCCTCCCACGCACTGCGGAACTACTACTACCATCGCTATGGCACGACCCTGAACGGGCTGATGGTCGAACACGATGTCGATCCCGACGATTTTCTCGACTTCGCCCACGACATCGACCTCAGCCTGCTCGAGCCCGACCCGGCGCTGGGCGCGGCGATTGCTGCGCTGCCCGGACGCAAGCTCATCCTGACCAATGGCTCGGTCGGCCATGCCCGCAATGTCGCCGGCAAGCTCGGCATCCTCGAGCATTTCGAGGATGTGTTCGACATCGTCGCGGCCGGCTTCACGCCCAAGCCGGAGCGCTCGACCTATGAGCTGTTTCTCGCCAAGCATTCCGTCGATCCCGGCCGGGCGGCGATGTTCGAGGATATCGAGAAGAACCTGATCGTCCCGAGCGCATTGGGCATGAAGACGGTGCTGATTATCCCGCGAACGCCCGATCCCTTCCGCGAGGCCTGGGAACAGACTGCGATCGAGGCCGGTCACGTCCACCATGTCACGTCCGACCTGACCGGTTTCCTGACGCCGCTGGCCCGCACCTAGCCAAAAGCGGCAAAGCAGCAAAACCGTTCTTCTTTACGGACGTCACACAGGATGATACGCCATGGGTTCGTTATAACGAACGCTTTGGAGTTTTCATCATGTCGGCATTCTACGGCGGCGCGGCCAGCCTTCATCCCGAGACGCGTCTCGTCCATGCCGGTACGATGCGCTCGCAGTTCGGCGAGACCTCGGAGGCGCTCTTCCTGACGCAGGGCCATGTCTATGACAGCGCCGAACAGGCCGAGGCGCGTTTCCTGAACAAGGATCCGGGCTTCCAGTATGCCCGCTTCTCGAACCCGACCGTTGCCATGCTGGAAGCACGCATGGCCGCCTTCGAGGGCGCCGAGGCCTGCCGGGCCACGGCCACCGGCATGGCCGCCGTCACCGCCGCCATCATGGGGCAGGTCCGCCAGGGCGACCATGTCGTCGCAGCCCAGGCGCTGTTCGGCTCCTGCCGCTATGTCGTCGAGGAGCATCTGCCGCGCTATGGCGTGACGTCCACATTGGTCGATGGCCCGGATATCGACGCCTGGCGCCGGGCGGTGACGCCGCAGACCAAGGTGTTCTTCCTGGAAAGCCCCTCCAATCCGACGCTGGAGGTCATCGACATCGCCGCCGTCGCCGCTTTGGCGAAGGAGGTCGGGGCGACGCTGGTGGTCGATAATGTCTTCGCGACACCGCTCTTCCAGCGGCCGCTGGAGCTCGGCGCTGATTGCGTCGTCTATTCCGCGACCAAGCACATCGACGGCCAGGGCCGCTGTCTCGGCGGGTTGATCCTGGCCTCGCAGGCCTTCATCGAGGCGCATGTGCAGACCTATCTGCGCCAGACCGGCCCGGCGATCTCGCCCTTCAACGCCTGGGTGATGCTGAAGGCGCTGGAGACCCTGCCGCTGCGCGTGCGTCAGCAGGCGCAGAACGCCGCGATCGTCGCCGACTGGCTGGTGACACAGAAAAAGTTGCCGAAGGTGATCTTCCCCGGCCTGAAATCGCATCCGCAGGCCGACATCATCGCCCGCCAGATGACCGGCCCCTCGACGCTGGTGGCTTTCGAGGTCGCGGGCGGCAAGGCCGGCGCCTTCCGCTTCCTCAACGGCCTCAGGCTGATCCGCATCTCCAACAATCTCGGCGACGCCAAGAGCCTGATCGTCCACCCGGCGACGACCACGCATCAGCGTTTCAGCCCGGAGATCCGGGCGAGCATGGGCATCGGCGAGGGCCTGATCCGGCTCTCGATCGGTCTCGAACACGCTGATGACCTCGTCGACGATCTGCGGCAGGCACTGGCGGGAGCGTGACTGCAAAGGTCTATCGCGTCATGGTCGGGCTTGTCCCGACCATCCACGTCTCCCTTTGGCGCAGGCGGCGTTGAAGACGTGGATGCTCGCCACAAGGGCGAGCATGACGGAATGCGTCGCATGGCCGGCAGACATGGCCTTCTTTTCCCTTGCCTGCTAAAGCCTCCCGATTGCTTGGGAAACAGAGGCCATCATGCGTTCTGGCGAAGTGAAGCGCCGTACCAATGAGACCGATATCGCGGTCTCGCTCGTTCTGGACGGCACCGGCAAGGCCGAGATTTCGTCGGGCGTCGGCTTCTTCGACCATATGCTCGACCTGTTCGCCCGCCATTCCCTGATCGACCTCAAGGTCGCGGTGAAGGGCGATACCCAGATCGACGACCACCACTCGGTCGAGGATACCGGCATCGCGCTGGGCGAAGCTCTGAAGCAGGCGCTCGGCGACAAGAAGGGCATCCGACGCTATGCCGACGTCCACCTGCCGATGGACGAGACGCTGACCCGCGTCGCCGTCGATGTATCCGGCCGGCCCTTCCTGGTCTTCCGGACTCGGTTCGAGGCGCAGAAGATCGGCAGCTTCGACACCGAACTGGTGCGCGAATTCTTCCAGGCCTTCGCCATGAATGCCGGCATCACGCTCCATGTCGAAACACTCTACGGCGACAACGCCCACCATATCGCCGAGAGCTGCTTCAAGGGGGTGGCGCGGGCGCTGCGGCACGCGCTCGAGGTCGATCCGCGCGAGGGCGGCCGCGTGCCCTCGACCAAGGGCGCTCTCTGAGGAGCATCGATCATGGCATTCTACACGGTGATGATCCCGCCGCCGGGTTCTGGCGGCGCGCGTGACGAGATTGAGCAGGCGCGGCTGCTGCCCGAGACCTTCACCTGGCCGGCGTTCATTTTCGGCGGGCTCTGGTTGCTCGGCAAGCGGCTCTGGCTGGCGACGCTGGTCTATGTCCTGCTCTGGGGCGCGCTCTTCTACGCCGGCAGCCAGTTCGGACTGACCCGTGGCGCGCTTCTGATCTCGCACTGGACGATCGCGATCTTCCTCGGGCTGGAAGGCCAGAACCTGGTCGCCCGCAAGCTAGCGCGTCAGGGCTGGCGTCTCGCCGACGTCGTCGAGGCGCGCGATCTGCCCGAGGCCGAGCGGCGTTACTTCGAGCGTGCGCTGGCCGGAGAAGCGATGCCGTCGCGCCTGTCGGCGCTGCCGCCGTCGCGTCCGCAGCCGGCCGGACCGGTGCCGATCATCGGGCTCTTTCCCGAGGCGCGGGGGCGATGAGCCAGTCCGTCGTCATCATCGACTACGGTTCAGGCAACCTTCACTCCGCTGCCAAGGCCTTCGAGCGTGCGGCATCGGAGTCCGGCATCGCCTCGACCATCCGCGTCACCAGCGACACCGACGACGTCCGCGCCGCCGACCGCATCGTGCTGCCCGGCGTCGGTGCCTTCGCCGATTGCCGGCGGGGCCTCGATGCCGTGCCCGGCATGGTCGAGGTGCTGGAGGAGGTCGTTCGCGAAAAGGGCCGACCCTTCCTCGGCATCTGCGTCGGCATGCAGCTTCTGGCTTCGCGCGGGCTCGAATACACGGTCACGCCGGGCCTCGGCTGGATCGCGGGCGATGTCACGCTGATCGTGCCGGAAGGCGAAGGGCTCAAGATTCCGCATATGGGCTGGAACACGCTCGCCAGGCAGAACGACCACGCCTTGCTCGACGGCATCGAGACCGGCCCCAATGGCTTGCACGCCTATTTCGTCCATTCCTACGCGCTGGCGGCGCAGAGGCCCGGCGATGTGCTCGCCGTGACCGATCATGGCGGCCCCGTCACGGCGATGGTCGGGCGCGACAATATCGCCGGCACGCAATTCCACCCCGAGAAGAGCCAGAAGCTCGGTCTCAGGCTGATCGCCAATTTCCTCGGATGGAAGCCGTGATCCTCTTCCCCGCCATCGATCTCAAGAACGGCCAGTGCGTCCGCCTGAAGCAGGGCGACATGGACCAGGCGACGGTGTTCAACGACGACCCCGCTGCGCAGGCGGCTGCCTTCGAGGCACAGGGCTTCCAGTGGTTGCATGTCGTCGATCTCGACGGCGCCTTCGCCGGCAAGCCGATGAATGCGGCGGCTGTCGAGGCCATTCTGAAGCGCGTCGCCTTCCCGGTGCAGCTCGGCGGCGGCATCCGCGACATCAAGACGGTCGAGGGTTGGCTCTCCAAGGGCATTGCCCGCGTCATCATCGGTACGGCCGCGGTGCGCGATCCCGCCTTCGTGCGCGAGGCGGCGAAGGCCTTTCCGGGCCGGGTCGCGGTCGGCATCGATGCGCGCGACGGCTTCGTGGCGGTCGAGGGCTGGGCCGAGACCTCGGCGCTGGCGGCCGATGATCTCGGCCGGCGCTTTGAGGATGCCGGCGTTGCGGCGATCGTCTACACCGACATCGCCCGCGACGGCATGCTCCAGGGTATCAACTGGGACGGCACGATCGCGCTCGCCAACGCGCTGACCATTCCCGTGATCGCCTCAGGGGGGCTTGCCTCGATGGCCGATATCGAGCGCCTGATGGCGCCCGACGCGGCGATCCTCGAAGGCGCCATCACCGGCCGCGCGCTCTATGACGGGCGCATCGACCCGGCCGCCGCGCTGGAACGTCTGGCGCGGGCGGCCTGAGCCGCCGGCGGCCACTCCAACCCCGGCTGAGCCTTCAGACCTTCCGGATATTGGTGAAGACTGGCACGCCCTTGAGCATGCCCGTCAGGTTCTTGCGATAGGCCACCGGCTGGAAATATTGCCCGGCCGGCACGAAGGGCACGTCCTTCAGCGCCTGGAGCTGGAGATCTCGCGCGATCGTCTTCTGCTCGGCGAGATCGGCCGCCGTGAGCCATTTGTCGCGCAAGGCCTCGATCGCGGGGCTATCGGGCCAGCCGGTCGCGCCCTTGGCGCCATTGGCCCGCAGGGGCGTGTTCGTCGCCGGCGTCGCCAGGTCGAGGCCGGACCAATAGGTGACGTAGCAGCTCCAGCCGCCCTCCTCGACCGGCCCGCGCTTGGTGATGCGCTGGATCACCGTGCCCCAGTCGGCCGGCACGAAATCGACGTTCATGCCGATCTTGCGCATCATCTCGGCGGCGACCTCGCAGACGGCGCTGATGCGAGCAACGTCCTGCCCTGACAGGAAGACGACGCGCTCGCCCTTGTAGCCGGCCTCGATCAGCTCCTTCTTGAGGACGGCATAGTCGGAGGACGAGCCGATCGCCTCCAGCCCCTCCTCGGTCGCCATGTTCGACACGGCCCCGAAGAAGCCGGTGCGGTCCTTCCAGAGCGAGTTGTCGGCGCCTGCGACCGCCTGCATGCACTCGGTCTGGTTCAGACCTTTCAGGATGACGCGGCGGATCGCCGGGTTGTCGAAGGGCGGCTGCGTGTGGTTGAGCCGGACCTGTCCGCACCAGCCGAAGGGGTCCTTGATCTCGACGACGATGTCGCGATTGGCCTTCAGGACCGGCAGCAAATCGATCAAGGGCTGCTCGACCCAGTCGACGGCGCCCGATTGCAGCGCTGCCGCAGCCGTCGCCGCATCGGGAATGACCTGGAACTCGACGCGGTCGAAATGCGCGGTGCGGGCGCCTGCCGTGAAGCTCGGCGTGCCCTGCCGCGGCACATAGCCGGCATGCTTGGCATAGAAGTGCCTCGCGCCGGGAACGCGCTCGCCCATGACATAGCTGAACGGGCCGCTGCCGATCGCTTCGGGCACCTGCTTGAACGGATCGGTCAGCGCCAGCCGCTCCGGCATCATCACCGGGATCAGCGAGCTCGGCCGGGCCAGCGCATGCGCCAGCAGCGGGAAGGGCCGCTTCAGCCGGAAGACGATGGTGCGGTCGTCGGTCGCCACGATCTCATCAGTCGCGGCCATCACCGCCTGGCCAAAGGCATCGCGCACGCCCCAGCGCTTGAGGCTGGCGACGCAGTCGCGCGCCAGCACCTTCGTGCCGTCATGGAAGACGAGGCCGGGCCGCAGCGTCAGCGTCCAGCGCTTGCCGCCGTCCTCGACAAGATGGCCCTCGACCATCTGTGGCTGTGGCTGCAGGTTCTCGTCGAGCCCGAACAGCGTGTCGAAGACCAGTAGCGCATGGGTGCGCGTCGCATAGGCCGTCGTCCAGATCGGGTCGATGACCGCGACATCAGCATAGGGCACAAAGCGCAGGACGTTGCTGCCCTGGCCGAGCGCCAGGTTCGGAGCGGCGAGCAGGGCCGAAGCGGCGGCGGAGGTCTTGAGGAATTGACGGCGATGCATGGGCAGCACTCCAGCAGGCGGAAGCCCGCGTTCTAGCACGGCCCGTGCCAGTCGCCGCTCTGGAACGCGGCTTGCCTAAAGCATCGGCAGCGAGCGCGGCTTCGGGCCGCGCGGGAAAGCCGCCTCGATCCGGGCAAGGTCGTCTTCCGTGAGCGCCAGATGCAGCGCCCCGGCATTGTCCTCGACATGGGCGGTGCCGGCCGCCTTCGGGATCGCGAAGACGCCGGGCCGCCGTGTCAGGAAGGCGAGTGCGACCTGACGGGCGGTGGCGCCATGGGCCGCTCCGATCTCGCCCAGAACCCGCCCCTCCGCGCTGCCTGGCGACGGAAAGTCGGCATGGCCGAACGGGCTATAGGCAGTGACAGCGACGCCGTTGCGCTCGCACCAGGGGATGACGGCATGTTCGATCGCGCGTTCGCGCAGATGGTAGAGCACCTGATTGCAGGCGATCGCGCCGGGACCGGCGACGGACAGCGCCTCGTCGAGGTCGTCCACGTCGAAATTGCTGACGCCCCAGGACAGGATCTTGCCCTCGGCCTTCAACGCCTCGAAGGCGGCGAAGGTCTCGGCCAGGGGATGCGGGCCGCGCCAGTGCAGCAGATAGCAGTCGAGCCGATCGGTCTTCAGATAGCGCAGCGAACGCTCGCAGGCGGCGCGGGTGCCACTCTTCGAGGCGTTGTGCGGCAATACCTTCGAGACCAGGAAGGCATCGTCGCGGCGGCCGGCGATGGCCTCGCCGACGATCTCCTCGGAGCGGCCGTCGCCATACATCTCGGCCGTATCGATATGGGAAAGGCCGAGATCGAGGCCGCGCCGCAGCGCCGCCATCGCCGAGCGTTTGTCGCCCTGCTCGATATACCAGGTACCCTGTCCGATCGCCGCGATCTGCGGGCCGCCGCGGCCGAAAGCATGCTTCATCGGATGATCTCCTGTCGGCTCTAGCGAATCTCGACGTCGAAGCGTCCCGGCCGCATCTCGCCATTGCCATAGCGCACGCGCACCTCGAAGGAATCGGGGCCGCGATAGCCAGGGCGAGACGTGTATTCGAAGGCGAGGGATGCCCCGACCTTGCCGTCGCAATGCGCCTGAGGGCCGGGGCCATAGACGGCCTTCGCATGGCGCGTCGCCATCTTGACCATCCCATGCTGCGGCGGCTGCGTCAGGACGGCGGTGGGACGCTTCAGCGGCCGACAGCGTTCATCCATCGTCATATAGGTTTGCCGCAGGAAGGTCGGCTCGCCGGCCACAACGCGGTCAACGCCGTCGGTCTCCGACGATGCGCGGCCACCAGCCGTCACGCAGCCGCCGAGCATGGCGCAGAACAGCGCTGAGGCGACGACCGCTTGTCTCGAAACAGGCATGGAGAGCGCCCTCACGCCGGCAGCGTCCCGTTCGCCGAGAGCACCTCGCCTGCGAGATAGAGCGAGCCGCAGATCAGGATGCGCGGCGGGGCGGACCAGTCGCGCGCCGCGATCTCGCGCAGCGCCTGCTCGACCGAGCCCGAGACCTCTGCATTGAGCCCGGCCGCGCGCGCCAGCCCCGCGACCTCCTCGGCCGGACGCGCGACGAGCTGGTTCTGGATCGGTACGGCGAAGAGCACCTGCGCCAGCCCCTTGAAATGGCCCAGCGTCGCCTTGGCATCCTTGGTCGAGAGCAGGCCCGCGATCATCACCAGCGGGGCCGGGTTGCGGTCGGCGAGATCGGCCATCGCCTGGGCCAGCACGCGCCCGCCATCGGGATTGTGGCCGCCATCAAGCCAGAGTTCGGCACGGCCGGGCACCAGTTCCGCGAGCTTGCCGCGCGCCAGCCTCTGCAGGCGCGCCGGCCAGTCGGCATTCAGCATGCCCTGCTCGAAGGCCCGTGCCGGCAGGCCGCCATAGCCGGCAGCGCGCAGGGCGGCGATCGCCGTGCCGGCATTGACGTGCTGATGGCGCCCGGAGAGGCGCGGCAGGGGCAGGTCGAGCAGCCCGTCGCCATCCTCATAAACCAGCCTTCCGCCATCCTCATGGACGGAAAAATCCTGCGCACCGATCAGGATCTTCGACGCGCCGATCCGTTCGGCCGCCGCCTCCAGCACCGCCGTCGGCTCAGGCTCCTGCGGGGCGATCACAGCCGGCGCGCCACGCTTGAAGATGCCGGCCTTCTCAGCCGCGATCTTGGTGACGCTGTCGCCGAGATATTCGGAATGGTCGAGCGAGACCGGCGTCACCACCGTACAGGCTGGGTTGGCGATGACGTTGGTCGCGTCGAAGCGCCCGCCGAGACCGACTTCGAGCAGCACGACATCGGCCTCGTGCTCGGCAAAGAGCAGGAACGCGACCACCGTGGTGATCTCGAAGAACGTGATCTGGTCGCCGGCATTGGCCTGCTCGCAGCGTTCCAGCGCCTCGACCAGCACGGCCTCGTCGACGAAACGACCGCCGCCGGCCGAACCCAGCCGGATGCGCTCATGGAAGCGCACCAGATGCGGCGAAGTGTAGACATGGACGCGCAATCCGGCCGCCTCGAGGATCGCCCGCATGAAGGCGATGGTCGAGCCCTTGCCGTTGGTCCCGGCGACATGGATGACCGGCGGCAGACGCTTCTGCGGATCGCCGAGGCGTTCCAGCAGCGTCAGGATGCGGCCGAGCGAGAGATCGATCAGCTTGGGATGCAGCGCCAGGAGGCGCGCCAGCACCGTGTCGGACGAACCCATGGGGCGCCGCCGCCTTCCGTCAGACGGCTTCGGCGACAGGCTGGGGCGACGAGGCGGGCGCGGCCACGCCCGGTACAGGCTGCTTTGTCAGGAGCCGCCCGAGACGCGCCAGAGTCTCCGGCAGGTCGTGGCGGTGAACCACCATGTCGACCATGCCGTGATCCTTGAGATATTCGGCGCGCTGGAAGCCGTCCGGCAGCTTCTCGCGGATGGTCTGCTCGATGACGCGCGGGCCGGCGAAGCCAATCAGCGCGCCGGGCTCGGCGATGTGGATGTCGCCGAGCATGGCATAGGAGGCGGTGACGCCGCCGGTGGTCGGGTTGGTCAGCACGACGATATAGGGCAGGCGGGCAGCCCGCAGGCGGCGCACGGCCACCGTCGTGCGCGCCAGCTGCATCAGCGAGAGAATGCCCTCCTGCATGCGGGCCCCGCCCGACGCGGCGAAGACGACATAGGGCGTCTTCTTCTCGAGTGCGGTCTCGGCGCCCTTGATGAAAGCCTCGCCGGCCGCCATGCCGAGCGAACCGCCCATGAAGTGGAAATCCTGCACCGCGATGGTCAGCGCCAGGCCCTTGACCCGGCCATAGCCGACCTTGAAGGCATCGGTGGCGCCGGTCTTGGTCCGGGCGTCCTTGAGCCGGTCGATATAGCGCTTCTCGTCGCGGAACTTCAACGGATCGGTCGCGACCTCGGGCAGCGGCACATCGAGCCATTTGCCTTCGTCGAAGGTCAGGCGCAGCCGGTCCTGCGCGGTGACGCGCATATGGTGGTCGGAACCGGGAATGACGAAGCCATTGGCCTCGACATCCTTGTGGAAGACCATCTGCCCGGAATCAGGGCATTTGATCCAGAGATTCTCCGGGCTCTCGCGCTTGAACAGCGTCTTGATGCGCGGCCGGACGACTTCGGAAATCCAGTTCATGGATCGACCTTTACGATTCTGGCGCGGAAGGCGGGCGAGGACCTGGCCTCAGGCCGCCTTCGCGACCGAGCGGATGCCTGCGGCCAATTCGGAAACCAGCGAGGTGACAGCCGAAACCGTCTTTTCCGTGGCTTTGCCGTCTGCGTCCAGCGAGAGCCGGACGCGCTCGACCAGGGCCGAGCCGACGACGACGCCATCCGCGCCCTTGGCGATGGTGGCGGCATCCTGTGCCGTCTTGACGCCGAACCCGACAGCGACGGGCAGGTCGGTATGGCGCTTGATGCGGGCGACCGCATCGCCGACCGCGTCGTAATTGGTGATCGTACCGCCGGTGATGCCGGTGACCGAGACATAATAGACGAAACCCGAGGTGTTCTGCAGCACCTTGGGCAGGCGCTTGTCGTCGGTCGTCGGCGTCGCCAGGCGGATGAAGCTCAAGCCCGCCGCCAGCGCCGGCAGGCAGAGCTCGACGTCTTCCTCCGGCGGCAGGTCGACCACGATCAGGCCATCGACGCCGGCCTTGCGCGCGTCCGGCAGGAAGCGCTCGACGCCATAAGCGTAGATCGGATTGTAGTAGCCCATCAGCACGATCGGCGTGTCATGACCTTTGGCGCGGAACTCCGCGACCATGGCCAGGGTCTTCTTCAGCGTCTGGCCGCCATGCAGCGCGCGCTGGCCGGCGAGCTGGACCGGGATGCCGTCGGCCATCGGATCGGTGAAGGGCACGCCGAGTTCGATCAGGTCGGCGCCTGCGCCGGGTAGGGCGGCGAGGATCGCGCTCGCGGTGGTGAAGTCGGGGTCACCGGCGGTGACGAAGGTCACCAGCGCGGCGCGGCCCTCGTTGGCGCAGGCCTGAAAGCGGGCCTGGATACGAGCCTGGCCGGTGGCTGTCTGGGTGTCGGGGATATTGGGATCAGTCATGATTTGAGCGGTTAGCATGACGCGCGCGGGCTGGCGAGAGGGTTGCGCTTGCGTGTGATGGCGGGCTGCGCCACATGCCACGGGTCATGCGCGCCTTCGACACGCCCCTGCCTATCGACGCCGTCCTCGGGGATCTCGCCGCCACCCTGCGTGCGGGGCCCAATGCCGTGCTCGTCGCCCCGCCTGGCGCAGGCAAGACAACGCGCGTGCCGCTCGCCTTGCTCGACGAGCCTTGGACGCTAGGGCGCAAGCTGATCGTGCTGGAGCCGCGAAGGCTCGCGGCGCGCGGCGCGGCCAATCGCATGGCGCAGACGCTGGGCGAGCGCGTTGGCGAGACGGTAGGCCTGCGCGTCCGGCTCGGTTCGAAGATCGGCCCGAAGACGCGCATCGAGGTGGTCACGGAGGGCGTCTTCGCCCGGATGATCCTCGACGATTCCGCGCTGGACGGCATCGCCGCCGTGCTGTTCGACGAATTCCACGAGCGCTCGCTCGACGCCGATTTCGGGCTGGCGCTGGCGCTCGATGCGCAATCGGGCCTGCGCGAGGATCTGCGGATTCTGGTGATGTCGGCAACGCTCGACGGCGCGCGGGTCGCGAGGCTCCTCGGCGAAGCGAGGGTGATCGAGAGCCAGGGCCGGGCCTTTCCCGTCGAGACGCGCTATCTCGGCCGCGAGCCGCTGAAGCGCATCGAGGACCAGGTCGCCGATGCCGTGCTGCTGGCGCTGAATGAGCAGCCCGGGTCGCAGCTCGTCTTCCTGCCCGGCCAGGGTGAGATCAGGCGGGTCGAGGAGCGCCTGCGCGAGCGCACCCGCGACGCGAGCGTGGAGATCGCGCCGCTCTATGGCGCGCTCGACCAGGCCGAGCAGGACCGCGCCGTGCTGCCGGCCCCGGCCGGGCGCCGCAAGGTCGTGCTGGCCACCGCCATCGCGGAGACCTCGCTGACCATCGAGGGCGTGCGGGTGGTGATCGATTCAGGGCTCGCCCGCATCCCCGTCTACGAGCCCGATCTCGGCGTCACCCGGCTGGAGACGCGCAGGGCCAGCCGCGCCGCCTCCGATCAGCGCCGGGGCCGCGCCGGCCGCACCGAGCCCGGCATCTGCTATCGCCTCTGGGAGGAGGCCGGCAACGGCGCGCTGGAAGCTTTCGCCCGGCCGGAGATTCTCTCCGCCGATCTGGCACCGCTTCTGCTTGATTGCGCCGCCTGGGGTGTTTCCGACCCGACGAGTCTCGCCTTCCTCGATCCGCCGCCCGCGCCGGCCCTCAAGGAAGCGCGCAGCCTCCTGGCGAGCATCGGCGCGCTCGATGCCGATGGCAGGATCACGCCGGAGGGGCGCACGCTCCAGACCCTGCCGCTGCCGCCTCGCCTCGCCCGCATGGTCGTCGTCGCCGCGCGCTTCGGACAGGCCGGCGCGGCCGCCATGCTGGCCGCGATCCTGGTCGAGCGCGGACTGGGCGGCGATGCGCCCGATCTGGCCGAACGGCTGGATCGCTTCGAGCGCGAGCGCGGCGGCCGTGCCGCCGATATGCGCCGCCTCGCCGAGGGTTGGGCCCGCGCGGCGCAGCAAGCCGCAAGGCAGCAGACCGGGGCTGAGCCTCTGGCGCCCGGCCTGCTGCTCGCCTTCGCCTATCCCGACCGGGTCGCCAGGGCGCGCAATCCGGGCTCGGGGCAGTATCTGCTCGCCAATGGCCGCGGCGCCACGATCGAGCCCGCGCAGCGTCTGGCGCGCGAAAGCCATATCGTCGTCGCCGAGATGACCGGCGCCGCCCAGCAATCGCGCATCCTCTCGGCTGCCGCTATCGCGGAGGGTGCCATCGCCTGGCTCGCGGCGAACGGACTGTCGCCCTTCGCGATCGAGGAGCGCAGCGAGACCAGCTTCGACCGCACCGCCCGCGCGCTGCGCGTCCGGGCCGTCAGGCGCTATGGCGCGCTCAGCCTGTCCGAACGGCCGCTGCCGGCCGAGGCCTCGGCGGCCAATGCCGACATTCTCGCAAAGGGCATCGCGGGGCTCGGCATCGGCCTGCTGCCCTGGACGAAAGCGCAGCGGCAATTGCGCGAGCGCGTCGATTTCCTGCGCCGGGCCGAGCCGGAGCAGGGCTGGCCGGATCTGTCGGATGAAGGGCTCCCCACGGCGCCGGAACTCTGGCTCGCGCCGCATGTCATCGGGCGCACGTCGCTGGACACGATCCAGCCGGGCGATCTCGATGCCGCGCTCGGCGACCTCCTGCCCTGGGAGATGAAGCGCCGGCTCGACAGCGAGGCGCCGACGCATTTCACCGCGCCGACCGGCTCCAGCCTGGCCGTCGACTACGCCGCCGAGGCCGGGCCGACAATTTCAGTCAGGGTGCAGGAGCTGTTTGGCCTCGCGAAACACCCCGCACTTGCCGGCGGGCGGGTGCCGCTGGTGCTGGAACTGCTTTCGCCCGGACACAAGCCCGTCCAGATCACCCGCGACCTGCCGGGCTTCTGGCGCGGCTCATGGGCCGCCGTGAAATCCGAGATGAAGGGCCGCTATCCGCGCCATCCCTGGCCGGACGACCCCGCCGCCGCGCCGCCGACGACCCGGGCCAAGCCCCGCGGGACGTGAGCCGGTCTCAATTCCCCATCCGGTCGCGCCATTGGCGCTCGCCGGCAAGGCAGGTCGCATTGTTGCCGCCGGTCGCCTGTGCCTTCTGCACCAGCGCCTCGCCATCGCGCGGCATCTCGGCGATCTCGCGGACCAGCTTGGTGCGGGTCGCATCGACGAACTGGTGACGTTCGCGGATCGGGATCACGAAAGCGCCGATGCCGGTGACGACGCAGTCCTTGTAGTAGACGTCGAGATTGTCGATGTCGAAATAGCTCGCCTGCTTCAGCATCACCGGCAGCCCATTGATGCTGATGCCCTTCGCGGCGGCTTCGTCGCGCGCGGTGGTGACGGCGCGGCCGTCATTGTTGGCGCCGTCGCCGGAGATGTCGATCACCTTGCGCATCGGCGTGACATTGGCCTGCTCCAGCAATTGCACGCCGAGATCGATCGCCGCCGAGATCGAGGTGCGGCGGCCGCGCCGCGTCTGCGCCTCGCCGAGTTCCTCCGCGAAGGCCATGGCGGACTGGGGCGAATCGATGATAGTCCAGGGCTTGACGATGTGCTGGAAATTGCCGCCGGCCCATTCGAAATAGGTCACCGCGATCTTGCCGATCGCACCCTTGCCGATCGCCTCATGCAGCTGCTTCGAGCGGAAGGCCTCGATATAGCCGTTCCGTTGCAAGGCGAGCTCGTCGAGATCCATCGAGAAGGAGACATCGACCGCGAGCACGAGCGCGACGTCCACCTCTTCAGGCGAGGCCCCGGATTGCTGGGCGTTGGAGGCCGCGCCGGTCCATAGACCCATCGCAGCCAGACTCAAGAGACCGTACAGCCAACGCCGCATCGCCACCTCCGTCATCATGTCGCAACGGAAGTGTGCGCCTGCTTTCGATTCGTTCCAAGGGCGAAAGCTGGGCAGCGCCGCCGATTATCGCGCCGTGCGGCGACGCTCGACGATGGCGATGGCCGCCGCAGCCGCCTCCTCGACGGTGAGCGCCGAGGTATCGAGGATCACGGCGTCCTCGGCGGCTTTCAGCGGGGCGTCGCTGCGGCCGGAATCGCGGGCGTCCCGCCGGCGGATATCGGCCAGGATGCCTTCGAAAGTGGCAGCCTCGCCGCGTCCCGCGAGCTCCCTGTGACGTCGCGCGGCCCGCACCTCAGGCGTCGCGGTGACGAAGAGCTTGGCCTGCGCCTGCGGGCAGATCACCGTGCCGATGTCGCGCCCGTCGAGGACCGCGCCGCCGGGCTGAGCCGCGAAGGAACGCTGGCGCGCGATCAGCCCGCTGCGCACCGCCGGCATCGCCGCGACAACGGAGGCCGCCTCGCCGATCTCGCGGCCACGCAGGCTGTCCTCGGCGAACGCGTCTTCCCGGAAGGTCGAGACGAGCCTTGCCGCGGCTTCCGGGTCTCGGATGTCGTGGCCGGCATCGAGCATGGCGCGGGCGACCATGCGGTAGAGCAGGCCGGTATCGAGATAGGGCAGGCCGTAATGCGCCGAGAGCCGGCGCGCCAGCGTGCCCTTGCCCGATGCGGCCGGGCCGTCGACCGCGATGACGAGCCCCACAGGAGCCTGTTCGCGGCTCATGCGATCTCGCCTCCGAGCCCGTTCATCAGCGCAATGAAGCTCGGGAAGCTGGTCGCGATCATGGCGCCGTCATCGACCTGCATCGGCTTTTGCGTCGCCAGCCCCATGACGAGGAAGCTCATGGCGATGCGATGGTCGAGATGGGTCGCGACGATGCCGCCGCCAGCGACCGCCCCGCCCGAACCCTCGACGACAAGATCGTCGCCCTCGATCGCGCAGGTGACGCCCGCCGCCTTCAGTCCGGCCTCGACCGCCGCGAGCCGGTCCGATTCCTTGACGCGCAGTTCCTGCAAGCCGCGCATTCGCGTGGTCCCGGTCGCGAAGGACGCCGCCACCGCCAGCACGGGATACTCGTCGATCATCGAGGGCGCCCGCTCGGGCGGCACCACGACGCCCTTCAGGGTGCCGGCGCGCACCCGCAAGGTCGCGACCGCCTCGCCGCCCTCATTGGCCTCGCTCTCGACGGTGATGTCGGCGCCCATCTCGCGCAGCGTGGTCAGGAGGCCCGAGCGCAGCGGATTCGTCATCACGCTCTCGATCAGGATGTCGGAACCCGGCACGATCAGCGCGGCGACCAGCGGGAAGGACGCGGAAGACGGGTCGGCCGGGACGACGATCGGCGCGGCCTGAAGCTCCGGCTGGCCCTTCAGCACGATGCGCCGGCCATGCTCGCCCTCGGGCGTCACGACGACATCGGCGCCGAAATGGATCAGCATCTTCTCTGTGTGGTCGCGCGTCGCTTCCGTCTCGATCACGGTGGTCTCGCCGGGCGCGGCAAGGCCGGCGAGCAGCACCGCCGACTTGATCTGCGCCGAGGCGACAGGCGTGCGGTAGGTGATCGGCAGCGCCTCCCTCGGCCCACGCAGCGTCAGCGGCACGCGCCCGCCCTCGCCCTGCGAGACGATCACGGTCCCCATCAGTTCGAGCGGATCGAGAATGCGCCGCATCGGGCGCTTGCGCAGCGAGGCGTCGCCATCGAAAGTCGTGGTGATCGGATGCGCGCCGCAGACGCCCATCATCAGGCGCGAGCCCGTGCCGGCATTGCCGAAATCGAGCAGCCCCGCCGGTTCGCGCAAACCGCCGACGCCAACGCCGCGAACACGCCAGACGCCCGGCCCGTCATGATGGACGATCGCGCCCAGCGCACGGGCGGCATCGGCGGTCCGCATCACGTCCTCGCCTTCCAGCAGGCCCGTGACCGTGGTTTCGCCGATGGCGAGCAGACCGAAGATCATCGCCCGGTGCGAGATCGATTTGTCGCCCGGCACGCGGACGCTGCCGCGAAGCGGGCCGGAACGATGTGCGGTGACGGGAACGGGGGTTTGAGCGTGGGCCAAGGGGTTTCTGCCGGCTGGTCGATCGGGAATGGCGTGCCCTAGCACGCGCCCCGGTCATGCGTCACGTCCGGGTTGCGGGCGCCGGGCCGTATGCAGGGCCGCCGAAATGGGCTTCTGCCGTCGGTGCGCGGCGTGCCTGCGTGAAATGAGCATTTGACAGGGCCGTCTGCCCCGACTAACGGACGCGCCTGCTTTTCAGAACATGAATGATTGAAGGTCCGACGCAGTGGCGAAACCGGAACTTGGAACGAAGCGCGTTGACCCGGTCACGGGCCGCAAATTCTACGACCTAAACAAGGACCCGATCGTCTCGCCTTACACGGGACAATCCTATCCGCGTTCGGTCTTCGAGCCGCAGGCCAAGGCGTCTGCAGCCGTGGCCGCGGCCAAGCCCGCCGATGACGAGGATGAGGTCGAGGCCGCCGACGAGGCGGTCGAGCTCGTCTCGCTCGACGAGGCCGATGCCGAGGCGAGCGAGAAGGAAGCCGTCGTCACCAGCGAGGACGACATCGAGGTCGAAGACGATGTCGCGCCCGATGACGACACCTTCCTCGAAGAGGACGAGGAAGGCGACGATGACGTCGCCGACCTGATCGATGGCGACATCGAGGGCGACGAGGACGTCTGACTCTTCCCGGAGGCGGGCCGCAAGAGAATGACGATCAGGCGACAATCGGCGCTTGAGTCTTCCGCCGCTCCCGCCTATAGAGCGCTTCGCCGCTGACGCGGCGACCGGGTGCCGATCCCGCCCTCGCCGGATGGCGAGCGGATTGGAGCCTGAAAGACCCCGGCTGACCCCCAAAGTTCAGCTGGTTGAGACGTGGGGCCATAGCTCAGTTGGGAGAGCGCTTGAATGGCATTCAAGAGGTCGGCGGTTCGATTCCGCCTGGCTCCACCAAACTCACTTTCACCGACATTCGCTGACGACCCAAACCGGCCCGCAATGGCCGGTTTTCTCGTCTTTGGGCTTCGTTGGCGGTCGCGTGCCGCCGTTGACAGCCGCGACGAATGTTGGCCTTGCTGTTGTCCTCAGCCGAAGGCCAACAAGCGCGAGGCCAACATATGCCTCTGACAGACACCACGATCAGGAACGCCAAGGCTTCGGCCTCGGTCGTCAAGCTGTCTGACGGCGAAGGTCTCCAGCTTTGGGTCATGCCCACCGGTGCAAAGCTCTGGCGTCTCGCCTACCGATTCGGCGGGAAGCAGAAGAAGCTCTCGATCGGCCCCTATCCTGAGATCGACCTTCGTGGCGCTCGCGCTCGGCGGGAAGCGGCAAAGGCCCAGCTTCGCGATGGCCTCGATCCTTCGGAGCAGAAGCGGCTTCATAAAATCACACAGGCGACGAGCCGAGCCAACACGTTCGGCCTGATCGCCGACGAGCTGATGGACAAGAAAGAAAAGGAAGGCCGGGCGCCTGCCACCATGGAGAAGGCCCGGTGGCTTCTGGATCTCGCCCGCCCGGCGCTGGGGACGCGCCCCATTACCGAGATAAGCGCTGCCGAGATACTGGCTTCGCTCCGCAAAGTTGAAGCGCGCGGGCGGCATGAATCCGCGAAAAGTCTGCGGACAGCCATCGGTCAGGTCTTCCGCTATGCCATCGCGACGGCTCGTGCCGAGAACGATCCGACCTTTGCACTGCGGGGCGCTCTGATCGTGCCGAAGGTCACGCATCGGGCGGCTATAACCTCACCCAAAGAGTTTGGCGCGCTCCTGCGAGCAATCGACGGCTTCGATGGCCAGCCCACGACCAAGGCAGCGCTGCGGCTGATGGCGCTCTTATTCCCTCGGCCCGGCGAACTTCGCCTCTCCGAATGGGACGAGTTCGATTTCGCTGCCGCGTCCTGGCTCATCCCTGCCAAGCGAACAAAGATGCGCAAAGACCATCGGGTGCCCCTGCCGGCACAGGCGCTGGCCATTTTGAAAGAGCTTCATAGGGAAACAGGGGAAGGCAGTCTGCTATTTCCCTCCCTGCGCACAACGCGGCGGCCGATCAGCGAAAACACGATGAACGCGGCGCTGCGCCGGATGGGGTTTTCTCAGGCTGAGATGACTAGCCACGGGTTTCGCGCCGCCGCGAGCACAATGCTGAACGAATCTGGCTTGTGGTCGAGCGACACAATCGAGCGCGCACTAGCGCATCAGGATGAGGACGAGGTCCGCCGTGCCTATGCGCGTGGTCAGTATTGGGACGAGCGGGTCAAGATGGCTCAGTGGTGGGCCGATCATCTCGACACACTCCGTACAGGCGCGACGGTCCTTTCAATGAAGTCGGGGGCCGCCCGATCATGAAGGAAAAGGAGGAAACGAGAGAGGTAAAGAAAGCGAGGGAGCTGCAAGAGGCCGTTGACCGGATTCTTGAAGCGCTCGGCCGCCCGCTGCCCGCCCAATCGGACACGTCACTCTTGCGGGAGATACTGGACCCGGACAGCGTAACTTATACCATCCGTGTGAACGTGCTCGCCGAGGCTCGCTCGAAATCCATCTGGTCGGCGCGTCCGAAAAGGCTGCAAAAAGTTGCGGCGGCGGCAAAGGATCTGCTCGAAGCGCTTACGACGCAGGATGGCGAATGGTTGGCCGGGCAGCTTTCGAAGTCGTTCCCCTCGCACTATGGCGGGTGGACTGACGGCCCGCAGGCGACCTATTTGGAGACCATCGAAGGCCTTTCCCATCTGGCCACTGCGGGTAATGACGCATCGCGGAAATTCAATGGCGAGCCACTTTGGAAGTCCGACTTGAGCCACGCGATCGAACTAGTCGTGGGTCCCATTCGTAGAAGTTGCAACGCGCTGTTGGGCAATCCTCTCGATGCCGCAGGTAAGCGAAGCCGCTCGAAGCCGGGGCCCGGCGCCCAAGAAGCCGGCGGGCCGTTTGTCAGGTACGCCCAAGCGGCATTGAAGGAACTAGGCCTCGGAGACTACTCGGCGGAGACAATTGCGGCCGGCATCACGAAAGACAAACGACGGCCACGGGCCAGGAATGGTGCAAAAGAACACGGAAAATAGATTCTCGCACCGTTTCGACCGGCTGCCGGCGCGTCGCCATTCTCCCCACACCGCCACCAGCATTCACCCGAATGCAAGCGATGTGAGGACCACATGCAGTCTCCCAACCTTAACCCCGTAGACCCGCTCATCCCTTTCAGGGACGCGCTGCCCATGATCGGCGCGCGCCTCACCAAGGGATATGCCGAAGTTGCCGCCGGTCGCCTTACCATCGTCCGCAACGGCCGCCGCACCTTCATCCGCGCCTCCGAGGTCGAGCGCTACATCCGTTCGCTCGAAGCTTCCTCCAAGCAGGAGGCCGCGTGATCTGATGCAGGCACAAACAGCAAACCCGGCGCTGGTGGGCGCCGGGCTCGCGAAGGCAGTTTCCCTGGCAGGAACGTCTGGCGAGCATATCACAGCCACCTTCGCGATCAATCGCCTCCAGCAGCGTTTTGGCTACCCGTTGCACGTCGCGGCACTGGTCGCCGATCTCGCGGGTCTCGGCCCGCAGGCGGTGCGCTGATGCAGAGCGCCGTCCAGGACAACCAGCAGCGGGCGTCGGCTTTCGATCCCGACGCGTTCCTCTCCGAGCATTTGTCGCTCCTCGCCATGAACGCCACGATGGCGCGCGACTTCCTGGAGGTCGGCGACAACGCCGGCTTCCGCTATTCCCTCGCCTGCATGATTGCCCGCGCCAAGGCCGTTGCAGGCGTCGTCAATGATCTGGGCGCGCTCGCCGATAGCAAGGGGAGCGCCCGCTGATGGCCTTCGATCCGATCGACCTAAGCAACCTCACCCTCAAGCCGGCGCAATTTGCGCCGGCACTCCTCCTCAACCAAAGCGGTGTCGCCCGCAGGCAATATTCTGACCGGCCGCTGCCACTGTTCCCGCAGCTCGCCGCTGCTGCACCCTATCCTGTCGCCAGCCTTGGACCCTGTCTTCGGCAAGCGGCTGAGGCGATCTCGGCGAAGGTCCAGGCGCCGATCGAGCTTGCCGCGCAGTCTGTTCTCGGCACGGCTGCGCTCGCGGCGCAGGCGCACTACGACGTTCGGTTGCCTTACGGCCAGGTCCGGCCGTGCAGCTTGTTCCTCGTCACCATCGCCGCATCGGGGGATAGGAAATCGAGTGCGGATAACGAATCGAATTGGCCTGTGCGGACGCACGAAAAGCGCCTTCGGGAAGACCACGAGATCTTATTTCGAGATTGGAAGATCGACTTCGCGGCGTGGGCAGCCACGAAGCGCAAAATCGAGAACGATACGAAGATCGACCATGCCGAACGCCGCGATCGCCTTGCCGATCTTGGCGACGAACCGCGCCGCCCGCTTTCCCCGATCCTGACGTCCGGGGATATCACGCCGGACGGCCTTACGAAGAACTGGAGCCACATGCATGGCGCCCTCGGCGTCTTCTCCGCCGAGGGCGGGCAATTCACCGCCGGCCACGGCATGGACGACGCCAACCGTCTTCGCACCGCCGCGATGCTGTCGGGTCTCTGGGATGGCAATGGTGCCGTCCGCATCCGTGCCGGTGACGGCATTACGCTTCTTTCGGGTCGGCGGCTCGCGGCGCATTTGATGGTCCAACCCGACGCGGCGGCAGGCTTCCTCTCGGACAGAACTCTCCGTGACCAAGGCCTCCTTTCACGAGTTCTGCTGGCGGCGCCGCAGTCGATTGCCGGTCAGCGGCTCTACAGGACAGCCAGCTTAGATCAAGAGCACGCCATCTCGGATTATGGAAAGCGGATCCTGGCCTTGCTGGAGAGGCCGGCCCGCGCCTTGCCCGGCGGCCCCAACGAACTTGACCCGATCACGCTGATCATGTCCCCCGAGGCTGAGGCGGAATGGATCGGATTCTTCAACCACGTTGAATCCGAATGCGGCCCCGACGGCGAACTCAATGCCATCCGTGATGTTGCGGCCAAGGCTGCGGAGAACGCCGCTCGTATTGCCGCCGTCATCGCTGCGGTCGAGAAAGGCGAGACGGACCAAATCGGCTTGGCTTCGATGCGGTGTGGGATCGATCTCGCCGATTGGTATCTGCGGGAAGCACTGCGTCTCGCTCACGCTTCTCGGCTCGACCCCAAACTGCTGCGGGCTCAGGTCCTACTCGATTGGCTGCGGGCGAGCGGCCAGATGGAGACAGTGTTCCGGGACATCTTGCGGCTGGGGCCGGGACAGACGCGGACCAAGGCGGCGGCGGATGATGCCGTTGCCATTCTGGTGGCCCATGGTTGGCTTTCCGAGATCGTCGGCAGGCCTCGCCGTCTCCTACTTCGTGGGGAGGGCGATTGATGGCATATCGCCCGTTTTACGCTCTCGTTAGCGGGGGCCCCCCTGCGACAGTTGCGACAACTGCGACAGTTGGTGGTGAGACGAGCGTAAACGTCGCAGATGTCGCAAACGTCGCAAGGGTAACTTCGAGCGCGGAGCATGCCGACATCGAACTCGCCGAACTGAATCGATACGAGGCGTGGCTTATCGCGGTCGGCCGATGGCCAGTGCGGGTTGCCGTTCTATTGCTGGGCCTGTCGGTTCTATATCGCTATGGGCCCAGCCGCGACGAAGCGCAGTGGAGCTGGGTCAGCCCCGGCGCGCTGCTGGCGGCTGTGGGCTGGCTCGTCGCCTCGCTCCTGTTCTCTTGGTATGTCGCTAACTTCGAGGACTACAACAAGACCTACGGCACGGTTGGTGCCGTCATTGGATTGCTGACATGGATGTGGCTTTCCGCAACCATCGTTCTCGTCGGCGCGGAACTCAATTCTGAAGCCGAACGACAGACCGATCGCGACACGACAAAGGGGCCGCCTATGCCCGTCGGAATGCGAGGCGCTGATGCTGCAGATCGCAAAGGCTGATGCGGGAGGTTCACACGCCTAGGTGTACGAATCTCCAAGCCAAACGAGTATCTGAGCATTCTCGATGATATGTGGCGCCGGTCCTGGAACAGCCTTCGATCTTCTCCGTTGAATGGCCACCCAGTCGCGGTGCGCCGCGAAACCGAATTTCAAAAACGGAGGATCGCCCAATGGAAAACGGATTCAAAGCCATGTCGCAAAACGCGGATATCGGCGGCAGCGACTCCTCCGGAGAAGGTGGCAGCGGGAATGTTGCCGCTCGATTGAAGAACTACGGTGTCGATACCGACCAAATGACGGATGCTGCTGCCGAACGTGCAAGCGAGCTGCAGCGACTGATCATTGACGAGATCCGGGCGAGGCCGATGCGCGCGCTTGGTTGGGCGGCAGCCGCAGGCGTTGTCCTTGGCTTTTGGGCAGCGAGATAAGCCGTGGGCCCTGTCGTCATTGGCCTGGTTGCGCCGCTCGTGGCCGCGCTGAAGCAAAAGCTGTCTGCCTATGCGCTGATGGCGGTCGCCGGCTTGATCGTCATTTTTTCCGCCGGCTATGCCCTCAACGCCGTTCACTCGCTGCTGATGCTTCGCTATGGCGGCGTCGCGGCCAGCCTGGCCATAGCCGGCGCGCTGCTCTTAGCAGCCGTCATTAACGTGTGTGCCGCCTTTTATCTCAAATATCGGCCAGCCGTCGTCAGCGCGGCTGCCAAGGCTTCTTCGCCCTTCAGTAACCCCCCGTTCAGATCTCCAATTCGCTGGAATGGAGTGATGGCGGCCGCGGCGGCGGTCGCAGGCGCCGCAACTGCGGCAGCCGCCATCCTCACCTCCGAGCGTCTGCGAAACATTATGCGTGGCCGAGACAGCCACGGGCCTGATGTCTAGCGAACATCCAAAAAGGGAGCGCGAAGGCGGCTCGGGTCAATCTCGATGAGGGACTACGGGGTCCGCGATTGGCCTGAAAAGTTCGAGGTCTCAAAGATTCGAACTTGGCGATGCCGTTCCTAAAGTCGGCCCGGCGGCCAACGCCATTGGTCCTACCGATCGTTATTCGGCTGCACGCAGAGATGCGAAGCTTGCAGGCCGGGCGAGAGTCACCGAAGCAGTTCGAGCAGGCGGCCAATACCCCGGCTCCCGCCGCTTCTGGCTTCCAGCCTCTGTTGCCGCATGCGCGTTACCGTCACCCACCCGAACGCGGATTTGCCCTTCACCTATAACGCGGTCGTAGCCTTCGGGGCCACGCACCTGATATTGCCACTCGCCCTGGTCCGACGCTGGCAAAGCGCGCACGACCCGGTACATTCCGGAGCTGCGTCGATCGGAGAAGCCGTAGAAGAGCATCACCGTATCACCGGGATGGAAGAGCTGGACCATCGCTTCTGCTTTCGCTTGGACGGAAACGACCAAGCTGGCTCCTCATGGTTATCAAACGCTTAATGTACCGTTGTTGAGCGTCATGTCTCACGATGCGGGGACGTGGCTTCCAGCATAGATGCTGTCACTCGCAACGCGTCTGCTCCGGCGCTTGACTGGCCGCCATGGCGCTTCAGGTCATCCGCGAATGTCCGAAGTTCTTCTGCGAGTGTATCCAAAATCTCGTTCGCCGACATTTGGGCTGACGATGAATAGCCGCGATAAAGCTCAGCGTGAAGCCCGTCAGCGCAATACCCAGATCCTCGGCATCAATGTGTTGTGGCGCCTGCTCCGACATTCTTGCTCCTCTATATCTAACCTCAAGCGACGAACCGACCTGCACTCAAGGAGAGCATCGGCCTTGCGCCGGCAATCGTGGTCGCATGGCGTCGTCGGCAGTCAGCCCGCCCAGTAAAAAATTAACGACATTACGTCTCACTCTCACCGAGGGCGCAAACAATGACAT
>UCBZ01000082.1 GCA_900470775.1 Hyphomicrobiales bacterium | reverse complement strand
CGCCGAGGCGCTGGCGCAGGAAATCCTCGACGGCACCGTCGGCGACGGTCAACCAGTCCTGCGCGCCCTTCATGGTGATGCCGAGGCTGTCGCTCTTGTTGAAATAGCCAAGCGCCATGCGACTGGCCTCGCTGACGAGGCCGAGCACGGCGTAATGGCGCAGTTCCAGTTCTGCAGAATTCATCGCGGCCTGGGTCATGCTCGGGCTTCCGCCAGCGAGACGGCGACCGGCTTGCCGGTCCTGGCCGATTCCGTCGCGGCATCGGCTAGGATCTGCGCCTTGAGGCCGTCGAGGCCCGACGGGGTCTGCGCCTTGCCGCCCTTGCAGGCGCTGACAAAGGCATCGAGCTCGGCGCGATAGGCGGCGGCGTAGCGCTCGAGGAAGAAGTTTTGCACGGGATCGGTGCGGAAGCCCTGCCCCGTCGCGCTTTCCACCGTGGTCTCGTGGATGTTGCCGGCGCGCAGCATGCCCTTCGAGCCATGGACCTCAATACGCTGGTCGTAGCCATAGGTGGCGCGGCGGGAGTTCGAGATCTGCGCGATCTTGCCCGAGGCCGTCTTCATCAGCACGGCGGCGGTATCGACGTCGCCGGCCTGCCCGATCGCGGGATCGACCAGCGCCGAGCCGAGCGCGAAGACCTCGACCGGCTCCTCGGCCAGGAGGAAGCGCGCCATGTCGAAGTCATGGATCATCATGTCGCGGAAGAGCCCGCCCGAGCGCTTGACGTAATCGACCGGCGGCGGCGAGGGATCGCGCGAGATCACGCTGACGATCTCGATGGCGCCGGCCTCGCCCGCCCGCAAACGGCTTTCGAGCGCGGCGAAATTCGGATCGAAACGGCGGTTGAAGCCGATCATCAACGGCTTGCCGGATTTTTCGACCGTCGCGAGGCAGCGGCGAATGCGGGCCGAATCGAGATCGACCGGCTTCTCGCAGAACACCGCCTTGCCGGCGAGGACAGCGGCCTCGATCAGGTCGGCATGGGTGTCGGTCGGGGTGCAGATCAGCACGGCATCGATCGCGGCATCCGACAGGATGGCCTCGGCGGTCACGACCCTCGCGCCGCTGGCTGCGGCAAGCGAGGCGGCAGCCTCGGGCATCGCGTCCGTGACGGCGACGAGTTGCGCATCCGGGCGCGCCACGACGTTCAGCCCATGGATGCGGCCGATCCGTCCCGCACCCAGCAATCCTACCCGCATCGTCGTCAATCCCGTCGTCATGTCAAAAGCCGTTCTCAAGGTCTCAGTGTCGCGCGGCCACGTGTCTGTCGTTCTTGCGTCAGTCAGTCATGCGCGCCCAGAATCGTCTGGTCGAAATCGATGTTGGAGCCTGTCATAAGCCCGGAATCGGCCGACGCCAGATAGGCGACGGCACGGGCGACCTCGCGCGGGTCGAGCAGGCGGCCGAAGGGCCGGGTGGCCGCGGCCGCGTCGAGCCAGCCATCCTGCGCGCCATGGCGCCGCCGCATGATCGCATCCTCGCCCGGCGTCGCCATCCAGCCGATATTGAGGCCGTTGACGCGAATTTTGTGCTCCAGCAGGCCATAGGCGGCGTTCTTCGTCAGCGTCGCCAGCGCGCCCTTCGAGACGCTGTAGGCCGAGAGGAAGGGCTGGCCGCCATGGGCCGACATCGACTGGATGTTGACGATGGCACCGGCGATCGCTTTGCGGCGCATCAACTCGGCCGCATCCTGGATCAGGAAGAAGGGCGCCCGCAGATTGACCGCCATGATGCGCTCATAGAGCTCCGGCGTGGTATCGAAGACCGTGCCGCGATCAGTGTCGCCGGCCGCGTTGACGAGGATGTCGAGCCGGCCGAAGGCCTTGTCGGCAGCCGGCACGATCGTCCTGACGGCAGCGAGATCGGACAGGTCGACGGCATGGAAGCGGGCATCACAGCCCTCGGCCCGCAAGCTCGCCGCGACGGCTTCGCCGCGCTCACTGCTGCGTCCAGTCAGCAGCAGGCCGGATGCCCCACGCGCTGCGAATTCGCGGGCCACGGCCTCGCCCAGCCCCTGGCTGGCGCCGGTGACGATGGCAAACCGACCGGCGAGAGACCGGCTGTCCGATGGCGATTCAGGCACTGAGGCGCTTCTCCCGGAACACAAACGGCACAATTCTTTGATTTGTGCTTCTTATGGAATAATCATTCCATTTTTCGAGCCGGCAAGTCAAGGCGGTCGGATCACACACTGACAGCGTTTCTCAACGCGGCGCCTTGCCCGCCAGCGGCTCCCGTTCGGTGCGCGGCGGATGGCCGAAGCGCCGGCGATAGCCGCGCGAGAAATGGCTGGCGCTGACGAAACCGCAGGCGAGCGCGATCTCCAGCACCGAAAGCGAGGTCTGGCGCAGCAGGTCGCGGGCGCGATCGAGGCGCAGGGCCAGATAATGCTCGCCGAGCGAGCGGCCGAGATGGTGACGAAACAGGCGCTCCAGCTGGCGCAGCGAGACATTGGCCGTGCGCGCCAGTTCCTCGCGCGACAGCGGGTTCTCGAGGCTCTGCTCCATGCGGCCGACGACGCGCAGCAGAGGCGCATGGCTGATGCCGAGCCGCTCGCGCAGCGGCATACGCTGCGGTCCCGCGCCCTCGCGGACATGAGTCTGCAGGAACCATTCGCTGACCGCGAGCGCGAGTTCGCTGCCGTGTTCTCGGGCGATGACGGCGTGCATCATGTCGAGCGGGGCGGTGCCGCCACTGGAGGTCAGCCGGTCGCGGTCGATCTCGTAGAGCGAGCGGCGCAGGTCGAGACCCGGATAATCCTCCAGGAAGGCCGGCGCGTGCTCCCAGTGGATGGTGAAGCGGTAGCCGTCCAGGACATTGGCGCGGGCGAGGACATAGGGCCCGCCCGAAACGCCGCCGAGCCTGACCCTGTGCCGCGCCAGATTCCTCAGCCAGGCGAAGGTCTGCGGATGGTGGAAGACGGCCGGATTGCCGCCGGCGCAGACGATGACATAGTCGAAGCGCATCTGCGCGCCCACCGCATGGTCGGCGCGAATGCTGACGCCGTTCGAGGCGGTGGCCGGCTCGCCGTCGAGCGAGACATGGCTCCAGCGATAGAGATCGCGACCCGACAGGCGGTTTGCGGCGCGCAGCGGCTCGACCGCGGAGGCATAGGCCAGCAGCGCGAAGTCCGGAATCAGCAGGAAGCCGACATGGGCCGGCCGGCCTTCGCCATCCTTGTCGCCAGCAGGCAAGCTCGTGTCGCTCAAGGTCATGTCCGGCAACCTACGTCGGCCAATCTCCAGATGACAAGGCCGTTGCCCATTCGAGGTTCATGTTCAGCCCTCATCCTGAGG
>UCBZ01000054.1 GCA_900470775.1 Hyphomicrobiales bacterium | reverse complement strand
ATGTCATTGTTTGCGCCCTCCTGAAGAGGGAAACGGAATCTCGTTAATTTTCTACTGGATCAGTGGTCGCGGGACGAAGGATCGCACAATTGCGCTTAGTGGCTCTAAGCCATGGGTTCCTTGCCTCCTTCAGAACCTCACCGCGACCACGCCCTTGAAGGCCGTGGTGCCGCGTGTCCTGCGCGAGCTGCCCTGTATAGGCCGCGCCACCTATTGTGCCGGGTAGATAATGCGTACCCTACGGATCGGCGGCTTCTTGACTGCATCGACTTCGCCAGCCGCACCTTCGTCTGCTGGTTCAGTTTTCTTGGGCATGCTTGGCGCCCTGGTATCGATCCGACCGCTTAAGCGGGTCCCGAGCTCGAAACCAGCTGGGCCGTGAACAAGCCCGAAATTCTCGGCCTTAGCAGCGGTGATCGTCAGGAAACTGGCGCAAACGGTGATGAGCAGAGCGCGGGACATTTTGAGCCTGGGTGCATGGGATTGCCCCGCAAACCTTCCGTGCTGACCTTTGTTCCGTAGCGCGCCGCGAAGCGGGCACCTGTCAGAACAGAGCGTCTCGCTGCAACCCGGCGCACCCTCAAATTATTTCGCTACTCATCACTGAGACTGTAGCAAGGAACTGCTGGACAGCGAGATCAGCGGTGTCGATTCCCGGCCGCTCGGTAGCGAGTGCGAGAATAATCTGCGCTAGCCATTCCTTGTGCTCCGCTTGGCGGGCAGGATCGAGAACACGCAACAAATTGACATCCACCCATGCGCTTCGAAAGCTGGCTTCAATTTGGGCTAACTGGGAGGGGCTTGAAGTCAGAGACCTGAAAGGCATGGCTTTGGTCCTCGTTGGAGAACCAAACGCATCTACCGAATGAATGGTTGCAGAGACCGGCGACATCTTGTGCAGCATGAGTCTGAACTGACTTTACCGCATGCTGTTAGTGCTTCGAACCGATCGCGCTTTGCAGATCGAGAGGGTGTCAATACTGCCCACCAGCTAGATCGCTAGCTACATCGCCATCACTGAACGATGACAATGAAGGACGAGAGCAATTTTACAGCGAGGAAATGCCTAGGTTCGGGCAATTTCGCGGAATGCATGACCACCTCCGCGTAAAGCTCGCGGCTTAGGAGTTCGGCTTCCGATCGTGGGCGTCAGCCGCCTTATCAGGAACATTGCGTTCTTTGGGCAGTCTCCCCTTGAGGGGGCAGCAGGCACTGGATCGGAATCCGCAATGAACAATTCCAATGATGCCGACGATCGGCAAGCACATGCCCGAGCGGCGCAACAAGGGGAGAGCGTCGGAGGGCGGGCTATCAAACCGATGCGCCCCGACACCCATACCGACAGTGATCCGGCCGTAGAAACGCCGGTTGAAGGTCGTCAGGGATTTCTGGGCAGGCCTGTTCTCGCAGTGCTTATCGGCGGCCTGCTCCTGGTTGGGGTCGCCTGGCTGTCCGTCCATTATGCAGTGCGCTGAAGATGCTCAGAGCTGCCATCGCCAGTTTAGCAGGGACATGCATCGCTCGTGATGCAGCCAAGGGCAACATTCCCGAAAGCCTGACCGGGCCGCTGACGTTATTGGCTACCAGACTTCCGGCACCGGTCCTGATCATGGGTGCTATCGTCTATGGCATCTACCGCCTGAACGTCGAGGGCCGAGCCAAACGGGCGAAGGACATCACCCCCAACGCTCGCAAGACCACGGCCCGCAGCGCCGCTTCTCAGAAGCCTCGATCTCCGAGAAAGCAGCCGACAGCTCGGAAAGCGCGAGCCGCTGACCGGCTGGGGGAATAGCTTTCGAGGGCTCGCGTGCTCCATCGCAACAAACGGCGAAGCAGCCCAGAGAAACAGGGGTCGAGGTTCATTGTTCCGGCGAAGCGTTTGTGCCGCGCTACCTGCGGGCAATCCACAAGCGAAACCGAGCCCAACGTTCTGCGCCGGCCATGGTGATGCGCGCGACCGGCTTCTGTAGAAATGGAATATCAGCGGCCAGGAGCAGAAGACCGAGCGGCAGCATCCAAATGCCGAGGCCAGGGAGGATGGCGAACACACCCCCAAGCATCAGCAGCAGTCCGACGGGGATACGCACCCAGCGCGAAGCGGGGTGCCGTAGCCAACGCAGGCTGCCTCCCATCCAGAGCGGCACCTCCTGCTCGAAGCGTCTGAACGCCTGCCGTAGCGCTTGCCTGCCGGACATCTTTTCTCCTCCGGCTCCAAGAAGGCGTATTATCTCGCCTAAATGACGCGAAACGGTGGGCGTTTGACAACCCCCGCTACCGACGAAGTCTCCGGCCAGCAACTCATGGAGCGCCGGCGCTATGAGTTCAGCCTTCGATCGTGTGCGTCATCCGCCTCGTCGGCATCAGGATCTGGCGATGGGACCTCAAAAGCCTGCGTCTCGATCAGCGGGATTTTCAACCAAGGGCCGGACGCCTCCAGTCCATGGTCTTCAGCGTCCTTGACGACGGCCGTGACCAAGGCATCTGCGTCCTCGGCAATCATCTCGAGGCTGGCGTTGACCTTGGCCGCGTCCTGATCATCGGGGTGATCGGTCTGGATCGACGATAATTGAACGACCTGGGCTGCGAAGCTCTGAGCCAACTGAGCGATAGGATCCGGCTTGCTGTTCCGACCGTGCCCGATGTCGCGCACGCGATCCATGGGCTCTTCAATCGCTGTGGGTAATCCCGCGCGTGCCAATCTGGAAACGAGTTGCGCATTCTCGTACGCGAGGCGGTAGATCATCCGCTCGGCGCTGGTCGTGTTGGGGTCCAGATCGAATGTGCCCTGCCGCGCATCTGGCGCTCGCACTGAGGGGCTTTGGACCATCTCGGCCGATGGGCCGGAACGAAGCATTCGCTGAGCACACATGACACAACTCCGAACTGACTACGGAGTCGCAACGGCGGCAACGGGGATTCGTTCCTGTCGATTTGCATGCGAGCTTAGCTACGTCTGCGGGGGCTCTTCGCTTGCAAGGAAGCGCTCGATCGCATGCGCCCCAAGGGGCTGGTCGGGATCGTCTCTCCAAAGTTCCAGGATGATTTCCGCGAGCCGCGCCCGTGCACGCTTTTGCGATTGGGTGCCGACCGTATGAACGCTGTTCACGCCAATCCACGCCGTATCGAAAGCGTCGGCGAGCCTTGCGAGTTGTTTCGGTTCGGCCACGATGGAGCGGAAAGGCATCCAGCCTTGTCGCATATGATGGCGCGCTACCACAATCAGACGATTGGAACGGAAGCCCATGGCCGTTGTTGATCGGCAAGGAGGCCGCCATGCCAAAGAATGCGAAACCCATCGAGAACGTCGAGGAATTCGAAGACGCAAAGAAGCGCATCATCAAGCTGGACACGGCCATGCCAGGCTCGCCCCAGGCAGAGGAGCAGAGGGCTCTCATCAGCGCGGTGGCAAAGTGGAAACACGACCACGGCGCGATGCCAAATGCGATCAAGCCACGCACGAGTTGAGCTATCAACCTCCGGACGATCAGGAGAACCGATGATGCCAACGCGCGACCTGGGAAGCCACGCTATGGTCTAATGCCCATCCTGCGCGTGCGGGTTCGCCATGACAGCGCGCGTACCGGCCGTTAGAATTATGGTATGACCGTTCCGTCCCTCTACATCCATGCCTCGCGCGAATTCGAGCGGTTCCCTGCTTGATGCACGTGAGGAATTGAGCCTCCCGACGACGAATGCGGCCTATGCGGCGGTGCTGGCCGTGTTCGTCACCTTTCGAGCGCAGCTGACGGCGGAGCAAGCCCTTGTCTTTGCTGACGCTCTGCCGGCTGTAGTGGGCGCGATGCTGCTGCGGGAGTGGCAAGTCGAGCCGACCAAACCCTTTGGCGACCGGGGGACGCTTACGCGGGAGGCGCAGCGGTTCCGCCCTGATCCCACACTCCTGCCGGACAGCGGTATCGCCGACACCGCGCGTAGTGCACCACCACATCGGCGCGGAACGGCAGGGACAGCGCCGCGTTACGGCAGCGGGAGCGGATGGAGGAACGTGATGAGCACTGAAAAGCCTCCATCACCTAAAAGGGCGGGAAAAGCTGCCATCGTCATAGTTTCGGCCGTGCTGCTGATCGTGGTAGCCATATTCATCGGGCTGAACCTCCAACACGCCAAGACGCTGCGCGAAGAGCAGGCCGGCCAGGTAGTCCCCGCCAACTCGCCGAAGACCGAAAAGGATTTGGGGTCCTCGCCTATTCCACGCCGATAGGGCCTGGCGCTAACGGCAGCGCGTGACCGCCGACCAACCGTGCAGAAGTCTAACGCTCTTCAAACGTGCCGCTGGAGAAAATCTCGGGTTCGACCGACCGCGTTTGAAAGCGAGGTGAGGGAGAGGCCGTGACCCTCGCCAGGGTAAATGTGGCTTTGAACAATGCCGCCCTGCGACCGGATCAAGCGCTCGATCGCCGCGGCATTCGAGACGGGCACCACCCGATCCGCATCGCCATGGAGTATCAGCGTAGGTGGAAGTTTTCTGCCGTCTCCGAGTCCCGCCGGCTCGAAGCCGAAGAAATCGACGACTGCGCGGATCTTGGGTGAACGTGACGCGAGCCCGAGCGCCAATGCGCCGCCGAGGGAGAACCCGACGACACCGATACGCGCCGATGCTGGTTGATCCGCCAAAACAGTTTCGACTGCTTGCCGCCATGCCGAGAATTTTGTCCGAATCTCGCCATATCGAGCACGGCTGTCGCCGGTGGCTTCGAAGTATCGCGGGAGAAGGACGCTATAGCCGGCTGAGGCTATGGTCTGCGCGGCCAATTCATAACGCCCGCTGTTCGTGAGGCCGTCCGACCCATAGAGCAAGAGGATCGTCGGATGATTGCCGCCTCCTTGTCCGAAACTGCTCACGGCGATGCCAGATTGGGCTGCGACAGCGGTGGCGGCCCCAGAAACGCACAAGCCAGCCACGAAAGTCCTCCGACAGACCGTACTCATTCGGAGGCCTCAGACCAACGCTCCTTTGCCTCGGCGGCTGGCACAATAAGCTTTATCGTCTCGCCTTCAACCGCCACCACCAGACCGATATCAAGGTAGTGGTGCGATCCACCAGATTCCGGATCGTTCTTTTTCAGCTTCAACAGCTGACCGGCGAGGCCGTCGACTGTGCCGACATGCGCTCCATCGGAGCCAACGACCCGCTGACCATCCTTGATCTGTTCGACGAACATCATGACCGCTTCCTCCACTGTTGCGCAGACCGGCAACGAGAGCGGGGTCAGGATGTTCCGAGCAGCAATGGGATTGGCGAAGCGTACCCTGGGGAAATCAATCCCGCGCCGCTTCATCGAGCCCGACGCACGCACAGCGCAAGGAAGGCCCAATCGATGGCTCAACACCACGACCGTTCACAACATCGGCTTGGCGCCGGTTACGGCGATTACGGCTCCTGACACATAGCTGGACAGCGGGTCGGCCAGCATCACATACGCCGTAGCAAGCTCGACCGGCTGACCGGGGCGCTTCATCGGGACCTGTTCACCGAACTTGGCGACCTTCTCCTTCGGCATCGTCGAAGGAATCAGTGGCGTCCAGATCGGTCCCGGTGCGACGGCGTTGGCCCGAATACCTTTGTCCGCAAGCATCTGTGCCAAGCCACCGGTAAAATTCTGGATCGCACCCTTGGTCGTGGCGTAGGCCAAAAGGGTCGGATTGGGCATATCCGAATTGACCGACGCGGTGTTGATGATGGAGCAGCCGGGCTGCATATGTGCCGCCGCTGCCTTGGTCAGGTAAAACATCGCGTGGATGTTGACGGCGAAGGTCAACTGCCACTCGTCGTCACTGATGTCCGCAATGTCCGTGAAGGTCGCCTGGTGGGCCGCGTTGTTCACGAGGATGTCGATGCCACCGAGGTCGGATACTGTTCGCGCGACGAGGTTGCGGCAATGCTCCGGCGACTGGATGTCGCCAGGCACAAGGACGGCCTTTCGGCCTGCCTTCTCGACCCACCCGGCCGTCTCACGCGCATCTTCATGCTCATCAAGGTAGGAGATCAGAATATCGGCGCCCTCACGGGCGAAGGCGATTGCAACGGCGCGCCCGATGCCGCTGTCACCTCCGGTGATGAGGGCACGCTTACCTTCCAGGCGGCCTGAGCCTCGATAGCTTTCTTCCCCATGATCCGGAACCGGCTTCATCGCATTGGTCTGGCCCGGAATGGCCTGTTGCTGTTCGGGGAAAGGGGGCTTGGGATAGTCGTTCATCGCGGCGCTGTCCTCGCTTCTCCAGGATTTGTCCCTAACGCCAGCACGCGAGCTTTGATCCGTGGTGGCGCATGCAGTGAGGCAGCCCCAGAAGTAGCCATTCGACCAAAACGTCTGCGCGTCCAAGCCGGAATGGTGTCAGGCCATAGTGCCACCCGGCTCACAGGGGCAGATTCTAAGCCGAGGTGCTGAAGTGGGAACCGAGCGCGCTGATGACGGCTACGCGACATCCGCGCATTAAGCCTTGTTTTACGGGAGCGCTCGATCATCGACCAAACCGCTGGAAGGCCTTTGCAGATGTCGCAATACGAGACCGTAGATACTTTGGTCGAGCGCCGCTCTGCTCCCCGCCAGATCGTATCCCTGCCCGCTACTCTCAAACTTAGCGAGGACGGCTCGCCGATTGCCTGCACCGTGCGAGATATCAGCGAAGGTGGAGCGCGCCTCAAGCTGGAATCAGAGATCGTCCTGCCACAGCGGTTTCAGATCGCGATCGCGCCTCATAACGAGGTTTATCGAGCTCTGCTTTGCTGGAGCAAAGGGGACGAACTGGGCGTGGCCTTCGAATATGACGACGACGACCAGTTTTAGGGACACTGCCGTTTTCGGTTAGTCGGCACTATCGTGAATTGGGTACGCGCAGGGTGCGAATCGCACGCGCCCCGTTGGTCACGCCACGGCGTCGGCGAGATCCTTGGTCACCTTGAACTTGACGACGGTCTTGGCCGGAACCTTGATCGTGGCGCCGGTCGAGGGGATTGCGTGCCGCGCCGGGTCACGCGTGGCGGCCGAGCGCTTGCCGACGCCGCTGAGCGTGATGTCGTCGCCCGACTTAAGCTCTTGGCGACGATCGTGCCCAGCGGAACCACCTTGGCGGATACATCCGTCTTCGCTTGCCAGTCTCGTCCGCGGCGATCCGCTGCTGCGTCCTTTCCAGCCCTCATTTCGTTACCATCTCGCGTGTGCGGTGCGCGGACGCGCTGGGGCGGACATCCTGCCATCATGGCACCGATCCCGAGCTCCACCCGCAAGATCACCTACAACCCGATCGCGTCGACGGGGCCTTTTCCTGTTGGCAGCCCCGCGTTCCCGATCTTCGACCCGGTCGGCGCTGACCTGCTCGTCACGCTTGATGGCGTGGTCGCGACGGGCTGGACGTTCTCCGGCGTGCTGGAAAGCGGATTCTACGGTGCGCCCAACACCTACACCGGCAGCATCAGTTTCGCGACGCCGATCACGGGCGCGCTCGTCATCAAGGGCAAGCGCGCGCCGCGTCGCCAGGCGCAGTATGGCGAAGGCCGCGGCATTCCCGCCAAGGATCACAACGCCGAATACAATGTCCTGACCGCGACGGACCAGGAGCTGCGGCGCGATGTCGACGACATCAGCTTGCGCGCTCTCCGCGTGCCCGACGGCGAAACGGTCGGCGATCTTCCTGCGGTCATCGACCGGGCCGGCAAGGTTCTGGGCTTCGACGAACTCGGCCGGCCCGCGCCGTATGTGACCGATCCGATTCCGCTGGCACAGCCCGGCGTCGATACGGTCGGCACGCTTGAGCTGAAGATCAACAGCATCGAGGAAGAGAATTACAAGACCGGATCGGTTTCGAACCGGGCGATGGGGCTGCTGGCGGTGGCCCTCGCCAACATCGACTTCACGAATATGCGGTTGCCGTGCCAGGGAAACGTCGACCTCTACGTCTCCGTGCTCGGCAATGACGCGAACACCGGAACGCTCGCCTCGCCCCTACGGACTGGCAATGAGGCCTGGCGGCGGCTTCGTGACCACTATGACGGGCGCGGCGCCATCGCCACGATCTGGATCATGGGCCTGGGGAACACGCCGATTGACGTGACCGGCCACTGCACGACCTTCCTGCAGGTGTTCATCCAAGGGTACGGGACGGATCTCGCGACCGATGCGACATGGGTCAATGTTGGCTTCGCTGACACGGGCACCAACGCGATCAAGCTGGGGAAGAACGCTCAGGCCTGGGTGCGGGGCCTCACGGTCGCAAACTCGGCGGGCCACGGGCTGGTCGCGTGGTGGAGCGGGTCGATCCTGGAATATTCGAGCATCAGGTTCGGCCAGTGCGAGCCCTCCAGCGGCAATCACATCTGGGCGACGCAGGGCGGTCAGATCGAGGGCTACGGCTACAGCGTCATCCACGGTGGAGCCGGCAGCCACATCCAGGCCTCGCATGGTGGCCGCTTCCGCAGCACGACGCAGGTGACCTATGCGGGGGCTCCGATCACATTCGGCCTCACCTTCGCCTACGCCCTCAACGGCGAAATCGTCCTGACCGGCACGCCTCCGCTCGGCGGCGCGTTCAACCCCAACGGCTTCACGGTGAACGGCCCGCCCTGGTACCGCGTGGGCTATGCGGGAGCCATCCAGGCATACGGGCTGCAGACGCCGACGGCAGGCGACTTCATGGGCATCAGCGGTGGCGGCGGCCACGGCCCGAACACCTGACAAATCTCAGGCGGTCGCCAGCGCGGCAGCGAGTGCGCGAGCGCCCGCGGCGCTCCAGTGAATGGCGTCAATGGTGTAGCCCTTTCGGCATGTCCCGCGGTCGTTCGTCATCAGGCCATGAAGGTCGAACACCTCGACACGCTCGCGCTTTGCCGCCTCGACGATGAGCGCGTTGATCTCGCGGGTCGGCTCCACGGCCTGGCGAGCCAACTCGCTGGTGATGCCCGGCCCCTCAAAGCCTTCTTCATAGGGAACGACAGTGCAGACGACCGAATGCGGCGACAGCCCGCTGCAGACGTAGACGAAGCGATCGACAGCGGCCCGTCGTTCGCTCCAGTTGCTGTTCTGAGGCTGATTAATGCCGAAATAGACGGTGTTGATGCCGACGACGGAAATGAACCGCCTCGGTCGATATCCAAAGCCGTGGAGCGCACCGAGCTGCTGAGGTGCGTGGAGTAGCGTCATCCCGCCATAGCCCCAGAGGGCAGCGTCGATCCCGCCAATCTTGAGAGCTGGGATGCCTTCGATGCGGCTATCTCCGAAAACGACGAGATCTGGCGTCTTGGTGACGACCGCGCTCTGCAGCATGAGTGCCGCGCTGCGGTGCTTCCAGTGCGCATCAAGGCCGTCGAACGCCTCCTGCATCTTGGCTTCGTCCGACTGCGCAATGGCGGCCGTCGACACGAGAGCTCCCGCTGAGGCTCCCAGAAAAGACCGTCGATCGAACATGCGCCTCCACCAAATGAGCGCACCTCTTACCGCGAGATAGTGGCGATGGTGCAGTCGTCTCCAACCATGGCTTCGACGAGCGCGTCCAGGCGGGGGCGATCTGAGGCCTGACTAGATTGCTGGAACCCCAGTGCCCAATACCGCATTCAGCAGTGTCACGGCGCCGCTGGCGATCAGATTGCCGGCGGCGCCAGTCAGAGTTGCCCGGATATCGCCCAGCGCAGCGCTGACAAAAGAAGGGTCGGTCTTCGCTTCTGCAAGGTGCCGCTCCAGCGTCTCCAGGCGGCCGAGGAATTGATCTTGGTCTGTCGAAGCGGCCGCTAGCGCCTCGGCGTTGGCCCGCAGTTGACTAACCACATCGCGGGCGGCGTCGACCGAAATGTCGCCAACGACCATCGACCCGATCGCGTTTCCCACGCCCAGGTTGCCGTTCATGGACGCGATGGTTCCGATGTGGATCGAGGTTGCGCCCGCCTCGGCCACCTTCTTCTCATTCGGCGAAAACGACATCCCGTCCCCCTTTATGCCGGCCTTCTCGAGATTGATTGCCCAATCGAGCACTTGCCCGCGAACTGCCGCAAGAATACCCACGAGTTGAGCTCGGTCGATTGAGAGGCCATAGGTAGCCCGCATGCCGCCGCCGCAAGCCTTATCAAGCATCTTGCAAGCTGAAGCCGAAAATTGAATAAAGAATTCTGAATTGCTCTGCTCTCGAAGCATAGCTTCTATCTGAGGAATAGACTGTCCAGTTGCTTTCTTAGAAACGTTTGACGTATCTCCCAGCAGAGTATGCCATCCGTTATAGCCGTTGTTATATTTTACAATGCCCCGCATCGCGCGATAGTCGGGAGTTTTGCCATCATAGCCGTTCAATTCATCAGATACCCAGCTCTCAACGTCTCCTAAGCCGAGTTTAAAAGCTGCAAGTTTCACTTTTCGCAGCAGCGCTGAAACTGGAAACGATTCGTCGATAGCTTCGCGTTGAATTTCGTCGACCAGCGACGTCACTTGCCTGTCTCCGGCGCCGACGCCTCCAGCATCGCGGCGTCATCGAGCTTGTCCGCGGTCAGGTGAAGAGCCTTGGCCGTTTCCGTCGATTCTGCTTCCATCGCCGCAGCTGAAGAACGGACCTCTGCCGCCAGCTTGCGAAGGAACTCGGTCTGGTCGCCCGTGCAGGACGCCGCGACTGCCTCCGCGAGCGATTGCCCGAACGTCTCAACGACGCGCTTGAACGCATCGGCCGAGATGGGCTCGCTTCCGGCTGCCTCGTTCATGCCCGCTCTTTCTTGGGAGGCGCCGACGCATCCAGAAGATCAGCAACCATCGTCATGCAGATCGAGCCCGGCGTGCCCTGATCCCCTCGCTTCTTCATGCCATCGACCATGTCGCGCAGCTCGATCGCGACAACGTCCAGCATCTCGTTTGGCGAAAGGCTTCTCTTGCCAGCGCCGGCAGCGGCCAGCGCGGTGAGCGCGGCGAAAATCGTGGCCGCGACGTCGTCTGCCGTCATTACGGGGTTGGGTCGCTCGTCGGACACCTGGCACCTCTCAACCGCTACTTGGCCGCCTTGCGTAGCCTGACGCCCGACCTGCCGTCTACGGCCTGCTAGGCGCACGCCGTCCGTCGCCTTTTCAGTTCAGGTGTGTATCGGAGGGTGCCTGCCGAAAGCAGCCGATGCCTTCTCGCTCCAGCGTCGTGAGAAACTCGTCGTAGGCCGCTTGGTCCGTCTCAAACAGGTCGTTCCAAACCGTCGAGCCGCCGTCGGTGTCGACCACCTCCAACGACCAGCTTTCATCGCCATCGGCCAGCCGATAGATTTGGACGTCGACCGTCTCACCGTCGCGCGTAACCTTTCCGCACAAAGGCGAGCGCTCGATCTCGGGAAGTTCGTCGATCATCCCTTGGTTCCCTTGCCCCGCGCCTGTTCTATCACCACCGGCTCATCCGTTAGAGCGCCCCGACGATCCGACTTCTCTTGCTCGGTAGCATCAGCGCCGCTCAGCGCTTCGTCAACGGCATCCGCAGCCTGGGCGCGCACCACAGCGGCACTCGCCTGCATATCGGCCTCTGTGGCCGCCTGAGGGGCAGGCGCCTTTCTGAGCCGCACGCCAGGGCCTTCCCCGTTCTCCGCGACGAAGATCACGCCGGCCGCTTCGAGCGCGGCTCGCATCTTCTCGACGCTGCTCACTCGCGCGTCCTGTCCGGCTTCAAACCGATTGACGGTGTTGGAACCGACGCCTGCCTCGCGAGCGAGATCCGCAGTGCTCCAATTAAGGGCCGCGCGGGCCATTCGGCATTGAACTGATTTCATGTGGTGAGATTATCACCAAATGTGGTTGACATCAAACCGAACATAGAACAATCGTTAATGGTGCGTTTATCACCATTAGGAGACACCAATGCCGAAAGCCACCGCGCCGGCAGCCGCTACCGGCTTGCCCGAAATCGACGCCGACGAGTTCCAGTCGCTCGCGGCCGCATTCCACGCTGCAGACGCTGACACTCAGCGCGAAGCCATCGAGCTTCTTCAAGCCCAAGGTGAGCGCTGCAAGCTTCGCCCGGGCTCATCTACAGCCTCGCTAAGAGGCCCCGAGACGCTGCGGCAGATCGACCATGTAAGCTTCACCAAGGATTTCGTCGAAGCGGCGTTGATGGCCGCCAACTCCCTCTCTGAACCGAGAGAGATGAATGCGCTTGCCACTCTCTGCGGTCACATCATCGAGCGCCTCGAGGCTCTCGTGGTGATGCTCGGCCAGGATGATCGGGAGGTGCAGTCATGAGCCTGGCTCCGAACACGGCGGCGGGCAGCGACCCGCTCTCAGCTCTCGCGGCAAAGTTCTTCGCGATCGACGCGCTCTCCAAAGCCCTACCGGCTGATGTCGGTCGCGTGACAGATGACGCGGTCTATGAACAATGGGCGGCGGCGGCAGACGCCTGCTACGAGGTCACGCCCACGACGATGGCCGGCGCGCTGGCGCTGCTCAACGTCATCCTCGCCCGTGAGGGCGATTTCATCGAAGAGGCCGTGATCAAGCCCTTGCAGCTTCTGCGCGATGGCCTCGCCGGCATGGTGCAGCCATGAGCGCGCCAGGCACTGGTGCGGGCGATCGATACGACCCGGAGATGGAGCAACGCCTGCGAAGGCTCGCGCTCAGAGTCGTGACGACCGGTTCGCCAGAATGCTACCCGTGCGCTACCCTGAGCAAATTCCGGGTAACACGTCGCCTTTGTATACTCGCTAAATCACTGAAAAAGCGAAAGAATTGGCGAGCCCGGCTGGATTCGAACCAGCGACCAGCAGCTTAGAAGGCTGCTGCTCTATCCATCTGAGCTACGGGCCCGGAAGCAAGGGCTAAGGCGCCCTCGCCTGTCTCAAAAATCTCAACGCGCCCCAAAACCGGCGCGTCCGAAAATCGGCGTGTCCCTAAGGATCAATGCGTCCCCAAGCTCAATGCGTCCACTGTCCCAGGCGCGAGAACTTGAAATTGTCGGAATAGGCGATCGCGCGGCGCGCGGGCTCGTTGGGCTGCTCGACGCGGTAGGGAATGCCGTTGCGCGTGGCATAAGCGACGGCTTCGGCCTCGCTGTCGAACCAGAGCTTGAGCTGACTCTTCATGTCGCCCGAGGAGGTCCAGCCCATCAGCGGCTCGATCTGGCGCGGCTGCTCCGGCTCGTATTCGAGCAGCCAGCGCTCGGTCTTGGCGGTGCCGGACTGCATGGCCGTGCGGGCGGGGCGGTAGATGCGTGCGGTCATGGCTCTGGCTCGGCCCTCACCTGATATCCTGGCCAGCGCCAGTGGTCGGCCCGCTCGCGCGGACCACATGAAACCCCCGGAATGGTCGGGGCACCAGGATTCGAACCTGGGACCCTCTGCTCCCAAAGCAGATGCGCTACCGGGCTGCGCTATACCCCGACGGATCACACGTGCATCAGATCACCCGCGAACCATCACAGCAAGCCTTCCGGACCCCGCTGCGATGGCGAACCGGATAACATCGCGCGGTGGTTTTGGGAACCGAAACTTCCCGCGATGGTCAAGCTACCCCCGCGACCGGTTCAACCTGGCAAAAGACGGCCGGATCTGCCGGTCGTTTCAGAGAAAGCCGCAGCGTTGCCGCTCGGGTTGCGTTGATTGCGCCGTCAGCAGGGTCAGCAGTTCGCGCGCGGCTGCTTCATGCGCCGAGCCCGTGACGATGCCGGCGGTATAGCGCGTCGCCAGATCGAACCCTTGCGGCAAGGGGGCGACCAGCTCGGCGCCGGCCGTGGCCTTGATTTCGGTGACCTGGGTGCAGCCGATCGGCCGGGCTTCGGGAGCCTTGGCCAGGGCCGCCATGGCGGTCGCCCCGTTCGGGAAGGTCTTCAGCCGCGATTCGACCGCCGCTGCGATGCCGAGCTTTTCGAGCACGCCGGCGAAGTGGATGCCGGCCGTCGCGAGCTTGGGGTCGGGAAAATAGATCGCGTCGGCGGCCAGAAGCGCGGCGCGAAGCTCGTCCGCGTTGCCGACGCCGGGAACGGGATCGCCAGTGCGGATCGCGACGGCGGTCTCGACGAGGCCGATATCGGTGACGGTGTCGGCGATGACGGTGCCGCTTCCGGCCAGTTCGGCGAGGATCGCGGCGGTCAGAATAACGAGGTCGGTCGGGTGGCCGGCGTCGAGCTTAGCGCGCATCGCGCCGACTGCCCCGAACGTACCCTCGATGCCGAAGCCCGAGGATGCGACGAAGTCGGGCTCCAGCGCCTTGACCAGGCCCTGGGCGGCGCCGCCGCTGAGAATGCTGATAGTTGGCACGGTTCTTACAACTCCATCGCCGCGATGATGCGGTCTCGCGTGATCGGCATCTGCCGGACCCTGACGCCCAGCGCGGCATGAACGGCATTGGCCAGTGCCGCGGCGGTCGGCCCCTGCGCGGCCTCGCCGGCGCCAAGCGGCGGCAGTTCGGGCCGCGAAATGATCTCGACGGACACGGCGGGCACTTCGCTGAAGCGCAGGATCGGGTAGCTCTCCCACGACCCGCTGGTGACATCGGCGCGGGTGAAGGTGACTTCCTCCTTCAGCGTCCAGCTCACCGCCTGGATCGCGCCGCCCTCGATCTGGTTGATGACCCCGTCGGGATTGATCGCCTCGCCGACATCAACCGCGATCCAGAGCTGCGTCGCGCGGGGCTGCGCCGACAGATCGATCTCAGCCACGATCGCGCAATAAGCACTGGTGTTCTTGTAGCGCGCGAAGGCGATGCCGCGTCCGCGCTCGTCGGGAACGGATGCATTGCCCCAATCCGCCATCGCTGTAGCGCGCTCCAGCACGGCGCGGGCACGCTCGTCGGAGAGATGGCGCAGACGGAAGGCAAGTGGATCCTCGCCAAGTTCCTCGGCGATTTCGTCCATCATCGATTCGATCGCGAAGACATTGCCGAAGGCCCCGAGCGCACGCATCGAGGAGGTCCGCAGCGGCATCGTCAGCAGACGGTTCTTGGCGATGCGCCAGGACGGAAAATCATAGAGTGGCACGGCGTTGCGCTGCGCACCGCCGCCGGTCGCCAGGCTCGGATCCTGCGAAATGTAGAGCGGGAACGGCTGTTCGAGATCGAAGCTCGCCAGCAGGGCCGGGCTGTCCGCCCTGCCCGGCCGCGCGACATAGCCATTGCTCCAGATCTCATGCCTCCAGCCGGTGATGGCGCCATCCTCGGACAGATCGGCCGCGATCTCGATCGCCATCGCCGCGCCGAAGGGCGAGCGCACCAGTTCGTCTGCGCGCGACCAGCGCAGGCGGACTGGCCGGCCGGGCACTGCCCGCGCCAACAGTGCCGCATCGAGCACGGCGTCGTCGGCGCCGTTATGGCCGTAGCAGCCGGCGCCTTCGACATGGGTGACCGTTATCGCGTTCTCAGGCAGCCCGAAGACCAGCGCCAGATCGGCGCGCAGGTTGAAGACGCCCTGGCTGTGGCTGAACACGTGCAAGGTCTCGCCTTGCTGGTCCTCCTGCCAACTCGCGATGGCGCAGGAGGGGCCGATCGAGGCGTGGGCGAGATAAGGCTTGAGATAGTGCCGCACCAGTCGTCGCGGCGCTGAGGGGCCGGGGCCTTCGCCGCGCAGATCGACCACCGACGCTTCGACCGGCTGGCTTTTCAGCCAGGACGGCATGTTCTGCGCATCGGGCAGGTCGAAGCCGCCGGTCCAGCTTGCAGCGCTGGCGAGCCGGCCGAGCGCGGCGTCGGCCTTTGCTTCGGTCCGGCAGACGACACCGAGAAAGCTGCCGTCGCGCACCAACGTGACGAGCCCGCCGATCTCGGAAAGCTGCGTCTCGTCGAGGGCGGACAAGGTCGCGCCGGGACGCGGCGGGCGAAGCACGCGGCCATGCAGCATGTCCGGCAGGACGATGTCATGGATAAAGGGGCGCGTGCCGAAGACCTTGCCGGGAATGTCGATGCGCGGGGCAGAGCGGCCGGCGAGCGTACGCCGGCTCGGCGGCTTCGGGCGCACCGCCGCATCGGCGTCGAAGGCCAGCGAGACCCGGTCCGCGAGCTCCCAATAGCTGGTGGAGAGGTTGCCGGGTCCGGAAATGACGCCGTCCTCGACCGACAGCGCCTCGGTCGCGACGGAGAGCTGCCGTGCCGCCTCGGCGAGAAACAAGCCCCGCACTTGGGCTGCGACCTGCCGGACGGACAGGCCACATTCGGAGACGGAGAGGCTGCCGGAGGTGACGCCCTCATTGGGGCTGCTCGCGGTTGCCGCCGGCAGGAGCCTGACCCGTTCGAGCGCGATGTCGAGTTCGTCGGCGCAGATCTGGGCGAGCGCGGTCAGGATGCCCTGCCCGATCTCGACCTTGCCGGGCGAGAGCGTGACATGGCCCTCGGCGGAGATGGCGAGCCAGCGGTCGAGCCGCGGCGTCGCCCGCAAGCCTGCCGGCAGGGCCGGAGCGGCGGCGGGATTGGTGGCGGCCGGGTTCATGCTGCGCTGGCCCGCATCTCGGCGGCGGCGCGCTGGACGGCGCGGATGACGCGGTTATGCGCACCGCACCGGCAGAGATTGGGGTCGAGCGCCTCGCGGATGGCGATCTCGCTGGGCTCTGTCGTCTCGGCCAGCAGGGCGGCGGCGCTGATCATGATGCCGGAGATGCAGTAGCCGCATTGCATGGCCTGCTCGGCGATCAGCGCCGCCTGGATCGGATGAGGAGCGTCCGGCGTGCCGAGCCCTTCCACGGTCGTAATCGCCTTGCCGGAGACCGACCAGAGCGGGGTGTCGCAGGAGGCGACCGGCCGGCCATCGACCAGCACGCGGCAGGCGCCGCAGAGCCCCTCGCCGCAGCCGAAGCGCGCGGCCTTGAGCCCGAGTTCGTTGCGGAGCACGTCGAGCAGTATCGCCTGCGGCACCGACGCGATGCTGTGGGATCGACCGTTGACGGTCAGGCTCGTGCCGCCGCTCATCGCGTCAGTTGACCTTGATATTGGCCGTTTCGATGATCCTGGCCCATTTCGCCACGTCGGCCTTGATGAAGTCGCCGAACTGCGCCGGGCTCATATCCATGCCCACCACGCCCTGCTTGGCCGATTCCGCCTTGACCTCGGGACGGGCCTGCATCTTGCGCATCTCGGCATTGAGCAGGTCGATGACTGGCTGCGGCGTGCCGGCAGGGGCCATGAAGCCGAGCCAGATCGTCGCCTCGTAGTCCTTCAACCCGGTCTCGGCGACCGTCGGGACATCGGGCAGCAGCGCCGAGCGGCTGGCCCCGGTCGTGGCGAGCGCGCGCACCTGGCCGGCAGCGATGCTGGGCGCCATGGTGGTGACGGAATCGATCATCATCTGGACATGGCCGCCGATGACGTTGGTGCGGGCCTCGCCGCTGCCGCGATGGGGCACATGCACGATGTCGGTGCCGCTCAGCGCCTTGAAGCTCTCGCCGGCGAGATGATAGGGCGTGCCGACCCCCGACGAGGCATAATTGAGCTGCTTCGGCTTGGCCTTCGCCAGCGCGATGAACTCCTGCAGCGTCTTGGCCTCGACCGCCGGGTTGACCACGATGACGAGGTCGGCGGCGTTGATCGGCGCGATCGGCACGAGGTCGCGCGTCAGGTTGTAGGCCTTGTTCGGGATCAGCGTCTCGTTGGCCGTGTGCGTGTTCGACATCATCAGCAGCGTGTAGCCATCAGGCGCCGCACGCGCGGCCTCCGTGGTGCCGATCACGGCGCCGGCGCCGGGCTTGTTCTCGATGGTGAAGGGCTGCTTCAGCGCCTCCTGGAGGTACTGGCCGACGGCGCGGGCATAGATATCGGCCGGGCCGCCGGCGCCGAAGGGCACGATCACCCGGACGCCATGGCTGGGATAGGACTGGGCCGCGGCCGGGGCGACGAGCGCCGCTGACGCCGCAAGCGCCAGACACAGCACCTTGATCGAACGCATCGTTTCCTCCTCGTAATGGACTGCTTTTGCAGAGTTCTTTTGATTTGGAGTGTCAGCCGACCGGGTTTTCGAGCACGCCGATTCCGCCGACCTCGATGCGCACGACATCGCCCTTGTTGAGGAATTTCGGCGGCTTGAAGCCAAGGCCGACTCCGACCGGCGTGCCGGTCGCGATCAGGTCGCCCGGCTCGAGCGTGATATAGGCCGAGATCGTGCTGATCAGGGTCGGGATGTCGAAGATCAGATCGGCGAGCGTCACGTCCTGGCGCAGTTCGCCATTGACCCAGGTGCGCAGATGCAGCGTGCGCGGATCGGGCGCCTCGTCGGCCGTCAGCACGGCCGGGCCCATCGGGCAGAAGCCGTCGATGCCCTTGCCGATCACCCATTGCCGGTGCTTGTGCTGGAGCTGGCGCGAGGTCACGTCGTTGATGATGGTGTAGCCGAAGACATGCGCCAGCGCGTCGTCCGTCGAGATGCCGCGCCCGCCCTTGCCGATCACCACCGTCAGCTCGCCCTCGTAATCGACGGACTGGGTCGGATCGAGATAGCCGGGAATGGTTTCGCCGGGACCGATGACGGCCGAAGGCGGCTTGGTGAAGATCACTGGCGCCTCGGGAACGATCTCCTTGGCGCTGCCGTCGAAGCCGCTATTGGCGAATTCCTTGGCGTGCTCGTGATAGTTCTTGCCGACGCAGAAGACGTTGCGTGCCGGGCGCGGAAACGGCGCATGCAGGGTGACGCCGGCAAGCGGCGACTTCGGCGCCGCTTGGGCCAGATTGGTCAACCGATCGACAGCGCCCTCGCCCAGCGCGCAGCACTCAGCCATGGTCGACGGAGCGCCCTCGACACCAGACAGATCAGCGATCATATCGCCCAGAATGACGCCAAGGCGCTTGGTTCCGGCGGACTTGTCGGTGCCTTGGCTGAAGATGGCGAGTTTCATGTCTGGGTCCCGAAAGAAAGCGGCTGAACGGCGCAATTCGCAAGGACTAGATCACGGCGCTCAAAGCTGTCAACCAATCTCCTGGTTCCAGGTCATTTTTCGGATATTGGTCAACCAATATCGATTCCCGCCTCTGCTCACCGTCCGAGCAGATTGCTCCGAACCCGCTCGAGATGCCCCAGCAGCGCCTTTTCAGCCGCGATGGCGTCGCGCGCCTGCAGCGCGGCCACGATCGCATGATGCTCGCGGCGATAATGCTCGCGCCGCTCGGCGCTCAGGCTGCGACGCTTCAGCTCGCCCCAGGCGGTCAGGTCGCGGGCCCGAGTGATCATGGCGTAGAGCTCGATGACGAGCCGGTTATGCGTCGATTTGGCGATGGCCTGGTGCAGGGCTGCGTCCCAGTGCTCGAACGCCTCGAAGCCATCGGCCGCATCGCCCTGGCGGATGCATTCGTCGAACAGCGCGAAATCGGCATGGTCGGCATTGATCGCGGCAAGCTGGGCGAGCTGCGGCTCGACCAGAAGCCGCGCCTCCATGATCTCGGCCGGGCTAGCGGCCTGCGGCACCGGCTCGGGTTGGACCGGCATGGCCTCCGGCTCGCGGACATAGGTGCCGCTGCCGATGATGCGGGTGACGGTGCCGCCACTTTCGAGGACGGCGAGCGCATCGCGCACCGCCGAGCGTGGCACGCCGAGCTGTTCCGACAGCGCCCGCTCGGTCGGCAGCTTGCCGTTGGCACGATAGGCGCCCGACCGGATTCCATCGGTGATGAAGTCGCGCACCCGCAGGTCATGTCGTGTCGTCGTGCTCATGATGCGCGTCTTGATGGCTCGATGATGTTGCTGTTCTTGCGATTGGTGTACCAATTTGGTGACCAATGCAACGCGCTATCCGCTGCCGCAGATGAAGCGGGTCGCGATTTGAGCGACACTCCCAAGCGTGGAAGGCGGTCTCAGCGCTTGAACAGCGTGTGCTCGACCCTGTCGCCCGGCTTGATGCCGAGCGTCTTGCTGACGCCGCCATTGATCTCCAGCACGGACAGCACCGGCTCGCCGGAGGGAATCGTGCGCTGCGACAGCGGCTCGGTGTTCTCGGCAATGCGCGCGATCGTGCCGTCGGCCCGGATGAACAGCATGTCGAGCGGGATGAAGGTGTTCTCCATCCACATCGCCACCGGCTCGACGCGGGCGAAATCGAACAGCATGCCGCGATCGGCCGGCATGTAGCGGCGATGCATCAGGCCCTTCGCCCGCTGCTCGCCGGTCCGCATCACCTCGACCTGGAAGGCGTGGCGCTTCTCGCCGCTGACGATCAAGAGCGTTTCCAGCGAGGCCGCCTGCCCCGCTGGCGCGGCCTGGGCCAGCCGAAGCGGCTGCGAGACCGCGGGCAACGGCGCCACGACGACCGCTGCGAGCGCGATGCCGGCTGCCGCGACGCAGGCGACGAGAGAACAGGTGTTGGCCTGCATCGGTTTCAGCTCCACGGCGTTGCCTCCTTCGAACCTATGATGGCGGGCATGGCTAATCTGCGGCAGATACCAGCCAGGGCGGCGTATCGGTCAAGCTTTTCATCATCATGACCCGCGCTGCCGTCTTTCCTTCACGGCCGGCTTGCGGCAGGGTCGCCGCCACAGAACAGGAGACCGTCATGACCGCTCCGCGCCCCTACCGCCTGCCCCGCAGCGTGAGTGCCGCCTTTGTCCTCGCCGTCCTCGTGCTGGGCAGGCCCGCCTCTGCGGCCGACTTCCAGCTCGACAATGTCCGGCTCGATTTCGGCGTGATGGTGATCACGGCGCCCAAGCTCCTGGTCAAGGGCTCGACGCTAGAGCGCGAGGCCTTCGCCTCGCTGCTCAACAGCAAGACGGGCGAGAGCGCGGTCGCCCGCATCGACCGGCTGAATGCGACGGAGGTCACCGCCCCCGAACTCGTCTTCGAGCACAGCCAGGGCAAGCAGAAGCAGGTCACGATCTATCGCGACGTCCGCTTCGCGGAGCTTCGCGACGGCAAGGTCGCGCGCGGCGAATCGAGCGGCGGCACGCTATCCGGCGAAAGCCCTGCCGCCGGCAAGATGACGGGCACGCTGAAGCGGCTCGGATTCGAGGGCTTCGACCTGCGCCAGACCGCGCGCGTCATGACCGAACGCGCCCAGCCGGGCACGAACGAGCCGACCCGGCCGCTGTTCCGGCGCTTCGAGCAGGACGGTTACACGGTCGATATGGGGCCGGCGGGCAAGATCAGCCTGGGCAAGATGATCGGGCGCGATTTCGCCGCCCGCGTCGGCGAGGAGCCGCTGGGCGAGATCTTCAACCGCGTTATGGCGATGTCCGAGGAGGACAACGCCCAAGGCGACAAGGCCGACCCGACCAGGAGCGAGAGCGAGAAGCGTCTGGGCCAGTCGCTGCTCGCGCTCTACGACCGGATCGAATATGGCAGCGGCGAAATCCGCGACATGACGATGAACGTCGTCAATCCGAAGCCTGCAGGCAAGCCCGCGGCCAAGGCCGATGCCGTCGAGGTCAAGATCGCGCGCATCGCCTATGGCGAGGATACGCCGGCGAAATCCGGCTTCGCCATCGAGGGCCTGCAATTCTCAGGCAGCGGTGCCAAGGGGCTGATCGATTCGATCAGCTATTCGGGCTTCGCCTTCGGTCCGGTGATCAAGGCGCTGCAGGAGGACTTGGCCAAGCCGGCCGGCGACGCCGACACGATCGACTGGCGCCGCTACATCCCCACCATCGGGACAATCCGGATGGCCGGCTTCTCGGTCGATGCGCCCCCGATGATTCCAGGCAAGGAGCCGATCAAGATCGCGCTGGGCACCTTCGAATTGAAGGCGGGCGAGCAGCTGAACGGTATCCCGACCAGCCTTGCCCTGACCATCGACAAGCTCGTCACGCCGATTACCGAAGGAACCGGCAACCCGGCCGCCCGCGACATGATCGCGATGGGCATCCGCTCGCTCGATCTCTCGGCGAAGCTCGATCTCGCCTGGGAGGCGGCGCGCAACGAACTCGCCATCCGCCAACTCTCCTTCGGCAGCGCCGGCCTCGTTCGGTTCGAGGCCTCGGCCACGCTCGGCAACGTCACCAAGGACCTGTTCGCCAGCGACATCGCGCTCGCGCAGGTGGCGGCGTTGGGGGCAACCGCGCGCGGCCTGAACGCCAAGCTGGAGAATTTCGGCCTGTTCGAGAAGCTGATCGCCAACGAGGCCCGCAAGGCCAACCGCAAGCCCGAGGAGATGCGCCAGCAATTCGCGATGATCGCGAGCCTCGGCCTCGCCTCGATCCTCGGCCCCTCCGACGCAGCCAAGACGCTGACGGCGGCGGTGGCGCGCTTTGCCGCCAAGCCCGGCACGCTGACCGTCGAGGCCAGCGCGAAATCGGCAAGCGGGCTCGGCCTCGCCGACGTCATCGCCATCACCGACCCGACCGAGATCCTCGACAAGATCGATCTCAAGGCCAATGCGCAGTGAGCGGACCGACTGATCCGGCGGGCGCTCTCCCGCCGGAGGACGCGAACTGGCGGCCGGGGCCGCTGGTCACCTGGTGGGCGGGGCTGGCGCCGGTGGCGAACGGCCTGCTGCGGAAGCGCTTCAACCCCTTCAACCAGACGCGGTTGCATCTGGCGAAGCTGATCGCAAGGCGGCCGCAGCAGATCGCGGTCGGCGCCTTTACCTATGGCCGGCCGAAGATACGCTTCCCCGAAAGCGGCGCGAAGCTGACGATCGGCCGCTATGGCTCGATCGCTGACGGCGTCGAGATCCTGCTCGGCGGCAACCATCGCACCGACTGGGCGACGACCTATCCCTTCCCCGCGCTGGCCGATCTCTGGCCTGCGGCCGCCGGCATCGATGGCAGCCACTCGACACGCGGCGATGTCGCGATCGGCCATGATGTCTGGCTCGGCTCGCAATGCATGGTGCTGTCGGGCGTCACGATCGGCACCGGCGCCGTGGTCGCGGCGCGTGCGATCGTCACGCGGGACGTGCCGCCCTACGCCATCGTCGCCGGCAATCCGGCCAAGGTGCTGCGGCTGCGCTTCGACGAGGACAGGATCGCAGCGCTGCTCGCCACGCGCTGGTGGGAGCTTCCGGCCGAGACGGTGACGACGCTGCTGCCGCTGCTGATGTCCGAGCGGGTCGACGAGTTGGTCGCCGCTGTCAGGACCCGCGCAGCAGCCGGCGCTTGAGCGCGAGCGCCGGTTTCTCGACGAGGTACCAGGACAGCGTCGCCACGATCAGCGTCACCAGCAGCGCCGGCCAGAACAACACGAAGGCGCCCATCGCGGGGACGAGCGCATGGGCGGCCTGCTGCACCGGCCAGCCATAGAGATAGACGCCATAGGACAGATCGGCCGGCGGCTCGCTGCGCCTCTGCGTCAGGACGGGAGCGAGCGCCAGTACGATCACGCCCCAAGCCGTGACCAGATAGAGCGCGGCCTTGTAGAGCGGCGTCGGCGACAGCAGCGCGACCGCGACGAGAGCGAGCGCGAGGCCGGGCAGCGAGAGCTTCACGCGATCACGGAACAGGTAGATCAGCCCGCCGGCCAAGAAGATCAGCGGCAGACGCAGCGCGGTCTCGATGCCCTTGGGGCCGTCGGGCGTCACGAACTCGCGCAGGATCGCCGCCAGCAGCAGAAGCCCGCCGATCGCCAGGGCCAGGCGCGGCCGCCCCAGCAGGCCGGCCAGCCCCGCCACCAGCACGCCGAGGTAGCACAGCGTCTCGTATTTCAGCGTCCAGACCGTACCCATCGGCGAGCGCAGCGGATTGTCCTCGAAGACGCCGGGCAGGAAGGTCGCGCTCTTGAAGGTGGTGAGCGTGCTGGTGACGAAGCGCCAAAGCTGCGGGTCGGCGAGATAGGCGCGCAGATCAAGCCGCGTCATCGCCGAGCCGAGCAGGAGCGCGACGATGAGCGCCGCCGCGATCAGCCCAGGCGCGATCCGCAGGGTGCGGGCGAGCACATAGTCGCGCCAGCCGCGCCGGTCATAGCTCATCGTCACCAGGAAGCCCGAGATCGCGAAGAAGCCATTCACGGCATGCTCGCCCAGCGTGAAGCCGGTGCTCTGAAACCAGGGCTCGTCCTCGACACGGCCCGTGCCGACGCTGAAACCGTGCGAAACCACGACGGCCAGCGCCAGCAGCAAACGCAGCAGGCCGAAATTGTTGTGGCGGCCAGCCATCGCGTCCGAGGCGCTGATCCCGCGCAGGCCGCTCACGGAGACGTCTCCAGATCCTCGCGGTCGAGCGCCGTCCGGCCACGACGCCAGGCCAGCGCACCTGCGGCCGAGCCGGCATGGGCATACATCTTGTCGCGTTTGAGCAGGAGGCCGTAACCCGCTGTCTTCGCCAGATTTTCGACGATTCTCATGGAAGCCGGGCGTGGCAGGCCGTACTTCCCGGAGACATAACCTTCCGACCAGGCGAGATGCCAACGGGCCTTGAAACGGCGCCCGGGCGCGGGCGCGGTCGAGCGGCCCCGGCCATGCCGGGCTTCGGCCTCATGGACATGGATGAGCGCATGGCCGGCATCGCGCATGCGCCGGCAAAGATCGTCATCCTCGTAGAACAGGAAGATCTGCGGATCGAAGCCGCCGAGCGACGTAAACAGCTCGCGGCGGATCAGCAGGCAGGCGCCCGACAGGAACGGCAGGCAGGCATCGCCCTCGGGGATCGGCATCGCCCCGGAGCGGTTGAGATGCTCAGGCGAGAGCAGCGAGCGCGGCTGCAGGAAGACGCGACCCGAGGGCTCGATGATGCGCGGCGCCAGCATGCCGGCATCAGGATAGCGCTCCGCTGCGGCCAGCAGCGCGGCGATGGCGCCGGGCCTGATCTCGACATCCGGGTTGACGATCAAAACGAAGGGCGTGGTGGCGGCAACGACACCCTGGTTGTTGGCGCGGCCATAGCCCTCGTTGCGGGTGTTGACAATGACCGTGGCGCCATGGATCCGGGCGGTCTCGTCGCTGCTGTCGCCGCTGGCATTGTCGACGACGATCGCAGGCACGCCCTCGGCCGCCAGCGCGGCAAGGCAGGCCGGCAGCACCTCGGCACTGTCATAGGCGACGACGATGGCGGTGATGGAACTTTCGGCGGGCATCGGCGCCTTGTGGCCGCGATGATGCCCGCGAGGCAAGCGAAATTCAGCGGCGAGCCAGCGCCGCGATGTCCCGCTGGATGCTGGCGCGCTCATGGGCATCGCAGGAGCGCGGCGCCTTGTAAGATTTCACGGCGAAGCTGGCATTGGCCGCCATGAAGCGCTGGCGCTCGTCGCGCGGCAGCCCGGCGATCACCCGTCCGCGATCGACCCTCACGCCGCAATCATAGGCGCGCGAGACCTGGGCCGCCGAGAATTCCGGCGTGCCCGGCATGGGGCCGGCCGTCGTGCAGGCGGCAAGGCCTAGCAGGAGCGGCATGGCGAGGTAGCGTTTCGGGACAAGCATCGGAAGAGCAGCCGCTTGACGATCAGAACGCGCCGAAGTCGCCGGCGCGCACCCGCGTCATCTTCTCCTTGACGGCGGCGCGCTCCTCGGGCTCGCAGCCTTTCGGCGCGATCCCCTGGTTGACCATCTCGCCCTCGGAGACCGTGACATAGGTCGAGCGCGCGCTGGCAAGCTGCTCGGGCGTCGCGCCGCGCGCCTTCTCGGAGGCGATGAAGCGCTCCAGCGTGCTGGCGCGCGGTGCACCGGCTCGGCAGGCGACCGAGCGCGAGACCAGGCTGGCGAGCTCGGAGGCGCGGGTGGCGCTGGGATTGGCAGGGCCCGCGACGCAGGCTCCGAGCGGCAGCGCGACAAGGCAGGCGAGCGCGAACGGCCGCGCGACGGACAGGGCGGTCATCGGTGCTCAGCCGTTCTTCTCGGGCGCGTTGATGCGCAGATGCGCCTCGCGAAGCTGCTTCGGCGAGGCTTCGGCCGGTGCGCCCATCAGGAGATCGACGGCCTGCTGGTTCATCGGGAACAGCGCAACCTCGCGCAGGTTCGTCGCGCCGGCGAGCAGCATGATGATGCGGTCGACGCCCGCCGCCATGCCGCCATGGGGCGGCGCGCCGTACTGGAAGGCGCGATACATGCCGCCAAAACGCTCGATCACCGTCTCCTCGCCATAGCCGGCGATCTCGAAGGCCTTCACCATCGCTTCGGGCTTGTGGTTGCGGATGCCGCCCGAGGCGAGCTCGAAGCCGTTGCAGGCGATGTCGTACTGGAAGGCCTTGAGCGAGAGCGGGTCTTCCTCGGTCAGCGCCTTCAGGCCGCCTTGGGGCATCGAGAAGGGGTTGTGCGAGAAATCGACCTTCTTCTCGTCCTCATTGTACTCGAACATCGGGAAATCGACGATCCAGGCGAAGGCGAAGGCGTTCTCGTCGATCAGGCCGAGCTCGGAGCCGACCTTGTTACGGGCCGCGCCGGCAAACTTGTAGAACTTGTCCGGGTTGCCGGCGGCGAAGAAGCAGGCATCGCCGGGCTGAAGCCCCATCTGCGCGACGATCGCGGCGACGCGCTCGGGGCCGATGTTGTTGGCAATCGGCCCCTGCCCTTCGCCGTCTTCCTTGATCATCAGGTAGCCGAGCCCCGGCTGGCCTTCCCCTTGAGCCCAGGAGTTCATCCGGTCGCAGAAGGCGCGCGAGCCGCCCTTGGGACCGGGAATGGCCCAGACGCGGTTCTTCTCGTCCTCGAGGATGCGCGAGAACACCTTGAAGCCGGAGCCGCGGAAATGCTCGGAGACGTCCTGCATCACCAGCGGGTTGCGCAGGTCCGGCTTGTCGGAGCCGTATTTCGCGATCGCCTCGGCGTAAGGAATGCGCGGCCAGGTCTTCGTGACCGACTTGCCGTTGCCGAATTCCTCGAAGATGCCTGATATGACCGGCTCCATCGTCGCGAAGACGTCCTCCTGCTCGACGAAGCTCATCTCGACGTCGAGCTGGTAGAATTCGCCCGGCAGACGGTCGGCGCGCGGGTCCTCGTCGCGGAAGCAGGGCGCGATCTGGAAATAGCGGTCGAAGCCCGCCATCATCAGGAGCTGCTTGTACTGCTGCGGCGCCTGCGGCAGCGCGTAGAACTTCCCTGGATGCAGCCGGCTCGGCACCAGGAAGTCGCGCGCGCCCTCCGGCGAGGAGGCCGTCAGGATCGGGGTCTGGAACTCATTGAAGCCCGCGTTTTTCATGCGGGTGCGCAAGGAGTCGATGACCTTCGCCCGCAGCATGATGTTGTTGTGCAGCTTCTCGCGGCGCAGATCGAGGAAGCGGTATTTCAGCCGGGTGTCCTCGGGATAGTCGAGATCGCCGAAGACCGGCAGCGGCAGTTCGCCCGAGGCGCCGAGCACCTCGATGCCGGTCGCGAAGACCTCGACGGCGCCGGTCGGCAGGCTGGCGTTCTCGGTGCCGGCGAAGCGCGCCTTGACCTTGCCCTCGATGCGCACGACCCATTCCGAGCGCAGCACCTCAGCCTCGGCGAAGGCCGGCGAATCCGGATCGATCACGACCTGGGTCATGCCGTAATGGTCGCGCAAATCGATGAACAGCACGCCGCCATGGTCGCGGATGCGGTGGCACCAGCCGGAGAGGCGGACCTGCGCGCCGATGTCGCTCTCGCGAAGGGCGCCGCAGGTGTGGGAACGGTAACGATGCAGGGTCACGGGACTGCTCTCTTCGCGATTCATGTAGCCGCGATGGCACGCAAACGGATAGCGTCGCGCGGGCGGTTTTCCGGGTAAGCACACGCGAGGGAGCAGATTGTCAAGAACGCCCGCGACATGGCGATGCTCCGTCTGCTATGAGCGCGCCCTATGAACCTGATCGCCACCACCGCCGACCTCGCCGACGCCTGCGCGCGGCTGGCCCAGCACCCCTTCGTCACGGTCGACACCGAGTTCCTGCGGGAAACGACCTATTATCCCAAGCTGTGCCTGATCCAGCTCGCATCGCCCGACGAGGCCGTGCTGGTCGATCCGCTGGCTGCGGATCTCGATCTGGCGCCGTTTTTCGCCCTGATGGTCGATGAGGCCGTGGTCAAGGTCTTCCATGCCGCGCGGCAGGATCTGGAAATCGTCTGGATGCTCGGCCGGGTGCTGCCGACGCCGCTCTTCGACACGCAGGTCGCCGCCATGGTCTGCGGCTATGGCGACTCGGTCGGCTACGAGCAGCTCGCCAATGATCTCGCCAAGGCGCGCATCGACAAGTCCTCGCGCTTTACCGACTGGTCGCGCCGTCCGCTGAACGAGGCGCAGCTCGTCTATGCCGAGGCCGATGTCACCCATCTCAGAGACATCTATCTCGCGCTGAAGGCCGATCTCGAATCGACCGGTCGCGAGGGCTGGGTCGCCGAGGAGATGGCGGTGCTGAATTCGCCGGGCACCTATGAGGTCAAGCCCGAGAACGCCTGGCAGCGCCTCAAGGGCCGCATCCGCAAGCCCAAGGAGCTGGCCGTCCTGATCGAGCTCGCCGCCTGGCGCGAGCGCGAGGCGCAGCACCGCGACGTGCCGCGCCAGCGGGTTATCAAGGACGATGCGATGATGGACATCGTCGCGCGCGCGCCGCGTTCGGTCGAGGCGCTGGCGGAGCTGCGCTCCGTGCCCAACGGCTTCGAGCGCTCGCGCTCCGGGGCTGAGGTGCTGGCGGCGATCGAGCGCGGGCTGGCGCTCGATCCCAAGGGCCTGCCCCGGCTGGAGCGCGAGCGCGGACGCGGCGGCAACGGCGCGGTGCTCGACCTGCTCAAGGTGCTGCTCAAGGCGGTGGCCGAGGCCGAGCGCGTCGCGCCCAAGATCATCGCCTCCTCCGACGATCTCGAAGCGATTGCCTCCGACGACCAGGCCGATGTGCCGGCCCTGCAGGGCTGGCGGCGGGAGGTCTTTGGCGACAAGGCGCTGGCGCTCAAGAGCGGTGCGCTGGGCCTGCGCGTCGAGCGCGGTCGCGTCGTCGTCGGCTGAGCGCAGGCTGGGTCGGTAACGGTCCTACCCCAGCAATTCCTCCGTATCCTCGCCGCTGGCCGCGACGCGTCGCAAGCCGGGCAGCCGGTCGCGGAACACCGGAGCCAAGGGCAGCGGCGTCGAGACGAGGCGGCGGCCGCCGGGCTCCTCGGCCTGGGCGTCGAACAGGCCGCGCGCCGTCAGATGCGGATCGGCCAGCGCCTCGTCGAGCGTCCGCACCACGGTGCAGCAGCAATCGCGCGGTTCGAGCTTTTCGCGCCAATGCGCGGCCGGCTGGCCTGCGATGATCGCGGCGACGGCGGCGCGGGTCGCTTGCGGATCGGGGCGATCGTCGCGCAGGACAGGCTCCAGCGCGATCGTCTCGCAGAACATCTCCCAAAACTTCTGTTCGAGCGCGCCGACGGCAAGGAACCAGCCATCGGCCGTGGTGTAGAGGCGATAGCGCGGGCTCGCACCCGTCAGCAGCCCCTCCCCGCCTTGTGGATAGCTGCCCGACGCCTGGCCCTGCGCCAGCCCGTACCAGGCGAAGGTCGGCATCGCATCGAGCATGGCGATGTCGAGATGGCAGCCTTCGCCGCTGCGCTCGCGCTGGCGCAGCGCCAGCAGGATGTTGAGCAGGGCCGGCATGGTGCCACCGGCGATGTCGGCGGCAAGCGGTGGCGGCAGCGGCGGCGGATCGCCGCGCTTCAGCGACTGGCCGAGCAGGCCGCCGATGGCCTGATAGTTGATGTCGTGCCCGGCCTCGCCGGCACGCGGTCCGGACTGGCCGTAGCCGCTGATCGAGCAATAGATCAGGCGCGGATTGATGCGGGCGAGCGCCTCAAAGCCGAAGCCGAGGCGCTCCATCACGCCCGGCCGGAACTGCTCGATCAGGATATCGGCGCCCGCGATCAGCGGCGTCAGGCGCGCCAGCGCATGCTCCGCTTTCAGGTCGATCTCGATGCTCGCCTTGCCACGGTTGAGCACGGCGTAAGGAGCCGAGGTCTCTCCGAAGCGCGGCGGAAAGCGGCGCATCTCCTCGCCGCCCGGCCGTTCGACCCGGATGACGCGGGCGCCGGCCTCGGCCAGGAACAGGCTGGCGAGCGGTCCCGGCAGCAGCGTCGAGAAATCGAGGACCGTGAGGTCGTCCAGCGGCAGCATCGGCGTCCCGGCTTGGTGCCGGTGTCGCCGGCTCAGGGGAAGAGGTCGGCCGCCATCCTGCCCGTCTTCACCAGCCACAGGAAGCCCGTCAGCGTGACCATCGAGACGATGGTGCCGACGAGGATGCAGGCCGAGGCCCGTTCGATGCCGACCTTGTACTGGGTCGAGATCACGAAGATGTTCAGCGCCGGTGGCAACGCCGCCATGATCACCGCCGTGAAGATCCAGATGTCCGGAAAATTGCCGATCACTGACAGCAGCACCCAGACCAGAAGCGGATGCAGCAGGAGCTTGATCGCGACCAGGACCGGCACCTCGACGGGGAGTCGCTTCATCGGCCGCAGCGCGACGGTAACGCCGAGCAGGAACAGCGCGCAGGGGGCCGCCGCCTGCGAGAGCCACAAGGTCATCTTGTCGAGCGCGGTCGGCAGTTCGAAATGCGTCGCTGCAGCGAGCACGCCAAGCAGCGTCGCGACATTGAACGGATGCGTCGCGACCTGCCAGACGACACGGCGCGCCGTGTCGAGCGGGCTTTTCTTCTCGACGCCGGCCAGCGCCATCAGGAAGGGGATCAGCGAGAACAGCAGCAGGCTGTCGAAGACGAAGATCAGCACCAGCGGCGCGCTCGCCGCCGGGCCGAGCGCCGCCAGCAGCAGCGGCGGGCCCATATAGCCGATATTCGAATAGGAGCCGGCGACGCCCTGCATCACCGCCTGGGGCAGGTCGCGGCGCGTCGCCCGCATGCCCACCGCCAGCGACAGCGCGAAAGCCAGAAAGGTCGAGAGCGTGGTCGCCAGGATGAAGCGGCCATTGGCGAGTTCGGTCACCGGCTTGTCGGCGATCAGCCGGTAGAACAGCGGCGGAAGCGCGACATAGATCAGGAAGAACTGCAGCCAGATTAGTCCGGATTCGGGCAGGCGCTTGCGCCGGCCGATGACGAAGCCGAGCAGGATCAGCCCGAAGAAGGGCGCGACCAGATTGGCGATGTTCGCAAGGTCGGCCATGCGGGCGAAGGTCCTGCGCGTGCGCCGACCCAGTCAGGGGCCGGAAACGATGCGATCAGCGCGGTTTAGACGTTGGGCGGGCATGCGCAAGCCGCATCGGCGCCGTGGCCGCAAGCATTTGCCGACAACAAGGACAGGATGCCTAGGCATCCTGTCCTTGGCCCCATTCTGCCTCCGAATGGACGATGGACGCCGTCCGCCCGCTCCGTCACATTCGCCGCGATGCAGCATGGAGCGCCCCATGACGACCAAGACGCCGCGCCAGTTCTTCCGTCCGCTCGCGATCGGCGCGCCGGAGCCTTTTCGAGAGCTCCCGCTCAAGCTCGAACGCATGATCCATTTCGTGCCGCCGCATCTCGAGAAGGTGCGCGCCAAGGTTGGCGAGCTCGCCGGCCAGGTCGATATCGTGCTGGGGAATCTCGAGGACGCGATTCCCGTGGAGGCCAAGCAGGCGGCGCGCGACGGCTTCATCGCCATGGGCAAGGCCGTCGATTTCGGCGAGACCGGACTGTGGACGCGGGTGAATGCGCTGAACTCGCCCTGGTTCCTCGACGACATCACCGAAATCATGGCGCAGATCGGCGGCAAGCTCGACGTCGTGATGGTGCCGAAGGTCGAGGGACCCTGGGACATCCATTATGTCGACCAGCTGCTGGCGCAGTTCGAGGCGCGCCACCTCCTCCCGAAACCGATCATGATCCACGCCATCCTGGAGACGGCCGAGGGCGTGAAGAATGTCGAGACCATAGCCACCGCTTCTCCGCGCATGCACGGCATGAGCCTGGGGCCGGCCGACCTTGCGGCCTCCCGCGCGATGAAGACGACGCGAGTCGGCGGCGGGCATCCCGAATACAAGGTGATCGCCGACCCCTCGCCAGATGGAGCTCCGCGCGCGGTCGCCCAGCAGGATCTCTGGCACTACACGCTGGCGAAGATGGTCGATGCCTGCGCGGCAGCGGGCATCAAGCCGTTCTACGGGCCTTTCGGGGATTTCTCGGACACCGACGCCTGCGAGTCGCAGTTCCGCAACGCCTTCCTGCTTGGCTGCGCCGGAGCCTGGACGCTGCACCCCTCCCAGATCGGCATCGCCAAGCGCGTCTTCAGCCCGGACCCGGCCGAGGTCGCCTTCGCCAAGCGCATCATCGCGGCGATGCCGGACGGGTCTGGCGCCGTGATGATCGACGGCAAAATGCAGGACGACGCCACCTGGAAGCAGGCCAAGGTGATCGTCGATCTCGCCCGGCAGGTCGCCGGTCGCGACCCGGCGCTGGCCGCGCATTACGGGATGTGATCGCGCGCTTGCGTCTAAATGGTTGATTTTGACGTATTTGCGACGCAATTCTCACGCAAGCGCGAGGCTTCACCCTCGCTTGCCATCGATCGCGATTAGTACAGTACGGACCCACCGCCCATGGAAGCACGTTCCGCCAAGTTCAGGATCGGACAGGTCGTCAAGCATCGGGTCTACCCGTTCCGGGGCGTGATCTTCGATGTCGACCCGGTGTTTTCCAACACGGATGAGTGGTGGCTCGCGATCCCCGAGCATCTGCGCCCGTCGAAGGACCAGCCGTTCTACCATCTCTTCGCCGAGAACGAGGAGACTGAGTATGTCGCCTATGTCTCGGAGCAGAACCTGGTGATCGACGAGACCGGCCGGCCGGTGCGCCATCCGCAAGCGAAGGAATTCTTCCGCCGCGACCGCAAGGGCCGCTACACCATCGACCGCGCCGGCCTGAACTGAGCCGCCGGCCGTCTTCCCCCTCCGCGATCGACCCAAGAAAAAGGCCGCCCTTTCGGGCGGCCTGATTTTTTTGAGCCGAGGGCCGGTCAGGGCCGGGGCGGCAGGGCCGGCGTACCCGGAGCCGGAGCTGTCGGCGCGCCGGGAATGCTCGGCGTGCCCGGGGCTGCATTGGCTCCACCCGCGCCGAGGCGCTGGCGCAGTTCTTCCTGGCGCTTTGCGAGCTCGTCCTGCAGCTGCTTCTGCTGCTCCTCGAGCACCTTCGGGTCAATCGCGGCGCCGTCGAAGCCCTTGGCGAAGTCGGTCAGCGGAATGGCGAAGGAGACTTCGCGGGCACCCTGGTTTTGGACGCTGACGCTGAGCGTCGTGCCCTTCTTCATCGCGTTGATGAAGTCGTCCTTGACCTGCGCCTCGGCGAAGCAGCCGTTCGGGAAGCAGATCGCGTAACGGCCGGGAGTCGGCTGGGCGGTATCGACGCCGAAGCGGATGCCGGGCTGCAGCAAGAGGCCGAGCGGCATCAGGAAGCGTACGATCTTGTTGGGGTCGCCCTTGACGTCATAGATCGCCACGGCGAGCACCGGCTGGCCCTGGTCGGAGACGAAATCGCGCGTCGTGTAGCAGATTTCCTTGTTGGCGGCCTGGTCCTTGCCGCAGACCTTGGTCCAGGTCGTCTGCGACGGCTCGGGCTTGACCTGCACGACCGTCGGGCCGGTGCCGGCCTGACCGGCAGGAGGCTGGGCCGGCTGCGCGGGCGCTGGCTGGGCCGGGCGCGGCGTTGCGGGGCGCGGCTGGGCCTGCTGGGCGGAAGCCGCCAGCGGGGCAAGGCCGATCGCCGTGCTGAGAGCGATGCTCAGGGCGCGCGTGGACAGGCGAAACGAAGCGGACATCATGTCTTTCCTTATCAGGCGAATTCGGGATCACGACTTCGCAAGCCGCGCGCGTCACCACCGACAGCCCCATCGCATATCCGCGCCGGCCATCGCAAGCCGTGCACATCAGGGGCGATTGAGGCGTTTGAATGACACCTTGGCTCGGCTTTAGCGAGTTCCGTTACGGGATTCCAGCCCGAATAGCTGCGTGACAGCAGCGCCAGCGTGTTATTCTCGCGCCGGGAATCAGGTTGAACGATGGATGTGCTGCAAGGAGCCGGGTCTGTTTCACGCAGGCCGGCCAGACAGATCTTCGCCGTGCTGGCGCTCCTCCTCGGGATGGGCGTGCCTTCGCATGCCGAATCGCCGAAGCCCAGTCCGCCTGTCGACCACGCTATTGCGATGCATGGCGAGCCGGCGCTGCCGCGTGGCTTCACGCATCTGCCCTATGCCGACCCGAAAGCTCCCAAGGGCGGGCGCATCGTCTTCGGGCAACAGGGCACATTCGACAGCCTGAACCCGCTGGTCGTGCTCGGCGTCGCGCCCGATGCCGTGCCGCGCTATGTCCAGCAGAGCCTGCTGCTGCGCTCGGCCGACGAGCCCTTCACCGCCTATGGGCTCCTGGCATCGCGCGTCGAACTCAACGAGGAGCGCACGAAGCTCGCCTTCGAGATCGACGAACGCGCCAGGTTCTCCGACGGCAAGCCGGTGACGGCGCAGGACGTGCTGTTCACCTTCGAGATGCTGAAGACCAAGGGCAAGCCATTCCACCGCTCCAGCCTGGGGCGGGTGACGAAGGCGCAGGTGCCCTCCCCGCGCCGGGTCGAATTCGAACTGGGCGACGGCTCCAACCGCGAATTGCCGCTGGTGATCGGGGCGATGCCGATCTTCGCCAAACATGCCACCAATGCCGAGACCTTCGGCGAGACCAGCTTCAAGGCGGCGTTGGGCTCAGGCCCCTATGTCGTGTCCGACATCGTGCCGGGCGCGACCATCACGCTCAGGCGCCGCAAGGATTTCTGGGCCGAGGACCACCCGCTGACGCGCGGGCTCTTCAATGCCGACGAGATCCGCTACGATTTCTATCGCGACGCCAACGCCCTGTTCGAGGCCTTCAAGGCCGGGCTCTACGATGTCCGCATCGAGCCCGACCCGACGCGCTGGATGACCGGCTATGACGTGCCGGCCGTGCGCGACGGCCGCATCCTGCGCGAGACACTGCATTTCGACGCGCCCAAGGGCATGACCGGCCTCGTCTTCAACACGCGCCGGCCATTCTTCGCCGATGTGCGGGTGCGCGAGGCGCTCGGCATCCTCCTCGATTTCGAATGGGTCAACCGCAACCTGTTCCATGGCGTCTATCGCCGTGCCGGCAGCTTCTTCTCCGATTCGGAGCTGTCGGCGCTGGGTGTGCCTGCGGATGCGCGCGAGAAGGCGCTGCTGGCGGCCTTCCCCGGTGCGGTCCGCGACGACATCCTGGCGGGCACCTGGTCGCCCTCGGCGACGGATGGCTCGGGGCGTGATCGCGAGCAGGCGCGCCGGGCGCTCGACCTGCTCAACAAGGCCGGCTTCGGCATGGTCGACGGTGTGCTGCGCAGCATGAAGGGCGGCGATCCCCTGGCCTTCGAGATCACCGTCACCAACCGGCCGCAGGAACGGCTGGCGCTGAACTATGCCCAGTCGCTCGGCCGGCTCGGCATCACCGTGACGGTCAGGCTGATCGACGACGTGCAGTACTGGCGGCGGCTCTCGGCCTTCGATTTCGACATGATCCAGTGGACCTGGCCGGCTTCCGCCTCGCCGGGCAACGAGCAGATCGGGCGCTGGGGCTCGGCGAATGCCCAACGCAACGGCGCGCTGAACTATGCCGGCGTAGCTTCGCCCGCTGTCGATGCGACGCTTGCAGCCCTGCTGGGTGCGCGCGAACGCGAGGATTTCGTCGCCGCGGCGCGCACGCTCGACCGGCTGCTGTTGTCGGGCTTCTACGTCGTGCCGCTCTACTATCTGCCGGATACCTGGCTGGCGCATGGCCGCGACATCGTTCTGCCGGCACGCAAACCCGCCTATTTCCTCTCCACCGAAGCTCTGGCGCGCCTTCCGGCGGCGCCTGCGCCGGCGAACTGAAAGAGCGTCTCGATGCGGGCCGACCAGGACGAAGCCGCCGCCCTGCTCGATGGCCTGAGTTTCGATACGCTGCTGAAGGCGCTGACGGCCGGCCGTGGCTATGAGGCGGCGCTGCGCGACCCGCCAGGGCGGCAGGGCTGGAGCGATGCGGTCCCGAGCTCGCTGAGCTTCGGCCAGCTCGAGATCAAGGTCGACCAGCTCGCCCGGCTGCTGGCGATCAACCGGGCGCAGCCCGGCGCGCGCGTCGCGATCCTGGCACCGATGGGGCCGGAGGCGATCATCTCGGTGCTGGCCTGCCTGCGGGCCGGACTGTCGCCGATGCTGCTGCCGCTGCATGGCAACGAACTCGAGCTGCTGCGGCTGATCGAGGCCTCGGAGGCGGTGATGGCGATCGGCGTCAGCCGCATCGGCACGATGCGGCCGCTGCTGATGCTGCGCGAGTTGGCGGTCAGGGCCTTCGGGACGCGCTTCGTCGGCGGTTTCGGCGCCCAGGTTCCCGACGGCATCGCGCCGCTCGACACGCTGATGGCGAGCGCGACGCTGCACCCGCTGCCGGAGGTGACGCAGCGGATGGCGCTTCAGGTCGCCGATGCGGTGACGCTCGCCGGGCCGTTTGCCATTTCCGAGCGCGAGGTGCTCGGCAAGGCGCTCGACATCTCGCGGCTGTTGAAGCCGATGGCCTCGTCGCGGATCGTCACCACGCTGGTCGGCGGCGATCTCGCCGCGCTGGCGAGCGGCCCGGCCATGGCGATGCTGACCGGTGTCGAGCTGCTGCCGCTCGGCCTGTTCAGCCTGGGCGACCTGCAGGCCTGCATCGAGGGCGGCCGCAACGTCCACCTCGTCCTTCCCGGCGCGATGGAGCCGGCCCTGGCGCATTCGCGGCTGGCGAGCCACGCGGCGCTGGCGAGCCTCGTCTTCATCCACCGTCCGGCGGCAAGCCGCGCGTTTCCGGCGGTTGGCCGCTCCGATATCGCGATCGTCGACGTCGACGTAACGAGCGCGGCCGAGATTTCGGTGAGCCGGCGGTAACCCCTCAGCCCTCATCCTGAGGAGCGCGTCAAGAAGGATGCTCGCCGAGGCTCCGGAGACATCTGGAGCATCCTTCGAGACGCCGCTTCGCGGCTCCTCAGGATGAGGGCTGAAAGATGATCAGGCCGCCTTCTTGCGCTCGGCGATCCGGGCCAGGTCGGTCAGCAGGCGGCGCGTGCCGGTGAGGCGGGCTTCCGCTGTGTCGTAATCGTCGATGAAGACGACGCGCATGTCGGGGCGGACCTTGGCCAGCGTGCCGATCTTGGCGACATAGCCGACGAGCCCTTCGGGGTTGGCGAACTCGTTGTCGCGGAAGGCGACGATGATGCCCTTGGGGCCGGCCTCGACCTTCTCGACATTGGCGCGCTTGCAGAGCGCCTTGATCGCGACGATCTCCAGCAGCTGCTGGACCTCCTCGGGCAAGGGGCCGAAGCGGTCGACCAGCTCGGCGCCGAAGGACTGGATGTCGCCGTCGTCGTCCAGCGTCGAGAGACGCTTGTAGAGCGTCAGCCGCAGCGTCAGGTCGCTGATGTAGTGCGCGGGGATCATCACCGGCGCGCCGATCTGGATCGTCGGCGACCATTGCGCGTCGGTCTCGAAATCGACGCCCGACTTCAAGGCGGCGACCGCCTCCTCCAGCATCTGCTGGTAGAGTTCGTAGCCGACCTCCTTGATATGGCCGGACTGCTCGTCGCCGAGCAGATTGCCGGCGCCACGGATGTCGAGATCGTGGCTGGCAAGCTGGAAGCCGGCGCCGAGCGTATCGAGCGATTGCAGCACCTTCAGTCGGCGCTCGGCCTGGTCCGTCATCTTGCGCTTCGCCGAGACGGTGAACAGCGCATAGGCGCGCACCTTCGAGCGCCCGACACGGCCGCGCAGCTGATAGAGCTGGGCCAGGCCGAACATGTCGGCGCGATGCACGATCAGCGTGTTGGCGTCGGGAATGTCGAGGCCGGATTCGACGATCGTCGTCGAGAGCAGGACATCGTACTGGCCCTCATAGAAGGCCGTCATCACGTCCTCGAGCTGGCCTGCCGCCATCTGGCCATGCGCGATACCGACCTTGGCCTCGGGCACCTGCTTGTCGAGGAAGTCCTTGACCTCGGCGATGTCCTCGATGCGCGGCACGACATAGAAGGAGCGGCCTCCGCGATAGCGCTCGCGCAGCAGCGCCTCGCGCACGATCAGCGGGTCGAACGGCGTGACGAAGGTGCGCACTGCCAGGCGATCGACCGGCGGCGTCGCGATGATCGAGAGCTCGCGCACCCCGGTCATGGCGAGCTGCAGCGTGCGCGGGATCGGCGTCGCGGTCAGGGTCAGCATGTGGACCTCGGCGCGGAACTCCTTCAGCCGCTCCTTGTGGTTGACGCCGAAATGCTGCTCCTCATCGACGATGACGAGGCCGAGATCCTTGAACTCGACACCCTTGGCGAGCAGCGCATGGGTGCCGACGACGATGTCCATCGTGCCATCCTTGATGCCGGCCTTGACCGCCTTGAGGTCCGGCGCCGATACGAAGCGCGAGGCCTGGCCGACATGCACCGGCAGGCCTTTGAAGCGTTCGGCGAAATTCCGGTAGTGCTGGCGCGCCAGCAGCGTGGTCGGCACCACGACCGCGACCTGCTTGCCGTTGAGCGCGCAGGCGAAGGCGGCGCGCAGCGCCACCTCTGTCTTGCCGAAGCCGACATCGCCGCAGACCAGCCGGTCCATCGGGCGCCCGGCCGCCATGTCGTCGAGCACGGCGTCGATCGTGGCCTGCTGGTCCTCCGTCTCCTCGAAGGGAAAGCGCGCGCAGAACTCGTCGTAGAGCCCGTCCTGCGGGATCAGGCGCGGGGCTTCCTTCAGCGCGCGGGCTGCGGCGATCGCGATCAGCTTGCCCGCCATCTCGCGGATGCGCTGCTTCAGCTTGGCCTTGCGCGCCTGCCAGCCGCCACCGCCGAGCCGGTCGAGCGGAACATCGGTGTCCTCGGAGCCGTAGCGCGAGAGCAGTTCGATATTCTCGACCGGCAGGAAGAGCTTGGAATCGGCGGCGTAGTGGATTTCCAGGCAGTCATGCGGCGCGCCAACCGCCGTGATCGAGCGCAGGCCGATGAAGCGGCCGATGCCGTGATCGACATGGACGACGAGATCGCCGGGCGAAAGCGACGACAGCTCCGCGATGAAGTCCTGCGGGCGCCGCGATTTCTTGCGCGGGCGCACCAGCCGGTCGCCGAGGATGTCCTGTTCGCCGATAACGGCGAGCTTGCCGGCCTCGAAGCCGGTCTCGAAGCCCCAGACCGCGAGCGCCGTCGTGCCGGGCTTGAGGTCGAAGGCGGCCCGAAGCGAGCCCGTCATCTGGACGGTCTTCAGGCCGTGGTCGGCCAGGACATGGGCGAGCCGTTCGCGCGAGCCTTCCGACCAGGCCGAGAGAATGACGCGGCGGCCGTCCTTCTCCAGCGCCTTCACATGGGCCACTGCCGCGTCGAAGACGCTGCCGGCATTGTCGGCGCGCTCGGCAGCGAAGCTGCGGCCCTGGCGGGCGCCGAGATCGACGATCAGCTTGCCGTCGCTGTCGGGCAGCTGGAACGGCGTCAGCGCGGCGACGCCGGACTGGTCGATGACGGCGCGCCAGTCGGCCGGCGAGAGATAAAGCGCATCGGGCTTGAGCGGCTTGTAGGGCGCGCCGCCCGCACTGGGCTGGTCCATCGCCGCCTTGCGGGCGTCGTAGTAATCCTTGATCAGGCTGAAGCGCTCAGCCGTGGCGTCCTCGGCCTGATGGTCGAGGATCAGCGGCACGTCCGGCAGATAGGTGAAGAGCGTGTCGAGCCTGTCCGCCAGCAGCGGCAGCCAGTGTTCGAGCCCGGCCGGCCTGCGGCCTTCGCTGACAGCCTCGTAGAGCGTGTCGTCGCGGCCCGGCGTGCCGAAGCTGGTGATGTAGCTCTGGCGAAAACGCTTGATGCTTTCGCTGGTCATCTGCGCCTCGGACATCGGCACGAGGTCGAGCCCGCGCATCTGGCCCGTCGTGCGCTGCGTCTCAGGATCGAAGGTGCGGATCGATTCGAGCGTGTCGCCGAAGAAATCGAGCCGGATCGGCGCCGGCATGCCCGGCGGATAGAGATCGACGATGCCGCCGCGCACGGCGAACTCGCCGGTCTCGCGCACTGTCGAGGTGCGCAGGTAGCCGTTCATGTCGAGCCAGCGCGCCAGCTGGTCGGTGTCGACCATGTTGCCGGGCGCGGCCGAGAAGCTCTCGGAGGCGACCTTGGAAAAGGCCGGAACGCGCTGGAGCGCGGCATTGACGGTGGTCAGCAGCAGGCGCGGCTTGTCGCCGGATTTGGTCTTGGCGAGCCGCGACAGCGTCGTCATGCGATGCGCGACGATCGAAGGCGCCGGCGAGACGCGGTCATAGGGCTGGCAGTCCCAGGCCGGGAAGGACATCACCTCGAGATCGGGCGCCACGAACTGAAGCGCGTTCTCCAGCACCTGCAGGCGCTGGCCGTCGCGCGCGACGAAGACGAGCATCGCCGCGCCTTCGGCCTTCTTCGCCCGGGCACGGGTCAGGTCGGCGAGGACGACGGCGTCGAAACCATCGGGCACGCTGGCAAGCGTCGGCTTGTCGCCGCGAGCGAGCGCATCGAGGATGCGATCGATCTGCAGCTTGGCGATCTGGGCGGGAGGCGGAATGCTCATATGGTCGACGACTTCAATCTGTAGACTTCACAAGTACCAACCGTGTCATCCCGGGCGCAGCGAAGCGGAGACCCGGGATCCATTCCGGAACGCCTATCGGAAAGGTTCGGGAATGGATCCCGGATCGGCGCGGCTTCGCCGCTTGTCCGGGATGACGGCGCGGATGTTATCTGCGGCTCAGACATGAATCGGCTTGTCGTGGTGGTGGAACGCCTTGAGCCGGCGGAACAGCGGCGTGTCGTAGTTTTCCGGCACATCAGCCTCGCCGGTCATCCAGCTCAGCAGGTCGCGGTCGAGCACCTCGATCAGGCGTTCGAATTCGTCGAGTTCGGTCTCGTCGAGATCAGCGATATGCGCATCGGCGAAGCCGCCCATGATCAAATCGTTCTCGCGCATGCCGCGATGCCAGGCGCGGAACAGGATCTTGCGCCGGCGCGGGTCGAGATCGGCGCTGGTTCGGGTCGAGCCACTCATGGGAACCTCTGGACGCCTCGGAGGAATGGAAACCACGGGATGATGCAATGACAATCGGGCCGGCCCCGTCGCGGAGCCTGCCGTCGCGGGCTATATAGCGTTGACACACAGCGAAGTCAGCGGGGCTGAGCCCCGAGATTTTCGCACTCCTGACAATCCCGTGCCGAGAAGCCGCTTGCGCCCCTCCCTGCTCGATCCGCTCTTTGCTCCCGCGACCACGCTGCCCGGCGTCGGCCCCAAGACGGCCAAGGCGCTCGACAAGCTGCTGGGCGACGAGACCCGGGGCGGCCGCGTCATCGACCTGCTGTTTCGCCTGCCGACCGGTGCGATCGACCGGCGCCCCAGCGATTCCATCGCCGACGCGCCGATCGGCGGCATCGCCACCTTCTCCGCCCGGGTGACCGAGCACCGCCCCCCGCCCGAGACCAAGGCCAAGGCGCCCTATCGCATTCTCGTCGAGGACGAGACCGGCGACGTCACGCTGGTGTTCTTCCACGCCGATGTCCGCCACCTCCTGCAGACCATGCCGATCGGCGCCTACCGCATCATTTCGGGCAAGCTCGAACTCTGGGACGGCATGCGCCAGATGGTGCATCCCGACCGGCTGCTCGACCCCAAGCTCGCCGCGACGCTGCCGTCGATCGAGCCGGTTTATGGACTGACGGAGGGCGTCGGGCCGCGCGTGATGGCGCGGATCGCTGCCGCGGCGGCCGAGAAATGCCCCGATCTCGCTGAGTGGCAGGATCCGGCCTTCCTGGCCAAGAGCGGCTTCCCGCCCTTCGTGGAAGCGATGCAGGCGCTGCACCATCCGCCCGATCTCAGGGCGGTCGAGGGCGACACAATCGCACGCCGCCGCGTCGCCTATGACGAGTTGCTGGCGAGCCAGATCGCGCTCGCTTTGGTGCGCCGGCAGCAGAAGAAGAGCGCCGGCCGCGCCACCGCCGGCGACGGGCGGCTGCGGCATGCGATCGAGAGCGCCCTGCCCTTCACCCTGACCGACGGGCAGCGCCAGGCGCTGGTCGATATCCATGACGACATGGAGAAGCCCGAGCGCATGCTGCGGCTGCTTCAGGGCGATGTCGGCTCCGGCAAGACGGTCGTCGCGCTGATGGCGATGGCTGCCGCGGCCGAGGCCGGGCGGCAATCCGTGCTGATGGCCCCGACCGAGATCCTGGCGCGCCAGCATGCCGAAAGGCTGGCGCCGCTCGCCCAGAAGGCCGGGCTCAAGCTCGCGCTCCTGACCGGCCGCGAGAAGGGTCCGGGCCGGGCACGGGTGCTGGAGGGCCTCGCGACTGGCGAGATCGCTATTGCCGTGGGCACCCATGCGCTCTTTCAGGAGGGCGTCGCCTTCCGCGATCTCGCGCTCGCCATCGTCGACGAGCAGCACCGCTTCGGCGTGCATCAGCGCTTGCTGCTCGGCTCCAAGGGCGAGGCGGTCGACATCCTGGTGATGACGGCGACGCCGATCCCGCGCACGCTGTCGCTGACCTGGTTCGGCGACATGGACATCTCGGTGCTGGCCGAAAAGCCGGCCGGTCGCAAGCCGATCGCGACCAAGGCCCTCTCGCTCGACCGCTATGACGAGGTCGTCGGCGGCATCGGCCGTGCCATCGAGGCCGGAGCGCAGGTCTATTGGGTCTGCCCGCTGGTGCAGGAATCCGACACCCTCGACGTCGCTGCTGCGCAGGAGCGTTACGAGGCCTTTCGAGAGCTCTTCGGTCACAAGGTTGGGCTCTTGCACGGTCAGATGCCCGGACGCGACAAGGACGCGGCGATGGCCGCTTTTATCGCCGGCGAAACCCGCATCCTGATTTCGACGACGGTGATCGAGGTCGGCGTCGACGTGCCCAATGCCAGCGTCATGGTGATCGAGCATGCCGAGCGCTTCGGGCTGGCGCAGCTCCACCAGTTGCGCGGCCGCATCGGGCGCGGCTCGGCCGCATCGACCTGCCTCCTGCTCTACAAGGGGCCGCTCGGCCCCGTCGCCGAGGCCCGGCTGACGATCATGCGCGAAACCGAGGACGGCTTCCGCATCGCCGAGGAGGATCTGCGGCTGCGCGGCGAAGGCGAGGTCCTGGGCACGAAACAATCCGGTTCGCCGGACTGGCGCATCGCGCGCCCGGAGGTCGACGGCGATTTGCTGGCGGCGGCTCGCGACGATGCCCGCCTCCTGATCGAGCGCGATCCGCAACTGGAGACGCCGCGCGGCGAAGCGGTGCGGACGCTGCTCTATCTGTTCGAGCGCGATGTCGCGATCAGGCTGCTGCGGGCGGGCTGAACGCGCTCTCAGACGCTCCATCTCTAGCGAACCGGCAGCAATCCCGATCAAGCGGGAGTGCCGCGCTTCGCCCAGTTTGCGGCTCGCTTCGCGGAGATATCATGGACCCGGTCAAGTCAGCCATCTGGTGTATCGAAAGCCGCTTTGCCTCCGAGCTCTCCCTCGAGGACATCGCGGGCGTCAGCGGTGTCTCGCGCTTCCATCTCTCGCGCGCTTTCGCCGCCTCAACCGGGCGCTCCGTCATGCGCTATGTGCGCGAGCGGCGGCTGAGCGAGGCGGCAAGGCAGCTGGCGAACGGTGCGCCCGACATCCTCTCGGTCGCGCTGAACTGGGGCTATGGCTCGCACGAAGCTTTCACCCGCGCCTTCCGCGAGCAGTTCGGGCTCACGCCCGAGGCTCTGCGCGCGAGTCGCGATCTCGCCAGCATTCGCCTTTTGGAGCCTCTTCCCATGCAAGCCAACACATCCATCACGCTGCCCGAACCGCGGATCGAGAACGGCAAGCCGATGCTGGTCGCCGGCCTCGGTGGTTCGTTCTCGGTCGACAAGGTCGCCGGCATCCCGGCGCTCTGGCAGAATTTTGCGCCGCATATCGGCCATGCACCGGGGCAGATCGGCCATACGACCTATGGGGTCAGCCTGAATTGCGACGACAACGGCAATTTCGACTACATCGCCGGCGTCGAGGTTTCGGATTTCGACAACCTGCCGTCGGACTTCGCCCGGACACGCGTTCCGGCTCAGACCTACGCGATCTTCGAGCATCGCGGCCATGTCACCGCGATCAAGCAGACCTATGAAGCGATCTGGCGCGACTGGCTGCCGAAATCGGGACGCAAGCCCGGCGAAGGACCGACGCTGGAGCGCATGGACCAGCGCTTCGACGCAGCGACCGGCCAGGGCGTACTGGAAATCTGGCTGCCTCTCAAGGATTGATCATTTCGCCGGGACGGCGCCGGTGCCCAGCTTCGGCGCCGTCTCACCGGGCTGGATCAGCCCGGCCGACATCACGAGCTTCGCTCCGTCCTCGACCGAGACCGCCACTTCGACCACCTCCCGACGCGGCAGATAGAAGAAGAAGCCGGTGGTCGGGTTCGGCGTGCAGGGCAGGAAGACGCCGATCTGCTCATCGCCGTCCGGCAGTTTTCCCGCGATCTCGGGGGCCGCTTCCTGGGCGATGAAGACGATCGACCACATGCCGGGCTGCGGGAACTGCACCATGCCGACCTTGCGGAACGACGTGCCCGATTGCGAGAAGATCGTCTCGAAGACCTGCTTCACACCCTTGTAGAGGCCGCGCACCACCGGCATGCGATTGAGGATCGCCTCGCCGGCATCGATCAGCGTGCGGCCGACGAGATTGGCCGTCATGAAGCCGAGCAGCGTCAGCCCGATCAGGCCGATGACGAGGCCGAATCCGGGGATCGGATAGGGCAGATAGGCGTCCGGCCAATAGGCCGAGGGAATCAGCGGCTTGACCAGACCGTCGACGAAATTGACGAACCACCAGGTCACCGAGGCGGTGATCGCCAGCGGCGCGGCGATCACCAGCCCGGTGAGGAAATAGCGCCGCAGCCTTGTGCCGAATGTCGGACGCAACAGGTCCGACTGAATGACGAGGCGTGGATCCGGTGGGCTCGGCGTCATTCACGGGGGTCCGATACGGCTGTCCGCGCGCAAGCGGTTTACGGGTATGATGCGACAGACGTGCCAGTCACTTCGGTAGATTTCAAGGATGGCGCGACCGTCTCCAGCTTGCCGCGGCCACGGACATGATGCTTTCGTTTCCGCAGGGGCGAAGGTGAACATGAATCGGCAGGGCAATTGAGGCCATGACGCGCCGCATTCGACCGTTCCAACGCCCCTTGCTTTTCGCGGCCGGCTGGATCTTCACCACCCTCGGCGTGATCGGGCTGATCCTCCCGCTGATGCCGGGGACGATCTTCCTGATCGTGGCGGCGTGGTGCTTCTCGCAATCGTCGCCGCGATTCGAGGCGTGGCTGCTCGGTCACCCGAGGCTGGGGCCGCAGGTGCTGCGCTGGCGCCAGACAGGGTCGATTGCCCGCAAGGTCAAGTACATCGCCTGCGGCTCGATGCTGCTGAGTTTCGCCATCCTGACCTGGACCAGCGCACCGCCGATCGCATTGTGCGTCAGCGGCGCGTGTCTGCTCGCAGCGGGAACCTATGTCGCGAGCCGGCCGGAAGGGTAAGCGGGATGAGAGCGAGCGCCTTGGCGCTCACTCTACCGTGACGGACTTATTCCACGGTTACAGATTTGGCCAGATTGCGCGGCTGGTCGACATCCTTGCCCATGAAAACCGCCGTCTGGTAGGCGATCATCTGGATCGGTAGCGCATAGACGATCGGAGCGAAGGTCGGATCCATGTCCGGCATGATGATCGTCGTCTCCGGCACGATGCCGCATTCGGCCGCGCCCTTCGCGTCGGTGATCAGGATGATCCGTCCGCCGCGTGCCGCGACCTCCTGCATATTGGAGGCGGTCTTCTCGAACAGCGCGTCATGCGGCGCGACGACGATGACGGGCATCGCTTCGTCGATCAGCGCGATCGGGCCGTGCTTGAGCTCGCCCGCCGGATAGCCTTCGGCGTGGATATAGCTGATTTCCTTCAGTTTCAGCGCGCCTTCCAGCGCCAGCGGGAAGCTCGTGCCACGACCGAGATAGAGCACGTCGCGGGCCTTGGAGAGTTCGCGGGCGAGCTTTTCGATCGCGGGCTCCATTTCCAGCGCCTTGGCGATCAGGCCCGGCAGCGCGATCAGGCTCTGGACATGGCGTGCCTCTTCTTCAGCCGAGAGCGTGCCGCGGGCGCGGCCTGCCGCGAGTGCGAGGCAGGCGAGCGCGGTGAGTTGGCAGGTGAAGGCCTTGGTCGAGGCGACGCCGATCTCCGGACCGGCCAGCGTCGGCGCGACGGCGTCGCTCTCGCGGGCAATCGTCGAGGTCGGCACGTTGACGACGGAGAGCACGGTCTGCTTCTCCTGCTTGGCGTAGCGCAGGCAGGCCAGGGTGTCGGCGGTCTCGCCGGATTGCGACACGAAGAGCGCCAGCCCGTTCTCCGGCATCGGCGCCTCACGATAGCGGAACTCGGAGGCGACATCGATCTCGACCGGCAAGCGGGCGAGCTTCTCGAACCAGTATTTCGCCGTCAGCCCGGCATAATAGGCCGTGCCGCAGGCCGAGACCGACAGACGCGACAGCGACTTCCAGTCGATCGTGCCCTTGAATGGCAGGCGCACGCTGCCGGCGGCCATGTCGAGATACTGCGTCAGCGTGTGGCCGACGACCTCAGGCTGCTCGTAGATTTCCTTCGCCATGAAGTGGCGGTGATTGCCCTTCTCGACGAGGAATGCACCGGCTGCGACGCGCTGGGCCCGCCGCTCCACGAGGGTGTTGGTCTTGTCGTAGAAGGTCGCGCCCTTGCGGTTGAGGACGACCCAGTCGCCCTCCTCGAGATAAGCGATGAGATTGGTGAAGGGGGCGAGCGCCAGCGCATCCGAGCCGAGATACATCTCGCCATCGCCGACGCCGACGGCCAGCGGCGAGCCCTTGCGCGCGCCAATCAGCAGGTCTTCCTGCCCCTCGAACAGGAAGGCGAGTGCGAACGCCCCGCGCAGCCGCGGCAGGCTTGCAGCCACTGCCTCGACGGGCGTCTTGCCATGGTCGAGTTCGCGGGTGACGAGATGGGCGACGATTTCCGTGTCGGTCTCGGTCTCGAAGACATAGCCGTCGGCCTGGAGTTCGGCGCGCAGCTCGCGGAAATTCTCGATGATGCCGTTATGGACGACGGCAAGCTTGGCGGTCGCATGCGGATGGGCGTTGGTCTCGTTGGGCTTGCCATGCGTCGCCCAGCGGGTGTGGCCGATGCCGATCAGCCCTTCGAGCGGTTCGTTGGAGAGGCGGACCTCGAGGTTCCTGAGCTTGCCTTCGGCGCGGCGGCGGGTGAGCAGGCCATGTTCGAGCGTGGCGACGCCGGCCGAATCATAGCCGCGATATTCGAGCCGCCGCAGCGCCTCAACGACCTGCGTCGCGACCGCTTCCTTGCCCAGAATCCCGACGATGCCGCACATGCCAAAACCTCTTCAGACGTTGCCGTTGAGTGTCCGCATAGCGGCCCGGCCAGCCCAAGCAAAATCAATCTAAATGTCGAACTATGAACGGCGGCTTGATCAAACGGCCGCGCTTCAGGGCTTTTTCGCCGCGGCCTTGCGCGCCAGAGAGATCTCGCGGAAGGCCTTCGCCCAGCCTTCCCGCGTGACCTGGCGGCCACGACCGACCGCCAGCGCGTCCGGCGCGACGTCGTCGGTCACCACCGAGCCGGAGCCGACGAAGGCTCCCTCTCCGATCGTGACCGGGGCGACCAGAGAGGAGTTCGAGCCGACGAAGGCGCCGGCGCCGATGGTCGTGCGATACTTGAAGAAACCGTCATAATTGCAGGTGATCGTTCCCGCTCCGATGTTGGCGCCCTCGCCCACCGTGGCGTCGCCGACATAGGTGAGATGGCTGATCTTGGCGCCAGCGCCGATCTCAGCCGACTTGATCTCGACGAAATTGCCGATCTTGGCCTTCTCGCCGAGCTTCGCGCCTGGGCGCAGGCGGCCATAGGGTCCGACCGTCGCAGCGGGGCCGACTTCGGCGCCTTCCAGATGCGAGAAGGCGTGGATCACCGCACCGTCGGCGACGCGCACGCCGGGGCCGAACACCACATTGGGCTCGATCAGCACATCGCGGCCGATCTGCGTGTCGTGGCTGAAGAAGACGGTGTCCGGCGCCGTCAGCGTCGCGCCCTCGGCCATCACGGAAAGCCGTTTGCGGCGCTGGAACTCCGCTTCCGCGATCGCCAGCTGGATTCGGTCGTTGATCCCCTGAACCTCGCTTTCGGGAGCCGTCAGCGCGCACGCGGACAAACCGCGCGACCGCGCCACCGCGACCGCGTCGGTGAGGTAGAATTCGGACTGCGCGTTGGCGTCGCCGATCGCCTCCAGCAGGGACAGCGCCTGTTTGCCATCGAGCGCCATCAGTCCGGCATTGCAGAGGGTGATCGCGCGCTCGTCGGGCGTGGCATCCTTGTGCTCGACGATCGCTTCCAGCGCGCCGTCGCGGATCACGAACCTGCCATAGCCGGTGGGATCGCGGGCCTCGAAGCCGAGCGCGACGACGGCCGCGCCGTCCGCCAGCGCGGCGCGCAGCGCTCCGAAGGTCTCCGGCCGGACCAGCGGCGTATCGGCGAAGGCGACGATGACATCGTCATAGCCGGCGGCCAGCGCTTCGCTCGCCGCGAGGGCGGCATGGGCGGTGCCCAGGCGCTGCGCCTGGATCGCGATCTGCACGGCGGGCAGCACTTCTTGCGCCTCGCGCGCGACCTCCGGCCGATCGGTGCCGGTCACGACGACGATCGCATCAGCGCCTGCCTCGGAGAGCGAGGCGAGCGCATGACCGAGCAGGGAGCGTCCGCCGATCTCGTGCAGCACCTTGGGACGCGCGGACTTCATCCGCGTGCCCTCGCCAGCAGCCAGGAGAATCGCAAGGCAGGACCGGCCGGACTGCATTTCGGTCATGATTCTCGTCTCCTTTGTCGGCGAAGGCCCGGCCGCGCGGTTTCCGGAACGGGAACGCTTGCGGCCGGGAACATGTGCGGTCGATCTGGCGCATGGTGGCGTTGCAGGCGCCGTGGATAGCCGATCCCATCGGCTTTTGCCAAAGTCGCCATCATCGCCGGGGTCGTCCCGGCGGCGATCACAAGAACGGGGAGACGAGCGATCGGCTACGAATTACCCGGCGAGCCGCTTTTCAGATCCCGGAGAAATGCTCTAGAAGCGCGTGGGGGCGAGGGCGTCGCCCGCGCATGTTGGATATAATGTCGAAACCTTTGAATCGTCGGCAGTTTCTCGAAAGTTCCGGCGCAGCTGCGGCCACCTCGCTGCTCGCGGCGAGCGCGGCCAACTCACAGACGCCGTCCGCCGCGGCCGCCATCACCCAGTCCTTTCTCTTCGAGGGGCAGCGGTTCGATCCGTCGCTCGTGGTCGATGCGGCGCGCATCATCGCGCAGCGCCCGCTCGTGCCGCTCGTGGCGACCGATCTGCCGGAGGGCTACGCCACCCTGCCCTTCGACCAGTATTCGGGAATCAGGGCCCAGCCGAGCAGCCTGATCTGGGCCGGCGAGAACCGTGGCTTCACGGTCGAGCCGCTGCATCGCGGCTACGTCTTCTCGAATCCGGTCAGCCTCTTCACGGTCGAGGACGACACCGTGCGGCGTGTCGCGTTCGACCGCAGCAAGTTCGACTATGGCCGGGTCGCTCCGCCGCCGGCGAATGTCGACCTGCAGTTCTCGGGGATGCGAATCGCGACGGGGCTGGAGCGACCGTTCGAGGTCGCGATGTTCCAGGGCGCGACCTTCTTCCGCTCGCTGGCGCGGGGCCAGAATTTCGGTGCGCTCGCACGCGCCCTGATCCTGCGGCCCGGCGAAACGCGCGGCGAGGAAATCCCGTTCTTTCGCGCCTTCTGGATCGAGCGGCCGAGCCCGGCTTCCGGCCTTCTGGTGATTCACGCCCTACTCGATTCCGAAAGCCTGACCGGCGCCGTCCGGATGACGCTTCGGCCGGGCGACGTCACGCTGATCGATGTCGAGATGACGCTGTTTGCGCGCCAGACCCTCGACCATATCGGTTTCGGCTGCACCATGGGTACCTTCCTGTCCGGTCCGCAGAGCCGGCGCAGCTTCGACGATGTCAGGCCGGCGGTGCACGAGATCTCCGGCGTGCAGATGCGCTCGGGCACCGGCGAATGGATCTACCGTCCGGTCAGCAATCCGGCGACGCTGCAGGTCTCGTCTTTCATCGACAGCAATCCGAAGGGCTTCGGGCTGGTCCAGCGCGAGCGCGACCCGGCCGCCTTCATGGATGACGACCAGCGCTTCGAGCTTCGTCCGAGCGTCTGGATGGAGCCTCTCGGCGAATGGACCGCGGGTTCGGTCCAGCTGATCGAGATTCCCAGCGAGTCCGACGTCAACGACAACATCATCATGTACTGGCGGCCGCGCCAGGCCTTCGCGGCCGGCAGCGAAACCGTGATCGCCTACCGGCAGGCCTGGTGCTGGCAGCCGCCCGAGCGGCCGCCCCTCGCACTCGCCACCCGCGTCCGCCAGGGGCGTGGCTCGCAAGCGCGTCGGCGGCGTTTCATCGTCGATTTCACCGGCGACAGGCTGGCGGATGCCGGCATCGTCGCCTCCACCCGAGCCAACATCACCACGCAGCCCGGCCAGATCCAGAACCTGCGGCTCTGGCCCTTTCCCGAGCGCAAGCTGATGCGGGTGGGCTTCGAGGTCGATCCTGGCACGGAAAACCTCTGCGAGCTCAGGCTCGTGCTGCAATCCGGCGGTCAGCCGGTTTCGGAAACCTGGTTGAACCGATGGACGTGGTAACCGCGACCCGCCCTGGCGAGGCCGCGACGCAGACGCGCCCCTATCTGGCAAGCCAGGATCCTGCGACGCCGCCAGAGAACCGCCTGGTCATGCCGGTCCAGTCCTTCCGGAGCTGGAAGGCGTCCGACCGCCGGACGCCGGCTGCCCCGCGCGACTGGACGACGCCCTGGCTGAAGCGACTCTTCGTCTTCGGCGGCGGCATGGTGCTGACCGCCTATGGCGCCTGGGAAATGTACCATGTCGTGTCGGTCAGCCGCACGACATCGCTGCAGTACGCCCTGCTCGTGCTGTTCACGGTCAATTTCTCGTGGATCGCTCTCGCCTTCACCAGCGCCGTGCTCGGCTTCTTCGGGCTTCTGTTCAACAAGGGGCCCTCGGGCCGCGTCGAGAGCCTGAAGCATCGCACCGTCGTGGTGATGCCGATCTACAATGAATCGACTGCGCGCACCTTCGCCGCGCTCTGCGCGATCCGCGAATCGGTCGAGGCGACCGGACTGGGCGCGCATTTCGACTATTTCATCGTCTCGGACACGACCAATCCGGATGTCTGGGTCGCCGAGGAGCGGGCTTTCCTGGCGCTGCGCCAGCGGCTTGGGCCCGACGCGCGGGTCTATTACCGCCACCGGCCCAAGAACCATCACCGCAAGGCCGGCAACATCGCCGATTTCGTGACGCGCTGGGGCGGGCATTACGAGCATATGGTCGTGCTCGACGCCGACAGCCTGATGACCGGCACCTGCATCATCAGGCTTGCCGCCGCGATGGAGGCCGACCCGGATGCCGGCATCATCCAGTCGCTGCCGCTGATCATCAACCGCAACACCTTCTTCGCCCGGCTCCAGCAGTTCGCCGCCCGCGTCTACGGACCGGTGATCGCGACGGGATTGGCGATGTGGTCGGGCCGCGACGGGAATTACTGGGGCCATAACGCGATCATCCGGACGAAGGCCTTCGCCGACCATTGCGGCCTGCCCGACCTCAAGGGCAAGCCGCCCTTCGGCGGTCATGTGCTCTCGCATGATTTCGTCGAGGCGGCCCTGATCCGGCGCGCCGGCTGGTCGGTCTACATGCTGCCGGACCTGACCGGGTCCTATGAGGAAAGCCCGCCCTCGCTCATCGACGTCTCGGTGCGCGATCGCCGCTGGTGCCAGGGCAATCTCCAGCATTCGCGCATCATCGGCGCCAAGGGCTTCGTCGTGCCGACGCGGCAGCATTTCGCGACCGGCATCATGGGCTATCTCGCCTCGCCGTTCTGGCTGATGCAGCTCGTGGTCGGTATCCTGATCGTGCTCCAGGTCAGCTATGCCAGGCCTGAATACTTCACGCAGGAGTTCACGCTCTTCCCGGTCTGGCCGCGCTTCGACCCCGAGCGCGCCTTGAACCTGTTCGCGCTGACGATGGCGATCCTGCTCGCGCCGAAGCTGTTCGGTCTGCTGCTGACGCTGTTCAACGGCAAGCTGCGCCGGGCCGGCGGCGGCGCGATCCGGCTGGTGATCTCGGCCCTGATCGAGGTGCTGTTCTCCGCCTTCTTCGCGCCGATCATGATGCTGATTCAGTCGGGCTCGGTCTTCCAGATTCTGCTTGGCCGAGACACGGGCTGGAATCCGCAGCGCCGCGACGACGGCTCGATTCCGCTGAACGACATCATCAGGCGGCACCGCACCCATACGGTGCTTGGCATCGTCACCGGCATCTCGGCCTTCATGATCGCGACCTCGCTGTTTGCCTGGATGTCGCCCACCATCGTCGGCCTCGTGCTGGCGATTCCGCTGTCCTGGGCGTCGGGCCAGCTCGCGATCGGGCTCTGGCTCAAGCGGCACAAGCTCCTGGTGACACCGGAGGAAGGCGATCCGCCGGCCGTGGCCTTGCGTGCCAATGCGCTACAGGCGGAGTTCGACGCGGCCGGCTTCGACGATGCCGACGGCCTCAGGGCGCTGCACGCCGACCCGGCGCTGCGCGAGGCGCATGAGGCGATGCTGCCGGAAAGCCCGCCACGTCGCCGCGGGGAGATCGAGCCCGACCGGGCCGTGGCCCAGGCCAAGCTCGTCGACGCCGAAACGATCGACGACGCGGCGATCTGGCTGAAGCCGAAGGAGCGCATGGTCGTGCTGCACGACCGAGCGCTGGTCTCGCTGCTGGCGTCGCTGCCGGAGACGCGTGGGACCTAAGCCCCGAACCGGGTTTTCGTCAGAAGCTCATTGCCGCAGCGTTGATCACGCCGGCCGCCAGCGATGCGGCGCCGAGGAAGAGCGCTGCGGCGAGTTCGCCGGCGGCGATGCGGGCCGAGAGGTTGGGCAGCACGATCCTGACCAGCATATAGACGATCAACTGCACGACGATGGCGACGATGCCCCAGATCATGAGATCGGGGATGGTGTTGGAATGCACCACGGCGCTTGAGAGCGGCAGCGCGAAGCCGGTCAGGCTCAGGCCCAACGACAGCGCCGCCGCGATGTTGTTCTGGCGGATCAGGCCGAATTCGTTATGCGAGGTCGCCAGCGTGTAGACCAGCAGGTAGACGCCGACGAGACCGAGCGACACCGAGAAGAACAGGGCGAAATCCGGAAGCTTCAACAGCGCCTGCGCGATCATGGTGGTTCCGAATCCCCTGTTCCCGTTCCGCCGATCCTGCCCCTCAGGCCTGCTCGAAGGCAATGACGCAGCCCAAAGCCGCCTCGGCCGGGACGGTGATCCGGTCGTCACCCTGCGCGAAAGGCACGCCGGCCGCTTCGAGCCGCTCTGCCACCGCATCGAGATCGGGCACGGCGACGCAGAAGCCGAGAAAGCGGGCCGGCGTCGGATCGGGCTCGACATGGTAGATCGCCTGCGCGGCCTCCGGATCGAGCACGTCGATGCGCCCGCGCGGTAGGTCCAGCACGAAATCGGCATTGCCCTCCAGCACCTCCGGGAAGCCGGCAAAGGCGCTCAGGAACTCGCGATGGACGGCAGGGTCGTCGGTGACGATGATCGCGGAGGTCAAGGCCGTCGCGCCATTGGCATGCTGCTGGAAGGCCGGGTTCCAGAAGTTCTGCGGTTCATGCTGCTGGCAGACGAAGAAGCCGCATTCCGGCGCCAGCGGATCGGCTGCGAAGGCGAGCGAGAAGGCGACACGGACCTCGCTGCCGTCGGGACGCCTGGCCTGGCGCTCGAAGAAGAACGGCTCGTAATCGCCGATGCCCGCGGCCTGGAACGCGGCGGCGTCGGCCTTGGCATCGGCGCTTTCGAGGACGAGCATCGACAGCCCCTCCCCGCGCGCCAGCGCGTCTTGCATGACGCTGCCGAAGGAGAACACACGCGGAGCCGGCGGGACGATCGCGGCAGCGTCAGCGATCGTCAAAAGCTCGAGGAAGGAGCCCGGAAACTGGACGATGCGGTTTTCGGTGCCCCAGGGATGGCGATTACGCGCGCCGACCTTGAAGCCGAGCGTCTCATAGAAGGCGCCGGCGGCATCGAGATCGCGGACGCCGATGACGAGATGATCGAGGCCGCGTGGGGCGGTGGCGATGGTGGCGTCGGGCATGATGGCGTCAGGCATGGGCTTGGCTCGCTTGCGGCAGGCTCGGGCCTTCATCTCTAGCAGGTCGGCGGGTGCTGGTCATGCCTGGTGGATGCCGCCCAGCCTCGGACGCACCGAGCTATGAAACCACAGCGGCCGCCATTCGTTGTTCGAACCGGACGATGCTGCAGAGGAAGCCATGAATGGGTCGCGCCCACAGAATGCCATTCGGTGCGGAAATCACCGATGGAGGAGTCCGATTTTCGCTGTGGGCGCCCTCGGCCGGGACCGTCACGCTCCATCTCGGCGATCACGAGCGTCCCATGACGCCCGAGGGCGACGGCTGGCACCGGCTGACCTGTCGTGGCGCTGCAGCCGGCGCGCTGTACCGGTTTCGCATCGACGACGAGCTTCAGATTCCAGACCCTGCCTCGCGCTTCCAGCCGAGCGATGTGGAAGGGCCGAGCATGGTGGTCAATCCCGAAGCCTTCGCCTGGAGCGACGGCGACTGGAACGGGCGCCCCTGGGAGGAAACGGTCCTCTACGAGGCACATGTCGGCACCGCGACCCCCGAGGGCACATTCGCCGGCCTCACGGGGAAGCTGGACCATCTGCGCGATCTCGGCGTGACGGCGCTTGAACTTCTCCCGATCGCCGATTTCCCCGGCGACCGCGGCTGGGGCTATGACGGCGTGCTGCATTACGCGCCCGACCATGCCTATGGCTCGCCTGATGACCTCAAGACATTGGTCAATGAGGCTCACCGGCGCGGAATCATGGTTTTCCTCGACGTGGTCTACAATCACTTCGGCCCATCGGGGAATTACCTGCCTGTTTATGCCGAGAGCTTCTTCACGCAGCGGCATCAGACGCTCTGGGGCGCCGGCATCGCCTATGACGGCGACGCAGCACATGTCGTGCGGGATTATTTCATCCACAACGCGCTGTACTGGCTCGAGGAGTATCACTTCGACGGGCTGCGCTTCGATGCGGTCCATGCGATCGCCGACGACAGCAGCACGCACTTCATCGCCGATCTGGCCGAGCGCATCCGGACGAGCCTGCCGGAGCGCCGTATCCATCTCGTGCTGGAGAACAACGCCAACCAGGTGCGCTGGCTGGAGCGGGACGACAGCCAGTCGCCGCTGCTCCACACGGCGCAATGGAACGACGACATCCATCACGCCTGGCACCGGCTGCTGACGGGCGAAGACGAAGGGTACTACGCGGACTACGAAGAGCCGGTCCGCCATCTCGGCCGCTGTCTGGCGGAGGGTTTCGCCTATCAGGGCGAAGTGTCGAAACATGACGGCGTCCCGCGTGGCGAGCCTTCCGCGCACCTGCCGCCTTCCGCCTTCGTCGCCTTCCTCCAGAACCACGACCAGGTCGGCAACCGCGCCTTCGGCGAGCGGATCGGCGCTCTGGCCGAGCCTGCGAAACTGGCGCTGGCGAGGGCGGGCCTGCTGCTCTCGCCCCAGATTCCGCTGCTTTTCATGGGTGAGGAATGGAACGCCTCCACCCCGTTCCAGTACTTCGTCGATTTCGCCGACCCGGACTTGTCGAAGGCTGTGCGCGAAGGGCGGCGGCGCGAATTCGCCGGTTTCGGCGCCTTCAGGGACGATGCGGCGCAGGACACCATTCCGGACCCGACTTCGGAGCAGACCTTCACGCAGTCGCGTCTGGACTGGAGCGAAATCGAGCAGCCGCCTCATCGGGAGATTCTGGCGGAGACCCGGGAGATGCTGCGCATCCGGCGCGAGACGATCACGCCGGTCGCCGCCAGCATGTTTCAGGGCGCGAGCTGGAAGCGACCCATGCCCGAGGCGATCGACGTGCACTGGCGGTTCGCGGCCGGCAAGCTGCGCTTCATCGCGAATTTCGGCCAGGATGAGGTGAGGTTTCCGCGCAGCCCTGACGACACGGTGATCTGGGCGAGCAACGACAAGGCGGCTTCGGACGAGATGAACCTCGGTGCCTGGACCGGCGCCATGCTGCTGAGCCGATCATGAACCCGCCGGGAGGCAATGAGGCCGATCTGCACCGGGCACGGATCGCCTATGGCCTGCTGTTCCTCGTCGTCTTCGTGACAGGCCTCGCTCTGGCCGTCGCATGGCCGTTCATCGCGGCCGGCCCGTAAACCCCAGCCGTCCTTTCAATCTCGGCAGAAGCGGCGGCGCAAGCTATGGCGGCTCAGGCGCCCTCATGCCTGAAGACGAGCGTCGACAGAGGCGGCAACACCAACTCCACCACGTTGGCCTCCCCTCCATATGACCGGGGCTCGGCGTTGACCCCGCCGCCATTGCCGGCCCCCGAGCCGCCGTAATGCGTGGAATCGCTGTTAAGCACTTCACGCCAGTGCCCGGCATGGGGCACGCCGATGCGATAGCCCTGCCGCAGCACCGGCGTCATGTTGACCACCACCAGCATCGGCGCGTCCCCCTCCATCTGACGGATGAAGGCGAAGACGGCGTTGTCGCGGTCGTTCTCAATCAGCCAGCGAAAGCCCCCGGGGACTGAGTCGGTGGCGTGAAGCGCCCGGCTGTCGCGGTAGATCCGGTTGAGGTCGACGAGGAGTGTCTGGACGCCGCGATGCAAGGGATCGGCGAGCAGATCCCAGTCGATCTCGCCATCATGGTTCCACTCGCGCCCCTGCGCGATCTCGCCGCCCATGAACAGGAGCTTCTTGCCGGGATGCGTCCACATGAACGCGAGATAGGCCCGCAGCCCGGCGAATTTCGTCCACGTGTCGCCCGGCATCTTGCCGAGCAGCGAGCCTTTTCCGTGGACGACTTCATCATGCGACAGCGGCAGGATGAAATGCTCGGAATAGGCATAGACCATCCCGAAGGTCATCTCGCCGTGATGGTGGCTGCGATAGAGCGGATCACGCTGCAGATAATGAAGCGTATCGTGCATCCAGCCCATGTTCCACTTGAACGCGAAGCCGAGTCCACCTTCGGCCGAGCTGCGGGTGACGCCGGGCCAGGCCGTCGATTCCTCTGCGATCATGATCGCGCCGGGGGCTCTCTGGGCAACCACTGCGTTCAGGTCCCGCAGGAAGTCGACCGCTTCGAGATTTTCGCGCCCGCCATGAATATTGGGGCGCCATTCGCCGGGATTGCGGCTGTAGTCCCGGTAGAGCATCGACGCGACGGCATCGACGCGCAGGCCGTCGACGTGGAAGTGCTCGAGCCAGTACAGCGCGCTCGCGATCAGGAAGTTGGAGACTTCGCGCCGGCCGAAATTGTAGATCAGGGTGTTCCAGTCCTTGTGGAAGCCCTCGCGGGGGTCCTCGTGCTCATACAAGGCGGTGCCGTCGAAGCGCGCGAGCCCGTGGGCGTCAGACGGGAAATGGGCCGGAACCCAGTCCACGATGACGCCGATGCCCGCCGCATGGCAGGCCTCGACGAAAAGGGCGAAGTCCTCGGGCTCGCCGAAGCGGCGCGTCGGCGCGAACAGGCCGAGCGGCTGATAGCCCCATGAGCCGGTGAAGGGATGCTCCGCCACCGGCAGGAGCTCGACATGGGTGAACCCCATCTCCCTGGCATAGGGCACCAGCCGGTCGGCGAGGCCGCGCCAGTCGAGCATCTCGCCGCCCGGTCCCCGCACCCAGGAGCCGGGATGCAGCTCATAGATCGAGATCGGTGCGGTGACGCTCTGCTTGTCCGCTCGTGCGCCCATCCAGGCTTCGTCACCCCAGATATGCGAAGCCTGGCCCGGCACGATCGAGGCCGTTCCGGGCGGCAGTTCGGCCGCCCTGGCCAGCGGATCGGCCTTTTGAGGCAGGAGATGGCCATCGCGATCGATGATCTCGTATTTGTAGAGCTCGCCGCTGCCGAGGCGGGGCACGAACAGCTCCCAGACGCCGCTGTCGCCGCGCCGGTGCATCATGTGCTGCCGGCCGTCCCAGGAATTGAAGCTGCCCACGACGGAGACCCGCCGCGCATTGGGCGCCCAGACCGCGAAGCGCACCCCGCGCACGCCGTCGATCGTCGCGAGATTGGCGCCCAGCGCATGGGACAGATCGAGATGGCGCCCCTCGCCGATCAGGTAGAGGTCGAGATCCCCCAGGAGCGGCCCGAACGCGTAGGGATCCTCGGTGACCTGCTCGCCGCCGGGCCAGGTGATCGCCAGCAGATAGGGCCCGTCGGACAGCGCCCCCACGAACAGCCCTGCCGGTTCGGAGGCCTGCAGCTGGACCGGCCCTCGCCCCTCCTGCCGGACCGCCACGGCCAAAGCTCCGGGCAGGAAGACCCTGATATACCGCCCCCCCGGTCCCTGATGCGGCCCCAGCACCGCGAAGGGGTCGCCAAGCTGGCCAGCGGCCAATGCAACGGCCGTGGCGGTGTTCAGCGGCGGGATGCGATCGGTTGTCGTCTCAATCATTCCGCGCCTCTCCGGGCAGCAACTGGTCGAGAAGCTCCGTCAGGCCACGCAAGGGCACGACGAGCCAATCGGGCCGGTTGCTCACCTCGTAATTGACCTCGTAGGCCGCCTTTTCGAGCATGAAGAGTGCGAGAAGGCTGGCTTCGTCGCTCCCGCTCGCCTGGCCCGGTGCGGAGCCCGTCGCCTCGCGATAGGCGTCGAGCAAAGCCTTCGGCATCATCTCCCGGAAGGCCTCCGCCATCTGGTCGTAGCGCGCCTCCTGGCCGATCGCCGCGCCCGTGCGTCGCCCTGCCGCCAGGGCATAGTCGATCGACCGCAGGATGCCAGCGACGTCGCGCCAGCCGCTGTCCTTGGCGCGGCGCTCGGATAGCGGCTGGGCGGGCTCGCCCTCGAAATCGATGATCATCACGTCGCCGCTCGCCACCAGGACCTGCCCGAGATGGAAGTCGCCGTGAATCCGGTGCAGCGTGGTGCCCTCGCCTTCGCGGCATAGTTTCTCGATGAGCTGCAGCAATGGCTCCCTGCGCTGCAGCACGCTGTCGGCCAGCGCCCGCTCCGCTTCGGCGAGAGCGTCCCGATGGCTGCTCAGGTTCTCGCAGGCCGCCTCGACCCGGCCGCGGATGCGGTTCAGCCAGCGCCCCACCTGAGAGCTACCGGCTGGAACCGGCTGGAACGCCTCGTCCTCGCTCGGCTGCGCCAGCACGACATGCATCTCGCCCAGACGCTGCCCGAGCATCCGCGAGAAGCTCTCATAGATCGCGAGCAGGTCATGCAGATCGGCATCCTCGCGGGACATCTCGTCGAGAACCCGGCCGATATAGGAGGCGGTCCACTCCCAGGCATCGCCTTCGCCGGGGATGAAGGCCTGGACGACCGCCATGACCTCCTCCTCCCCTTGCGCGGGGACATGGACGATCTCGCCGAGCAGTGCCGGCGCGTTGCGGAAGCCCCGCTCCGTCAGAGCCCGGGACATCTCCGCTTCCGGATGACGGCCCGGCGCCAGCCGCCTGAACAGCTTCAGCATGACCTTGTGATCGACGATCACCGAGGAGTTCGACTGTTCGGCCGAAAGCCAGCGCACAGGATCCTCGGGAAGCACATGGACGTCCTCGAAGGCCGGTGTCGGGCGGAAGGAGACTTCGCCCGACGTACTCTTGACGGTTCCACCAGCCTTCAGCAGCGCAAGCAGCTCGTGGACGAAGCCTCCGAGCGCGAAGGCGTCCGTCAGGAATCCGGTGCGCCGGCCCCGCCGGACGCGGGCGAGCGCCAGCTGCTGCGGCAGCGCCGCGGTGGTCTCGTCGTCCCAGCCGATGCCGAGCGGCAGCAGGTAGCGCTCCGTCCCGTCGGCGTGAGAGGCCTCCACCGCGACAAGGGCCGCTTCGCGCCCAGCGCCGACGCGCACCGTGAAGGCAACGCGGGCACCATCGAGCTTGCGGTCCTTGGCGGCGAACCAGCGACGCTTGGCGAGATAGGGCGGCAGGATGCTGGTTTCGAACTCGCGGCGATACTGCGGCGTGATCATCTCGTCTGGGCCGCCGCGCAGCACGAAGGTGGTGAAATCGGGCATGGGCTCGGGCGTCTGCGCGTGCCAGGAAGGCGCCTGCGTGTCCTGAGCCAGCACGAACCAGTAGAACCCGTAGGGCGGCAGCGTCAGCAGATAGGTCAGCTGGCCGATCGCTGGAAAGACCGAGTTGCCGAGCATCTCAATCGGGTGGCGGCCGGCGAATTCCGACAGATCGAGTTCGAAAGCCTGGGCCGAGCGCGACAGGTTCGCCACGCAGAGGATGGTTTCGCCGTCATATTCGCGCAGATAGGCGAAGGCCTTGCGGTTCTTCGGATAGAGGAATCGCAGGGTGCCGCGGCCGAAGGCCTTGTGCTCTTTTCGGGCGGCCAGGATTCGCCGCGTCCAGTTGAGCAGCGAATGCGAATCGCGCGTCTGCGCCTCGACATTGACGGCATCGTAGCCGTAGAGCGCATCCATGATCGGCGGCAGGACGAGCCCTGCGGGATCGGCCTTGGAGAAGCCGCCATTGCGATCGGGCGACCACTGCATCGGCGTGCGCACGCCGTCGCGATCGCCCAGATAGATGTTGTCGCCCATGCCGAGTTCGTCGCCGTAGTAGATTACCGGCGTGCCGGGCATCGAGAGCAGCAGGCTGTTCATCAGCTCGATGCGCCGGCGATCGCGTTCCAGCAGCGGCGCCAGCCGGCGCCTGATGCCGAGATTGATGCGCGCGCGCTTGTCGGTGGCGTAGAAATTCCAGAGGTAGTCCCGCTCCTTGTCGGTCACCATCTCGAGCGTCAGCTCGTCATGATTGCGCAGGAAGATCGCCCACTGGCACGCCTCGGGGATGTCCGGGGTCTGCCGCATGATGTCGGTGATCGGGAACCGGTCTTCCTGCGCGATCGCCATGTACATCCGCGGCATCAACGGGAAGTGGAAGGCCATGTGACACTCGTCGCCGTCGCCGAAATAGGCCTGCGTGTCCTCCGGCCACATATTGGCCTCGGCCAGCAGCATCCGGTCGGGAAACGAGGCGTCGAGTTCCGCCCGTATCTTCTTCAGGACGTCGTGGGTCTCGGGCAGGTTTTCATTCGAGGTTCCGTCCCGCTCGATCAGGTAGGGCACCGCGTCGAGCCGGAGCCCGTCGACGCCGAGATCGAGCCAGAAGCGCATGACGCCGAGCACGGCTTTCAGCACGGCGGGATTGTCGAAGTTGAGGTCTGGCTGGTGCGAGTAGAACCGGTGCCAGAAATACGCGCCGGCGGTCTCGTCCCAGGTCCAGTTCGAGCGTTCGGTGTCGAGGAAGATGATGCGCGTGCCGGAATAGAGCTGGTTGTTGTCGGACCAGACATAGAAGTTGCGATGCGGCGAGCCGGGCTTCGCCAGCCGCGCGCGCTGGAACCAGGGGTGCTGGTCCGAGGTGTGATTGATGACGAGTTCGGTGATCACGCGCAGACCGCGCTCATGGGCGGCCCGGATGAAGCGCTTGACGTCGGCGGCCGTGCCGTAGTCCGGGTGGACGCCCTTGTATTCCGAGATGTCGTAGCCGTCGTCGAGCCGCGGCGACGGATAGAACGGCAGCAGCCAGATCACGTTGACGCCAAGGCCGACGATGTAGTCGAGCTTGGCGATCAGGCCTGGAAAGTCGCCGATGCCGTCGCCATTGGCGTCGAAGAACGACTTCACGTGCAGCTGATAGATGATGGCGTCCTTGTACCAGAGCGGGTCCCCCGCCTGTGCTTCGGATGCGACGATGCCTTCGGTCGTTGTCATGTGGAGGAACCGTCCGGGGCGCCGATGCGCCAGATCGAGAAGGGGAGCTCGTGCGGGTCGAGATGGATCGTCTGCATCTTGCCGTGCCAGCGGAAGCGATGGCCCCGCATCAGGTCCTCGACCTCGACCGCGGCATCGTCGGGCAATCCGAATTCCCAGAGCGGCACCTCGACCGCCGCGCTTTGAGCGCCGAAGGGATCGAGATTGACGGCGACGAGGATGATCTCGCCGCCCCCCTGCGCCCGCTTGCCGAAGTACAGAACATTGTCATTGAAGGCGTTGTAGAAAGTCAGGCCGAGATGGCTCTGCAGCGCTGGATGGCTGCGCCGGATCAGGTTCAGCCGGGTGATCTCGGCGATGATGTTGCCGGGCGCCTGCCAGTCGCGCGGCCTGATCTCGTATTTCTCGCTGTCGAGATACTCTTCCTTGCCGGGAATGGCCGCGGCCTCGCAGAGCTCGAAGCCGGAATAGACGCCCCACAGGCCGGACAGCGTCGCCGCCAGCGCGGCGCGGATCAGGAAGCCCGGCCGCCCGGACCGCTGCAGGAAGACCGGGTTGATGTCGGGCGTGTTGACGAAGAAGTGCGGACGGAAGATGTCGCGCGCGGGCGCCTCGTTCAGCTCCGTCAGATATTCCGTCTGTTCCGCCTTGGTGTTGCGCCAGGTGAAGTAGGTATAGGACTGCGAGAAGCCGACCTTGCCCAGCCGGTACATCACCTTGGGCCGGGTAAAGGCCTCGGCCAGGAAGAGCACGCCGGGATCGCGCGAGCGGATATCCGCGATCAGCCACTCCCAGAACGGGAAGGGCTTCGTGTGCGGGTTGTCGACGCGGAAGGTCCGCACGCCCTCATCGACCCAGCCCTGGACGACGTCGCGCAAGGCGATCCAAAGCTCCGGGACCGCGTCGCCGGCATAGAAATCGACATTGACGATGTCCTGGTACTTCTTCGGCGGGTTCTCGGCGTAGCGCATCGAGCCGTCCGGCCGCCACTGGAACCAGCCCGGATGCTGAGTCAGCCAGGGATGGTCGGGGGAACACTGGATGGCGAAGTCGAGCGCGATCTCCAGGCCGTGCCGCGCCGCCTCCCGGACCAGGCCGCGGAAATCCTCGCGGCTGCCCAGTTCGGGATGGATCGCGTCGTGCCCGCCATCGCTGGAGCCGATCGCATAGGGGCTGCCCGGATCGGTGGGCGCGGGCGTCAGGGTGTTGTTGCGGCCCTTGCGGTTGGTCTTGCCGATCGGGTGGATCGGCGGGAAATACAGGACGTCGAAGCCCATCTCCTTGATCGCCGGCAGACGGCCAATAACATCGCGGAAGGTGCCGTGGCGCGCCGGGCTGTCGGTGATCGAGCGCGGAAACAGCTCGTACCAACTCGAAAATGCGGCGGCCTCGCGGTCGGCCTCGACCGGGAATGTCGTGTCGGCACCGGTCGCATGCGGCTTGGGATCGGCTCGCGTCATCGCGGCATCGAGCGCCTCGGCCAACAGCACCGAGGCATCCTCGGACTGCGACGAGCCCAGGCGCGCGAGGTGATCGTCGATGACCGCCCGATCCTGCGGGCCGGCGCTGCCCGCGAATTTTTCCAGGATGAGGCGACCTTCCCGGACCTCCAACGCGATATCCAGCCCAGCATCGCGCTTCTTGACCAGATCGCGCCGGAAGGTGCCGAACTCGCTCCACCACGCCTCGACGGCAAAGCGATGCCGCCCCACCCGCAACAGCGGAAAGCGCGCCTGCCAGCGATCGTTCGCAATGAGGCTCATCGGGACGCGCGACCATGCCGCCTCATCCTCGGCACGCCAGAGAAGCTCGGCTGCCAGCACGTCGTGGCCGTCACTGAAGATGTCGGCGGTCACCTCCACGAGATCGCCGACGCTGCGCTTCACCGGGAAGCGGCCGTCATCGACGGCGGGGCGGACCGCCTCGATCGCGATGCGCTGCGCCTCCAGCGTCCCCCTGTCGCCTAGTACGGCCGGCACAGCGCCCGTGATCGCCTGACGGCCCTTCAGAGGAATCACCTTCCCCTCGGCTGGGGGCAATTCAAGCGTCCCCTGCTCCGCCGGCTCCACCTCGAACCGGGCGGCCTCGAGATCGACATCGGGAGAAGCGCTGTTGACGAGGTCCCGGTTCGACAGGACCAGTTGCCGCGATGAAGCGTTGCTTCGGAGGATGATGTCGAGGTCCTGCCCGAGTGCGAGCGCCCGCATCGACCCGCCCGGGCCGGCGGGAATGGCAGCCGCCGCCCGGTTTGCCGCCATCACGGCCGCCTGAAGATCCGTGCTCCCGCGCGAAGCCGCCAGAAAGTCCTCGGCGTCGGCGTGAAGGAAGGGCACCTCCATTCCGAATTCGTAGCCCATCGGCATGAGCCAGCCATCCGCCAGCAGGGCAGCGTCCATCAAGGCGCGCTGGCTGCTCCTGGCCGGGCTCACGGGCGAGATGGCCGGCCGCCGCGCGGAGAACGGATCCTCCGGGAAGCCGATGAGCGCCGCATACGGCGCCACCGCATTGTACTCCTCGATGAGCCAGGGCTCGCGCCCGCCCCACCAGCAGATCGACGAAGGCACGAAATTGAAGACGCGGCCCGCCGCGATCCGCTCCTGGCGCGGTGCGGCCGGCATCCAAGCCCATGCCTGGAACCGCGGGTCGGCCTCCCGCGCAGGTGCCAGGATCTCTTGCCAGATATCCGGGGATACCGCCTGCGCCTCGTGACAGCGGACGCCGGAGATGCCGAGTCGCTGCCATTCGAGGAGCTGACCCTGCCAGAACGGGATCAGGCGGCGGCGGGCTTCGCCGTCGCCGAAAGCGGCCTCGACCTCGTTGGTGGCGAGGCTTTTGCGTGGGTCGAGTGCTTCGCGTCTCGGCTCGACCCAGCAACGCGGCAACCCCGCGGCGAGCGGGCCGCCGGCATCAGCCCGCCCGACCGCGAGATCGATCCAGAGCTGCAGGCCGGCGCTGCGGCAGACATCCGCCAAACCACCCAGAAGCGGCGCGGCTTCCTGTTCGCCGAACCCGGCGAGGTCGTGGGTGAGGAACAGGTCGCTGCCGGCCGAGAACGGCCAGGCGAGCAGGATATGCGTGAAGCCGAGCCGTAGCGCGTGGCGAGCATGATCCTCCCAAGGATAGCCCGCACCGACCAGGCGCGGGTGCAGGTAGTAAATATTCGGGCCAGATCGCGACGCAGCGGTTTCGGTGCGCTCCGCCTCTGCGATGCCGGACGGCTGCTCCTTGTATTTGGCCACTTGGATTCCGCCCTGGATGCTGAAGCTCTGATAGGAACGGTCAGACGGCCGGGCAGTTCCACGCAAAGGGCGCCCGACGACATTTTCCGGGCGCGCTGTCGGCTCTCCGACGGGCGCCATGGGGAGCTGTGGCACCGGATCGCCCAGGCCAATTTGGCACTGTCCGACGGGCGGCCCAGCGGCTCTCAGGAGGTCGGACCTAACGTCGCCAGCCGCACGGGTTTCGACCGGGGCGGCTCGATGGATCAAGATAATTTGCCGGCTTTTGATCGGCAACTGCGGAGGAGCCCGAACTCTGGCCTGGGCGCGCGGCCACGCCCGCTTGCTCCTGAGTCGCAAGCGCTCCTACAGGATCGGCTTTCCGCCGGTGACGGCGATCGTCGCTCCCGAGACATAGCTGGAGAGCGGATCGGCCAGCATGACATAGGTGGTCGCAAGCTCTGCAGGCTGGCCGGGCCGCTTCATCGGCACCTGCTTGCCGAAATTCGAAACCCTGTCACCCGGCATACCGTGGTACGAGCCGGAGGATTTCCTGCACCTGCGCCAGATGAAGGGCGGCGCCGATCTGCCGTCGAACTACGATAACTGGCGCAATCAGGCCGTTGCTCAGGCAAAGCAGCTGACAGCAAGCGGCGCGGTCGCCCAGATCGTTCGTTTGAATATCGAAATCTAATTTCAGTGGCTTGGCGATCAGGGGGGCCGATACGCACAGGGCTCGCCTGGATTACCTCTACGTCCTGTCCGGTCAGGCCGGCGGCGAAGCGCGGGACATGTGCTGGCACGAGCCGCCGACCCGCCAGTGACCTCCGGTTCGGATGCCATTCGGCATCGACACGACATGGTTCATGACCGCTGCCTCGGCTGGTCGCAGCCTGACATCCGGCTCTTCGCGTTGATGGCTGGCCAGCCTCGGGCTTGAAGCCCGGACCTCACGGTCCACCCCTCCCATTCGCGGCTTTGGCGCGGGGCCTCATCATCGATCGGCAAGCCGGCAAGCATGATGGCGCGCACCTCGGCGCCTTGGTCTCGTCTGCTTTCAACTGGCGAGCGGAACTGCCGTTTTGACGGTGCGTTGATGGTGGTGCCTTTGGAGACCGCCTATGCCCAAGTTCTTCATCACGAGCGATGATGGAAACGGTCCGTTGCATCATGACGGACCCATCGAATTCCCCGATCAGAAGACCGCCACCCAGGATGCTCAATCGTCGCTGGCGGACGTCGCCCGTGAGAAACTGCCCGACGGAAAGCATTTCAAGTCTTCGGTGAAGGTCGATGACGAGGCGGGCGACGAAGTCTACCGGGCCTCTCTCGAATTCAATGGGCAGACCGCGGCTGAAAGCCGGACGGCGGCAAACGAGGTTGCGGACGATGCGGAGAAGGCTGCAGACGACGTCGCCGCTATCCTGCGGTCGAAGCCGTCATCGAAACGATGATGCTCCAGGATAGCGAAGACGCCGCGATAGCGTCCCGGCCTGGAGGGGATGTGGCGCGCTCTAGGCACGCCAGCTTGAGAGGATTTCAGCTGCTGTCGTCACTTCCAGTTGCTCGTTGAAGCGCTCCCGGTAGAGGTTCATCAAGGCATCGTGCTGGTCGTCGGTCGAACTGCAGAGCGCGTCCGACACGAGGATCATCCGGTAGCCGCGGTCGACGCCGCCCATCACCGTTGCCAGGACGCAGACGTCGGTTTCGCCGCCGGTCACGATCAGCGTGTCGATCGGCGCGCCCTGCAGCGCCGCATCCAGCTTGCCTTCCGTCCAGGGTGAATAGACGTGCTTGTCGAGCACGCGTGCCGGCGGCACGAGTTCGGCCAGCGGCGGCAAGAGGTCTATGAGCTTCGCCCCGTCCCGATCGAGGGTGAGTTGCTGCCAGCGTTCATAGTATCGGGCCCACACGCCAGGCGCGTCGGCCGCTCTGCGGGCAGGGATGAAGCGGGTGAAAAGGGTGCGCACGGCATGCCGCCCCGCGATTTCAGCAACCGCCGGCAGAATGGCCCCGCTCCAGGGAATCATCCAGGGCGAACCGGCGCCGAACAGCTTCTGCATGTCGACGCAGACATGCAGGCAGTTCGGCCCGAGATCGTCGCGAAGCCCGATCCCCATCACTCTGCGCCGGAACCCGCGACCTGCCGATCGCCCTCGCTCTGCTCAGCGAATGTCATGACCCCTCGCGTCCTCGATCGGCCGCCCCTGCTATGGCGCCCAACGTCGAAGCAGGATGAAGGTTCAACCTCATGCGTCGGTCTGAGCATGAGGCGCATTGACCGGTTTTGCTTCCGGCGAGCCGCGCAGACCGGGCGGGCCGGCATTGCTGCCGCCATGAACGAGCGCGACTCGATGGGACGCGCCGACCATCGCCCGCTTGCCCGCATCTCCCGCAGACGGAAGTCGGCGCATCACGACCCGCTCAGATGCGGTAACGCAATGCCTCCACGAGCGCAGCCAGGGCCGGCGGCGTCTGCCTGCGGGTCGGATAGTACAGGAAGTATCCGGGATAGGGCTGGCACCAGTCGTCGAGAACGCTGATCAGGCGCCCGGCGGCGACATGCTCCGCAACCTGCGTGGCGAAGGCGGGCGCAAGGCCCCGGCCGTCGAGGGCCGCCTGAACCACGAGATCGGATTCGTTGAAGACCAGAGAGCCTTCCACGCGAACAGTCAGTTCCCGTCCGTCCTTCTCGAACTCCCACGCATACAGGCCCCCCGACGTCCTCTGGCGATAATTGATGCAGTCGTGCTTGCTCAACTCGTGAGGGGTGGTCGGCACAGGATGGCTGGCGAAATATGCCGGCGAGCCCACGATGGCCAATCGCATATCGGGGCTAATCCGAACGGCGATCATGTCATGATCCACCTGCTCCCCGAGGCGGACGCCGGCATCGAAATTTCCAGCGACGATGTCGATGAGCCCCTCATCGACGGACAGTTCGACTTTGACGTCGATGTATTCGGCCATGAAGGTGCGCAATTTCGGCCATAGGACGGCAATCGCTGCATGCTTTGCGGCAGTGATACGAAGTGTTCCCGCCGGCTTGTCCCTGAACTCGCTGAGTCTGGAAATTCCCGTGGCGATGTCCGCGAGCGCGGGCCGCAGCGTCTGCAGCAAGCGCCGCCCCGCTTCGGTTGGCGAGACGCTGCGGGTGGTTCTCGCCAGAAGCCGGATACCGTGCCTCTCCTCCAGCTGCCGAATGGCATGGCTCAGAGCAGATTGCGACATGTGAAGCTGAGCTGCCGCCCGCGTGAAGCTTCCGGCATCCGCAACCGCGACGAAGGCGGCCAGGTCGTTGAGTTCGTCACGTTTCATTGATGCACAAAATCGATGAAACGGCCTCCCCTGGCAAATCACGTCACACGAGACGATCCAAACGATGCGGTGATCACGTCCGACGTCCCGGAGTCGGCCTGCCGGCGAGAGCGAATTTATCAGGCTGGCTCATAAGCCTCATCAAAAACCCTCGGCTAGTCGCCAGATTACCGAGGTTCTAAAAATCAGGGGAGCCATCGGGACAGGTGCGGGATCGCGCTCCGCCGCTCCGTGCCGGGATCAGAGATGATCCCGGTTCACCAGCGCCGATGCGAGCAATCATGAAGGATCGAGACAATGCAGCTTGTTGTAAACGGCCGCGAGCACACGGTAGACGTCGATCCCGCGATGCCCATCCTCTGGGCTCTGCGCGACACGCTTGGCCTCACCGGCACCAAGTTCGGCTGCGGCGCGGCGTTGTGTGGCGCCTGCACGGTGCATCTCGATGGCGAGGCGGTCCGGTCTTGCAGCACGCCTGTCTCCGAAGCCGTCGGCAAGAAAATCGCAACGATCGAGGCGGTGACCGCCGGTGCAGATCGCGTCGGTGCGGCAGTGCAGGCGGCCTGGATCAAGCATGACGTCGCCCAATGCGGCTACTGCCAAAGCGGGCAGATCATGAGCGCGACAGCCTTCATCAAGGCCCTGCCGCGCGGCAAGCAGCCCACGCCCGAAGAGATCGACACCGCCATGGCAGGCAATATCTGCCGCTGCGGCACCTATGCCCGCATCCGCGCCGCGATCGCGGACGCCTCGCGCAGCCTCGTCTGAAGGACGCCGTCATGTTGCACAACATCGACCCCGCCGACCTGCCGCGCGCGCTTCAGCGCCTTGTGACTCACGCCCGGGGCACGCCCGCCGCGCTGCCGCGCCGCAGCTTCCTCAAGCTCGCCGGCGCGAGCGGGCTGGCCCTCGGCGCCTTCCCGCATGTTGCGCTGGGCCAAACGGCCGGAGCAGCCGCGACGACGCTCAAGCCGACGCAGCAGCCTTCCGCCTTCGTGCAGATCGCCCGCAATGGTGAGGTCATGGTGACGATCAACCGGCTCGAGTTCGGTCAGGGCGTCAACACCGGCCTGCCGATGATCCTGGCGGAGGAACTCGATGCCGACTGGAGCCTGGTGCGCAGCCGGCACGGCACCAACGACGTGGCCTACGCCGATCCGCTCTTCGGCATTCACCTGACCGGTGGCTCCCACACGATCAAGAACAGCTACACGCAGTACCGTGAGCTCGGCGCACGCGCTCGGGCGATGCTGCTGAACGCGGCGGCGGCACAATGGAAGGTCGATGTCGCGACCCTGCGCACCCGGGCCGGGACGGTGCTGGGACCCCGGGGTCTCAAGACGGGCTATGGCGAGCTGGCGGAAGCCGCGATGGCGCTGCCCGTACCCGAAAAGGTCACGCTGAAGGACCCGAAGGACTTCCGCATCATCGGTCGTCCGACGCAGCGCCTGGATGCGCAGGCCAAGACGAGCGGCAAGCAGGACTTCGGCATCGACGTCCACCTGCCTGGCCAGCTCACGGCCGTCGTGGCTCGCCCACCCGTGTTCGGCAGCAGCCTGGCTTTGGTCGACGACAGTGCCGCGCGCGCCGTCAAGGGCGTGAAGGCTGTCCTGCGGGTGCCATTGGACGGCGGCGGCGAGGGCGTGGCCGTCGTGGCGGAGGGCTACTGGCAGGCGACGCAGGGGCGCGACGCCCTGAAGCTGGAATGGGACGCCTCCAAGGTCGAGAAGGTCGACAGCGAAAAGCAGCTCGCCCAGTACCGCGAGCTCGCCGGCCAGCCCGGCCCCCGCAAGCTGGACGCCGACATGGCGCCGCTGGCGACGGCGCCCCAGCAGATCGAGGCCGAGTTCATCTTCCCCTATCTCGCGCATGCCGCGATGGAGCCGCTGAACTGCACCGTCCGGCTCGGCGACAACCGGGCTGAGATCTGGATGGGCAGCCAGAGCGCCGGGCTTGATGCCGCCGCGGCTGCGAAGGTTCTCGGCTTCACCCCCGAACAGGTGGTCGTCAACGTGCTGATGGCGGGCGGCGGTTTCGGCCGGCGCTTCTCCAGCACCAGCGATGTCGTTGTCGAAGCCTGCGCGATCGCCAAGGCGGCGCGCACCGCCGGGCTCGACGTGCCGGTACGCACGGTCTGGAGCCGCGAGGACGACATGAAGGGCGGCTATTACCGCCCCATGCACCTGCACCGGGCCAAGATCGGCTTTGACGACAAGGGCAAGGTGCTGGCCTGGGATCACGTCATCGTCGCCCAGTCCATCCTGACCGGGACCGTGTTCGCCGCTTTCCAGGTCAAGGATGGCATCGACGCCTCGGCGACCGAGGGCATGCTAACGCCTTACCCACTGCCGATGCGCCTGACCGTGCATCACCCGAAGCTGAACGTGCCCGTGCTCTGGTGGCGCAGCGTCGGCTCGACGCACACGGCCTTCGTGATGGAGACGCTGCTCGACGACATCGCCCGGGCGACGAAGCAGGATCCGGTCGCCTATCGCATGGCACTGTTCGGCGACAGCCACCCGCGCCACCGCGCTGCGCTGCAGCTGGCGGTCGACAGGAGCGGCTATGGCAAGGCGAAGCTCTCCGCCGGTCGCGCCTGGGGCGTTGCGGTACATGAGTCCTTCGACTCCGTCGTGGCCTATGTGGTGGAAGCCTCGATCAAGGACGGCCAGCCGGTCCTGCACAGGGTCACGTCCGGCGTTCACTGCAATCTTGCTGTGAACCCGCGCAGCATCGAAGCGCAGGTTCAGGGCGCGGCCGTCATGGGCTTGTCGACCTGCCTGCCCGGTTCGGCGATCACGCTGAAGGACGGCATCGTCGAGCAGAGCAATTTCGGAGACTTCACGGTGGCCCGGATCACCGACATGCCGGAGTTCGCCGTCCACATCGTGCCCAGCGCCGATCCGCCGACCGGCATCGGCGAGCCCGGGCTGCCGCCTCTGGCGCCGGCCTTTGCCAACGCGATCGCGCAGCTAACCGGCAAGCCGCTACGTCAGCTGCCATTCAATCTCGCCTGAGACGCAACGACACCGCAGGCCGGGAGCGCATTGCAGCGCTCCCGGCCGTCGCAATTGGGAATGAGAAAGTTCCAGTCGCCCCTGCCTGCGCCCTTGCAGTCCGGAGTGTGGGCGCGCCATGCTGTGACGATTGCGGAGCACGGAGCCGATGACGATCCATGTCTCGATCCTGATGCTAACTGCGGCTGCGGCGACCATCGCAGCCAGCTCCGGAACCGGTTGGCCGCAGCCTCGCGCGCAGACCAACACGCCGCCAGAAACTCATATTTTCATGGAGATAGCGCCGGTTTTTCAACACCGTCGATGCATGAACTGTCACGTCCTGTCCCCATTTCCGCGACAAGGGGAGAACGGGCGAAGGCATATGATGAGCATCGCGGCCGGTGACGGCGGGCGCGGGTCGCCCGGATTGCCTTGCACCACATGCCATCGTGGCAGCAATTCGCCGTCCGGCGTTCCTGGAGCGGAAGGCTGGCATCTCGCTCCATTGAAGATGGGTTGGGAGGGCCTGAGCGCAGGCGAGATCTGTCGTGCGCTACGCGACCCCGCCAGGAGCGGTATGACGCCTCACCAACTCATCCAGCATCTGACCCATGACAAACTGGTATTGTGGGCCTGGCAGGGCAGCCGCGACCTCGCGGGCAAGGCGCGCTCGACTCCACCCTTGTCCCATGCAGCCTTCCTGGACGGCATCAGGCGCTGGCTGGCGGCCGGCGGCGGGTGCCCGCACTAGACCCCGCGCCGTCACAGGACGTTGGCGCTGACCCGCAGGCGTTCATGCGCCAGCAAGCCCGTAATCCAGGCGACGAAGGCGATGATGTCCGGGTTGGCGCGATCTTCCCGGCGATAGAGCAGGCGATGTGCGATCGCGGAAATCCCCAGCGGCCCGAACGGCATCACCAGCGTGCCGCGACGCAGATGGTCGTGCGCCTGCAAGGTCGATTCGAGCGCGAGGCCGAGACCGTCCGCGGCGACCGTGAGCGCGAGATGGGCGCGGTCGAAGTGCAGGCCGCGCGGATTGAGCGGCACCAGCGGCGCATGCCGCGCCGACCACTGGTCCCACGGCACCACACAGCGCAGCGAATGGATCAGCGGCACGCGGGCGATGTCGGCGGGCGTCGTCAGCCGGTGTTCGGCGATGAAGCTCGTGCATGCCAGCGGCACAATCAGTTCCTCGGCCAGCGGCACCGACTCGCAGGATTCCGGCACCGGCCGCGCATACTGGATGTCGACGAGGATACCGTCCTGACCGAGCCGCGCCGGCTCATGACTGACGTAGAGGGCGATGTCGATCTCCGGGTGCTCGCGCAGGAACTGTCCGAGCCGAGGCACCAGCCACAATGTCGCGAAGCTGGGCGAGGCGTGGATCGGCAGACGGCGCACGCCGGCGCCCGACGCGACGCGGCTGGTGGCGGTCACGAGCCGGGCAAAGCTCTCGCCGATCGAGGCGCTGTAGGTCAGCGCTTCCTCGGTCGGAACGACGCTGCGCTTGACGCGCAGGAAGAGCTGGCGGCCGAGCATGCCTTCCAGCGCGCGCATCTGGTGGCTGATCGCCGAAGGGGTCAGGCTCAACAGCCTGGCCGCGCCGGCAAAGCTGCCGGCCTCCATCACGGCGCGGAAGGTCGAGAGCCATTGCAGGGGCGGTAGTCCGCCGATCATCGACGAATTCCGCTCATCGATAGAGGCATCCTTATTCGTTTTCGGGACGGCATTTTGCCATGCTAGCACTGACAAATGAGGAATGCAGCTCATCAAAAGAAGCTGCTGATGATCGGGAGGAGGCGTCGCCCGCAATCGCGGGAGGCGGAGGCGGCAGGGCGTTCGATCCAGCCTTTCGCCTCGTGGCCGGCTGCCGACGCGGCGCCGCGCTCGCTTTTCCCGCTTATCGGTTCCTCGCTCGATGAGGCTGGCCCGATCCCGATCGGCCCAAGGCGGAAGGCTTAAGACGACATGAACCTGCATCGCATGCTGCTTGAACGGAAGGCGGCCGGAAAGCCCGTCACGGTCGCCATCATCGGCGCCGGAAAGTTCGGAACGATGTTCCTCTCGCAGGCCCGCGACACCGACGGCATGCATATCGTGGGGGTCGCCGACCTCAACACCAACAGGGCCCGGTCCCAGCTCAAGCTCGCCTGCTGGCCCGAGGAGCAATACGCGGCTGCGACGATTGACGACGCCCTCAAGAACGGCGCGACGATCATCACCGATAATGCCGACAGCCTGATCACCCATCCCGGAGTCGAGGTGGTGATCGAGGCGACGGGCGATCCCGGCGCCGGCATCGCCTTCGCGTTGAAGGCGATCGAGCACGGCAAGCACATCATCATGGTCAATGTCGAGGCCGATGCGGTCGCCGGCCCGATCTTGGCGCGCAAGGCCAAGGCTGCCGGCGTGGTCTATTCGCTGGCCTGGGGCGACCAGCCGGCCCTGATCGCCGACCATGTCGACTGGGCCCGCGCGGCTGGCTTCAAGGTGGTCTGCGCCGGCAAGGGCACGCGCTACCACCCGACCTACCACCAGTCGACGCCCGACACGGTCTGGGACATCCTCGACAAGTACATGAAGATCAAGGATCGCAACTCGATCAATCCCAAGATGTTCAACTCCTTCGTCGACGGTACGAAGTCGGGCATCGAGATGACGGCGGTCTGCAATGCGACGGGTCTGCACGCGCAGGCCGAGGGCCTGTCCTTCCCGCCCGCGACGCGCTTCGAGCATGCCGAAATCTGCAAGCCGAAGGCCGATGGCGGCGTGCTCGAACGGGCGGGCGTCACCGAGGTGACGTCTTCCGTCTATCGTGACGGCAGCGACGTGCCGCACTCGCTGGTGATGGGCACCTATGTCGTGTTCGAGAGCGACAGTGCCTATAGCGAGGAGTGTTTTCGCGAATACTCGATGCTGCCGGATAAATCGGGCAAATATGCCTGCCTCTACCGGCCGATCCATATGATCGGGCTCGAACTGGGCATCTCGGTCGCCTCCGCCGCCCTGCGCAAGGAGCCGACCGGCGCGCCGGTCACCTTCAATTCCGACGTCGTCGCCACCGCCAAGCGCGCATTGAAGGCCGGCGAGATGCTCGACGGTGAAGGCGGCTTCTGCGTCTGGGGCAAGCAGACCCCGGCCTCAGCCTCGCTCGACGAGGGCTACCTGCCGCTCGGCCTCGCCCACAATGTCAAGCTCAAGACCGACATCGCCGAGGGCCAGCGCCTGAAATGGAGCGATGTCGCCTACGACCCGGCCAACATCGCCGTGAAGGTCCGGCGCGAAATGGAGGCAGCCTTCGCCCGCCCCAACACCCAGGCGGCGTGAGCAAGACATGACGGCACGCGCGAGCGCGCCGTCATCGCATCCCGAGCCCGAAAACGGGCCGTTCATAACCGAGGAGGAAACACCATGAACACCAAGGGACGAAGCTTTCCCACCCGCCGCGCAGCGCTTGGCGGATTTGCGGCCGGAGCGGCGCTCGTCGCCATGCCCGGCGTGCTCAGGGCGCAGAAGATCAGCTGGATCGGGGCCAATGCTGCCTCCCAGCAGGACTTCATCGGCATCAGCCTCGACTTCTTCGGCAAGCGCCTGGCTGAGCTCAGCAAGGGCCAGATCGACGTTGCCAGCCATCATGGCGGCGCGCTCGGCGGCGAGCGCGAGCATGTCGAGGCCCTTCTGCAGGGCGCGGTGCAGATCGCAACGCCGGGCCAGGGCGTGGTCGCCGGCTGGTATCGCCCGGCCGAGGTCTGGACCCACCCCTATCTGTTCAAGGACGTCGCCCATAAGGACCGCGTCTGGGACACGATGCGCGCCGAATACCAGGACGACATCGCCAAGGCCGCGAAACTCCGGCCGCTCGGCGCGATCCCGCGCATGCCGCGCATGCTGTCCTGCAACCGGGTGGTGAAAGTCCCGGCCGACATGAAGGGGCTGAAGATCCGCGTGCCGGAGACCGCCCTGTGGCGGCGCACCTTCGAGCTGTTCGGGGCCTCGCCGACGCCCCTGCCCTTCCCGGAGGTGTTCCAGGCGCTGAAGTCGAGCGTCATCGACGGCCAGGAGAACCCGATGGGCCTGACCTTCAACTCCGGCATCTTCGACGCCAACACCCATCTCTCGCTGACCGAGCACATGATGCAGGACAACTGCATCCTGATGGGCGACCAAGCCTATCAGAAGCTGACGCCGGAACTCCGTCAGGCGGTGGATCAGGCGGCGCGCGACATGGAGGCCGAGATGCGGCCGAAAGTGATCGCCGACGATGTCCGCATTCTCCAGCTGATCAAGGCCAAGAAGATCGTGATTTCCGAGGTCGACAAGGCTGCCTTCACGGCCACGGTGAAAAGCCTGACGACCGAATTCCCCGCGGGGAAGAAATGGGCCGAACGCATCGGCCAGATCGCCTGACGCGCTCATCCCTGCCGCGCCTGCGCACCGCTTCGGCCTCGGGCCGGAGTGGTGCGTGAGCGTCTCGGACAATCCCCCGGCATGAAATTTCCCGGCAAGACAGCGGAGCTTCGCATGAAGGCGCTCATCGGCAGGCTATCCGACATCGTTACCGAGATTGCCAAATTCGCGCTCGGCCTCTGCGTCGCAGCGATCGTGCTGATCACGCTGGCGGCGGTGTGGTGGCGCTACGTCGTCAACGCCCCGATCGCCTGGATCGAGCAGGTCTCCAACATCCTGTTCATCTGGATCACCTTTGTCGGCGCCGCCGTGCTCTACCGCCAGAAGCTGCATATCGGCGTCGACATGTTCATCGGCATGCTCAAGGGGCGCACTCAGCAGGTGATGTTCTGGGCAATCGAGATCGCGAACCTGACCTTCATCATCGTGCTGTTCGTCTACAGCGTGAAGCTCTCGATCGACGTCCTGCCGAATACCTATGGCGCGCTCGATATCACTCCGGCCTGGTTCTACGTCTCCGCGCCTGTCGCCTGCGCGATGATGATGCTCTATTTCGTCGAGAAGATCGTCGATCCCTCGAAAAGGCAGCCGGAAGGCTTCGCGGGGGAATTCTGACGATGAGCACGATTCTGATCGGCAGCTTCTTCCTGCTGCTGGCGCTCTCGGTCCCGATCGCGTTTGCGATGGGGCTCGCCACAATCGCCGCGATCATGGCCCATGGCTCGCTGCCGATGTCGATCCTGGCGCAGCGCACATTGGTCGGCGCCGATTCCTATGCGCTGCTGGCGATCCCGTTCTTCATCCTGGCCGGGAACCTGATGAATGGCGGCGGCATCACCCACCAGATCATCAAGCTCGCCAACGCCATGGTCGGCCGGTTCCGCGGCGGCCTGGCGCTAACCTCGGTGACGGCGGCGATGATCTTCTCCGGCCTGTCGGGCTCGGCTGCGGCCGACGCCTCGGCGCTCGGAAAGGTCCTGATCCCGGCGATGAAAAAGCAGGGCTATGGCGGCGGCTTCGCCGCCGCCCTGATGGCGTCCGCCTGCGTCAACGGGCCGATCATCCCGCCCTCGATCCCGCTCGTCATCTATGGGCTGTCGGCTGGCAAGGGCGTCTCGATCATCGCGCTGTTCCTCGGCGGCATCGTTCCGGGCGTGCTGCTGGCGCTCTCGCTGATGATCGCGGCCTACTGGATTTCGGTGAGGCGCAATTACCCGGTCTCGGAAGCCGTGCCGATCCGCCAGATTCCCCGGCTGATCCTGCCGGCGAGCTGGGCCCTGACGATGCCGGTCATCATTCTGATCGGCGTCACCGGCGGCGTCGTCACGGTCACCGAAAGCGCGACCATCGCCGTGGTCTACGCCGCCTTCATCGGCTTCTTCGTCTACAAGGAACTCAGCCTGAAGACGATCTGGCCGATCCTGATCCAGACTGCGCTCGACACCGCGCTGGTGATGTTCATCATCGCCCTGTCGTCGGGCTTCGGCTGGCTTCTGGCGGTCTCGGGCACGCCGCGCGCCATCGCGAGCTGGATCGCCTCGGTCTCCTCGGATCCGACGATCATCCTGATGATGATCAACGTCTTTCTGCTGGTCATCGGCATCTTCATGGAGCCGTTGCCGGCTATGTTCATCCTGATCCCGGTGCTGGTCCCCGTCGTACAGGCCGTCGGCATCGACCTCGTCCATTTCGGGCTGGTGATGGTGTTCAACCTGTGCCTGGGGCTGATCACGCCGCCGGTCGGCATCCTGCTCTACATCTGCGCCAACTTCGCTGGCGTGACGCTCGAGGACGAAAGCCGGGAATTGGGCCCGTTCCTCGGCGCCGGCTTCATCGTGCTGGTGATCATTTCGCTGTTCCCCGCGACGGTCCTCTGGCTGCCGAGATTGCTGGTCGGCTACGGCCAGTAGGAAACGTCGCGCCGTAAATCATGAAGCCGCCATCAGCCGGTGGACGGCCGCGCAATTGATCAGCTTATTTTCTGATGACGATGAAATTGACCCGACTAATTCATCGCCGCTTGGTCGCTTAGTTTGGGGGTGGTCTGAGCCTGGGCTAAGGACGCGATCGGGACACGGTCGCATCGACAGTCCCGGCGGGTCGGGCTGTCGATCGTCATTGCGGAGCCACCGAACATGCTGCGCCGAGCCATCCAGATCGCAGGCGTCGTCACAGTGGGGATGATCAAAACCGCCATGGCCCAGGAACGCATCACGATCTCGTCGGAGTGGGGCTCGATCACTGCTGAACTCGCCGACAACGCCGCGACGAAGGCGCTCGTCCCACTATTGCCCCTGACCATCGCCATGAGCGATCATCTGCGGCAGGAGAAGACCGGCAACCTGCCGTCGCCTCTCCCTGCCGCTCCGCGACAGCGAGAGTTCGAGAACGGGACGATCGGTCTGTGGGGCCCCGACCACTTCGTCGTCTACTACCGCGACGGACAGGTTCCACAGCCCGGCATCGTCATCCTGGGCCAGGTGAAGGACGGCGCGTCGATCTTCGACCGCCCGGGCACGGTTTCGATCCGGGTCGAGCGTGCCAGGTAGCCCGAAAGCGCACGTTGCCAATCGCTGCCAGGCGCGTCAATCTGGCCCCGACCATGAGAGGGTTTCATGAGTGCCGCGTGACAATGTGAATGAGCTGGTCGCATTCGTCGCGGTCGCGCGCGAGCGCAGCTTCACCAAGGCCGCGGCCAAATTCGGCCTGTCGCAGTCGGCCATGAGCTACACGGTCCGGCAGTTGGAAGCGCGCCTCGGCGTTCGCCTCCTGACGCGCACGACGCGGGCCGTGTCCCTGACCGATGCCGGCGAACGGCTGCTGGACGGGATCGGTCCGCATTTCGACGAGATCGAAGCGCAGGTCGAGTCCCTCGGCGAGTTGCGGGACAAACCAGCCGGCACGATCCGGATCGTCGCGGCCGACTATGCGATCAAATTCGTGCTCTGGCCAAAGGTCAGGACGTTCCTGCCGCGATACCCCGACATCAAGGTCGAACTGATCCTCGACAACGGCCTCACCGACATCGTCAACGAACGCTACGACGCGGGCGTCCGGATGGGCGAGCACCTCGCCAAGGACATGATCTCGGCACGGATCGGGCCGGACTTCTGCCTGGCGGTCGTCGGATCGCCGGCCTATTTCGCCGGTCGCGCGAAGCCCATGCACCCCAAGGATCTCGTCGGCCACGCCTGCATCAATTTCCGCCTGCCCAGTTCGGGCGGTCTCTACGCCTGGGAGTTCGAGGAGGACGGGCGCGAGATCAAGATCCGCGTCGATGGCCAACTCGCCTTCAACAACACCTTCGAGTCACTTGAAGCGACGCTCGACGGCTTCGGCCTGGCCTACATCCCCGAGGAAATCATCCTTCCCTATGTCGCCGACGGCCGCCTGATCCGTGTCCTGCAGGAGTTTTCGCCGCCCTGGGATGGCTACCACCTCTATTATCCCAGCCGCCGGCAATCCTCTCCCGCCTTCGTCGCGCTGCTGGATGCGCTGAGACATCGAACATCAAGCGCCTGACGCGGACCACTGAACATCACATCGGTATGCGCGATGTCATGATTGGCGATCGCGACCGTTTCTCGTCATGGCCCTCAACCGTCCTGCACCCGGCGCGAACTCAGGCATGCAACGCTAGCCGAGCTTCAAGATGCGGTGCGCGACCGTCTCTGCAAGCGCGGTTTCGTGCGTCACCGTCAGAAGTCCGAGGCTGCGCTCGCGGACGGCCTCGATCAGGATGGCGAAAACATCCTTCTGACTGACCGGATCGAGACGCGAGGTCGCTTCGTCAGCGAAGAGGAACACCGGGTCGAGCAGCAGCGCGCGCAGGATCGCGAAGCGCTGCAATTCGCCACCGGACACCTCGCTCGGGCGACGATCGAGCAGCTCCCGCCCAAGGCCGAAGCGCTGCATGCTCGCCTCGGCTCCCAGGCGAGCCCATACAGCTTCAGCAGGTCACCAGGGCTCCGCCGCAGCGTCTGGTGCGGTGCGAATGCGGCCGGTGGATCCTGGTAGAGCTTCTGGAAGCGGGTTGGCGCCATGCCGGCGGTACGTTCCACCTCTCCCCGATCGGGTGCGACGAGGCCGAGGAGGATGTTGCCGACCGTCGTCTTCAGCCCTTTATCGCTTCTATCACCGCGTTGACGTCCGACACCACGGCCACGTTCTGCAGGGCGTAATTGACCGAGGCAATGTGCCATTCGGCGTTCATCGTCGAGCAGGCATCCTCCGGCACGACCATGAAATAGCCCTTGTCGGCGCCGGTGCGGGCCGTGTGCTCGATCGACATATTGGTCCATGCGCCGGTCACGATCACGACATCGCGGCCGAGCGCCTTCAGCACCGTCTCCAATCGCGTGCCCTCCCACGCGCTCATGCGGCACTTCTCGACGACATGGTCGCCCGCCTGCGGCTCCAGCCCCGGCGCAGGCGCCGCGCCCCAGCTGCCCCGCACCAGCGCCTTGGCATCGGCCAGCCCCTCGAACAAGGGCGCGTTCATCGTGACGCCAGGCGCGCCGGGCTCGACCACGAACCAGACATGGATGACCGGAATGCCGCTTCTGCGGGCGGCCTCCGCCAACCGGGCAGCATTGCCGATGGCGTTCTGCGTCTTGCAATGCTCCGGCGAGCCCGAGGCGGCGAAGGCGCCTCCTTCCATCACGACATCGTTCTGCATGTCCTGGATGATGAGTGCGCACCGCGACGCATCGAGCCCGAACCCTCCGGCGGCCTTCTTCACGCCGCTGGCGGAGACAGAGACCGCCGCATCGACGCGCGAAACCGGCCGGCCGCTGCCCGCACTTTCGGCGCCGCGGGCGGTCGTCGCGGACGCCTTCATATAAGGTTCGCGCCGTGGTCCGATCTTGGTCTCGACCGCATAGAGCGAATGGGTCGCAGTCAGGAACAGGGTGCGCCAGTCCGGTCCGCCCCAGGTCAGATTGCCGACGAGTTCGGGGACCCGCAGCTTGCCGATCAGCTCGCCCTTGATCGTATAGACCCAGACACCCCCCGGCCCGCAAACCCAGACATTGCCCTGCGCATCGCACTTCATGCCGTCGGGCACGCCGGGCTCAGGGCCAACGATACCCGAAGCGAAGACGCGGCCCGGACCAAGCCGCCCGTCCGGGAGCATCGGGAAGACGCGGATGTTGTGCTGGACCGTGTCGTTGACGAACAGCCGGTCCTCTGTCGGGCAAAAGCAAAGCCCATTCGGCTGGTCGAAGAGGTAGCGGTCGACCAGAAGCTCGGGCGGCCCGCCGCCCGGCGGGATGCGGTAGACCCCCTGGAATCCGAGCTGGCGCGGCCGCTCGACGCCGAAGACCGGCATGCGCCCATACCAGGGGTCCGAGAAGTAGATCGCGCCGTCCGACTTCACCACGACATCGTTGGGGCTGTTCAGCTCCATGCCCTCGAAGTGGGAGGCCAGCACCTCACGCGCCCCGTCGGGCCGCTCGCGGACCACGGACGAGGTCGCGTGTTCGCAGACGATCAGGTTGAGCTCGCCGTCATAGGTCATGCCGTTGCATTTGTTGGCGGGACGCATGACCTCGCTGACCCCGCTCTTGTTCCAGCGCCTGCGGACATCGCCCGGCATGTCGGAAAACAGCAGATGCTGCTCGCGCGGATGCCAGATCGGACCTTCGCTGAACTGGAACCCGGTGCCGAGCTGTCGCACCGGTGCCCATAGGTCGATGCACTCGGCGAATTGCGGCCGGACGGCGATGTGCGTGGTCATGATGCGCGGCTCCTCAGGCCGCGAACCAGTTGCGCGCGGGCAATGACTGCACCACCGGGCCAGGCACCGACATGTCCATCCGGCCGACGACCTGGCCATGGGCGATCTTGGCCGGCTTGTCGTGCACCGGCAGCAGGAAGGCGCCGGCCGAGAGCAGCTTCTTGATCGCGGCCTTCTCTTGTCGCTTAGAGACGCCGTGGTTGCCGGTGGTCCGCGGCTCGTTGGCGCTGATCTCGTGGAACGGCGTGACGATCTGGTCGTTGAAGTCGTAGATCACGTCGCCGCACAGGATCGCCCTGCCCTCGGCCGTGTCGACATGGACATTCATCGATCCCTCGGTGTGGGCTCCCGCTGCCTCCAGATAGCAGCCCGGGAAGAGTTCGATCATGCCCGACAGTTCGAGATCTTCGAAGCGCAGCGCGTCTCGCGTGTGCAGCCGGTCGATCAGGTGTTTGATATCGGGCGCCGGATATTGCGGGTGCATCAGCCCTGAGACCGAATATTCGAGCTCGCGCCGGTTGACGAGCACCGTCGTGTTCATCGGGAAGAGCTCGTCCTTCCCGGCGTGGTCGATGTGGAGATGGGTGTGCATGACATAGCGCACATCGCCCATCCGCACCCCGTGCTTGGCGAGCTGGTTCTCGATCATGTTCTCGTGGAACTGCAGGCCCCGCATGCCCAGGCTTTCCATGATCTGGTTGTGGCGATAGCCGGTGTCGACGACGACCGGCCAGGGACCGCCCAGGATCAGGAAGCCATAGGTCGGCACCCGGCGCGTCCGGCCGCAGTCGCGCCCAAGCACGAGGAAGCTCGATTCCAGCTCGATGTCGCCGTAGTCGAGAATCTTGATTTCTAGCGCCATGAGGGGTCCTCCGTCAGATGTCTTGCAGGCGGTAGACCCGCCTTGCGGTGTCGCTGAAAATGGCATCGTGGACGTCGGCGGGAACCGCCGCGCGGTGGGCTTCGATCAGCCCGGAATAGGAGGTCCAGAGCTTCTCGATCGGAAAGTTGGAGCCGAACAGGCAGCGCTCCGCGCCGAACAGCGCCAGCGTCTGCGCGACGACGAGGCGGATATGATTGCTGTCGTTGGCGCGCAGGAAAGTACCGAGCCCCGAGAGCTTGCTGACGATGTTGGGCTGTGCCGCCAGCAGCGCCATCCCGTCTTGCCAGGCGGTCATGCCTTCGGGGGACAGACCCTCCAGCATGCCGGCATGCTGGAGGACGAAGGTCACCTTCGGACAGGCGGCGGCAAGCTCGGCTGATCCCGCCATCTGGCCGGCGAAGACCTGGAGGTCGAAGCTGAAAGCGTAGTCGGCAAGGTGGCCGACATTGGCCTGCAGCCGCGGATCGCGCGCCAGATCGGGAGCGCTGGCGAAGCGGTAGAGCACGTTCTCATGCCAGTGCAGTTGCATCCGCACGCCACGGATCCGCGGATTGCGGGCAAGCGCGTCGAGCTGGGGACGGGCATCCTCAGCGAGCAGATCGGCATAGGCGACGATCGCGATCGGAAAGCCGCTCTCCTCCGAGGCCTGCGACACGAAATCGACTTCGTCGAGATAACGCTCCGGCGCCCAGTTGGCCTGGACGTAGACGGCCTGCGTCACGCCCTCGGGCCGGCAATCAGCCAGATATTCCGCGATCGGATAGTCGCGCCGGATCGGCTCATAGGGCCCAAAGATGCGCGGCTGCATCGGGCCGAGCAGCCAGGGCAGATCCGCCTGCCGCCAGATGTGGAAATGGGAATCGATGATGCCCGTCATGCCGCTCGCGCGCCCCCGAGTGAAAGGATGTGCCCGCAGATCCGCGCCGTACTCGCGCCGTTGGCGAGGCTGGCGAGGTTGGGCAGGATCAGCCGCAGCGCCTCGGTCTCGGGACGATAGCCCGGATCGGCGGCCAGCGGCGTCAGCCAGTCGATGCGGTGCGCTCGCGCCGCGAGCCGGGCCACGGCCGAGACGAGTGCTGCCGGGTCGCCGCGCTCCAGCCCGTCGGACAGCACCACGACGACCGCGCCGCGCGCATAAGCCGCAAAGCGCGGCACGGCGAGGAAGGCCAGCAGCGCATCGCCGATCCGCGTGCCGCCGTCCCAGTCGGCGACGAGGCCGGACGCCTCGATCAGCGCCTGCTCGCGCCGGCGGCGGCGTAGCGCCCGCGTCACCCGCGTCAGCCTCGTTCCGAAGGTGAAGGCCTCGGCGCGGGGCGCAGCCTGGATCACGGCATGGGCCAAGGCCAGATTGGCGTCGCTGCGCTGCTTCATCGAGCCGGAGACATCGATCAGCAGCAGGATCGGGCGCGGCCGGGTGACGCGACGCAGCTTCTTCAGGCTCATCACCTCGCCGTCATGGCGAATGGCGTCCCGGAGACTGCGGGCGAGATCGACCACCGGACCACGGCGCGCGCCGCGATGGCGATAGCCGCGCCGGCGCGGCAATGCCGCCGGCAGCGCTCTGGCAAAGCGGCGCAGCACCTCGTTGTCATCGAGAGGCTGCAGGCGGCGCACCGACAGCGCTTCAGCGCCCGTGGCCGCCTGCCCGGTCTCGTTGATCTCCTCGCCGAGCAACACCTCGCGCGAACCGGCATCCTCCTGCACCGACATCTCCTCGTCGGGCACGAAGTCCTCATCACCCGGCTCAGTGATGGCGCCGAGGAAGAGCAGGTCGAACAAGGCGTCGAAACGCTGGCGTTGCTCGGGATGGGGAGCGAGCGTCGCAAGTGCCGCCTTGCGGACATGCTCGATGCTGCGCGGGCCGAGCAGTTCGACCGCCATCAGGAAGGAGGTCGTCTGTTCCGGAGCCACGGCAAAACCGTTCTCGCGGAGCAGGGCCGGAAAAGCCAGGAGGACACGTGTGGCGGCGGGAACGGGCGCCATCACGCCGCCAGCCCCGGAATGAACAATGGCAGCCGCGGGCGCAGATGCGCCATGTCCTCTTCGTCCTTGATGGCGGTGCCGAGCGAGCGACGAAAGGCTTCGGGCCAGGTCGCGCCGGTCTGCGCCAGTGCGGTCGCGGCTTCGGCCCAGTCGACAGCCTCCGCGACACCGGGGGGCTTGGCGAGCGGCTCCTGCCGCAGCAATCCGACGGCGTGGACGACGGCGCGCGCAGTGCCCTCGGCCACGGCGGAGGAGCGCAGCATGATGATCTGCGCTTCGCGCTCGGCCTCGGGATAGGCGATGTAGTGGTAGACGCAGCGGCGGCGCAGCGCCTCGTGCAGCTCCCGCGTGCGGTTCGAGGTCAGCACGACGACCGGCCGTTCTGCAGCGCGCAACGTGCCGCGTTCGGGAATCGAGATCGAAAAATCGGACAGGAATTCGAGCAGGAAGGCCTCGAATTCATGGTCGGAGCGGTCGATCTCGTCGATCAGCAGCACGGTGGAACCCGGCCGGCGCAGGGCCGCCAGCATCGGCCGTTCAATCAGGAAGTCATCGCGGTAGATATCGGGCGTCTCGCCTTCGCGGGCCTGCCGGATCGCCAGCATCTGGCGGGGATAGTTCCATTCGTAGAGCGCGCCGGACGCATCGATGCCCTCGAAGCATTGCAGCCGGATGAGCTGCCGGCCGAGGATGCCGGCGAGCGCCTTGGCAGCCTCCGTCTTGCCGACGCCCGGCGCGCCCTCCAGCAGCAGCGGCTTGCCGAGCGCGAGCGCGAGATAGCCGGCGGTCGCGATACCGTCATCGGCGAGATACATCGCCGCGCGCAGCACTTCGGCCAGCGCTTCGGGGCTCGATATGCCGGCAACGGTGGTTCTCAGCGCCATGCCGTCACCGCCAGTTCACCGGGCCGCCACGGCGGGCCTGCGGCTTGACGCCGCCATTGGCCTTGATGCCGCGCAGGATCTTCTCGGGCGTGATCGGCAATTCGTCGACGCGCACGCCAATGGCGTTGTAGACGGCGTTGGCGATCGCCGGCAGCACCGGATTGGCGCACATCTCGCCGGGCCCCTTGCCGCCGAACGGCCCATCCGGCGCCGGCCGCTCCAGCACCGTGACGTGATAGGGCGCGATGTCGCCCGGCCCCGGCATCAGATATTCGTTGAAGTCGCGCGGCCCGTGCTCGGGGTTTGGATAATAGGGCTCGGGCGTCTCGTAGAGCGCGTGGCTCATGCCCATCCATGCCCCGCCGACGAGCTGTTGCTCGACCATGCGCGGATTGATCACCCGGCCGAGCTCATAGGCGCTGGTCATCCTCTGGACCTCGACCTCGCCGGTCTCGTCGTCGACGGAGACGTCGGCGACCAAGCAAGCATGGGCGAAGGCCGTATTGGGGTTCATTTCACCGGTCTCGGCGTCGACCGCCGAGAGCGGGATCAGGAAGATGCCGCGCCCTGCGATGGTCTTGCCCTGCTTGAACTGCGCCGCCTGCGCCGTCGCTTTCACGGTGATCGTCTTCGACGGGGCGCCACGAACATGGATGTTGCCGCGCCCGTCGGTGACGAGGTCGGCGGCGTTGACCTCGAGTTCCTCGGCAGCGGCCTCCAGCAGCACGCCGCGCGCCTCCCGGGCGGCGACGATGATGGCGTTGCCCATGCGATGCGTGCCGCGCGACGCGAAGGAGCCCATGTCGTGCGGGCCGGTGTCGCTGTCGGCGGTATCGACATGGACGTCCTCGATCGGCACGCCCAGCGTCTCGGCCGCGATCTGCCGCGAGACCTGCTTCATGCCCTGGCCCAGATCGATCGCCGAGAGCGCGACCGTGAACTTGCCATCGGGGTTGGAATGGATCAGGGCCTGGCTCGGATCGCCACCGAGATTCATGCCGATCGGATAATTCACCGAGGCCATGCCCCTGCCTTCATGACGGGCCATCTCAGCGCCTCCTCGTGCCGAAGACCGACGAGAACCGCACTGCTCCGTGTGACGTTTGCGCCGGCGGCTGCGGTGCGGGTGGGGGTGGCGGTGGCGGTGCCGCCA
>UCBZ01000055.1 GCA_900470775.1 Hyphomicrobiales bacterium | reverse complement strand
CCGCTCTGGCACGAAGCAGGCCAGACACGTCCATGCCTCTGAACTTGGTTGGCCTTCCAGTTGTAGAGGGTCGCCTCCGAGAAACCGTGCTTGTGCGCCAGATCGGCGGTGCTTGCCCCGGCCTCATGCTCGCGTAAAACCGCGACGATCTGCTCTTCCATAAACCGTGCACGCTTCATCTGTCCGTCCTTGGGAGGACCGGACTCTAAATCTCCGTGGAGGAATAATGTAGTGGCAGGTCAACTACGTCGAATTCTCGTCGGCGTGCCAGCTCGAAAATTTGGTGTCTTTCGGAAAGATTCCAAGGCGACCCCACCGCATACTCCACGGGTCGCGAAAGCTCGAGCGTTCGGCTCAGGCGTAGTCGGGGAGCGCCATGCCATGATCAAAACAGCTCTTATTGCGGCATCCCTGGCGGGCATAGTCGCCCTGCCTGTTGCCGATGGCCCGCCGCGCTTTAACATCGAGCAGAGCTGCAGCGAGGCCGGCGAGCCGGCCGTTGGCGCCGACAGGTCGAACCAGGTCTGTCGCGATGACGAAAGAAGGGCAGAAGCGTCGCTTCAGCGGCGCTGGAACAGCTTTCCGGTGTTGAACCGGGGCCCTTGCGTTGCCAGCGCGGAGCTGGTGGGTCCGCCTAGTTACGTCCAGGTGCTGACCTGCCTAGAGTTGGCTACCCCGCGATGAGCTCGGAGCCCATCCGCGAATCTGCCGAAGCAGAGTCGCGTCAATGGCCCAACCTGCTGGGTGGGCTTTCCTCCACTGTCTTTGGCAGCGACAACCAATGGCCACCCTTCGCGTAGCGGCCAGTCAAAAGAGAATAACATGGACACAGCACCCCTTTTTCAGCCTTTTGAGCTGAAGAACCTGTCGTTACCAAACCGCATCGTGATGGCGCCGATGACGCGGAGGTTTAGCCCGAATGGTGTCCCTACCGAGAGAGTGGCCGAATATTACCGCCGCCGAGCGGCCGGCGGCGTGGGGCTGATCATCACGGAAGGGACGACAATCGGTCGACCCGCAGCCTCCAACGATGCGGCGATACCCAACTTCCATGATGCCGTAAGCCTAGAACATTGGGAGCGCGTTGTGTCTGCGGTACATGACGCGGGAGGCAAAATAGCTCCTCAGCTCTGGCATCAGGGGCTCGCTCGTGGGCCAGGTACGGGTCCTCATCCGGAAGTCGGTTCCGAAGGCCCATCCGCTGGTAGCGGAAGCGGCCACGCGATGACCGAAACAGACATCGTTGATACAATCGAAGCGTTCGCCGCGTCGGCCGGAGCAGCTCGCCGAATTGGTTTCGACGCTGTGGAGCTTCACGGCGCCCACGGGTACCTGATCGACCAATTCCTGTGGGCGGGATCCAACATGCGAACGGATGGATACGGCGGCGACCCGATCGCGCGCACGCGCTTTGCCATCGAAATCGTTCGCGCGGTACGTAAAGCGATAGGTCCAGACTTCCCCCTCATTTTTCGATTCTCCCAGTGGAAACTCCAAGATTATGGAGCTCGGGTCGCAGAAACGCCCGCAGCGCTAGAGCAAATGCTGGCGCCGTTGAGCGATGCCGGCGTTGACGTCTTTCACGCTTCGACCCGACGCTTCTGGTCGCCTGAATTTGAAGGCTCCGACCTCAATCTGGCTGGCTGGTCGCGTAAGCTGACCGGAAAGCCGACCATCAGCGTAGGTTCAGTGGGCCTCGCAGGAGACGATTTTATTGAGCAATTGAAAGGCAGATCTACGGGGTCTCCTGTCGGAACGCTGGATGAGCTTGTCAAGAGAATGGGGGCAAATGAATTCGATCTGATTGCGATCGGCAGGGCCTTGATCAGCGACCCCGATTGGCCCCTAAAAATCCAGCAAGGGCGGTTCGACAAGCTGGCCGCTTTTGACAGAGACCAACTTGCCACGCTGGCGTGATTCTCGCTCACAACCGCATCTACTTAGCCAATTTTATCCCAACAAGGATTCAATCGATGAAAACCTATTTGATCAACCACCTCCGTATCCCCGGCGATATTCCTAACGACGCGGCGTTGACATATCTCGACCGAGTGGAGGCCACAGTCGCGCCGTATGGTGGAAAGTGGCTGGCTCAGGGTCCGGTAGACGTGATGGAGGGAGCATGGCCGGGCTCGGTTGTGCTTATGGAATTTCCCGACCGAAAATCCGCCACTTCCTGGTATGAATCCGCAGAATACCGCGGGATCATCGCGCTAAGGACGAAGAACGCGATTTCGGATCTGGTATTCATCGACGAACTCCCGTCGGGCTTTACCGTCAAGGGATTCGCGACGGAGGTCAGACGTGCAATCGCAGCAGAGTAGAGTGTCACCGAACGCGTGCCGTCCTTGCGGCCTTCGCATGAAACAGGAACACGCGAGGCGTGCGGGCTACGCTTCGCAGTGGCGGGGTAGTGTGAAGCCAACAGTCGCTCCGGGGCCATCGTTGGGGCGGGCCGACATCTGCCCGCCATGCGCCTCGACGATCGAACGGCAGATCGCAAGCCCCATACCCATGCCGTGAGATTTCGGTGTGAAGAAAGCCTCAAACAAGCGTTTGAGGCTTTCTTCAGCTAATCCCCCTGTATCGCGAACTTCAATTTCCAATTTGCTCTCGGCCGACGCTCTAACGGTCAGAGTTATTATTCTCTCGTCCCCGGGCACACTGGCGATGGATTGAATAGCATTCCATAACAAATTAAAGATTACCTGCTGGAGCTAAATATGAATTCCCCGGCCGAACTGAGCCTTATCGTCAATGTCGACGACCAGCTTTATTCGATTGTGATCTATTTGATCTTTGATGAGAAGCAGCGTCGATTCGACTAATGGCATCATGTCGACACGCGAAAATTTCGTATCGTCGTTCCAAAAAACTGCTCGAAGTTGCTGAATGACGTTGCTCGCCCTTTGGGCTCCAGCAACGACTCTCCCTATCGCGCTACGCGCCTCGGCGATATCGGGAACATCCCGATCCAGCCATCGCATGCCGTTGTCAGCCATCAGCTTTTGGAACTGCTCTGGCTGGCGTACTGGGCGGATTCAACCGCTCGTCGCAACATGAGCATTATACTGTTGAGCGAGGAACTGATCGAGCACTTCGATCGGTGTTTTCCATCCGAGCGTTTTGCGAGGCCGCGTGTTCATCGCGTGAGCGACAGCGGCCAATTCCTGGGTTGAGTGCAGGCTGAGATCGGTGCCTTTCGGGAAGTACTGGCGCAGGAGGCCGTTGGTGTTTTCGTTCGAGCCGCGCTGCCATGGGCTTTGCGGATCGAAAAGTAGATTTCCAGCCCACTCTCGATGCGGAGCCGTGCATGCTGAGCCATTTCGGCTCCTTGATCCCAGGTCAGCGATTGACGAAGCGTCCCCGGCAGCTCGCTCATGGAGTGGACGATCGCCGTGCGAACGGCTTCAGCACCGTGGCCAACGCATACCTTGGCAGAGAGCGGGCCTAAACTCCCGTATAATGGTCCGCGCCGGGATTTCGTTCAGAGTAGCCTGCGGAGGCGAGTTTGCACGCTCGCGAGGAGGGGACGGGATGCTGATCGAAACCTGTTCGTGGGTAGACGGGGCGATGTCTCGCGCCCGCGC
>UCBZ01000078.1 GCA_900470775.1 Hyphomicrobiales bacterium | reverse complement strand
GGGGTGGGGGAGTCAAGGGCGTGGGGACCTGAGCATCAAAATTGCGAAATCAAAAGATCAACCCACTTGTCATTATAGGTATAATCTTTATGGGCTGCATGGTATATGCAGTAATCTCGGTTTGTTTTGTCGGGTGATTTTGTGTAGGCCGGCGGCCGTACTTTGTGAGTTCTCCAAGCATTGGTATGGTCGTTTGCGGAGAATTGCTTTCCCGTCTTCTTTTTAACGAGGGAGATTACGTCCTTTGGCTTGTGTGGGTATATCTCATCCGCTATTTTGAATTTTTGTAAGACGTTGTGAATGCTCTTTCCTTCATCGGATTCCGGGCTTATGAATTGTATATGAGCCTTTCCTTTTGATGAACTATCAAAAGTATAAACAATTCTAAATTGATATTCAATATCATTGATCTCATCATCTCTCAGATCTGCCTTAAGAAGAGCGTCGAGTGAGCTTATATTCTGTGGTATATCATACGAATTCAACGTCGATAGTTGCTCGATATCCATTTTTCCAAACTGGAGCGCGCAGGTCAGTTCGTTCTGAAGCGAAGTTCTGTTTCCAAATAAATGCGTGATTGTCTTATCGAAATTCAAGCAGCAGGCTTGAAACAATGGGAGCCACTGTGCGTCGCTTCTTCCGAGGATTTTATGTTCTACTTTGTCGCGAATTGTTTTTATCGATAAAATATTATTCTTTATCCCTTTCGACAGAGGGCAGTCATTTCTAGAGATCATGTAGCTTAATGAGAATGTTGTTCCATCACTATTGTAAATGGAAATATTTTTCCTCAAATAAAATTCGTGCAGCATGTACGTCCATGCTATGTTTGCTAGGACAGAGAACACCTCGGTTTTGAATCTGTAAATTGCGCTATTAAAAATATTTACCGCAAGTACCATCGATTCTCTTGCGCGTATAAGCCTTTCATCTGAATATATGTTCAGCCCCGTTATTGGATCAAATGCCTGCTTTTTCCTCTTAAAGAAACTAACTTCTTCATCTGTCGCGAGAGGGATCGAATTATTTGATTTAACCCCCGCAATTCTCCCGAAATTGATTGTGGCGCTTCTTTCATAATTAATTAGGGCGTGTATATCCTGATTGCGTGCGCCTCTCGCTAGCAAGGCTTTGATGACGCGCTTTTCTTCGTCTGATAGCGCCGTCGGCTTTTTCATACGCCCTGCTCCCTTAGCATGGCGGCAACCATAGGTTGCTTTTGACGGACGTCAAGTATGATGACACCGCTATAGGCCTTGCCGTTGTGCAAGGAACGTTCAATCCTCATCGCTGTGATCTTAGCTTCGATCGTCTTCATCTTGGGATGGCGGCCTAGCAGGCCCCGATCCTCGTCTCGAGGGTGGCAAAAGGCGCGGGGGAACCCCTCTCCCGGATCGCAGAGGGGCAGAGCGCCGCCGATGATTGCTGAGGCGTGCCATGAGCTTGGCTGATTTTGCCAAGTTCTTGGCAGCGTTTGCCGTAGCCCGGCGAAAATATGGGAGTATATAGAAGGCCCCTTGAGCAACAGGAGGTCAGGTTGTCATTTCTTCAAATCGCTTACTTATTAATTGCAGCATCATATGTCGTTGCCGCCGCCGCGTTATATGCGGGGCACTAATGCCGCCTTTCAGCCGCTCGCCCCCCTTGTCTCCGGGCCACCTTCTCCTGTCCGAGAGAAGGGAAGAGGCGTCGCGGTTCTGGCTTAGGGCGCGGGGAACCCCTCTCCTGTAAGGAGAGGGGCAGGGGTGGGGGGGCGGCCCCTGGACCAGTCAACTTCGAGGCGCGGCTGTA
>UCBZ01000080.1 GCA_900470775.1 Hyphomicrobiales bacterium | reverse complement strand
GCCGGCGACGCTGCCGACGGAGATCCAGGCGCTGACCTTCGGCTCCTACACGATGGTGGTCGAGCCCGTCGGCTCCGCCTTCGCGGCTCTGGCCGAGCGCGAGAAGGGCCGGCGCGTCATCAGCATCGACCCCAATCTGCGCTCGACCGTGGTCGGCGACATGGCGCGCTGGGCCGGCGCGGCCGAGCGCTTCTACCGGACGGCGACGCTGATCAAGGCCAGCGACGAGGATGTGCGCATCGCCTGGAACGGCCGGGTCTCGATCGCCGAGGCCGCAGCCTACTGGCTCGGCTGCGGCGCAAGGCTGGTGGTGATTACCGAGGGCGTCCAGGGCGCGGTCGCTTTCTCCCCCACCGGCAGCATCGCCGTGCCCGGCCGTCCGGTCGTCGTGCGCGATACGGTGGGGGCCGGCGACACCTTCCACGCCGCCCTGCTCGCGCAGTTGGCAAAGACCGGCCGGCTACATCCCGACGCGATCGCGGCCCTCGACCTGCCGGCGATCGGCGACCTGCTCGCCTATGCGACGGCCGCCGCCGCCATCACCGTCGGCCGCCGCGGCGCCGACCTGCCGAGCGCGGCCGAAGTCGAGGCGAGCCTGCATCCGCGCCTCACCGGCTGAACGCCCAGAGCAGGGTGCGAAGGTGGGAACCGGATTTTTCGCGAGAACCGTGCCCATGATCACGCCATGCCGATGGCGTATTCAAACCGAGTCAGTTCTAACCGAGCCAGGAGGTCCCCATGAGCGCCCAAGCCAACGGCCCCGCCCTCGACGCCCGCCTCGGCGAGGTGACAGAGCGCATCGCCGGACGCTCCCGCGACACGCGCCGGCGCTATCTCGACCGGCTTGCCGCCGCTGCCGACGCCGGCCCACGCCGGCAGCGGCTCGGCTGCGCCAACCAGGCGCATGGCTTCGCCGCCTGCGCGCCCGGCGACAAGGCGATGCTGCGCGCCGGCACGGGCGTAAATCTCGCCATCGTCAGCGCCTATAACGACATGCTCTCGGCCCATCAGCCCTATGAGAACTTCCCCGAGCTGATCCGTGCCACGGCGCGGGCCGCGGGCGGCGTCGCCCAGGTGGCGGGCGGCGTGCCTGCCATGTGCGACGGCATCACCCAGGGCGAGGCCGGCATGGAGCTGTCCCTGTTCTCGCGCGACGTCATCGCGCTTTCGACCGCGGTCGCGCTGTCGCATCAGACCTTCGACGCAGCGGTCTTCCTCGGCATCTGCGACAAGATCGTGCCAGGCCTCATCATCGGTGCGCTCTCCTTCGGCCATCTGCCGGCGGTGTTCATCCCGGCGGGGCCGATGACCTCGGGCCTGTCCAATGACGAGAAGTCCAAGACCCGCCAGCTCTTCGCCGAGGGCAAGCTCGGCCGCGAGGCGCTGCTGGAAGCCGAAGCGCAATCCTATCACGGCCCCGGCACCTGCACCTTCTACGGCACCGCCAACACCAACCAGATGGTGATGGAGATCATGGGCCTGCACCTGCCCGGCGCCTCCTTCGTCAATCCCAACACGCCGCTCCGCGAGGCGCTCACCAAAGCGGCGACCGAGCGGGCGATGGCGATCACCGCCCTCGGCAACGACTACATCCCCATAGGGCGCATGCTGGACGAGCGCGCCTTCGTCAACGGCGTGGTCGGCCTGCACGCCACCGGCGGCTCGACCAATCATACGCTGCATCTCGTCGCCATGGCCGCTGCGGCGGGCATCCGGCTGACCTGGGACGATTTCTCCGACCTCGCCAAGGTGACGCCGCTGCTCACCCGCATCTATCCCAACGGCAAGGCCGACGTGAACCATTTCCATGCCGCCGGCGGCATGGGCTTCATCATCCGCGAACTGCTCGGCGCGGGGCTTCTGCACCGCGATGTCGAGACGATCCTGGGCAGGGGGCTCGACGCCTATGTCCAGGAGCCGATGCTCGGGCCGAACGGCGCGCTCGCCTGGCGTGACGGCGCGAGCCATAGCGGCGACGAGGCGGTGCTGCGCGGCGCCAGGGCGCCGTTCCAGCCGACCGGCGGCCTGACCCTGCTCACCGGCGATCTCGGCCGGGCGGTGATCAAGACCTCGGCCATCGCCAGCGAACGCCATGTCATCGAAGCCCCGGCCCGCATCTTCCACAGCCAGGAAGCCCTGCAGGCCGCCTTCAAGGCGGGCGAGCTCGAGCGCGATTTCGTCGCGGTGGTGCGCTTCCAGGGGCCGAGGGCGAACGGCATGCCCGAGCTGCACAGATTGATGCCGCCGCTCGGCGTGCTGCAGGATCGCGGCTTCAAGGTGGCGCTGGTCACCGACGGGCGACTGTCGGGCGCCTCGGGAAAGGTGCCGGCCGCAATCCATGTCACGCCCGAAGCCGTCGATGGTGGGCCGATCGCGCGCATCCGCGACGGCGACCTGATCCGGGTCGATGCCGTGGCCGGCACGCTGACCGTGTTGGTGGAGGAAGACGAATGGGCGGCGCGCTCCCCTGCTAACGCTGATCTCGAAGCCTCGCATTGGGGCGTCGGCCGCGAGCTGTTCGGCTCCTTCCGCGCCGCCGTCGGCACGGCCGATACCGGCGCGACGATCTTTTCCGCTGCCTGAGGCGGGCAGCCCGCGCCTGCGCTACGTGTCGAGCCCTGCCTACCTCACGCTCGAGGAAGTCGTTGCGCGCTACCGTGGCCAGGTCGGCGAAAGGACGCTGCGGAACTGGAGAGCGATCCAGGACGAAGCCCTGCCGGTGCGAGCCGCCAATGCCGCTTCAACCGGCCGGCTCTGATCGCTTGCCGTCGGTGGATCTCATCTCTTCGCAAGGTGGTCCATCAACGTCGCGACCACGAACTTGAATTCAGAACATCACACCTCAACCACGATATAGTCTTGCTCAACCTTCACCTGAACATTCTCGGCCTGATAAGGCCCATCAAACAACTCGGCGCCGCGCTTCACCTCGACCTCATAGGTCTTGGCGCGGATGCGGCCGGGCTCGGCACGGGATTTTCCGGTGCGGATATCGAACTCCCAGCCATGCCAGGGGCAGCGCAGGATCTCGCCCCGGCGCGTATAGCTGTACTCGCCGGGCTCAGAGCCGGCTTCGACCAAGCCAGTGGTGCGGCCAAGGCAAAGATCGCCGCCCTGATGCGGACAGCGATTGAACAGGCCGAAGAATTCGCCGCCTAGATTGAAGATCACGACCTTGCGGCCGGCGACCTCGGCGACGAGCCTCTCTCCCGACGCAACAGCGCTGGCCAGTCCGACGACATGCCTTGCCATCAGCGTGCCCCGTAAAGCGACCTGGCATTGTCGAGGAAGAGCGCCTGCCGCGCCGCATCGTCGAGCTTGACCGGGACGGCCCAGAGCGGGTCGTCGAAATCCCAATGCGGGTAGTCGGTGGCGAAGAGCAGCCGGTCGATGCCGATCCATTCGACGATGTCGTGGAAATGTTTGCGCTTCTCCGGCTCCTCCATCGGCTGCGTCGTCATCCAGACATGCTCTTTGATGTAGTCGGTGGGCTTGCGTTTGAGATGGGGGGTCTCGTCGCGCATCCGGGCCCAGTGTTTGTCGAGCCTCCAGCCCAGCGACGGCAGCCAGGCCAACCCTGCCTCGATCAGCACCATGCGGGTGCCGGGAAAGCGCTCGAACACGCCTTCCAGCACCATGCTCGTCAGCAGCGACTGGCAGCATTGCGCATGCCCGACCATCTCCTCGATATAATAGGAGGGCCAGCCGCCGGCCGTGACGGGATAACCGCCATAGCCGAAGGCGTGAACGCCGATGGGCAGTTTCGCGCGCTGCGCGGCCTCGTAGATCGGCCAGTAGCGGCGCTGGCCGAGCGGCTCGGCGGTCCGGCTCAGCACCAGCACCTGGGCGAAATCCTTGTGCCCGGCCCAGTGGTCGATCTCCGCCGCGGCAGCCTTGCCGTCCTCATAGGGCACCACGATCGAGGCCTTCAGCCTGGAATCCTTGCTGGTCCACTCGGCAACCTGCCACTCGTTGAGCGCGCGCGCCAACGCCGCGCTGTAGTCCAGGTTCTGCGCCGCGCCGGCGGCAGGCGCGATCACCGTCATGATGCCTAGCTCGACCTTGTTGGTGTCGAGATGCTGCTTCTGCATGAAGGAGAGATCGCTGCCGGGCCGTCCGTCCGGAGGCCAGGAATCGAGGCGCGCGGCATCGGGCTGCCCCTTGGGATAGGCGGGCCCGCTCTGGTAGCCGTGCCGGGGCAGCATCCCATAGGTCATCGCATGCTCCTGCCAGCGCTTGGACAGGTAGGGCAAGATATCGGATGGCTTGGCGAGACAGGGATGAATGTCGCAATCGGCAATGACGGGCCGGACGATCGTGGATTCGGGCACCGGGCGTGTCGGAAGCTCCCTGTTCATGCGAAATCCTCCTTGATGCGGGGATAGGTCATCAGCGGATTGTCGATCAGGATCTTGCGCCTGAGGCTATCGGGCAAACGCGGCGGCAGCGCGTCCTGGCCTTCGAACTGCCAGTGCGGATAGTCGCTGGAATACAGCAGCAGATCGTCCGAGCCCATCTGGTCGAGCACGCGCTGGAGGGCGTCGCCATCGACCGGCGCATCGACCGGCTGCAGGGTGAAGCGGATCTGATCCCGGATAATGTTGGGCGGCGGTCGGTCGACCCAGGGGATCTCCATGCGCAGGCCGCGCCAGTATTTGTGCAGCCGCCAGAGATAGGCCGGCAGCCAGGTGAAGCCGGATTCGATCAGGACGATCTTGAGGTTTGGAAATTTGCTGAGCACGCCCTCGCAGACGAGGCTTGTGAGCTGGGTCTGGAAGCCCTGCGCTTGATTGACGTAGTCTTCGGTGACATAGGACGGCCAACCGACGGGCGTGACCGGATGGCGATAGGTCGAGCCGGCATGGATGCCGATGGGCAGACCATGCCGGGCCGCCGCCTCGTAGATCGGCCACAGACTGCGACGGCCGAGAGGCTGGTCGGACAGGCAAGGCAGCAGCACCTGCACGAAACGCCTGTCGCCGGCGCGACGCTCGATCTCGGCGGCGGCGAGCATGGGGCTCTGGATCGGCACGACGATCGAGGCACGCAGGCGTGGGTCGCGGTCGAGCCATTCGGCGGCCAGCCAATCGTTGACCGCGCGCGCGAAGGCCGCGGCCATATCCTCGCTGAACAGCGTCGTCACGGCATAGAGGCAGTTCAGGATGCCGGCCCGAGCGCCAAAACCGTCGAGTGCCTGCTTGCCAAGCTGCGCGACGTCGGAACCGGCCTTGGCGCCCTGAATGCGCCAGTCCGGCCGGGACGACAGCGGCGCACGCAAGGGATAGCTGGTCGATTCCAGATCATGGACCCCGCGCTGCGAGACCGCATCGGCCCATTGCGGATCGAGATAGGGCACGAGCGAGGCGATGCCCGGCACGGCCGGGTGCAGGTCGCAATCGATCGCGCCCTGGGCTGGCAGGCTCATGCGGCCTCTCCTTCGCCGAGCAGAAGATCGATCGCCGCCGTCCAGGAGAAGGTGCCGCCGCCGATGCCGGCGCGGCTGGTCGGGTCGAAATACTCGCTGAAGCCGGCCTCGCCGATCAGGCGCCGCGTGTCGGCCTCGACGAGCCGCGCGGTCTCGCCCTCCCCGCC
>UCBZ01000056.1 GCA_900470775.1 Hyphomicrobiales bacterium | reverse complement strand
GCGTTTCGCAGAGGAATCCAATTGATAGTAGCAGCGGTCGCGCCAGGCGCCAGTTAGCTGCTGTTAGGTCCTCCCAGGTCCCAACTCCAAGCCAGACGTGCGGCGAAAGCAAATCGCTGCCCTGAGGCCGCTTGCAGGAGATCACAGCGATTAACGGGCGTGCGAGCCGCGTCTGGCGTAGCCCTTCGTCATTACCGATCCCCCTTGAAAGGAGAGATGACATGAACGGGCCACTTGATGTTGCCGATCCCCAGCGTCGCGCGTTTGTACGCCTCGCTGCCGCTGCTGCGGCCACTTTCGTCGCGGGCGGCGCTGCCGCCCAGACGTCGCCCTCAAATTCGGCACCATCTCGCTCTGCCGCCTCGTTTGGGCCGCTCAGGCAGGTCGACGCCGGCGTTCTCAACATCGGCTATGTCGAAGTTGGCCCCGCTTCGGGAGCGCCTATCCTGCTGTTTCACGGCTGGCCATATGACATTCACGCATTCACCGAAGTGGCCCCGCTTCTGGCCGCAAAGGGCTATCGCGTGATCATTCCCCACCTGCGTGGCCATGGCTCGACCGTGTTCCGCTCCGCATCGACTCCTCGCAACGCGCAGCAGGGGGCGCTGGCGACGGACGGGATCGCACTGATGGACGCGCTCGGCATCCAGAAGGCAGTCGTCGCTGGTTTTGACTGGGGCGCCCGGACCGCCAATATCATGGCCGTGCAGTGGCCTGAGCGCTGCAAGGCGCTCGTGTCGGTCAGTGGCTACCTGATCGGCGGTCAAGCCGGAAACGCCAAGCCCCTGCCGCCCAGCGCGGAATTGCAGTGGTGGTACCAGTTCTACTTCGCCACCGAGCGGGGCAAGGCGGGCTATGCCGCGAACACCAACGGGTTCAACCGACTGATCTGGCAGCTTGCGTCTCCGCAATGGAAGTTCGACGAGGCGACGTTCGAACGCTCGGCAACGTCTTTCGTAAACCCCGACCACGTTGCCATTGTGATCCACAACTACCGCTGGAGGCTGGGACTCGCGAACGGTGAGAGCCAGTACGACGACCTCGAGGCCAAGCTGGCCATGGGTCCTCCGGTCACGATCCCCTCGATCACCATGGAGGGTGATGCGAACGGCGCCCCGCACCCCGACCCCGCCGCGTACCGGGCGAAGTTTACCGGCCCTTACGCCCACAGGCTCCTCACCGGGGGCATCGGCCACAACCTGCCTCAGGAAGCGCCGGCCGCATTCGCCCAGGCAATCCTCGACGTCGAGAAGCTGGCGGGATGAGCAATTCGGCGCACGCGGCTTGTGCCGGGCGCGCCGAAGCAATTGTCAGGAGGATACCATGAGAAAAACCATCGCCTGCGCCGTCGCAATCGTCGCGGTTTCGGTCGGCGTTTCACCCTTCGTCGCCGCCCAAGGCCCCGATGAACATGGATCTCTGATCTACGGAGTGAAACTTCCGGAAGGCTACCGCGACTGGAAGCTCATCAGCGTCGCCCAGGAGAACGGGCAGAACAACGATATCCGCGCCATTCTCGGCAACGAGATCGCGATCAAGGCGTTCAGGGAGAACGCGCGTCCCTTCCCGGACGGCGCGATCATCGCCCGGCTCGCATGGCGCTACCAATCGTCGCCGCGCAACGACTCGGTCTTTCCCGCACCCCAGTCATTTGTGGCGGGCCCGCCGACAAACGTGCAGATCAGCGTGAAGGATTCCAGGCGCTACGCCGAAACCGCAGGCTGGGGCTATGGTCAGTTCGAAGATGGGCTGCCGACGAAGAATCCTGCCGTCGTCCAGTCCTGTTTTGCCTGCCACACGAAGCTGCAGAAGCTCGAAGCAAACGCGGACTACGTCTTCACCAATTACTCGCATTGACGAAAGCGGGCGAGATAGGCCGCACAGCTAACGCATCATCCGCACCCGACAAGACCTGCGGCCGGCAACGCAACAGCGTAGCCGGCCGCTAGTTCCTGCAGTGGTCCTGGGGGGAGCCTAGGCGCAGGATCAGGTTACGGCGCCGCCGCGGCCCGTTCGATCAAACTGGCCACGGCAGGTGCGTGCGAGACCATCACCACATGCGAAGCGCCTTTGACGACCACTGTCTGTCGGGATCTAGCGCGCTCCGCCATGAAGCCCATCGCAGCTGGCGGGATGTTCTTGTCCTTCTCACCGTAGATGAACCATGACGGTATGCTCTTCCACGCAGGCGCCGTCGACGCCTCTGAGAGCGCGGCCTCGGCAATCGGACGCTGACCGGCGGCCATGAGACGCGCCTGCGGCGCAGGCACGTCTGCGGCGAACTGCTGGTGGAAGCGCGGCTGCTGGATGTAGAGATCATTCCCGCCTGAACTCAGCTTGACCGGCGGAGCGAGCGCGGCGCCGAGCGTGCTTCCAGGGAACTTGCCGGTCAGTCCGATCGCGGTTTCGCCTGCGTCGGGCGCAAAAGCGGCGACATAGACGAGCGCCTTCACATTCGCTCGTCCCTCTGCCGCTTCGCTGATGACCGAGCCGCCATAGGAATGGCCCACTAGAACGACCGGCCCCTCGATGCTCTTCACGACGTCTGCAACGACATCGGCATCGGCGCGAACGCCGCGAAGCGGATTCGGAGCTGCGACAACCTTGTAGCCGTCCTTTTCGAGGACGGTGATCACTCCATTCCAGCTCGACGAGTCGGCGAATGCGCCGTGGACGAGCACGACCATCGGCCTGGTCGACTGCGCCTGCGCCATAGAGGCGACGAGCTGGCCAGCTAGCGCCAGCCCGACGGCGATGAGTCTGTTCATATCGATCTCCTTCAGCAATGGGCTGTTCAAACAAGGGTGACGACGGCGTCGATATTGCCCTTGATCGCTTTCGAGTATGGGCAGGTCCGGTGCGCGGTCTCGATGATCTGGCGCGCGAGCTCGGGGTCGACGCCTGGAACACTGACGTTCAGATGGGCCGCAAGCGAATAGCCTTCATCTCCGTGGCGGAGCTCGACCTCGGCATCGATCGCGACATTCGCCGGAAGAGCGACGCCCTTCGCCTTTGCTGCGATTGCCATCGCGCCTTCGAAACAGGCGGACCAGCCGGCGGCGAAGAGCTGTTCGGGGTTGGTGCCCTCGCCAGTACCGCCAGGGGGCGAAAGCTTGAGATCGAGGCGACCGTCCGAGCTGCGTGCGCTGCCTTCGCGGCCGCCGGTGACATGGACGCTGGCGATGTAGAGAGTCTTGGTGTCCGACATATTCTTTTCCTTCGGTGTGTCGTGATTGATCAGCGGAACGGGCGGAATGCAGCGCGCACCTCTTCGGCGAAGATCCGGGGCTGCTCCCAGGCGGCGAAATGGCCGCCATCGCTCGCCTCGTTGAAGTAGAAGAGGTTTTTGTAGCAGCGCTCGGCCCAGCTCTTCGGCGCTCGGAATATCTCTCCGGGGAACACGCTGACGGCGACCGGCAGGTCGATGAGGCCCCGCGCATTGAAGTTGTTGGAGTGATCTTCCCAGTAGATCCGGGCGGCGGATGCGCCGGTGCCCGTCAGCCAGTAGAGGGCGATATCGTCGATGATCTCGTCGCGCGTTAGCACGCGCTCGGGCTGGCCGCCGCTATAGGTCCACTGCGCGATCTTCTCGTACATCCAGGCCGCCATCCCGACTGGCGAGTCGACCAGGGCGTAGCCGATGGTCTGGGGCCGCGTGTTCATCATCGCCGCGTAAGCCGCGTTGTCGCGGTAGAAGGCCTCGAGCTGGTCGAATGCCCTCCGCTCCTCGGCAGACAGGCTGGCGGGAGCTAGATCGCCGGCCGCCAGGATTCTGGCGATATCGGCAGGCACCACCGCGGGCATGTTGAGATGAATGGCGAGCAGCCCCGGCACATGCTGCAGCGCCATGCGCTGGGAAATCACCGAACCGCAGTCGCCGCCCTGGCTAACGTAGCTGTCGTAGCCCAAACGGCGCATCAGGGTCGACCAGGTGCGCCCGATGTGATCTGACCCCCAGCCCAACGTCGTGGGCTTCGCCGAGAATCCGAAGCCGGGGATCGAAGGAATGACCAGGTGAAAGGCGTCGTCGGCCGTGCCGCCATGCGCAGTCGGATTGGTCAGCGGGTCGATGGCCTTCAGGAATTCGAGGACCGATCCCGGCCAGCCATGGGTCAGGATCATCGGCAACGCGTTCTCATGCCGCGAGCGGACATGGATGAAGTGGATGTCCAGCCCGTCGATCTTGGTCAGGAACATCGGCAGCGAATTGAGCTTCGCCTCGACCTTGCGCCAGTCGTAATCGCTCGCCCAATAGCGCAACAAGGGCTCGATGGTCTGGCGACGAACGCCCTGATTGTCATCGGGTGCCGGCTCGGCATCGGCCCACCGGGTCTCGGCGATGCGACGCTTCATCGCCGCGATGTCGGCATCCGGGATCGCGACCTTGAACGGCCGGATCGCGCTGCCGGCGGCCTGCGCGCCGACGACCGAGGGAATAGCGCTCATGGCTCCGGCCAGGGCTATTCCGACGACGAATTGGCGCCGCGAAGTCGTATGCTCTTTCTGCACTGGCCTTCTCCTCAATCGGGAATCCGAGGTCGACCCGAGACTAGAGAAGCGGCAGCGCAGCGCTCGTTAGCTTCGATGATGGGGTGTTAGCCTGTCGCGGAGCCCGATAACGGCTCGCGACGATAAATGGCCCGCGGGCATTCTGGTTTTGGCTGGCACTTTCACGAACTAACAGGCTTCAGCGCGCCATAACGTGAAACCTGCGCGGTGCGCCTCCAATCTAAAGGTACAGACACTGGTTGCGAGCGAAGGCCACCGATCATGACACAGACCCGCTCACTCGGATTTGTCGCCGCCGTCCTGCTGGCGGCCGGCGCCTCCGCGGCAGTCGGCCTGACGGGCGCGATCGGCCAGGGCCTTGGATTCGCGCCGTTCGAATTTGCCGCGATCGCTTCCGCGCCCGCGGGCGCCACCGCTAGACCACTGCCCGTGCTGCAGAACGCCAAGCCCTGGCTCACCAACGTTCCCGGGGAGCCTCGAGCGCTCCGCGGCAAGGTCGTCGTCGTCAATTTCTGGACCTACTCGTGCATCAACTCCCTGCGCGCACTGCCCTATCTGAAAGCGTGGAACGAGCGATATGCGAGCAAGGGGCTCGTTGTGGTGGGCGTCCATGCCCCGGAATTCCAGTTCGAGCATGACGCCGCGAAAGTTCGGCTCGCCTCAAGCCAGCTCGGCGTCGAGTATCCCAACCTTCAGGACAATGACTATGCCGTCTGGCGGAACTTCGCCAATGAGGGCTGGCCGGGCTTCTATTTCATCGATCCGGACGGGCGGGTGCGCGGCTACCGGGTCGGCGAAGGCAAATATCGGGAAGCGGAACAGTTCATCCGGAAGCTCCTGACGGAGGCCGGGCAGGACCTGTCAGCGATCCCCCTGGCTCCCATCAACGGCAGCGGCATCGAAGCCGAAGCCGACTGGGGCAATCTTCGCACACCTGAATCCTACCTGGGATATGACAAGGCCGATGGCTTTGCCTCCCCGGGCGGGATTGTACGCGATTCATCCCGCGACTACGCCCTTGCCTCGAGGCTCTCGCTGAATCGCTGGGATCTCGCCGGTCACTGGACCGTGGGGCGCGAATTCGCCACGCTCGACAGCGATAGCGGCTCGATCCGGTTCCGGTTCCACGCCCGCGATGCGCATCTTGTCCTGGGCGGGGCCGGCGATGGCGCACCGATCCGTTACCGCGTGACGATCGACGGCGCCGCGCCCGGCGACCATCACGGCGTCGATATCGATGCGGCTGGCTGGGGCGAGATCAGGGAAGACCGGCTTTACCAGCTCGTCCGGCAATCGGGCGAAATCGCCGATCGCGCCGTCATCATCGAGTTTTCGCGACCCGGCGCTCGCGCTTACGCCTTCACGTTTGGTTGATACCCGGCCGATGGCTCGGAAAATGCGCCGACTTGATCTTGAACGATAGTTCCAGAATTAAATCGGCTATGATACGCGTGTCATGATTGCGACGAAGCAGGTCGGCACAAATGCCGTCGCAGAATTGCGCCAGAGACTGGCTGACAACGTGAGTATCAGAGATGGGGAATGGAGGGATCGGTGTCGATCCGGGCAACCAGCCGGAGGGCGAGCGATTGGCCTTCGGGCCTTTCTGCCTTACCCCGCGCGAGCGGCTGCTGACCAGGGACGGCCAGCCTGTCTATGTGGGTGGCCGATCCTTCGACCTTCTCGTGGTCCTGACAGAGCAACCCGGGCGGGTTCTGTCGAAACGGGAGCTCCTCAAGCGCGTCTGGTCGGACGTTGTCGTCGAGGACGGCAGTCTCCGGTTCCACATGGCTGGCTTGCGCAAGCTTCTCGGTGATGGCGAAGGCGGCGCCCGCTACATCGCCACACAGGTCGGCGTCGGTTATGCCTTCGTAGCCCCGGTGGAGCGCCTTGGGGCTTCAGACACGGCGGAGCCACCGTCCGCTTCGAGCCAAGACGACGCTGCCGACAAGCAACGCGCTGGTACGTCCAACCTTCCGCCGCGTCTGCCGCACCTGATCGGGCGCGAGCGCGACGTGAGTCTCCTCATCAAGCGCTTGATCGATGCGCCACTCTTTACCATCGTCGGAGCGGCCGGTGTTGGAAAGACTACGCTGGCGATCGAGATTGGGCATCAGCTGGCGCCGCGCTTCGATGAGCAGGTTGTTTTCGTCGATTTCAGCATGCTCGAAAATCCCGCCGTGGTTCCCTCCATGATTGCTGGTGCAATGGGAATCTCGGTCCAGACTGAGGACCCGCTCGCCGTCATCCTCGGCCATATTCGTGAGCGCCGATACCTCCTCGTGCTCGACAACTGCGAGCACGTCATCGAGCCTGTCGCCAATATCGTCGAGCGCATCGGCGACGAGGCGCCGAACACCCGCGTGCTGGCGACATCGCGCGAACCGTTGCGAATTCGGAGCGAACATATTCATCGTCTCGATGCCCTCGCCTATCCCGACGACCCGTCGAATCTGACCCTCGAACAGCTCCTCGACTATCCCGCAGTCCAGCTTTTCTGCGAACGGGCCGGCGCAGCCGACAGTTCGCTGGAAATCGACGAAGAGTCCGCCCGCCTGATCAGCGGCATGTGCTTGCGCCTGGATGGAATGGCGCTGCCGATCGAACTGGCCGCAGTCCGTGTCGCTACCCACGGTATCTCGGCAACCGCCAGGCAGCTCGGCGAACGCTTCAGCCTCGGCTGGGCGGGCCGAAGGACAGCGCTGCCGCGTCAGCAGACGCTGCAGGCCATGCTCGACTGGAGCTACGATCTCCTTTCGGAAACCGAGCAGATGGTTTTCGAGCGTCTCGCCATCTTTGTCGGTCCCTTCTCCATCGACGCAGCACTCGAAGTCGCCGTCGACCTGGAGATCGGGTCGAATGAAGTGGCCGTTGCTGTCGATGAGCTGGCCTGTAAATCATTGATTGCGTCCAATCGCTCACGTGATTCCGGAACCTACCGGCTTCTCGAAATGAGCCGCGCCTATGCCAGGGAAAAACTGCAGGCACGGGGACACGATCAGTATGCAGCCGGCGCGCGCCGCCATGCCTGCTTCTTCCTCGCAGAGCTTGAGGCGATCGGGGGGCAAGACAGCGAGGCGCTTCAGGATCCTCGGCCGCTGCGGCTGCAACTCGGCAATATCAGGAGCGCGCTGGACTGGTGCTTTGGCAGCGAGGGCGATCTCAGGATCGGAGTTCGCCTCGCCGCGGCCAGCGCGGCTGTCTTCCAGAACCTCTCTCACCTGCTCGAATGCCGCACTTGGTGCGCCCGCGCACTCAGCGAGATTCAGGATGCACAGCGCGGGACCGCAATTGAACTGGAGCTTCAAGGAGCGCTCGGCATTTCGATGATGTTCACGCGTGGCTATAGCGCTGCTGCTGGCAACGCCCTCGCCCGCGCACTCGAAATCGCGACTGATCTCGATGACCACTGGAACCAGCTTCGCATGCTGGGTGGGCTACACATCTTCCACGGACGACATGGCGAATATTCAATCGCCATGTCGCATGCCCAGCGCGCGGTTGGGATCGCCAAGATGTTGGGAGAGCCCGAAGCAATTAGCGCTGCCTATTCACTGTCCGGCGTTTCACATCATTTCGCCGGGGATCAGAACCGAGCCCGCCGAGAGCTGGAACTCGCGTTAAAAAACAGCCCCCCCTCGCAACGTAGCCGTACACTCCGTTACGGCTTCGATCACAGGACACGCAGCGGCATCCTCTTGGCACGCACATTGTGGCTGACTGGCCATTCTGCGCAAGCCGCCACCGTCGCACGGCAGTCTGTGCGTGAAGCGGCACAGCTCAATCACCCTGCGACGCATTGCATCACGCTAATATGGGCAATCGAAATTGATCTCTGGTTGGGCGCCTTGGATTCGGCGGAGGAGGCGCTCGCAACGTTCACGCAATGCGCTGAGGTAAATGCGTTTGATCCCTATATTGCGGCCGTCGGCGGATTTCGCGGTGAGCTAGCCATCCAGCGGGGAGACCTCGACGAGGCAAGGATTGCCCTCGAGAAAAGCCTAACCGGCCTCCGCGCCACTCGCTACGAGCTGCTGACAACCTCCTTTTCCATTGCGCTGGCTCGCGGCCTGATACTGGGCGCGCGGTATCATGAAGCGCGGGAGCTTATCGAGGCGAGCATCGCTCGATGTAACGGGAACGGTGAGCGGTTCGCGATGCCGGAGCTGTTGCGCATGAAAGCCGAGATTCTGTGCCGCACTGACGGCAGCGTCGCTGCGAGTGAGGCACTTCTAAAAGAGGCGCTGAACCTTGCCCGGGAGCAGGGTTCTCGCGCGTGGGAGCTTCGGATAGGAGCAGATCTCGACGGCCTGTTTACCAATGAGCGACGCTATGACGAGGTGCGATAGTTTTGGGGCAGAATCCGGTTTCAACAACTCTCTGCTCCACCAATCCCTGACCGGCTCGGCTGCTGAACTGCCGAGGGCCTCGTCGCAGGAGGCTCAGACTGCGCTTCCAGGAAATCAAAGCGGATCCCTAGTGGAGCTGCTTTACCGCTTTTCCCGCACACCGGGACCTGCAAATTCGAGGCGAGACCAACGGGTCGACTCTTCCGGCAAAGAACGATTTGGGCGCTAACGGACCCGCTATGTGCAGCACTTGAACGTCCACTACCCGGCAGCGAACCAACTTCCGCTTATGGCGCCTCAGTCCTGCCACTCGGAGGCTTTCAAGACTCCTCCGGACCGGGGATGCATCTCACGCCGTTGCCGCTGACGATGCAGCGGCCCCGTTCGATCACGCCTGCCGCAGCGCGTTCGATGCGCGTCCGACGTTCCGTGCCAGGACGGGATGAATCTGTGCGATGACGGCGGCACCTTCGCCGACCGCGGCGGCGACCCGCTTGGTCGAGCCGGCGCGCACGTCGCCGACGGCAAAGATGCCTGGGCAACTGGTTTCGAGCGGCAGCCGCTCGCCGTCACCGGCGCGCTCCCCCGTGAGGACGAAACCGGGTCCGTCGAGCGCCACGCAGCCATCGAGCCATCGCGTATTGGGATCGGCACCGATGAACAGGAAGAGGTGGCGCGACGTGCATTCCCGGATCGCACCAGTCCGGCTGTCCCGCAACGTCGCCCCGGTCAGGCCCGTCGCCCGGTCGCCGTGCAAATCGACGATCTCGCTGCCCATATGCAATTCGACATTGGGCAATGCCGCGATCCGATCGATCAGGTACCGGGACATGGTCTGCTCGAGGGGGCGGCGCACCACCAGGTGCAGATGCCTGACCTGCGGTGCGAGATAGGCAACGGCCTGGCCCGCCGAGTTTCCTCCGCCGACCAGGACGACGTCCTCGCCGGCACAAAGTCGCGCCTCGATGGGCGATGCCCAGTAGGAAACGCCGGCCCCTTCCAGCTCTTCGATATTGGGAATGTTGGGCTGCCGGTAGCGCGCTCCAGACGCGATCACGATGGTGCGCGACCGCGCAGTGCCGCCGTTGCTGAGCTCGAGGGTAAACGGGACTTCCGCATCCGCTCCGTGACAGCGGAGCAATCCGACCGTCAGTGGGATGGCGAGTTCGGCGCCGAATTTCGCCGCCTGATTGAAGGCCCGGCCCGCTAGGGCTTGTCCGGAGATGCCGGTGGGAAAGCCGAGATAGTTTTCGATCCGGGCGGATGCGCCCGCCTGGCCGCCGAAGGCGCGGCTGTCCAGGACCAGGACCGACAGGCCTTCGGATGCGCCATAGACGGCAGTGGCAAGCCCGGCCGGCCCGGCCCCGATGACCGCCACGTCGTAGACAGTTTTCGGATCGAGATCCGGTGTGATGCCGAGACAGGACGCGGCATCCGCATTACTGGGGCTTCTGAGCAACGTGCCGTTCGGGCAGATCATCAGCGGCAGATCCTCGGGAGCGACGCCAAGCCGTTCGACCAGTTCGCGGCCCCCTGCCTCGCACGCGGCAATGACGGTGTGGGGGTAGCCGTTGCGGGTAAGAAATCCAGACAATCCGACGATGCTCGGATCATCCCGGCGTCCGACCAGGACCGAGCCTGCGCCGCCGGTCTGCCCCTCCTCGATGAGCATGACGCGCCGGAGGATGAAGGCGCGCATGATCGTTTCACCGATATCCGCCGATCCGATGACGAGCGCACGCAGATGCGGCGCATCAAAGGGGATCGCAACCGCGCCAGCGTCACCCGCCACGACCGACATGAGGGACGGACGGCCCGAGAGCTGATTGGTCTCGCCGGTGAACTGGCCGGGACCGTAGGTGGTGACCACGGACGGCTGGCCGGCTGCGCTGCGTTGGATCGCGTCAGCCGAGCCATCGAGGATCAGCCAGGAGGGGGCGTTGCGGATGCCGATTTCGTAGACGACCTCACGAGGGCCGAAGCGGCGCGGTGCGCCGCTCGCGAAGCGATGCGCCATCGCAATCTGAAGGGCGGACAGCGTCGGAAACATCTGCTCTCGCCGAGCATCGCCGATTGCCATGGGGTGACCTCCATATCGCGCCTATGCCACGTCTCGTGCGACACCATCCGACCAGATGAAGAGCCTCACTGCAATCAGGCGGGCGCGAGCTGGCGCGCCTTCGGCAAGGCGAGCGCGAAGACGAGAAGGCCCAGGAGCGTCAGCCCGAAGCCCGCCCATACGGCAGACAGCAGGCCGTAGCCGGCCGCAATCGTCGCGCTGCCCGCCCAGGCGCCGATGGCGTTGGCGACGTTGAGCGCCGCGAGGTTCATGGCACCCATCAGCGTGGGCGCCTCCGGCGCGAAGCCCGTCAGGCGCACCTGAATGGTGGGGATGGCGACCATCATCGTCGTGCCCACGCCGAACAGCGCCGGCATCAGGATCCAGACATGGCGGCCGCCGGCGGCCAGCACCGCAAGCACGATCAGGGCACCGCCGAAGCCCACGACCAATCCGCGCGCGGGATAGACATCCGCCAGCCTCCCGCCGATCACGTTGCCAGCGGTCATGCCAAGCCCGAACAGCGCGAGCGCAATCGGGATCCAGGCTTGATCGAGCGCCGCTATATCGGTGACGAAGGGGCCGATGAAGGTGTACACGGCGAAGATGCTGGCAACGCCGAGCGCCGCGACGACCATCATGGCCCAGACGGCCGGATTGCGCAGCGAGGCAAGCTCCTGGACGACGGGCCCGCCGTGAAGCGCCTCGGTCCGAGGCACCCAGGTCCACAAGGCAAGGAAGGCCAGAACGGCGATCCCGGCGACGGTGAAATAGGTATTTCGCCACCCCATGGTCTGGCCGAGGAAGGTCGCCAGCGGCGAGCCGATGATCGTCGCGACGGTCAGTCCGGTCATGACCAGCGCGAACGCCTTTCCGGCATGACCGGGGCCGACGATGTAGGACGCCACCACGGCGCCGGCGCCGAAATACGCCCCCTGCGGCAGGCCGCTGACGAAGCGCGCCATGGCGAACATGCCGAGATCCGTGGCGACTGCCGACAGGACGTTGCCGAGGACGAACAGGCCCATCAGGCATAGGAGAAGCGTTCGCCGGTTCAGCCTGGCTGCCACCAGCGTCACCAGAGGAGCACCGATGACCACGCCGAAGGCATAGGCCGCAATCGCGTTGGTCGCCGTGGGGATATCGATGCCGAGGCTGGCCGAGAACAGCTGAAGGATCCCCATGCTCGCAAACTCGGACGTCCCGATGCAGAAGCTGCCGAGGGCCAGGGCGAACAGGGTGAGGCCGCTGTTGCGTTGCTCCGCTTCGTTCGCGCAATGCACCTTCACGGCGGCACATTGACCGCGATAGGCCTTGTCCAGCATCGCTCCCTCCATTCGTTGGGTCTAGGGATTGCGCCGATCCGCGTGCAGCGATCAGCCAAAACGTCTCGCCATCCGACCGCGCTCTGAAGGATCGGCGATTGGGGAGTGCCGCATCGCCAGCACCGCGGTCCTGGCCTCCTAGCCAGGACAGGGCTGCCCGGCAGCCCCCCAACGAGCCATGTCCTTGACATGCTCTTCGAAGGTTCCGGGCGGAATCGCACGGCCGGCGCCGGGCTCCCACGCTCTGGGGATAAATCCGCTGAGCGATGCATCGTGCCTCAAATGCTCGAGCAGGCCGACCGCGTCGCGACCACCATTCCGCTTGGGATCCTTAAGTTGGGCGCAGATCTCGGCCCCACTCTTGCCAAACCAGATGAATTCCACCGGCGCCAGCTGCCAGCCGATGCCCGCATGCATGGGCGCGGGCGCGGGTGGATTGGGTAGCGTCGACGTGACATGGCAGGTCGAACACGGAACCGTCTCTGCTCCAATGCGGCTTTGCCCGCCATGGATGTTCATGCCGTGTACTCTTGGCTTGCTTTCGCCGGCCGGGGTCCAGATCGGAACAGCCTTCGCATCGACATGGCAATTGGCGCAGCGAGGATGCGTCACCACCGCCTCGATCTTTGTCCATGCCTGCAGCCCCTCGGCCCGGCTGATGCTGCCTGATGGCAACGCATCTTTTGATACGTCCTTGGCAAGGACAAGCCCCGCCAGGGCGACCATCGACGAACCGGCACATGTGAGCGCGATCAGGGTTATTTTTCGCATGGCCCGCCCTCACACGAAATCGATGAACTTGTTGAAGGGCATCTCCCGTATGCGCTTGCCCGTCGCCGCGAAGATCGCGTTGGCCAGCGCCGGCGCCGCAGGCGGTACGGGCGGCTCGCCGATACCCCTGACGGTGTAGTCATTCTCCAGGCCGCGCACCTCGATCGCCGGGCATTGATACATGCGCATGGCTTCGTGGTGATTGTAGTTGGTCTGTTGGACGGCGCCTTTGGAATAGGTGAGTTCGCAGTTCATGGCATGGCCAAGGCCCCAGACGACGCCGCCCTGGACGAGATTCTCGAAGTTGACGGGATCGATGACCTTGCCGACATCGGTCGCCACCCAGACCTTGTCGATCTTGATGCCGGCGTCGGTCATCGTCACTTCGACGATCTCGGCGACAGCCGTTCCAAACGCCTCGACGAACGCCACGCCGCGGCCTTTTCCCTTTCCCAAGGGGCCCTTCCAGTCCGCCATCTCGCCAACGGTTTCCAGGAGCTTCCGGTAGATCGGAACCTTGCACATCTCGATGCGCGCCTTCAGCGGGTCGAGCCCCGCAGCGTAAATCAACTCGTCGATGAAGCTTTCGGTGAAGAACCCATTGGCGGACGCGCCTACGGCCCGCCAGGTCGTGCACGGTGACAGTCCCAGTACTTCGAAGCTTGTCGCCCGGTAATTTGGAATGTCGTAGTAAACATTCCAGATTCCGACGCCGAGCTGGCCATCGGGGTCCTTCGAGGGCGACCCCATCCTTGCTAGGAGCTCTTTGAAAGGCGCATTTGCAGCCACCTGCGCATCGGCCGCAATGATCTTTCCGTCCTTGACGCTTCCCCGATACCGGCCCATCGCGATCTGTCGGGGAATGTCCTGCAGGAAATCCTCTTCCCGCGAGAAGATGAGCTTCACCGGTGTGCCGCGCATCTGGTTCGCGATCTCGGCGAGTACTCTGACATTCTCGAATTCGAGGCGATGCCCGAAGCTCCCGCCCATCCATTCGTTATGAAACGTCACCTGTTCCGGCTTCATGCCGATCGCCGCGGCCGCGATTTGCTGAACGGATTGCGGCGTTTGATGTCCGACCCAGATTTCCATTCCCTTGTCGGTGACGATGCCGATGCCGTTGAGCGGCTCCAGTGGCTGATGCCCGACATAGGGTGCTCGATACTCCGCCTCTAGGAGCGTCCCTTCTTTCAATCCGGCGTCGATATTGCCGTCGTTGCGCCATTCTTTGGCGAGGAATTGGGGAACGAACGACGAGGCCACGGTTTTCCAGTGGTCGGCCTGTTCGGCCGGATATGTGCTCGGCTCCCAGACGCAATCGACACGCTCGGCCGCCTGCATCGCGTACCAGCTGTTCGTCGCGATGACCGCGATACCGTTCGATAGCTTGAGGATCTTCCGGACCCCCGGCATCGTCTGAGCCTTGCTCGCGTCATATGACTTGATCGGCTGCCCCTTGTTGGGGTTCAGCTTGACGGCCGCGTAGACCATGCCGTCCATCGTCCGGTCGATGCCGAACTTCATCTCGCCGGTGACTTTGGATCGGATGTCGAGCCGCTCCATCGGCTTGCCGAGAATTCGCCATTGCGACGGGTCGCGAAGCTTGGCGACCGCGACCGGCGTGATCTTCGCCGCGTCGGCCGAAAGCGCGACATAGGGGATCTTCGTCCCGTTCGGCAGGATGACGTTTCCGGCCTCGGTACGCAGGTCGGCGGCCGCGACCCCGCTGCGTTTGGCTGCGGCCGCCTTCAGCGTTTCCCGCGCGACCGCGCCGGCCATACGCAGCTTTTCGTAGGTATCTGGAATGGCGCTGGAGCCGCCGGTCATCTGCAGCCCGGCTTTCCTCAGCCATTCCAGCGCGGTCGCGCGAGCCTTCTCGGCTCCAGGGCTTCGGTCCGGCGCCATGAAGGGTGCAAGTTCGTGGGCGAAGCCCGTGTTGAAATAGGCGGGACTAGGTCCGGCGAAGCGGATCTCGAATTGACCCGGCTCGAGATCCAGCTCCTCGGCGATCATGAGGGGCTGGATGGAACCGACGCCTTGGCCTTTGTCGGCATGCTGGGCAATCAGTGTGATCTTGTCCGGACTGATCTCGACCCACGGATTGAATGTGACCGAATGCGGACCAAGGTTCGCCGCGAGCGGATTCGTCGCGGCAGCGGAAGACGGTGCCTGTTGCGCTTGACCATACTGACCGAAGGCCACACCGCCAGCGACCGCAGCCGAGCCGAACACGAAGGTGCGTCGCGAAAGATCCGGCATCTCGCGCATGTCATTTCCCTCCCATCTTTTCGGCGGCGGCATGGATCGCAACGCGAATGCGCTCATAGGTGCCGCATCGGCAGAGATTGCCCGACATCACCTGGTTGATGTCTTCATCCGTCGGCTTGGGAACCGCTTTGAGCAGCGAAATCGCCTGGATCATTTGGCCGGTCTGACAGTAGCCGCATTGCGGCACCTGATGCTCGATCCAGGCTTCCTGCACCGGGTGGAGCTTTCCGTTGCCGACCGCTTCGATGGTGGTGACCGCCTTGCCGGCGACGTCAGCCATACGCGCCTGGCACGAGCGAACGGCGGCTCCGTCGATCTGCACCGTACAGGCGCCGCATTGAGCGATTCCGCAGCCATATTTGGGGCTTGTAATGCCAAGCTCATCGCGCAAAACCCAGAGCAAAGGCATCTCCGGGACGACGTTGATCTGATGTTTGATCCCATTGACGGTGAGTTCGAGCATGCCAACACCTTCCCTCTGTAGCGTTACGGGGCGTTGCCGCGAATAGGATATTCCACAGCTCCGCCGATGGCCGCGGCCGCCGCCTCGGCGACCGCAATGTCCTGCTCGATCGAACCCGCACTCGTGCCGACCGCGCCGATGATCTGATCATCGAATTTCACCGGCAGGCCACCTCCGAAAATCACGACATGGCCGCCATTGGTCTGCTCGATCCCGAACAGTGGCGCCCCCGGCTGAGCCAATCCGGCGAGATAATCCGTCGTCTTGTCGAACATGCGCGCCGTCTTCGCCTTACCGATCGCGAGATCGATGCTTCCCGCGAGAGCGCCGTCCTGGCGCGTGAAGGCGATGAGGGCGCCACCGGCATCGACCACCGCGATATTGTAGGGAACGCCGAGACTCGCTGCCTTGGCCTCGCCGGCCTCGAGCATCCGCTTTGCATCCGCTAGCGTCAGTGTATCGAGCGTGCGAGGCATGCATCCCCTTTCTCTCGACCCGGCGTCCAGCTCGCCGATCGACGCGAATGCAACGAGAAGCGGTGCCAATAGCGACCGACAGGCGAGTATTAACTGAACGATTACTGTCTTTGCGGCCGGACGATCGTTTCCGCCTTCCGCATTGCCTGGGACAAAAGTTAGCACCGAGGCGCCGCGAGCGGCGGTTAAAAGATGTAAAAATGAAAAACTGCAGGATTGATTGCACCGGCCGTCCCCCGCCATAGGCAGGAAAACGACCGAGGTTGCTGAAACCGCCATGGGGCCCAATCAGATGGTGCGGGGATCGCGCACCAATCGTTTCCGGTCCGGCTTCAAGCGTGCATGGCGAAGCGTTGCCCGTGATGCGATCGGGCATTTGAACTGGGAATGACGGCCGCGTGGACGGCCGCGGCACCCGAGGGCTAGGATCGTGGGGCGCGCGGGCGCCGGTCAGACGCGGTGGGCCTTGTGATGAACAGCAGTTCAAGCGGCGATCGGACGAGCAGATTTCTTGCCGGAGCTTGGCGGCCGGTCAGCGGCGTGCAGCGAGCCCCGTCCAAGCGCCTGACGCCATGACAGGAATCGACAGATCAGACGGGGTTCTGTCGTTCGGCTCTTTCGAGCTTATGCCGACGCGCCGGATCCTGCTCGAGAACGACAAGCCGGTCGGCATCCGCAGTCGCGCCCTGGACCTCCTCTGCCTACTCGTCGAAGCGTCGGGGCAGATCCTGAGCAAGGATGAGCTTCTCGCGCGCGCCTGGCCGAGTACGTTCGTGGCCGAAGCGAATGTTCGCGTCCAGATCAACGAACTGCGTCGCGTCCTCGGCGACGGGCGCCATGGCCGGCGATACATCGTGACCGTGCCCAATCGTGGATACAGCTTCGTCGAGACGGTGCACCGCAGGCTGGTGCTTCCGCCCGGCGACCGGGCTCCCGCCGCGGATCGGCAAGGCTTCGGTTCGCCCCCCGTATGGCCGGGCAGAATCATCGGAAGGGATCGGTCGATCCAGACGCTCGCGAAGCAAATCCAGCAGCAGCGAGTGGTCACTGTCGTCGGCACGGGTGGCGTCGGCAAGACGACACTGGTTCTTTCCGTGATCGCACAGATGCGCGAGGGGGAGGAAAGGCCTCCCTGGCAGAAGATCGTCTTTGTCGATCTCGCTTCGCTCTCCGATGGTCACGCTGTTCCGAGCGCATTCGCGTCGGCGCTCGGTGCGGTCCTGGCTGGCGACGATGCGGTGTCGAGCATCGTGCATTACCTGCGCGAGGAGGCGTGCCTCCTCGTCATCGACAATTGCGAGCACGTGATCGACCCCGTGGTCGAGATCGTCGATGCGATTCTGCGGCATGCGCCTGATGTTTTCATCCTGGCGACGAGCCGGGAGCCGCTGCGGGTCGCCGAGGAGTGGGTCTACCGACTGCAGCCGCTCGCCGTGCCGCCCGCCTCGGAGACACTCAGCCTGGATGAAGCGTTGGCTTTCCCCGCTGCGGCTCTGTTCGTCGAACGCGTGTCCGCCCGTCGCGGCAGCATGGCGCTTCGCGATGACGATGGCCGCTTCGTGGCCGACATCTGCAGGCGCCTGGACGGCATACCGTTGGCGCTGGAACTCGCCGCGGGACGGTTCGAGGCGTTCGGCGTCCGGGGGCTGGCCGCCGTGCTGGACAATCTCTTCGCGGTGCTCACCCACGGCGAGCGCCGGGCCCTGCCACGGCAACGGACGCTCCATGCTACGCTGGACTGGAGCTTCAACCTGCTTACGGCGCGCGATCAAGCGCTCATGCGGCGGCTGGCCGTATTTTCGAACAGATTCACCCTGGACTCCGCCGCGGCAGTCGCTGCGTGGGGTGAACTGAGCGCCGAGGACGTGATCGAGGGCGTCGCCGATCTCGTCTCGCAGTCTATCGTAAGCACGGCTCCGGGCGCGGAAGAACCCAGTTTCATCCTGCTGGAGACCACCCGCGCCTATGCCAGGGAGAAGCTCGCAGCTGCGCCCTGCGCGATCGAAGTCGCCAGGCGGCATGCAAAATTGTGCCTGGATCTTCTAGCTGAGGCCGAGCGGTCAGGCTCCGGGCGGGCTACGGATGAGCAAGGCCTGCTCCCAGATCTGCGAGCGGCCTTGAATTGGGCCTTCTCCCAGGATGGGGATCTGACATGCGGCGTCGCGCTGACGGTTGCAGCGATTCCGCTCTGGCTGCGGCTTTCGCTGGTCAGCGAATGTCGCGAGCGCGTCGAGGAAGCGCTCGCGCGATACGGCAAGGAAGACGATACCGGCGACCCAATCGTGCTCAAACTGCAGACCGCGCGCGGTTGGTCGCTGATGTACAATGCCGGCACGGCGCGGGAAACGAGCGACGTGTGGAAGGCCGCCCACAGCCTCGCGGAACGGCTGGACGACAACGACTATCGATTGCGCTCGCTATGGGGGCTCTGGGGAGGCCATATGAAGAACGCCGCATTCGAGACGGCGCTCGACAGCGCGTTCCAGTTCAAGAACGCCGCAGAGCAATCCACGGATGCGGACGATCTCGCAATCGGGGACAGGCTGATCGGAACCTCGCTGCATTTTCTCGGCGCCCAGTCAGCTGCGCGCCATCACCTCGAGCGGATGCTGGATCGCTACCCGCCGCCAGGCCATCGTTCTCACATCGCCCGCTATCAGGTCGCTCCACGCATCGCAGCGCTGATGACACTGTCGCGCGTGCTGTGGCTGCAGGGCCATGCGGCAGCGGCCGCAGACATGGCCGAAGCCAGCCTCGCCGAGGCCCGTTCTCTCGATCACCGGCTCTCACTCTGCTACACGCTGGCCCAGTCGGCCTGCCCGCTAGCCCTTCTGAATGGCGAGTTCGAGCGGGCGGGATGCCTGATCGACGAGCTGTTCGAGGAGACGGCGCGGCACCGTCTCGAAATCTGGCATATCTACGCGCAGGGCTACCGAGGTCATCTGCAGGTCCTGCGGGGCGAGCCCGAGCGCGGTTTGCCACTCATGCAGCACGCGGTGAACGAGCTCCGAAGCGCACGTTTCATGCAGCACCACTCGGCATTCGTGCTCGCCCTCGTCGAGTCGCTGATCTCGGCGGGCCAATTTGATGCCGCAAATGCCCTGCTCGATGAGCAACTTGCGCATCTCGCGCGCGGCAGCCGCCTATGGGTGGCGCCAGAGATCCTGCGCCTCAAGGGCGAGCTGACATTGCGCCTTGGCGACCAGATTTCGGGCGAGGCGCTTCTGGAGGAATCGCTGTCGCTGGCCAAGAAAAGCGGCGCCCTAGGGTGGCACATTCGTTCTTACTTGAATTCATCTGCAGCGCGGGACGATGGATTGCGGGCGATCCAGGAGATCGTCCCGAGATCGCTGATCGGCCATTTCGATAGTGGGCGAGCCGATGCTCAACGCCGCCCGTGACCTCATGCTTCTGAGCACCCCACCTGCCGCGTGAAAGCGACGAGGTACCCGCCGGCATCCTCGACGGCGATATTATTTCGAATTCAAATCAACAGGCTCGACGACAAACGCCAGGCACGTGGCATTGGATCCGACGACAAGGACTTTTCCTTTGGCCATCGCTCTGTCCCCCCCTGCCGTTATGCTAGGGCGAACCTGGCGCAGTGCGGAATGGATGACGGCAAAATCCATATCCGACGCCTCGTCTCACATGCGGTAAAACGATGTAAAATCGCGAGCCAACTGCATCTGAAGGCTGGTTTCGACAATCGATCTGATGTTTTTGTTCTCTTCGGAGCCGTCGCGGACGTGATCGTTTTGTACGATTTCGTGGGTTTTCACCGGGGGAGATCGTTCGATGGTCCTGTTCGAGGCGATCTTGCTGATCCTCTTGGGAGCGGTCCTGCTGGCCGCCTTCGCGCGGAAGGCTGGCATTGCCTATCCGGTGATTCTCGCGATTGCCGGAGCCGCTCTCGCGTTCATCCCGAACACGCCCCAGATCCCTCTCGACCCAGAACTCGTCCTGGTCCTGTTCGTCGCGCCCATCCTTCTCGATGCGGGCTTCGACACCTCGGTTCGCGATCTTCGCAGGAACTGGCGTTGCATCGCTGGGCTGGTCGTCATCGCCGTCGGATTGACGACGGTCGCAGTCGCGTTCGTCGCCCGCTGGCTGGTGCCCGACATTCCCTGGGGAGCCGCGATCGCGCTGGGAGCCATCGTGGCGCCGCCCGACGCGGTCGCGGCCACAGCCATATTGCGTCGGGTTCGGCCGCCGCATCGGTTGATCGTGATCCTGGAAGGCGAAAGCCTGCTGAATGACGCGACCGCTCTGCTGATCTATCGGCTTGCAGTCGTCGCCGTGGTCACGGGCGGCTTCTCACCTGTCGCAGCTCTGCCGACATTCGGCCTCGTCGTGCTCGGCAGCATCGCGCTCGGTGTCGCCATGGGATGGCTTGTCGTGCGCTTTCTGGCGCGGTTTGAGGATGCTCCAAGCCTGATCATTCTCCAGTTCATCACTACGTTCGGTGTCTGGATTCTGGCCGAGCGGCTTCACCTGTCGGGGATCATCACGATCGTCGTCTATGCTATGGCGCTCGCCTGGTCGACGCCGGCACGCACCAGTGCGCAGCTTCGCGTGCCGACATATGCGGTCTGGGAAACGGTGATCTTCGTTCTGCAAATCTTCGCGTTCATGCTGGTCGGGCTGCAGCTTCGGCCGGTTTTCGGCAATCTCAACCATGCTACGATCGTCGAATACGGGATCGTAGCAGCCGCCATACTCGTGACCGTGATCGTGGTCCGCTTGGTCTGGGTGATTTTCGAGCACCGGATCGCCGATTATTCGCAAGGGGAGGGCGGGCGCCACAGCGCTCTGCAACCTGATGTATCTTCGCGCGGCGACGGGCTTGTCATCGCCTGGTGTGGGATGCGCGGCATCGTCACCCTGGCGGCGGCCTACGCGCTGCCACCCCAATTCCCCTATCGCGACCTCATATTGATCTCGGCCTTTGGGGTGGTTGTTGGAACCTTGGTCATCCAGGGCCTGACCCTGCCTATGCTATTGCGCTATCTCGCCATCGAGGATGACCATCCAATCGAGCGAGAGTTCCGGCAGGCGCGCAAAGAGGCGCTTGAAGCGGGTATCGAGGCGATTGCCGACGTCCATTCGAACGCTGCCCGCATGGTCAGGGTCGAGTACGCCGACATGTTGCAGCAATCCCTGGATCAAACAAATTTCGATACGGAGCAGAACCAGCTCAGGCGGGTCGCTCTGGCGATGGCTCGAAGCCGCGCCCTCGACATGCGGCGATCGGGGCAGATCGGCGACGATGCATTCCACCGGCTCGAGGGGGAACTCGACTGGCTTGAATTGGGCGCGGCCGCCCGGATATCGGCATGAGTGATGAATACGACGTCGTCATCATCGGTGCCGGCGCGGCTGGCATCGCAGCAGCGCGAACGTTGAGCGCGGCAGGATTGTCTCTCCTGATCCTGGAGGCCAACCATCGCATTGGTGGACGCGCGCATACAGTAACCTGTGAGGGATGGCCGATCGACCTTGGCTGCGGATGGCTACACTCCGCCGATCGCAATCCCTGGACCGTCCTTGCTGGAACGCTCGGCTTTGACGTCGATCGCTCGCCGCCACCTTGGGGGCATCGATTCCTCGAGCTCGGTTTTCCCACCAGCGAACAACACGCCGCGCGAGCGGCGCTGGAAGCGTTCGATGGCCAGGTGCTGAGCAGCCAGCCCGCCACCGATCGAGCGGCTGATCTGCTCCGTGGCACGCAAACCTGGCTGCCCTTCCTTGAGGCCTACAGCTCATACGTGAACGGAGCCCAGCTCAGCGAGATGTCGATCGCGGACTATCGCGCCTACATCACAGCGGATACCCGAACGAACTGGCGGATGCCGCAGGGCTATGGAGCCCTCATTGAAGCGGCGGGGCGGGCGCTGCCCGTTCGACTGGGCATCGCCGCGACGGCCATCGAAGCGCATGAGCGCCGGCTTTCCGTCCTGACCACGGCGGGCCGGATCGAAACGCCCCGCGTCATCATCACGATCTCGACCGGCCTGCTGGCGTCGGGCGCGCTGAGGCTGCCTTGCGCAGTCGATGACAGGATCGACGCGGCGGGGCGCCTGCCGTTGGGTCTGGCAGACAAGGTCTGGTTTCATCTCGACGCGCCGGACGGTTTTGAACCCGACACACAGGCAATCGGCAACCCGCATCGAACGAGGACCGGAAGCTATCAGATCCGCCCGTTTGGCCGCCCTCTGATCGAAGGTTTCGTGGGAGGTGCTGCTGCTCGCGACCTGGAGGACGGTGACGATCTGGCGGATTTCGCAATCCTGGAACTCGTCGGACTGTTCGGCGCCGATATCAAACGGCGCCTTCGGCTGGCGACCTGCTCGCGCTGGGGCCGCGATCCGTTCGCGCGGGGCGCCTATAGTCACGCTTTGCCTGGCTGTTCCGGTTCCCGAGCCATGCTGGCTGCGCCTTGGGAGGATCGGATCTATTTCGCCGGAGAGGCCTGCGCACCCACCGACTATTCCACCGCACACGGCGCGTACGCCTCTGGCGTAGCTGCGGCACAGCTGATCCTCGATCGGCAATTCGGGCGGGCTTGAAGCCGAGATCGGGCTTGAACGACCTCGTTACGCTCCATTTTACATCATTTTACGGAGGAGATCGCCGATCGCCTGCTAATTTCGAATCGAAGCTTGGCGTAACGGCAGGCTGCCAGCGCCAATTGGCTCAGTCGCCTGGTCAATCGCTGTGCGAGAGACCTTGCCGGAGTGGCCCCATCATCAACTGAGGCCCAATCGACAAAACCTGGAAGGGACATTGAAATGAGCAATTATCGGCGATTCTTGTGTCTCCTGGCGTACATGGTCACGCTCGTGGGGGGCTCTGCTGTGGCTGTCGCGCCGGCGGCCGCGAATACGGTGGTTCTTGTGCATGGGGCGTTTGCTGACGGATCATCTTGGCACAAGGTCATTCCTCAGCTGGAAAAAGCCGGCCTGAAGGTCATCGCTGTTCAGAACGCCCTGCAGTCGCTCGAAAACGATGTGGCGACGACACGACGCGCGATCCGGGATGCTGAAGGGCCGGTCGTGCTGGTCGGACACTCTTATGGTGGCATCGTCATCACCGAAGCTGGCAACGATCCGAAGGTCAAATCGCTCGTCTATGTCGCAGCCTATGCTCCAGACAGCGGCGAAACTCAGAGCGATATCACGTCTCGCTATCCTCAGCTGGAGAGCCGGGCCGAGTATATCCGTGACGCGGACGGTTTTCTCAGGATTAGCGATGCCGGTATCGCCAAATACTTCGCGGCGGATCTGGCCGCTGCCGAGCAGAGATTGGTGGCGACCGTGCAAGGCAGGCTTCATGCGAGCACGCTCGCCACGCGGGTCGGTCGCGCGGCCTGGCGCGACAAGCCCACCTTCATGGCGGTCGCGACGAACGACGCGATCATCCCGCCGCAGCTTCAGAAGGATCAGGTCGAGCGCGCGCGAGCGGTGGCAGTGGAACTCCCGTCCAGCCATGTTGCCATGCTGTCTTTCCCCGAGAAGATATCTGATCTGATCATCAGGGCAGCCAAGTAAAGGACATCACTCGCTGAACGCCGTCGTTGACCGGTGGTCTGTCCGAGAAAATCCGAAGGGCGACGGGCTTACCCGCGCGTGCATTTGGTCCTATTTCATCGATGGAAGTTGGCCGGAGAAAGCTTTCCAGATGAAACTTCGAGACATCCTCCCAAGCAAGATCGGCTTTGGCGCTGCGCCGCTGGGCAATATGTTCCGAGACATTCCCGAGCCGGAGGCGCTCGCGACGGTGGAAGCCGCCTGGAGCGATGGAATCCGCTATTTCGACAATGCGCCCTTCTACGGCGCAGGGCTTGCGGAAATCCGGATGGGCGACGCGCTCGTCGCGCGACCGCGCGACGAGTATGTGATCAGCACCAAGGTCGGCCGCGTTATTCTGGACGAGGTCGAGGATGTCAGCGCCCGCGACCTCGGCGAGAAGGGCGAGGTCTTCAAATACGGCCTCCCGAACAAGATCGTGAACGACTATTCCGCGGATGCCACGCTGCGTTCGATCGAGGATAGTCTCAAGCGCCTCAAGACCGACCGCATCGAGATTGCCTGGGTTCACGATATCGCGCAGGACTTCTATGGCGACGAGTGGCTCGGCGTTTTCGAGACGGCGCGCAAGGGCGCCTTCAGGGCACTCGACGGGCTCCGCGACGAGGGCGTGATCAAGGCCTGGGGTTTGGGCGTCAACCGTGTCGAGCCGATCGAACTGCTGCTCGCACTCGAGGGCCCGCGCCCCGACGGTTTCCTGTTGGCCGGGCGGTATACGCTGCTCGATCATGAGCTCGCCCTCCAGCGCGTGATGCCGATCGTCGCCGAGCGCGGGCTCGGAATCGTCGTCGGCGGTCCCTACAGTTCGGGCGCGCTCGTCGGCGGGCCGAACTTCGAATATGCGCCGATGACACCGCAAATCAGGGAGAAGGTCGCGCAGATCAAGGCCATCGCCGACCGCCACGGCATCAGCATGAAGGCCGCGGGGCTGCAATTCTCGCTCGCTCATCCGGCGGTTGCGGCAGTGATCCCCGGCGCCAGCCAGCCGAGCCGGATCGCCGAGGACCGCGCCGCACTCCGGGAGAAAGTTCCCGCTGACTTCTGGGGCGAGTTGAAGGATGCCGGGCTGGTGAATTCTGGCGCTCCGCTGTCCGTCGGCTACTAACGTTAGTCCGTTTGGATATCGGATTCAGCGGTCGCCGGAACTACGTTGGTCGCCGGATTTCCTGGGGCTGACGTTGGATCGAAAATTAGCGAGCGAAGCTGGCGAGATGTGTCCGCTTTCGGACTGCAACCCAATGTCAGCAATTGGCGCATTTCACCCTGAAGCGGGGAGGGCGTTCTGGCCCATTGCCGACTCTGGCAACGTCCGCTCTTCGGCAGTTCACCTCCGCAGCAGCCGACGAAGTAGTGGTGCATTCGTCCTGACCCGGGGGATGCAGTTCTATCCCTGACGTTCCCGATGCGCTGTAGGCGCCAGCCGAATGCCCGATGATGCGGACCATGCGCGGTTCGCCCCCGAAGCGGCGACATTGTCGCGCACCGAGCGGAGAGCGAGTGCGCCATCCTCCATGAAGCCGGGAAACCGCACCTCCGGAGCGAGGAGATAATCCGCGATCACCGCGACGAAGCCGCGCGACCCAAAGAGCCTCGCCGATGAAGAGTGTAGGTCTGCTTGGCGCCGTTGGCCCAAGAGCCTCCATAAATAAAAAAGGCGACCGGCCTGCCAGTTGCCACTCTTGGGTAACATAGATCTCCATTCGCTGGCGCGGGTTCCGAGCATAGGCGACGCCGCGCTCTCCTTCTCAACAAACCCCGGCGCAGCCGTGGAGCACGCCGGCGGCACGAATCGGAACAATGGCACGGCGCTAGATCTTGTTCGACATGATCGCGCTGGGATCGAGAAAGGCGGATGTCTATCCTACGCCCGGCGCGGCACGATCGATCTGCAACTCGGCTTGGAAGGTGAAAGACCGGACGTGGTGCTGAACCGGTTCGCCATGCCCGGCGTATCTGCATGAACAATCCTGGAGATCGTCATGCGCTTCGTCGCCGGCTATATCGCTTTCCTCGTCGCATTCGGCATTTGCGACGCGATCTGGCTCACCACCATGAGCGAGAAGCTCTATCGGGCGGCCTTGGGCGAGATGCTTCTCGAGCGCATCCGGTATCTTCCGGCCATCCTGTTCTATTTCGGCTTTGCGCTCGGCGTGATCCATTTCGCAGTCATGCCGGCTTTGCGGGACGTTTCGAGCGGCAGTGCCCTCGTCAATGGCGCTCTGGTCGGCCTGCTTGCCTATGCGACCTACGACCTGACCAATTATGCGACATTGCGGGCCTGGACGCTGACCATCACTCTGGCTGACATAGCCTATGGCGCCATCGCGGTCGGCGTCTGCAGCTGGATAGCCTATACTGTCGTGCGCCAGTTCGAGGCTTGGGGCTGGGTCTGACAGCCCCACCCCCGCGTAGCCGGGTTTCCGGCCTAGCTCGCCTTCAGGCGGTAGTGGCAGACGCCCCATGCGGCGCCGCCCGCATGGCCGAAGAGGCCGCTGGTAGCGAGGAAGAACAGCCGCCAGCGCCGGCGCCACAGGCTGGCATCCTTGCCGTAGGTCGCCTGCAGGATGGGATCGATCACTGGGAGGTTGCGGTCGAAATTGGCCAGCCAGTCCTCCGCCGTGCGCCGGTAATGCTCGCCGCTCCAGCGCCATTCCTCCTCGACCGTGAAGAGATCGGGAAACTGGTGGGCGAGTGCCGCGCTCGGCATGAGCCCACCGGTAAAGAAGTGCTGCGCGATCCAGTCACCACTGTCGGCAGCGTCGAAGCGATAGCAGCCGCTGGCATGGGCGAAGACATGCAGGAAGAGCCGGCCGCCTGGCTTGAGCCAGCCATGGACTCGCCTCAGCAGCGTCTCCCAATTCGCCATATGCTCGAACATCTCGACGGAGACGACCCGGTCGAAGCGCTTCGAGGTGGCGAAATCATTCATGTCGGCTGTGACGACTTGCAGATTGTCAAAGCCGCGCGCCTTCGCCTGCGCCTCGATATAGCCGCGCTGCGACGCCGAGTTCGACACCGAGACGATGCGCGATGACGGGAAGTGCCCGGCCATCCAGAGCGACAGTGACCCCCAGCCGCAGCCGAGTTCGAGAATGTCCTGGCCTCCGTCGAGGTCGGCATGCTCGGCCGTCAGCACCAGGGCCGTCTCTTCCGCGGTGGCGAGGTCGTCCTCGGGGTTGCGGTAGTAGCAGGAGGAATATTTGCGCCGCGGGCCGAGAACCTGCGCGAAGAAGGCGGCCGGCACCTCGTAATGCTGTGCATTGGCGGCGTCGGTGTGCTGCGCGATCGGAAAATGCTTCATCTCGCGGGCAAAGCTCGCCGTATCGCCGGGATCGGTGGTCAGGGCCCGGTCCGTGCGCGAGACGAGCGAGCCGATCACCGCACGGCTGATCGCATCGGGCACCGGCAATGCTTCGCCCCAGGCCGAAAGTCTCTGCAGAATGGTCATGGCATCAGCCTCTCGGTGGCAGCGGGACCAGCGCGCTGGTCTTCTCCTGATAGGCGCGATAGGCCGCGCCGTGCTTGGCGAGCATGTGCTCCTCCAGCGGCGGGATGCCGGAGATGCGAAGCAGCAGGAAGGTGATGCCGGCCGGCGCCAGCAGCGCGACCCAGCCGAAGGGGTAGGCGGCTGTCGTGGCGATCACGGCATAGGCGCACCAGAGCACGCATTCGAAGAAATAGTTGGGATGACGCGACCAGGCCCACAGGCCACGATCGCAGATTCCGCTCTGTCCTGACTGCGAGAAGAAGCGCAGCTGCCTGTCGGCGATGGCGCCGCCGATGATGCCGACGACAAACACGAGCGTGCCGGCGAGATCGCGCCAGCCAAGGGTCGGGTCTGGATTATGGGCCGCGAGTACAATTGAGAGCGCGAGGGGAATGCTGGCCAGCGCCTGCATCTGCAGCAGGCGCGCCATTTGCGCATCGGCCCGCGCACCCCAGTCTCGCCTGAGTTTGGCATAGCGCGGGTCCTCGGTGATGCCGCGTGTCCGCTTGGCGATATGCAGACCCAGCCGAAGCGCCCAAGCCAGCGCCAGGGCCGCCACTAACATGCGGCGCGTGATCGGACCGTTTCCGAACGGGAGAAGCGCGCCGAGCACGCCGGTCGCGCCGAGGCCAAAGGTCCAGACCACGTCGATCCAGCCGGAATTGCCGGTGCGGCGCTCGACCAGCGTCGCCAGGGCCATGGCAGCCGCCATCGCGCAGGCGGCAAAAACCAGCGCTGCTGCGAAGGATGCGGCCGTCACAGCCGCACCAGCGGCTGCAGCAGACGTCCGAGCCAACCCTGGAACAGAATATTCCCGGTCACAGCCGCGATGCAGGTGCAGCCTTCGATCGCGTCGACGCGCGGCGTGTGCTCGTGCTCGGCGTCGGCTTCGTCGAAATCGCCAGCGGCAAAGCGGCCATACTGGTGCTCATAGGCGCCCGACAGGATCGTGGTCCATTCAAGGCCGCTATGCTTGTGATGCGGCAGGGCGACGCCCGGGCCGGCGCGCAGCATGAAGACGCGCGCCTCGGCGCCGGGAACATCGACCCTGCGCATCGCGATCTTGATGCCGATCGGCCGCCACGGACCCAGCGCATAGGGCTGCAGGACGCGCGGCAGTCCAATCTCGGGGACGTGATCGGCCTTGCCGACGGGCGCCGCATCGGGATCACGCGCCAGCACGTCGCCGGCGCCCCCGACCATCGCGACGGGCACGGCTGCATCGAGCAAGGCACCCTGCGCCGACTGGAAGTCCCGCACGCGTTCACGGCTCGCCGCATCGCGTTCGAGATGAGTGGCGACGACCAGCGCGAGGCCTTCATCCAGTTGCCCGGTGGCGAAGGCGGCGAGCGTTTCATCAGTGGGTCGGTGGGCCACGCTCATCGCAGATCCTCCAATCGTCCGCGCAGATGGGACAGGGCCAGTCGAAGACGGGATTTGACGGTGCCGAGCGGGATCGCGAGCCGCTTCGCCACGTCCTGGTGACTGAAGCCCTCGATGAAGGCCAATTCGACGACGCGATACTGATCAGGAGACAATTGGGTCATGGCGGCGCGTACGAGGACATCCCGCTCGGCGCCCGAGACCGCGGCATCGGGCTGTTCCGGCCCGTCCTCGTCCAGGATCTCGTAGACCTGGGACAACCGCGAGCGCGTCTCGCGCCGCGCGATGTCGATGCGCAGATTGCGGGCGATCGTCGCAATCCAGGTGCCGGCGCTGGCCTTGCTGGGATCGAACAGTGATGCCTTGCGCCACACCGTCAGTAGGGTCTCTTGCGCGACCTCTTCGGCCAATTCCGCGGGGGTTCCAGCCTTCATGAGAAGGCCTTTCACGCGCGGCGCAAAGTGGTCGAAGAGCTTGGCGAAGGCCTCGCGATCGGCCGATCGCGCGATCGCGACGATTAAAGCGTTGTGGTCGAACAAAGGGACCAACCGACCTCTCCGCGCCACCATTCCTGCCGGGCGCATCTCGTCCATTCTCCGGGCCGTCGGGGCATGCATGATCCATCTACGGCGGGCAGCGGCTTGCAGATCACGTGGCCGCTTTCCAGTTCACGTCTCGGCAGAGCAAGCGGCCAAGCAAGCAGCCATGCGTGGTCAGCGCGTTGGGTGTGGCTTGGATCGTCATCGAAAAACTCCAGTCGCGCTTGGCATCATAGGCAGTACCGGTAAAGCTGCCATCGGGCTGGCGCTCCAGCGTCATCACCAACTTGTCGCCCACCGCCTCGCCCTTGCTGGTGTCGCCGATCCACAGATTGGTGGCGCATATCTTGTCGCCGCATGGTGCGATCCGAACGCGGGCATTGCCGTCATCGCGCAGCCAGACGCCGCTGATTTCGGCTGCGCCGGCAGACGAAGCAGCTAAGGCGCCCGCAACGATCAGGAGAGTTCGAAGGCCCGCCATGACAACCCCCTTTTTGCATCTCCGCTTGTTTACGTTGTGGGAGCTCTTTCGGTTTCACCGCGGCCGCGGTTCATCCTCGAGGAGGTTGGCAAACAGCAACGCGATCAGGCCGGTCAATGTGACGGCGCTGATGAAGTTCAGGCGCTGCAAGGCTGCGTATTCGCTCGCCGCATAGAGATGGCCGGGCGCGACAAACATCCCTTCCGGAGCCAGATAGACCGCGCCTGCTAGCGCTGCGAAGCCGAAGCCAAGCCAGCGCTCGCTGCGCCGGAACAGCAGCAGTGCCAGCACGAGGCAGGGAACCAGAAAGACGTCGACGCCCGAGGCGCGGCCCAGCGCGATCGTGCAGACCAGCGTGTTGCCGATGCCAGCGAACAGCAGCGTCGCCCGACCGAGCCGGGTGTTGCGGCGCATCAGCCAGGGCACCGCCAGGAAAAGCGGCGTCGACAGGAAGCTTGCATAGGTCGGCCAGATCGTCGGCGACACGGCCCAATAGACATAGAGCGGATAGAAGGGCTGGTTCGAGGCAACGACCAAAGCGACCGTGTTGGCCAACGCCGCGCGCGGATCGGAATGCGATGCATAATCGCGCAGATGCGCCAGAGCGCCACGAAGATCGAACGTGGACATGATCGAGGCCTCCCGGCAGCTTGGTGTCTCTCCCTTCTACGTCCGCCGTACCAATCCGGCTCACCTGTGCGGGGCGCCACACCCGACAAATCCAGAGCGATGCCCGCCGCGTATACCTGCTGTCACAAGCGGAGCCAGGCCCATGCTGCAGCGATCGGAACGACGGATGAAGATCGCTGTGGTCGGTGGTGGCATCTCCGGCCTCTCGGCGGCGTGGCTGCTCGGCAAGGCGCATGACGTCGTCCTGTTCGAGGCGGCGTCCCGGCTTGGAGGTCATGCGCATACCGTGGTCGTGCCCGACGCCAAGGGATGCGATACGGCGATCGACACCGGCTTCATTGTCTACAACCAAGCGACCTATCCCAATTTCGTCGCGCTGCTGAAGCATTTCGGCGTCGCGACGGAGGCGACTGAGATGTCCTTCGCCGCCTCGCTCGATGGCGGACGGCTGGAATATAGCGGCACCAGCCTAAGCGGCCTGTTTGCGCAGCCCGGCAATCTGCTGAGCCCGCGCTTCTGGTCGATGTTGCAGGACATCCGCCGCTTTTATGGCGAGGCGACACGGGATGCGCAGGCCAATGCCGAGAGCACCGCGTCGCTTGGCGACTATCTCGATTCCGGGCGCTACGGCGCGGCCTTTCGCGATGATCACCTGCTGCCGATGGCAGCGGCGATCTGGTCGGCACCCTGCGCAGAGATATTATCCTATCCGGCGGCGGCCTTCCTGCGCTTCCACCACAACCACGGCCTGCTGCGGCTGACGAACCGGCCGGTCTGGCGCACGGTGTCGGGTGGCAGCGCGGTGTATGTCGAGAGGCTGCATGATGCCTTCTCTGGAGACGTCAGGCTCGGCGCGCCGGTGAGGCAGGTCAGGCGCTCACCCAATGAGGTCGTGCTCTTCGGCGATGGCTGGAGCGAGCGCTTCGACCAGGTCGTGTTCGCGGGCCATGCGGACCAGATGCTCAGCCTGCTCGCCGACCCCAGCCCGGCCGAGTCGGCGCTGCTCGGCGCTTTCCGCTACAGCCGCAACCGCGCGGTGCTGCATGGCGACGCCACCCTGATGCCCAAGCGCCGTAGGGCCTGGGCAAGCTGGAACCATCTCGGCCATCGCAATCGGCCAGACGAGGCCTGCGCGGTGACCTACTGGATGAATCGGCTTCAGAACCTCCCCGAGGAACGCCCGTTCTTCCTGACGCTCAATCCCCCGGATTCGCTCCGTGCCGACAGCATCATGCATGAGCAGACCTACGAGCATCCGCTGTTCGACACGGCGGCGCTCGCGGCGCAGGACCGCGTGTGGTCGCTGCAGGGTATACGGCGCAGCTGGTTCTGCGGGGCACATTTCGGTGCGGGCTTCCATGAGGACGGACTCCAGGCCGGGCTCGCCGTTGCCGAGGCGCTGGGTGGCGTGCGACGCCCGTGGATCGTCGCTGACGAATCCGGCCGGATCCCGCTCACGGCACTGCCGGAGCAGGCTGCATGAGCCTGAACTCGGCCATGAGCCTTAATTCGGCACTCTATGTCGGTCGCGTCTGGCATCACCGCTTTCGCCCGAAGCAGCATACCTTCTCCTACGGCGTCTTTTGGATGCTGCTCGATCTCGACGAGATCGACGGCCTGGCCGCGCGGCTCCGCCTGTTCTCGCGCAACCGCTTCAATCTCTATTCCTTTGGGGATGCCGACTACGGCGACCGCAGCGGCCGGCCGCTGCGGGCCCAGGTCGAGGAAACATTGGCGAGCGCCGGTATCGCCTTCGATCACGGCGCGATCCGGCTTCTGACGATGCCGCGCATCCTCGGCTATGCCTTCAATCCGATCAGCACCTATTTCTGCTACGGCCGCGACGGCAGCCTGCACGCCACGATCTACGAGGTGCACAACACCTTCGGCGAGATCCACAGCTATGTCGCGCCAGCGGGCTCGGATGCGGTGCCCCTGCGCCAGTCGGCACGCAAGGCTTTCCACGTCTCCCCCTTCATGGAGCTGTCGATGCGCTACGCCTTCAAGGTGGAGCCGCCGGAGCGGCGCGTCGCTCTCGCCATCGACGGCTACGACGATGACGGGCGCCTGATCGCCACCTCGTTGTCCGGTGCACGTCGCGATATCAGCGACGCGACGCTGCTGCGCCTGCTCGCGAGCCATCCGTTGCTGACGCTGAAGGTCACAGCCGCCATCCACTGGCACGCGCTGCGCCTGCTCATGAAGCGCGTCCGCTGGCAGCCGCATCCGGAGCCGCCTGATACGCCGATCAGCCTCGGCACAGCGCTACCACATCATTCAAGAGGATCGGCCCGATCATGAGCTTGCCCGATACCGAGCGGGGTCATTGCGGCGCCGACGAGACCCTTGCCCTGCCGCGCGGTTTTGGCCCTGCGCGCTGGTTCCTGCGCCGTTTGCTGTCACGCATCGAGATCGGCAGCCTCACGGTCGTAACGCCGGAAGGCGAGCGCCTCCGCAGCGCGCAAGGCGAAGTCGGGCCAAGCGCAATCATCGTTCTGAAGCGCTGGCGAGCGATCAGGCGGCTGCTGCTGGATGGCGAGATCGGACTGGCCGAAGCCTATCGCGACGGCGACCTCGAAACGCCCGACCTCACTGCGCTGATCGAACTCGGCGCCCGCAACGATGCGACACTCCGCAGGCTGGTCTCGGGTACGCTTTTCGCCCGCGTGCTGAACAAGCTGCGACACCATTTGAACGCCAATACGCGCGCTGGCAGCAGCCGCAACATCGTCGCGCACTACGATCTCGGTAACGCGTTCTATGGACAATGGCTCGACAGGAGCATGACCTATTCCTCGGCTCTCTATGGCGACTCCGCCGAGACGCTTGAATCCGCGCAGCAACGCAAGCTCGACAAGATCGTCGAGATGCTGGGGCTGAAGGGCGGGGAGCATGTGCTGGAGATCGGCTGCGGCTGGGGCGCTCTGGCAGAGCGGCTGGCGCGCGAGGGCTGCAGGGTCACCGCGATCACCTTGTCGCCTTCCCAGCTTGCCTTCGCGCAGGAGCGGATTGCCGCAGCCGGCCTTGCAGATCGCGTCACTCTGCGCTTGCAGGATTATCGCGACCTGACCGGACAGTTCGACCGCATCGTCTCGATCGAGATGGTCGAGGCCGTCGGCAAAGCCTATTGGCCAAGCTATTTTGCCAAACTGCGTCAATCCTTGAAGCCAGGAGGCTGCGCCGTCCTGCAGGCCATCACCATCAGCGAGCAGGTTTTCGAGTCCTATGTCGCGGGCGCCGACTTCATCCAGCGGTTCATCTTCCCCGGCGGCTGCCTCCCATCCAATTCCGCCCTTATCTCGCAAGCCGGACAGGCCGGCCTCGCCATCACTGATAGGCTGCAATTCGGCGCCAGCTACGCGCAAACCTTGCGGGATTGGCGCCAACGCTTCCAGGCGCAATGGGCGCGTATGGTTCCATTGGGCTTCGATGAACACTTCCGTCGGCTCTGGGAATTCTACCTCTGCTATTGCGAGGCGGGCTTCCGAGCAGGGACCACGGACGTCCGGCTACTAAAATTGGTCGGCAGGTAAGTGCCGCCGGCAGCAATTAATTGGAACGACAATCTGGTTATCGGCAAAGGCTTAATGTCGGCTCCTGGCGCTGGGCGGACAAATGGGTTCGGCAGCACCAATCCAAGATCCCGATGGCCCTCCCGTAACCTCAAAATTTAGCCTTCGAAGCGGGAAACGCGCTAGCTGCGCGCGGCGCGGGCCCTAACAATATGAGGTTGTGCGAGGCACAAGCGGCTTGCTGCGATCACTGCGGCCTTTATCAAGAAAAACGGAAAGCCGCCTGTTGCGCGTCGCCGGCCTCGTGGGGCAGCCCGCAGCTTTTTACTTGTCCGCGTTTCGGGTATTCTCACCCGCAGGGGATAGCTCCGAGGCTTTTTGCGAACGAGGAGGCTGGAATGCGATTGTCACGCCTGTGGTTCGGACTGGTGGTTCTCACGGCGAGCATCGCTCTCGCCCCTCTGGAAGGGTCTGCGCAACAGGCGATCCTCTTACTGAGGCACGCAGAGCAGACGCCCACCGGCGGAATGATGGAAGGCGATCCGCCGCTCAACGAGCATGGCCAGCGGCGCGCTGATCAACTCTCATCCCTGTTGAAGGATGCCGGAATCGCGGCGATCTATTCCTCCCAGTATACGCGCGCCCGGCAAACTGTGGAGCCGTTGGCGCAAGCTGTGGGGCGGGATATTAGCGTCATTCAGAAGGACGACCTGGCTGGACTTGTTGCCAAGCTGAGCACCCATCATGCGAATGAGGTCGTCCTCGTGGTCGCTCATTCCGACACCATTCCAAAATTGCTCGCGGCGCTGGGACACGCGGCGCCCGTGGAAATCGGTCGCAGCGAATTCAACAATCTGTGGTTCATCGTGCCCCGCGCCGATAACCCGCCGCTAGTGAGCCGGTTGAAGCTCTGACAGTATTGACGGAGGAGCCATTTACGATGCCGGGCTAGGCCCGACAGCGAGCAGTCCCGGCTGGAAAGCCATGCAGGCCTGGGATCCAACAACTTCAGCCGTCGCCACGCGATAGGACCGCTTCGCCGTCAACTTCCTCGCCGCCATCTGCATCGCAGCAACCGTCAGCTACTGGTTATGAGTCCGAACCCTAATTGTTTGGTCCCGGGATGAGG
>UCBZ01000065.1 GCA_900470775.1 Hyphomicrobiales bacterium | reverse complement strand
GCGACTTTTTCAACGACATCGGCGCATCTCGCCTCTACGGTCTCGGAGGGCTACATAAGCCAACCGCGACCACCGGCGCTGCAGCCTCTTGTAAGATCGCGGCTTCCCGCATTCGTTTTAGGCCTTCAGCGCAAAGCATCTGTCGAAGGTCAGCCTGGAGATCATCCTGATGCTCCAAACCAACCGATAACCGCACCAGTCCGGGTGGACAGTCGGATGCCTCTCCCTCCGTGCTTCGCCTGTGTTCGATGAGGCTCTCGGGCGACCCGAGCGAGGTCGATAAACGGAAGATTTTGGCGCGGGAGCACAGGGCAATCGCTGCCGCGGAATCACCGAGCTCGAAGGAGAGCATGCCGCCGAAGCCGCCTTTGAACTGGCGGCGGGCAAGCTCGTGCTCGGGGTGCTGCAGCAAGCCTGGATAATGCACGGCGCGGACCTGGGGCTGAAGCGCGAGCCAGGAGGCGAGCGCCCGGGCCGTCTCGGAGACGCGCTCCATCCTAAGCGCCAGGGACCGCATGCCGCGCAGCAGGAGCCAGGCCTCGAAGGGCGGCAGGACGCTGCCATGCGCCTCACGGGCGGCCAGCATCTCGTGCCACCACGCATCGTCCTCTGCCGCAACGAGCACGCCGGCGACCAGATCGCCATGGCCGTTGAGATATTTCGTCGCCGAGTGCAGCACGAGGTCGGCGCCCAGCGTCAGCGGCCGGCAGAGCACCGGGGTAGCCGCCGTCGCATCGACCAGCAGCCTGGCCCCGTGACGATGTGCCAGCGCCGCCAGCGCAGCGAGATCCGGCACGCGCCAGAGCGGGTTGCTCGGGCATTCGGCCCAGACAAGCCGCGTCGGCGCGGTAGCGAGACACCGGGCGACCGCATCGGGATCGCAGAGATCGACCCGCACCAGTCCCACGCCGAAGCGTTGGGCGAAGGCGCCGATGATGCGTCCGAACTCGTAATAGAGGCCGCTGTCGATCAGCACCCGGTCGCCGGGTCGCAAGGTCGCGAGCACGGCCTGGGCCGCTGCCGCTCCCGCACCGAACGCGGCGGCCGCAGCGCCGCCTTCGAGCTGAATGAGGATGGACTCGACGAGCGCCGCGCCGCTGTTTCCCGAGCGGGCATAACCCAGGGCGATATCGCTTCCCTGCCGGGCATGGGTCACGCTTGGATGGATCGACGGCACGAGCCCGCCTGTCGAGGGATCGGTGACGTGGTCGAGCTGGGCCAGGATGGTCGCGGCGTGCATCGAAATATCCTGCTCCGGAGCGGTCATTTTAGAAGCATATTGTCGATTGTCGATCCTCGGTCCAATTGCGGCGGCTAAAGATCTGTGCGAGGTTCAGGTCTCCTTACCGTCCGTCAGAGCCTTCGATGTCCGCTGACCGCCAGAACGACCTTTCACTTGCGATCGAACGCCATATCGCCGAGATCGAGCCGCAGTTGATCGCCATCAGGCGCGACATCCACGCCCATCCGGAAGTCGGATTCGAAACCGTCCGGACCGCCGAGATCGTCGCGCAGGAACTGGAGCGCATGGGGCTGGTTCCGCAGCGCGGCGTCGGACGCACCGGCGTCGTGGCCGAGATCGCCGGCGGCGCTCCGGGCCCTTGCCTGCTGATCCGCGCCGACATGGATGCCCTGCCGATGGAGGAGCTGACGGGGCTGCCCTTCGCCAGCACCGTGCCCGGAAAGATGCATGCCTGCGGCCATGACATTCACACCGCCACGCTTCTCGGCGTCGGCTCGGTGCTGCAGGCGATGGCACCCCGGTTGCGCGGCAGCGTCAGGCTGGTGTTCCAGCCGGCGGAGGAGACGGTGGAAAGCGGCGCCGCCGCCATGGTCGCCGACGGCGCGGCCAACGGCGCTGCCATCGGGCTCGCCTTCCACAACCGCCCGGAGATGCCGGTCGGCCGCTTCGGCTATGTCCGGGGAGCGTCCACGGCCTCCAGCGACGAATTCGATGTGGTCGTGCACGGCAAGTCGGGCCATGCGGCGCGCCCGCATTCCGCGCTCGATCCGATCGTCGCCGCTGCCGCGATGGTGATGCAGCTGCAGACGGCGATTTCGCGCGTGATGGACCCGACCCGCTCGGCCGTGCTCACAATCGGCCACATCCAGGGCGGCTCGACGCACAACATCATCCCCGACAGCTGCCTATTCCAGGGCACGGTCCGTTGCCGCTCGCCCGAGAGCCGCGACACGATGGAAGCCACCTTCCGGCGCATCTGCGACGGCGTCGCCGCAGCAATGGGCGTCACTTGCGAGATCGACTACAAGCGCGGCGCCCCCGCCCTCGTCAACGACGACGGCGTCGTGGATGCGGTGATCCGCTCTGTGTCGGAGCAATTCGGCGGGGACAAGGTCGACCAGCTCGAGGGACGCTTCGGCGCCGAGGATTTCTCCTATTTCTCGGAGCGGATCCCGTCCTGCCAATTGCTGGTCGGCTCGTCGCAGCCCGGCCGCGACGATCGCGTGCACAATTCCCATTATCAGCCGGACGAGCGTTGCATCGGACTGGGCACCGCAGCCCTCGCCCGCACCGCCTTCGACATCCTGTCCTGACACGCCCGCATTCTCTAACGCCCTGGAGAGCCGACATGACGATCACCCGTTCCGACTTCCTCAAGCTCGGCCTCGGCGCCGCCGCCGGCCTCGCTCTGGGTGCGGCTCCCCGTTCCGCGGCCGCCAAGGAGTGGAAGGTCATCCGGGTCGCCACGGAAGGCGCGTTTCCTCCCTACAACATGCACGCGCCGGACGGCCGTCTGATCGGTTTGGAGCCGGAGCTGCTGCAGGAGCTGTCGACGCGCATGGGGGTCAAATGCGAGATGATCGCCCAGGCCTGGGACGGCATGATCGCCGGCCTGACCGACGGCAAATACGACGCCATAATGGACGCAGTTTCGATTACGCCCAAGCGCGAGGAGGTCATCGCCTTCTCCCGTCCCTACGCTTCGGCCGGCTCGGGCTTCGCGATCATGAAGGAAGGCAGCATCAAGTCGCTGCCCGGCACCGGCGCGCCGCGAGTTCCCTTCGCGGATGAGGCCGCTGCGAAGAAGGCGATCGAGGAACTCGCGAAGCCGCTCGCGGGCAAGACCGTCGCCGTCCAGGTGGCGACGATCCAGAACGACGTCCTGAACCGCTACTTCAAGGACATCCTGACCATCCGCACCTATCCGTCCGGCCCCGACACCTTCCTGGACCTGAAGAGCGGGCGCGTCGATGCCGTCATGGCCTCCCAGATCAACATCCAGGCCACGGCGAAGAAGTCGAATGGCGAGATGATCCAAGCCGGTTATCTTTTCACCGGCGGCCTGCTGGGCGTCGGCTCCGCGATCGGCCTGCGCAAGGGCGATCCCGAACTCAAGGAAATGTTCGACAAGGCGCTGAAGGCGGTCATCGACGACGGCACGCTGAAGAAGCTGGCGCTGAAATGGTTCGAGATGGACATCACGCCCGCGAGTTGACGCAGGCGGACCGTAAGGCATGGATGAGAGCCTGACATTGCTCGGCTTCGGCCCGGAAGGCTGGGGCCAGGTGCTGCTGAACGGCGGGCTGATGACGCTGGCCGTCTCGGCCTGCGCCTTCGCGCTCGGGCTCGGCCTGGGCACGCTCTGCGCCTGGGCGCGGATCGCCGGCTCCGCGCCGGTCCAGCGCCTCGCGCAGGGCTATGGCGTCGTGATGCGCGGCGTCCCGGACCTGCTCGTCATCTACCTGTTCTATTTCGGTGGCCGGCAGATCGCCTCGGCGGTGGCCAAGCAGTTCGGCCATGTCGGCCCGGTCGAGATCAGCGGCTTCGCGGCCGGCTGCCTCGCGATCGGCCTTTTGTCGGGCGCGACGCAGGCGGAAGTGCTGCGTGGTGCGTTCCATGCCATCGCGCCCGGAACGCTCGAGGCCGCGCGCGTGACCGGCATGCGCCGCTGGACGATGTTCCCCCGCATCATCGCCCCGCTGGCCCTGCGCACCGCACTGCCGGGCCTCGGCAACCAGTGGCAATCGGTCATCAAGGAATCGGCGCTGGTCTCGGTCACCGGGCTGGTCGAGGCGCTGCGAGCGGTGACGGTGGCGGCGAACTCGACCGAGTTGCCCTTCCTGTTCTTCCTGGCTGGCGGCGGGATCTATCTCGCTATCACCACGATCTCCGGCCTCCTCTTCCGCATCGCCGAATGGCGTTCGATGCGGGGGCAGGCCGCAGCGACCGGCAGGGGGTAGCGATGGATATCGCCTTCATCGCCCAGATCTTTCCCAAGCTGCTCGCCGGCCTGCCGCTGACGCTGCTGCTGGCGGTGCTGTCGCTTCTCGGCGGCGGCCTCATCGCGCTGGGGCTATCGGGCCTGCGCGCCTCCTCCTGGATCGGCGCGCGGGTCGCCGATTTCTACGTCTACATCTTCCGCGGCACGCCGCTGCTGATCCAGATCTTCCTGATCTATTACGGTCTCGCCCAGTTTCCGGCGGTGCGGCACTCGGTGCTGTGGCCGCTGCTGCGCGAGCCCTATGTCTGCGCCGTCCTCGCGCTGATGCTGAACGACGGGGCCTACACCTCCGAGATCCTGCGCGGCGGCCTTCGCGCCGTTTCCACGGGGGCGATCGAGGCTGCCCGGGTCTCCGGCATGACGCGCCTGACCATGCTGCGCCGGATCGTGCTGCCGCTCGCCTTCCGCCAGGCGCTGCCCGCCTATGGCGCGGAGATCACCAGCATGGTCAAGGCGACCTCGCTCGCCAGCGTCGTGACGCTGATGGAGATCACCGGGATCGCGCGTGCGGAGGTCTCCGAAACCTACCGTGCCATCGAGATTTTCCTGTGCGCGGCAGCGATCTATCTCGTCCTGGTGACGGTGATCGCACGGGCTGTCGACTGGCTCGAACAGCATCTCTCCCCCTATCGCCGGCCGACCGGCGCCCGGAGCCTGGCATGAAGCCGATCACGGTCAGGCTGACCGACATCCGAAAGAGCTTTGGTGGGCAGGAGGTGCTGCGCGGCGTCGACCTCGCCGCCCGCGACGGCGACGTGATCGCCATTATCGGCGCCAGCGGCTCGGGCAAGAGCACGCTGCTGCGCTGCATCCCGCTGCTCGAAATCCCGGATCAGGGCGAGGTCAGCGTCGGCGATGCGCAGATCCGCATCAGGGATTCCGGCCATCGCTTTTCGCGGGCCGAGCGGCAGACCGTGCGCCGCTTACGCGGCCAACTCGGCTTCGTCTTCCAGAGCTTCAATCTCTGGCCGCACATGACCGCGCTGCAGAACGTCATGGAAGTCCCGCTCCATGTCCAGGGACGGCCGCGCGCTGAATGCCGCGAGGAGGCTGAGGCGATGCTCGCCAAGGTCGGCCTCGCCGACAAGTTCGACGCCTGGCCCGCCCATCTCTCCGGCGGGCAGCAGCAGCGCGTCGCCATCGCGCGCGCGCTGGCGATGCGGCCCCGCGCGCTCCTTTTCGACGAGCCGACCTCGGCGCTCGACCCGGAACTGGTCGGCGAGGTGCTGCGCGTCATCCGGGCGCTGGCCGAGGAAGGCCGCACGATGCTGATCGTGACCCATGAGATGACCTTCGCGCGTGAGGTCTCGAACCAAGCCATCTATCTTCAGGATGGGCGCGTCGAGGAGCAGGGCCCGCCCGAGCAGGTCTTCCTCGATCCGCAATCCGAGCGCTGCCGGCGCTTCGTCGGCATGAGCCGTGGTGAGGGGTGAGGATCGGGCGATGCCCATGACGGACGACCAGCAGCCGATCGAGCGGCTCAGCCTCGCCGACATCGCGATGCGTCGGCTTCGGGACGATATCGTGCACGGCCGCCTGGAACCGGACGAGGTGCTGACGGAAGTCGCGTTGGCGGGGCGGCTCGGCGTCGGGCGTGGCACCGTGCGCACGGCCCTGTTCGCGCTGGAGGCCGATGAGCTGGTGGTGCGCGCGCCCTATTCGAACTGGCGCGTCGCCAGCCTGAATGCCCAGGTGATCTGGGAGATCTACACCTTGCGCGAAGCGATGGAGGGGCTGGCGGCCCGCATCATCGCCGAGCGCCCCGACGGTGGCGAGAGAGACCTCGTCGCCGCCGCTTTCGCGCGGCTGGCGCCGGCGGAGGCGGGCTCGGTCGACGAGCGTGTCGCGGCCGATCTCGGCTTCCACCGGGCGATCGTCGAGGCAACCGGCCACCGCCATCTGATCAAGCGATACGCTGCTCTCTCCACGAAGATGGAATGGCTCTACCGCTGGTCGGAGATGCATTGGCCGGCGCGGTTTCCGCTGGAGGCCGATCATCGCGACCTGTTCGAAGGCGTGATGCGCGGCACGTCCGACGAGGCGGAGCGCGCCGTGCGTGCCCATATCGATCCCAGCCTCGCCGCCGATCTCGACGGATACCGCAGTCTGATCGCGAGGGGCGACGCAGGATCAGAATCCGCAAACAGGACACCCGATCCGGCATGAACGAGAGAATGATCGTCCTCGATGGCGGAATGGGCCGCGAGCTGAAGCGCATGGGCGCCCCGTTCCGGCAGCCGGAATGGTCCGCGCTGGCCCTGATGGAAGCTCCGGGAACGGTCGTCGCGGCGCATCGCGCCTTCATCGAGGCAGGCGCCGAGGTCATCACCACCAACAGCTATGCGGTGGTGCCCTTCCATATTAGCGAGAAGCGCTTCGCGCAGGACGGCGCCAGGCTTGCCGCCCTGTCGGGCGAATTGGCACGCCGCGCTGCCGATCAGGAGAGGCTGCGCAGTGGCCGCGGCATCGTTGTCGCCGGCTCGCTTCCGCCGCTGTTCGGCTCCTACCGCCCCGACCTCTTCGATCCGGCGCGGGCGCCCTCCATGCTGGCGGTGCTGATCGAGGCGCTTCTCCCCTCCGTCGATCACTTCCTCGCCGAGACGCAAAGCTGCATCGCCGAGGCGCTGGCGGCCTGCGCTGCGGTGCGGCCCACAGGCAAGCCGATTTGGGTCTCCTTCACGCTGCGAGACGAGGGCGCTGCCGACGGCCTGCCCGTGCTGCGCTCCGGCGAAAGCGTCGCGGAGGCCGTCGCTGCCGTCCGCGACGCTGGTGCCGCCGCCGTGCTGTTCAACTGCAGCCTGCCCGAGGTCATGGGCCCGGCCGTCGACGTCGCCCGCTCTGTGCTCGGCGACGCAGGGCTCCCGATCGGTGTCTATGCCAATGCCTTCCCGGAAAAGACCGGGGACGCAGCGGCCAACGAGGGCCTGAGCGATCTGCGCGACGACGTCGGGCCGTTACGCTATCGCGACTTCGGGCGGGACTGGCGGCGCCGCGGTGCCCGCATCATCGGTGGATGCTGCGGCATCGGCCCCAACGCGATCTGCGCGCTGCACAGCGACTTTAGAGCTGATTGAACGCCAGCCTATGAGCAGTGTGCCAAGTTCCGTTTGTGGCGGATGTCGTTAAAAGGTCGTCGTTGCCGCGGGTTTGAAGCCTGATTCAGTTGTCCTTGGTCGGAGGGCGGCGTGATGATGGGCGAACGGCGGGTGGCGCAGGAGGCGCTGTTTTAGTGTTGGAGTTCAGCCTGGAGTGTCACGGGCCGGCCGATCGTTGGTTGCGAGCCATCGATCGGTTCGTTGATCTCTCAGAAATCCGAGCGCATCTGCGTCCGTTCTACAGCGAGATGGGTCGGCCCCCGATCGATCCGGAGCTTATGATCCGGGACGCTGCTCATCGGCTACTGCTTTGGCATCCGTTGCGAACGGCGCCTGTGCGAGGACGTGCATTTAAACCTCGCCTATCCGCTGGTTTTGCCGGCTCGGGTCCGTCGCGAACCTGATCGTTTTGACCGCCCTATCAAGCCTGACGAAGGGCGGGTCTGTTTGAGCGCTCCGGCTGATGCGGCGACGACCAGTTGCGGATCATCCACGGCACTCGGTCCCCGAAGCTCGGCTTCGCGTAGAAATAGCCTTGCCCGAAGTTGCAGCCGGCCTTCAGCAGATGCTGTGCCTGACCGGCGGTCTCCACGCCTTCGGCAGTGATGCTCATCCCCATGTTCCGGCCGAGACTGACGACCGCGGCGACGATCGCGGCGTCGTTCTGGTCCGTTTCCAGGTTTCTGACGAAGCTCTGGTCGATCTTGATGTGATCGACAGGAAACTGCTTGAGATGGGTGAGCGAGGCGAAGCCAGTGCCGAAATCATCGAGCGCGATGGCAATGCCGGCCTTGTGGAACTCGCTCAGGATCGAGGCCGCCGCCTCGGTCTGGCGACCCAGGAAGACCGTCTCGGTGACCTCGATCTCGAACCGCGATGTCGGCACATTGGCCTCGTCGAGAAGGGCGATGATCCTGGTCGCGAGGGTTCTGTCGGCAAAGTCGGCACTTGAGAGGTTGACGGCGACGCGACCAAATTCGAGGCCCTGGTCGAGCCATGAGCGAATGTCCGAGGCGGCCTGCCTGATCATGCTGGTCGCCAGGGCGGCGGAGATGTCCTGCTCGTCGAATGCCGGGCCGAAATAGGCCGGCGTCAGCAATCCTCGTGCAGGATGCTGCCAGCGAGCCAACGCCTCGAAGCCGACGATCTCGCCTGTCGCAAGCGAAATTTTCGGCTGGTAGTGGGGACAGAATTCCGAAGCTGACAGTCCCTGGCGCACCTCACGCAGGATCGAGACGCGATGCTCCATGCGGTCCCGCGCGGCACGTGTATAGACGACCGCCCTGCTGCGTCCGGCCCCCTTTGCCCGATAAAGCGCGATGTCCGCGTCCTTCATCAATTCGACGGGGTCGCGATGATGTTCAGGAAAGGCCGCCACGCCGATGCTTGCCTTCGTGGCCAGCGCCCGTCCCTGATAGTCGAATGTGGTTCGCAGCGCCTCGACGATCTCGTCGGCGCGCGAAGCGATTCCCGCCAGCCCGGACTCCGCGACCAAGATAACCGCGAATTCGTCGCCTCCGACTCGGGCAACGGTCCCCCGGTCCCCGACGAGACGCGTCAGACGGCGGGCGGTTTCCGCCAGGAGCTTGTCGCCTGCCGCGTGGCCGAGCGTGTCGTTGACGTCCTTGAAATCGTCGAGGTCGAGCAGCAGCAAGCCCACACCCGTGCCGCCGGCTTCCGCGCACGCCAGCGCCTCTTCCAATCGGGAGCGGAAGAGCGCCCGGTTCGCCAGTCCCGTCAGATGATCATGGTTGGCCGTCAGCCAGATCGCGTTTTCTGTCGCCTTCCGATCCGAGATGTCGAAGGTGATGCCGATCACACGGTTGGCGTCCTTTCGCTCCGCCCGGAGTGCGAGCCAGATCTCGCGGCCATCCGGAGCGCGGTAGCGCATTTCGGCCATGTGAATACCATCGGCGATAGCGGCGAGCCGGATCAAATCGACCTTATGCCGGTCGTCGGGATGAACGCGTTCCAGGAACTCGGACCTCGGCCCCGATCCGATACCCAGCAGGGCAAGCGAGTTGTCGGACCGATCGACGTGCTCAGTCGTGATATCGAGGTCCCAGGCCACCATGTTGCTGGCATGAAGTGCAAGCCGCAGACGTTCTCCACCCATCCGCACCGCTTCTTCGGCGATCTTGCGGGGGGTGATGTCCTGAATCGTGCCGAGCATCCGGACGGGCCGTCCTTCAGCATCATGAAACGTTCGCCCATCTATCTCGACCCAGCGGGTCTCGCCGTCATTGGCCCGGATGATGCGGAACGTCGCCGAAACGGATGGCATTCCCGCATCGAAAGCCGGAAAGAACTCGGCAGCGATTCGTGCTTGGTCGTCAGGATGAACCAGCAGCAGGAAACCGGCCCGATCCAGAACCGCCGCCTCTGGCACCCCCAATATGCGAGGAACCTCCGACGACCATTCCCGATGCCCGCAGGTAAGGTCGAGGTCCCAAATGCCCAGCCCTGTCGCGGTGACAGCAAGCCGAAGGCGCTCTTCGCTGGTTCGCAAGGCGTCACCGGCCCGACGCGCTTCCGTCAGATCCTGTAGCGCTCCCACCATCCTGACCGGCTTGCCTGTCGGATCCCGCACGAGATGTCCGCGATCTCGGACATACGCATAGGCACCGTCGCGCTTGCGCCAGCGATACTCGCGCTCCCAGCGCTCCGCGGTTTGGCAGGCGATGAAGTTTCGAACGTCGCCATCGATGTCGTTTCGATCGTCGGGGTGGACGCTCTCCAGCCATGTTGTCCCGGTGGCTGGGGCTTGTGCGGTCCCGTAGCCGAATATGTCTTGAAGACTTTCGCCCCATTGCAGGCGGTCCGTCTGCAAATCCCAGTCGTAGATCGCGTCCGAGGTCGCATGCGCTGCCAGCCGGTAGCGCTGCTCGCTTTCGCGCAGACGCTCTTCCGCGATCTTGCGGTCATCCTCTGCCGATTTGCGAGCGGTGATGTCGGCAAATGTGCGGACGACACCGCCGTTTGGAAGGCGGTTTGTTCTCACCTCCAGAACGGTGCCGTTGGGCCTTTTCCGTTCATAGATCGAGGCTTCGATATTGTTGCCCTCATGCCGGATGGCATCGACCAGTTGCGGGTCCGACTGGGCAAATTCTCCTTGGTCTATCTGCCACCGCTTCACGTCCTCGAACTTTGGTGTCGAACGCATCATCTCGGAAGGGAGCCCGAGCAGGTCGATGGCCCTCTGATTGCAGATGACGACGTTTCCGCTCGCATCGACCATGACGATACCCTGGTCCACATTCTCCAGGGCGCCGTTCAGCAGGGCCGTGTTCTGAGCCAACGCCTTGTTCGAGCGGCGGAGTTCCAGTTCGCGCATCACGGCCCGTGCCAGCGCCGACAACGCACTCGACTGCGCCTCCGTCAGTCCCTGCGGCCGGGGGACAAAATCGCAAACGCAAACGGCGCCAAGCGGCAGACCGTCCGATGTTTCGAGCCTGGCACCGGCGTAAAAGCGCAGGCTGGGTTGCTCGGTCACGAACGGATTGTTTTGAAACCGCTTGTCGTCGGCCAGGTCATTGATGACGACGAGCTTCGACAGGTGGATCGTTTTCGAGCAAATGGAATTGTCCAGCGACGTTTCTTGGAAGCTCAATCCGATCTGTGATTTGAACCATTGCCGATCGGCTTCCAGGAAACTCACGATGGCAACGGGAGCACCGCAGAATTCGCTCGCAAGTTGGGTAATCTCGTCGAAGGCCGCCTCTGGCTGCGTGTCGAGGATGTCGAAGTCCCGCAACGCGGCCAGACGTTGCGCGCAGCCCCACGAGAATACCGTTTCGCCTTGGTTGGGCACGCCGACGATCTTTCCAACTACACACGCAAGATCGCGAAGGTACGAATTCGAAACTTACAAAACCCTAAATTTGCCTGATGTCACCGCTTTCCTCTGTACACTGGCGGATCTGGCTTCCTTTCGCTCTTGATCGCTTCGCGGAGGCCGGAGGGTCGCAGGCAATCTGCATCGACAACTTGCGACGGTGCGTCGGCCGACGCTTCAGGTCGAGGTCTCGCAGGTCGGTCCTGGACAAGACGATAAGGTGCTGGCTGCGCTCCGAATGGGTGGCTACGGGGTCGCGGGGCCGCATTACCCCGGGTTCACGACCTTCAGTTACATCGCTCATTTCGTTGAGGTCAGGGTCGAACCCCAGACGAGGCGGGTGCGTGTTCCGCGCGTCGGCAGCATCGCCGATTGTGGACGCGTGGTGTCGCCGCGGACCTCCGCCAGCCAGGTTCGCGGCGGCGTGGTCTGGGCGATCGGTGCAGCCCTGCGGGAGGAGAGCGAGGTCGATCCGCGTTTTGGCGGCTGGCTCAACTGCGACCTGGCCGACTATGACTGAAGAAGAATGGCCTCGATCCACGGCGCGACGTGCGCATCGTCGAGATTTCCTTTCCGAGCATCGGCGCGGCCATCCGCGAGAAACGGGTCGATTGCGGCGTGCTGCCCTTGCCGTTCGGGGCGACGGAGCGCGCCAAGGGCGGGCTTCGTGCGGTCTTCCAGGGCAAGGACGCACTCCCGCCCTATGCGGTCATTTTCCAGACCGTGACCAGCGATTTCCGGAAGACTCAGCCTGCGGCAGCGAAGGCGTGGCTCGCGGACTATGTCGATGGCCTGCACTGGCTCTATGACCCGGCCAACCGCAAGAAGGCGGTCGAACTTGCCGCGACCTTGTCGAAATCACCGCCAGAGGTAGTCGAAAGTTATTTCCTCACCAAGAACGACTACTACCGTGATCCCAACGCCTGCTTGGGCGCCGAGCAGGTTCAGCCTCCGCTCGATGCGATGGTTGCGGAAGGGCTGCTGTCTGCGCGGATCGCCGCGAAGCCCTATGTCGACATGAGCTTCCTGCCGGCATCCTGCCAAGGCTGACAAACTGCGCCTCGCTGGTCGAAGCCGCCGATCGCGCGCTTTATTTCGCCAAGGACACAGGTCGCGATCGTTCGGCCATGTCAGGACAAGTGATGAAGTGGCCGCACGCCAAGCGAGCGTAGACCAGGGCGGCCGCCGCGTCCTGGCACGGGCCGAGCCCGTGCGCAAGGCCGCTTCAAACCGTCCAGCAGCAGCTGGACGCTCGAGGTTGAACGGGCACCATCCGGCGGCAGGGCGGCGGACCCTGTGTTGCCGCCGAACGTACCTCGGACAAGCGAGCCATATGGTCGCCGATGGCGACGAGCTTGCCATTGACCTGGCGCAGGTGTCGCCGCCTCCCGTGCGACGCAGGCTTCGAGTGGCTGGATCGTGCCCCGTTTGCCGGCGGCAAGCCGGGCGGCATCACGCTTTTGCTGCTGGCCCCCTCTCAAACCAGACGTGCCCGCAACCCGGCCAGGATCCAACGTCGGAACGATGAAGGGTTGGTCCGCGCGCCCGAATGGTCTGTAGTAGCGTCGCTGATTCGGTTGGGGGACCAGAGGCTCATCGAGGCTATGCGCAGTAAGCGCGCGTTAACCTTTGTTAATCAACGGTCGATGCATGACGATGCTTGAAATTTTCTGGCCCTCGCGCGCATGAGCTTGCCCGAACGACGCTCCAAAACCGCGCCGGCTCGCCGTACGACGGGGCGGCGCTTGGCGATCTTCGCGACAGTCGTTTGTCTGGGGGGGATGGCTGCAGGCTGCGGTGGGCAGAAACTGACGGACGCCGAGTTGTCGTTCGCGACACGTGCCATCGCGGTCGACCCGAGCCGTGCTCTCGTCATGTTGCCGGTGGGCGGCCCACCGATCGTGAATGTCACGCAGCGCAACTACGACAATGCCATCGCCCAGACCATCTCGCTGACAACGCGGGGACGCATGTCGGGCGAGAACACGATCGATGTCGCCTTCCTGACATCGGCGGATATTCCGGAGGACACCGGCGTCGAGGGCCGGCTCCTGTCGAACCCGAGCATTGAGGATTCCGCCATCGCTCGCGAGATGGAGGAACGCTTCCCCGGCGTCACCATGGCGCCGGCAGCGATCTATGTCCAGAATCGCTACGGTCCGTTCGGCTATGCCTTTGGTCGCAGTGCCACGGGGGATGGCTGCCTCTACGCCTGGCAGCGGATCGCGAGCGGCGACAGCATCTTCCGTCCCAGATCGGGACTGGTCTCAATTCGGCTCCGCATTTGCGAACCGGGCGCCTCGGAGACGTCGCTGCTGCGATTGGCCTATGGCTATTCGATCAACGCCTCGCTGCGGCGGTCCGGCTGGAATCCGATCGGCGATGCTCCGCAGCCGCAGGCCGGCCTCGGCGAAGCCGGCGTGCCGATTTATCCGTTGCCGCAGGCTTCCTGGCCTGAGGCAGCCGAGGGCCAGAGGCAGGCAATGCGCCCACGATCTGCGCGCGCAAATCGGACGCGGCCCTTGCCCGCCGAAACCATTGACCCCCTGCCGGACAGACCATTGGAAGGATACCCGGCCGTCCCGCCGCCGCCCGCCTCCTCACTCTAAGCATGATGGCCTGAAGCACGATGCGAACCGCAAGCTACGTCATCGTCTGGGCCGTGATCGCCGCCGTGGTCGTCCTGCTGATCACACTGCCGATCAGCTTGCAGGCCCATCTGATCGCAGGCGCGATCGTGGTCAGCGCAATGATCGTGCTGAAGTTCCTGCGTCCCTACGGCGTCTGGCGGCTGATCGCATTGGGCCTCGGGACCGCCATCGTGCTGCGATACATCTACTGGCGCACGACGGGAACGCTGCCGCCGGTGAACCAGATCGAGGACTTCATCCCCGCGATGGCCCTGTATCTGGCCGAGCTCTACAATATCGGCATGCTGTTCCTCAGCCTGTTCGTGGTGGCGGTACCCCTGCCGCGGCGCAAGACGCAGCCGATCGATCCACAGACAGCCCCGGCCGTCGACGTCTTCGTGCCGAGCTACAACGAGGATCCCGAGCTTCTGGCCACGACGCTTTCGGCGGCGCTCGCCATGGATTATCCAGCCGACCGGTTGAAGGTCTATCTTCTCGACGACGGCGGCACCGACGAGAAATGCAACACGGACAATTTTGTTGCCGCCAATGCCGCCAACGAACGCCGAGCGACGCTTCTGGCCCTCTGCGCAGGCTTGGGCGTCACCTACCTGACGCGCGAACGCAACATCAGCGCCAAGGCCGGTAACCTCAACAATGGAATCGCTCATTCGACGGGCGAACTGATCGTCGTTTTCGATGCCGATCACGCACCCGCCCGGTCGTTCCTGACGGAAACCGTGGGTTATTTCGAGCTGGATCCGAAGCTCTTCCTGGTGCAGACGCCGCACTTCTTCATCAACCCGGACCCGCTGGAACGAAACCTCAGAACGTTCAACCAGATGCCGTCCGAGAATGAGATGTTCTACGGCATCATCCAGCGCGGCCTCGACAAATGGGACGCCTCGTTCTTCTGCGGGTCGGCCGCAGTGCTCCGCCGCGCCGCACTCGAGACGACCAACGGCTTCCAGGGGCGCAGCATTACGGAGGATGCCGAGACAGCGATCACGCTGCACGCGAACGGCTGGCACAGCGTCTATGTCGACAAACCGCTGATTGCCGGGCTGCAACCGGCGACCTTCGCCAGCTTCATCGGACAGCGTTCGCGCTGGGCGCAAGGAATGATGCAAATTCTCATCTATCATCGGCCGCTGTTCAAAAGCGGGCTCTCCCTACCGCAACGGCTCTGCTACTGCTCTTCGGCTTTGTTCTGGCTCTTTCCCTTTGCTCGATTGATATTTCTTATATCGCCATTATTCTATCTCTTTTTCGGACTACAGATTTTCACAGCATCAGGGAGTGAATTCTTCGCGTATATTATGAGTTATATGATCGTAAACTTGATGATGCAGAACTATCTCTATGGCCGCTACCGCTGGCCATGGATCTCGGAACTCTATGAATTCATCCAGTCCGTCTATCTGCTACCGGCCGTGATCTCTGTCATGCTCAATCCGAGCAAGCCGACCTTCAAGGTCACCGCGAAGAAAGAGTCACTCGCGACGCGGCACGTCTCGGAACTGGGCAAGCCCTTCTTCATCATCTTCGCCGTCCTGGCGCTGGGCGTCGTCGTTACGTATTGGCGCATCATCGCCGAGCCCTACAATGCGGACACCACGTTGGTGGTCGGAATCTGGAACTTCCTCAACCTACTGATGGCGGGCTGTGCGCTCGGCGTCGTTTCGGAGCGTCCGGAGGGCCGCGCCGCCCGACGTTTCGCAGTCAGGCGGCGCGGAGAGATCACGATCAATGGGCAACCCGCGCCAATCGTGACGGAGAACGCCTCGGTCGACGGTGTCGCTCTGCGCGTCATGTCGCCGACCTTGGCCGAGCTGCCTGTCGGCAGCGAGGCAGAGATCTCCTTCGAGACGACGATCGACATGCCGCGCGGCACGCTGCGTGTCCGTGTGATGCGTCACATGCCCGACGAGAAGGGAACGCTGCTGGGCTGCCGCTACCTTCCCAGCGAACCTCTGCACAGCCGCATGATCGCCGATCTCGCTTTCTCCGACGCTGAAAGATGGACGCTCTTCCAGAAAGCCCGGCGCCAGAATGTGGGCGTGATCTTCGGGACGTTGCGCTTCCTGCGCATTGCGCTGTTTCAAACGAGCCGTGGCCTTTCCTATTTCTTCGGCCTCTATCGCTTGCAACGTTCGCCGACGGTCAAGGCGGAGGCGCAGAAATGAGGCGGGCGTCGCTGCACCTCCTGGTAGCCATGGTGATTCCGCTCCTGGGCGGCTCCGGGCTCCCGCGCGATGCACATGCCCAGCCGGCACCGTCCGGACCGGCGCCGTTCATGATCGCGCCACCCGAACAACAGCCGGCGAAGCCCGCGCCGGCTGACCCAGCTCTTCCTGCGGCCCAGCAACGGCCGCAGCCGGCCACCGTCGTGACAAAGGCAGAGTTGGCAGCCTTCGCCTACAAGCCACTGCTGCCGGCAGCTCGCGTGACCCTCGAGGGAGAGAGCGACGCTCGGACCTGGGCCTTCCATCTGACGCAGGATGAAGCCGGCGCCGATCTGAACCTCGAGGTCGCCTTCCAGAACGCGCTCGTCGTCATGCCGGAAGCCTCGCGCTTGACCGTCAGGATCAATGGTGAGCGGGTCATCGAGCAGCCGATCGCCTCCTCCGACCGCCTGGCACGGCCGTCGGTAGCGATCCGCAAAGGCCTCTTGCGACCAGGCCAGAATACGATCCGGTTCGAGGCCGTGCATCGCCACCGGACGGATTGCACGGTGGCCTCCACATATGAACTTTGGACACGCATCGACGGCGCCGGCACCAAGTTGAGCTTCCGAGGAAGCGACGGCCGCCGGTTTCGCCCTCAGACCATCGACGATCTGCCGGCGGTCGGTGGCGACGAAGCCGGTCAGACGACGATTAACATCGTCGCCCCCAGCGCATCGCGCGCGATCGCTGGCAATACCATTCTGGCGGTCGCGCAGGGCGTGGCGCTGCGTGGCCGTTACGGGCAGGCCGTGGTGCGTGTCTCCGAACGCCCGCCTGAGCGCTCGCGCCCCGGTTCGTTGACGGTCGTCATCGGAACGGCGAACGAACTCGCCGAAGTGCTGGGACCCGTTCCTGCCGAGGCGGCTTCGCGCAGCTTCCTCGGCTTCGTCTCCAGTCCCAAGCTCGGGGCCGCAACCCTTCTTGTCACCGGCCAAGGCTGGTCTGAGATTGAAGCCGTCGTTGCCAAGATCCTGACCGAGCCGGTTTCGAGGCCGACCAACATGAATCGGACGAGAATGGATACGGCGAGCTGGCACATGCCGGAGGCGCCGTTCATCTCGAACGGCCAAGTCTTGCGCTTTTCGGACCTCGGCGTTTCCACGCAGGAGTCGACCGGACGGCGCATGCGGGTCCGCGCCGTCGTCGCGATGCCTGGCGACTTCTATGCGAACGCCTATGGCGAGGCCACACTCTATCTCGATGGCGCCTATTCGGGCGAGGTCATACCCGGCGTCAGTCACATCGAGATATTCGTCAACGGTAATGTCGCCGCGACGGTCCCGCTAAACACAGCGACAGGCGGACTGTTCCAGCAGTTTCCGATCACGGTGCCACTGCGCCATTTCCGGCCGGGCATCAACGAGCTCTGGCTAGAAGCGGCAACACTCGCGAAGACCGACCTGAGTTGCGGGCCAGGCGCCACATTGCCCGGCCGGAACCGCTTCGCGTTGTTCGACACGACGTCGCTCTCGATCCCGGATTTTGCCAAGATCGGTGTCAGGCCAAACCTCGCCGCAACGGCTGGAACGGGCTTTCCCTATTCGGTAGCGCCACGCGTGGCCCTGATCATGGGGCGGCTCGATACCGCCAATTTCGGTGCTGCGGCGACGCTTCTGGCGCGACTTGCCCAGCGCGCCAGCCGCCCACTCGCGGTCGATACCCTGGCCAGCACCGCATCCGTCGGTGACCGGCCTGCCTTGATCGTCGCCGCTGTCGGCCAGTTGCCGAGCGGGCTGTTGCCGCGGGTGGGCATCGCTGACACCGTTCGCACCACTTGGCCGCTGCGCGCCGACGCGGTGGTGGTGACGCCCGACGCCGACGGCACCGCCGTGTTCGATGCGGTTCTGAACCGCTTTCAGGGCCGCCAGACGACCCCCGAAGATTCGGGGGGCATCGCCCCCTCCACGAACGAGATCCGCGACCGTTGGCGGACCTCGCTCGGGGGACCGCTCGCGCGCTATTTCGTTGCGTTCGACGGCTGGCTCCAGCGGACCTTCGATCTATCCTTTGCCCAGTTGCGAGCGCCATCGCGTGCCCGCACCCTTTACGAACCTGCCGAGGGAACGGACCTGATCGCGGCTCAGGCAGCCGATCCGGAGACAAGGCAGATTTGGACCGCCTTCGTCGCCCGGCGTGAGGAAACGCTGGAAAGCAGCATTGCCCGTATCGTGTCACCGGGGAACTGGGCGAGCATGGCCGGCAAGATCACGGCCTTCCGGGGCGCGGAGGAGACCCATGTCATCTCAGCCGACAGCACGTCCTTTGTGATGACGCGACCCTTCAGCTTGGCGAATATGCGTCTCGTCCTCGCAAACTGGATGTCGAGCAATATCGGCGCCTACGCACTGGCGCTCCTGGCTGCCTGCATCGCCCTGGGGATCGGCACTTCGCTGATGCTCGGGCGGCTAGGAAGGCGGTCGTGAAGACGCTCCTCACCATACTTGCCGCAGCCATGATCAGTCTTACAGCCGGCGCGCAGGCCGCATTTCCGGAAGGGGCCTGGGAGCTTTATCGGCAAAAATTCGTCACGCCGGAAGGGCGGGTGGTCGACGACGTCAATGGCGGGATCAGCCACAGCGAGAGCCAGGGTTACGGCCTGCTGTTGGCCTGTCTGGCAGGCGACCGCAGCAGCTTCGCTAGGATATTCGGTTTCACGCGAACGGAGCTTCTGATCCGCGATGACGGGCTGGCTGCTTGGCGCTGGGACCCCAAGACAAGCCCCCATGTCACGGACATCAACAATGCTAGCGACGGCGATCTCCTGATCGCGGAAGCCCTGGCTTGCGCGGGCGCGCGCTGGAACATGCCTGCCTACACGGCAGCCGCGCGCCAGATCGCGAGATCCCTGACCAAGGTCGCGCTGCTGAAACGCGGCGACGAGACGTGGCTGAAGCCCGGCGTGAAGGGGTTCGCGGAGAAGGACCGACCCGACGGCCCTGTGATCAACCCATCCTATTGGGTCTTCGAGGCATTTCCGGCCCTGGTTCAAATCACCGGCGATCAGACCTGGATGCAGGTACAGGCGACCGGGCTGCGACTGCTCGACACCCTGGCCAAGGCGAAAATGCCCTCGCCTGAATGGGTATCGGTCAAAGGCCCTCCTAGGCCGGCGGACGGGTTTCCTGCCCAGTTCGGCTACAACGCCATCCGAATTCCGCTTTACCTAATGCGCGCGGGGCTCGCCGACAGGGCGCGTATGGAGCCTTTCCGGCAGGCATGGACCGCCGGCACGGCCGTCATCGATGTGAAAACCGGCAAGCCTGTCGAACCGCTGGCCGACCCTGGCTACCGCATTCTGGCCGCCGCCATGGCCTGCGTGCTGGACAAGACCGCTATCCCGGCCGACCTCAAAACGTTCGAGCCGACCGCCTATTATCCCTCGACTCTGCATCTTCTGTCCCTCTCGATGCTCCGAGAGAGGTATCCGCAATGCATGTGAAACACGTTGTTCTGGCAATCGCTGTGTCGGGCGCCGTCTTCTATGCCATTGGCCGTCACGGTCAGAAGGCAGATTTGCCACTCGCCCCATCTGCGACAAGCCAGTCGGCGATGGCCGCGGGAGGCCACGCTCCCGATACTCCGACCTCTGGCGCGGAACTCGTCCAGGCCCCGCCGGCTAATACCCCAGGCGCGCCGCTCACGCCTGGCCAGCCCGGCCAACAGTCGCAGCGCCCTCCTGCAGTCGACGAAAGCGCGCTGCGATATTTCGCGGCTCAGGGAGACACACGACGTCTCGAGGCGGAGCTTGCTCGGTTGCGGGCGCTCTACCCGGAATGGAAGCCGCCTGCCGACCTGACGTCCCCGGTCCAGACTGGCGACGGAGAGCTGGAGCACATGTGGAAGCTCTTTTCAGAGGGCAAGATTGCCGAGGTGCGGGCGGCGATCGCACAGCGCAGCACGACGGACTCGAACTGGCGGGCACCGGACGATCTCGTCACCCGGCTCGACACCGCCGAGGCCGCACAGCGACTGGTGAATGCCTCCAACGCAAGGCAATGGGAACAGGTCATCCGGCTCGGCACGGAGACGCCGGCGTTGCTGACCTGTGCGAATGTCGATGCGCTCTGGCGCGTGGCCGAAGCCTTCGTGAATACCGGCAAGCCAGAGCGGACTCGCGATGCCTATGCCTACGTCCTCGGCAACTGCAACACTCCAGCCGAACGGGTCGGGACGATGCAGAAGGCGCTTGCCACGCTGTCTGACTCCCTGACGGAACCGCTGCTCGCACAGGAGAGGCAGACCGAGTTCTCGAGCATCCGCGACGAGATCGCCCGGCGGCGGATCGGGCGGGCGGCGGACGACGCCAAGCTCACTGTGTCTTCTGACGATCTGCGGCGCGTGGAGGCGCTGGCGAACGCTGCCACGACGCCTGACGATGCCATTCTCCTCGGCTTCTATACGTTGCGCCGCAATGCCCCGGTCAAGGCCGAAACTTGGTTCCAGACGGCGCTGTCCCGCAATGGCGGGGCCAAGGCCGCCGAGGGCTCTGTTCTCGCACTCGGCGGCAACCGGAAATATCAGGAGGCCGAAGCGCTGGGTGCGCAATGGCTCGAAGCGAGTGCAGCCAACCGCAAGGCCTATCTCGATGTCGCGGCGAGCCTGATTACGCAGGAGCCCCCGCCCAAGCTCGACCCTGCCGTGCTGGAGCGGATCGCGAAGGCCGTGGGAACGGACCGCTACGTCCCGGGCGGCGCCGCTCTCGGCTGGTACGCTTACAATTCCGGCCAGATCGCGCCTGCCGCGACCTGGTTCTCGACAGCGCGCAACTGGGACCGTGACTATGAGCCGGCGGCCTACGGGCTCGCTCTGGCGCGCCAGCGCCTGCGAGACCAGGCCGGCCTGCGCGCGATCATGGCCGAATGGAGCCCTCGCTCCGAGCGGATCGCAAACCTGCTTGACCCGCGTCGCAATCGCGAAACCCGAGGGCAAGATGCGTCGCGTCAGGATTTGTCCCGCCCGGACTTGACCCGGTGGGACACGGTTCCGGAAGCCATACCGACCCCGCCGGGTCGGAGTTTCGACGATTCCCTGCCACGTCGCACCGTTCGCACGGAGACGGCCAGGCCACTGGACCAGGACGATATCGGCATCGAGCCCGCACGCCGCCGGGGCGCACAGGCCCCGCCGGCGGGTGGCTGCGGCAATGGGATGACCGGCGCGGCCGCTTTGCAGCGCGGCTGGTGCCTGCTCAACCTGAAGCGCCCAGCGGCGGCGGCCGAGGCCTTCGACGCCGCGATGCGCAGCCGCAGCTCTCAGGTCGTGTCCGATGCTGCAGCGGGCAAGACCTATGCAAAACTCCAGCAAGGTCTGACGGCGGAGGCCAGTGCTGCCGTGGTAAATGCGAATTTGCCGCCGGCGCGACGCAGCGAACTCTCGTCCCTGCTGCTCTCCGAACGATTCTTTGCCCAGTATGATGCGAAGGACTTCACCGGGGCGCTGGTGACACTGTCGGAGCGCGCCCGCCACGCACCGGAAACCACCGATCTGATGCTGATGCGCGGCTGGTCCTATTTCAATCTCGGTCGCTATGACGATGCCAGCAAGGTGTTCACCGCTCTGTACAAGGCCAACGGCTCGCCACAGGCGCTCTCCGGATTGACCGCCATTCGCGACATCACGCAGCGGAACCGTTACTGAGGCAATTGCGCTTTGCCGGAAGCTATCAAGGGCTACTCGGCTGCGATTTCGCGCTCCCAATCGCGTTTGAGCGCCATGACGGTCGGGATCGCCGATCCGTAAAATTGCAAACGATCAAGCGGAGGAATCTTAGCACCGGCAGGCCACAGATCGCGGAGATTAACGCGAGGCCCCAAAGATGATTGACGTTCTGCCCGTGGTTGGAATTCTCGCCTTTGGCTGGCTCGGCTACGCGTTCTGGTATGCTGGACGAGACCAGGCGCCGGCATCAGGTGCGGCAAGCGGTCCCGGCAAAAACCTTGTTTCGTGATTTGCCCGAGAAGGCGCGCCCTTGCGATCAATACGGCTCCCAACAGACGAGTTTACCACGGCGCTTGGCCATCTCATTGGCCTTCAATGTTATCGACACATCGATTTCGGTGCGCCTGAAGGTGCGAGGTGAAGTCGTCCCACTTCGCCTGCTCCCGCGCAGAAGCCGAACACGCATAAGCTAACAGGACATCTGACATAGAGGACACTGTTACGCGGTGGCGCGAACCAGTCCCGCGAACTGCCCGTAAGCGGACCTTCTCGATGTCAGCAACGGGCCACAAACGCCTGTCGCGCGTCTCGGGGAATTGCGCCAGGAGCTGACTCTGGATAGTTGCCCGGAACCGGACCTTCGCAATGCATCGACGCGACGTCGGTTGGCGACCCGTTACGGTCGTTGCGTCGACCATCGAAGCAGTTCAAACCAGTCGAATGATGTTCGGGCTCACCTTGCGTACGGCGTCCGATGCGAGCCCATTCTGGCAACTCGTCGACAGGGCTTCTGCGTTCGAACGCTCGCCATCAATCAGGGGCCTGGGCTATCACCGCATATCACGCTGACGCGGTATTCAGAGGTTTCTCTCGACCTACTTCTTGGAGCTGCGAGAGCATTCGAGGGTGAGAAGGCGTTCTCGCTCATTTTTGATCGCGTAGGCGTTTTTGACGCCGATCCAGTCGTTTTGTGGCAATCGCCTCAACGCGATCAGCGCCTTATCGATCTGTACGCGAAGCTTCATGAGATCATCGACCCCGCGCTGTGCGACCCGCACTATCGACCACAGCAATGGAAACCCCACCTGACGATTGCGATGTCCATTGCAGTCGCTCAGCGGAGACAAGCGCTCGAACTTGCCGCGCAGCCGTTTGAGCCGATTAGCATGACTTTCGATGCTGTCGAGTGCGTTTCTTGGCCTCCGGTCCGTGTCTTGCACACGTTGCGGCTGTAGCAACGGATTCGCCGACCGGCTATCGATTGGCCAGAGCCATGACTTTCGGGGCTGCCTCGATCTCGACAGGAATACCGTTCCGAAGGGAGTTGCTGACCATGCAGCTTTCCTTAGCCTTCTCGATAAGGAGGCGAGAATCGGAGCCGTCAATCAGCTCGCAGGCAACGGACATCGTCGCGGACGTCGTGAGGAGGGGTTGCCCCTCCATTTGCACAGTCACTGACACGGCGAGATTGTGAATGCCGACGCCCAACTCCTGCGCGACATAGCGCAAGTCATTGCAGAAGCAGCCTCCGATTGCGAGCGCCAGCATTTGTGCTCCGTTGAAGCCGAGCCCCATGCCGCCGGCCTTTCCCTCGGGTCTATCGACGATGACGGTGTGGCTGCCGGCCCAGCCCATCGCGGCCTCGGTCCCCGCGACGTTGCGAAGTTCAACGGTGACTGAACTCATCGTAGGGTATCCTTGGAAACAAGCAGTTCGGGGAAGGCTACGGTCTACCTTCGATTGGATTGACCCTGCGCCAGCGGCTTGCCCATATCGTGTATCTGCTTCCAGCAATATGTTGGGCGGAGCGTCCGCACATTGGCGGAGTGTTCCTTTCGCACGGATCGACGTCAACGGGCTAGGACGATGTGGCGTCGTTTCCGTGTAGATCGCCTCAACCTTGCGGTTCGGCTTCGTGGTGAGAAAGCCGAATAGACCGATCGTCTCTTTTGAACCAATTCGGGTGTAGCCGCGACAACTCCGCATGGATGTTTGAAGCGGAGGCGGCTGTCAGATGACCCTCAGGCAACAAGTTGTCCGCATTCTGCGCGGTCCGACGGCGACCCGGATCCGCTTCACATTTCCGCCCGGCGGCAGGACCGTTTCGATTTCGGCCGGTTCATTCAATTAGATTAAAAGATAAAATTCGTCCGCTTCCGACCCGACGCGGCTATATACATAATACATCTTGCCATCATCAGGATTTTCAGCTGTTCCATCAAATTCCAGCGCTTGAATTCCAGAAAATGCAATGGAAGCGACAGTCCTGTTATCGTCATTTGAGACTTCCAGTCGCTTGTTGTCACCGAATGTAACGACGCCATCGCGATTGCTGTCAAAAAGCGGGACGGTAGTGACGAAAATATCGTTCTCGCCAAAGTTCGTGATCCGTTCAATACTGAAGTTTTCAGTCGCCGCCGTGTCAAAGAAGAAGACATCAGTGACGTAATCGCCTGCGTCGCCCGAGTAGGCGTTGGTAGCAGGATTTTGTGTCACCGCTAGGTCGAGGTTGGAGTCGAGGTTGAAAGTCTTCGCGCTGTAGAGTTCAGTGTTGGCCCCATTATATTGCTCCTGAACCCACGCTACCGTGAAAGCTTCGTCGAGTCCGCCAACAATGGGGGCCGTCTGGTCACCAGTGATATCGTCATTCACCCGGATGACACCGCCGATGCGGTGGCCTTCACTGTCGAGCGCCTCCAGGAAAACGCCGCTCCCGTCGCCGTCTGGCGCTGTATATACCCGGGCGGTTCCGTTGGCGAACGAGGACTGCGTGGCGCGGCCGACCGGGATCAAAGAGTCGCCGCTGACGGCAAACAGGTTTTGATCTTCGAAGACATAATTGGGGGGATATTCCGTTATGTCCCCTTCGAACAGAAACGGGTCCGACTCCGCATAATAAATCGTGGGCGGGAAGGCGTCGAAATCGCCATTTACCGGATAAATAAGAAAAGCATCCTGATCATAAACGGTGATGTTGTAGCGCAGGTCAGGCGTAAGCTTGAAGCGCTCTGTAACCTGTCCACTATCACCTTGTACGAAAAACACGGAGACGCGCGGATCGGCGGCGACAAATTCCTGTACGAAACCAAAAAGGTTGAGGTTGCTGTCTGGAATGAGCCACACGCCAAAGCCCGGCTGATCGATGCCCAAGCTCGCATTGATCGATTGCTCCCCGAGTACGCTTACAAGTGGCATGGCAGCCTCCGTGCTTCGGTCAATTATTTATGCATGGCTACATGACAGAAGCAACCAACCGCATAGATTGACCCAATGCAGGATGGCCCTGAGAGCCGAGTTTTGGCCTGCTGCTGGTTTCGTGGACACCGAGATTGGGTGTTTCTGAAGCCGGAGGTGAATTCGGCACGGCTCCGAAATCGAACGGGCGGCCGGATAGCCAATCGGACGTGGCGTCGGCGGCAATTCAAACGGCGAGCGGAAGGCGCCGCAGCCCAGTCCTGAAAGGGATGTCTGAAATCTCGGCGTTTTCATACGGCAGCGAGAGCCAAGCCGTTGAATACGAATCAAAGGGGCAAGCCAAACCCCTACCAATCTTCCTCGCCGCAGGCTTTCGCCGAAACAGCTCGCATGAGAGCAACGGCGGGTTTGTAGCCATTGTAGCGTCCGGCGCGATCACCGCCGCATCGTTCGTCTACCCATGATCTGGTTCTCGAACTGGCTGACAGAGGGCCGGTCATCGACTGATACAATTCCGCGATCATAACAGCGATTAGAGTTGGCGCGACCTCAATCCAGCAAGAGGCGCCAGATGAGATATCCAATCGCAGCGGTCCATATACCTTGCAACGTTACGATGCCAACCAGCAAAAGTATGCCGACTGCCCGATCAGATAGCCATTCTTGCCTCTGGTGCATTTGAATTCGGTCTTCTTGTGCTACTCTCCCAGCCAATCGGACCTAAGATTGTGTACATGAACGCCGTCTGAACCTTATCGCCTGTTACAGAATCCCCAACACCTGCAGCACGGTCAGTCAGCCCACGATGGATCGATCGGCGCATTGCCTGCCATCTCAAGGAAAACGGCGAAGCAGGCGAGGTGAACATTGATGATGATGAGCCAGGTCATGTTCGGACCATGACCGCAAACATCTGCGGTGCCTTGAATCCGATCCGTGGCATTTGAAGCATTTATGCGATGGCAGACACCCAGCCGCAGCAGGAGGGCGCGCCTATCGGCCAGTCGCCAGTCCTCGGATCCCATCAGGAAAGCTATCGCGATCGTAGGTAATGCACAGCTCCAGGCCCCGTCGCCAAAGAATGGACGCGGAGCGCACTGGAGGCTGATCGGTACCGATCGAGATCAGGAGGCGCTGCGGTAAGGCTGTAACCGTCCGGTGTCGGCCCTTTCAGCGTTCTGATTGGCGGCTTTTGGCGGAGGCGGCCTTTCCGATGGCGCGGCGTCGGGCCAGCTTTTCGATGTTGGCCTGGACAGCGGGAAGGTCGATGTCCTCTGGCTTGAAGACCCGTCCGTACCATTCGATCAGGCGCTTGCGTTCGGGATGTCTGGGCTTGGCCATGGCCTCGACGAACTCTTCGAAGCCGGATTCCGCCGACGTCTTCTGGCGGAGCGCGGCGGGCGCCGTCGACAAAGCGCGGATATTCGAGGCCGGGATCGGCATCACCGATGGCCTCGATCGTGAGCGTGTGCTCCCAGTTGTCGCCGAAGTCGTAGGTGTACGCGAAGCGCTTCAGACCGCGATCGGTCAGCGGGCCGAGCTTGGTGTTCTTGGCGTCGCTGAGCTTGATCCACCCATCCGGGTCGGGGATGCCGTAGCGCCTGCTTTGGCCGTCGATCTCGATCGTGAAATCGAAGAGGTGATAGTTCTCGAACAGCATGACGGCCTGGATAACCTCGTGAAGGCCTCTCAGGCTCGTGGTCAGGGGAACCTCGACGCGCCGCCAGATGGCCGGCTCGACATGGTCGAGCACGATTTTGATGCAGGCGATGCCCGATCGACATAGGAAGCGGCCGAGATCATGCCGCCAGCGTAGCGGCCTCTCGTGGCGTCTGCCAGTTCCAGGGCGCGAGGTCGCCGATCCGGTTGATGGGATGGTCGGCGATGCGGGTCAGAACGTCCCTGAGATAGGCCTGGGGATCGAGGCCGTTGAGCTTGGCGCTCTCGATCAGGGTGTAGATGACGGCGGCGCGCTCGCCGCCGGTGTCGGAGCCGGCGAAGAGCCAGTTCTTGCGGCCGATGGCGAGCGGCCGGATCGCGCGTTCGGCGGCATTGTTATCGATCTCCAGATCGCCATGGTCGGCATAGCGGGTGAGCGCGGGCCAACGTGACAGGCCGTAGCGGATCGCCTTGGCGAGTTCGCTCTTGCCCGACAGCTTGGATAGCGTCGCATCGAGCCAGCTTCGCAGATTGGCGAGCCGTGGAAGGGCGTGCTCCTGACGTGATCGTCGCCGTTCGTCAGGCGGGCGGCCACGGACGACGTCCTCGACCTGGTAGAGCTCTCCGTTCCGGCGCAGGGCCTCAGCAGCGACCGGCGAGGCGTTGGCCTTGTGGATATCGAAGAACTTGCGCCGGACATGGGCCCAGCAGGCGACCTCGGTGATCGCGGCGCGCTTGCTGGGGCTTTCGGCATAGAGCTTGTCGAAGCCCGCATATCCGTCGGCGTGGAGATATCCCGCAAAGCCCTGGAGATGGCCTTGAGGGCGCATGCCCTTCCGATCCGGGGTGTAGCGATAGAGAACGGCGGGCGCTGCATCACCGGCATGGGGGCGCTCGTCGCGGACATAGACCCAGAGCCGGCCCGTCGCGGTCTTGCCGAACCCGGGGGCGAGCACCGGGACGGGCGTGTCGTCGGCGTGGAGCGCGCGCCCAGCCAATGCGTGTCGGCCGATCGCCTCGGCCAGGGGCGTCAGCAGCGCCGCGCCGATCCGACCCAATCGGCCAGGGTCGAGCGGTCGAGGTCGACGCCCTCGCGGGCATAGATCTCGGACTGGCGGTACAGCGGCAGATGGTCGGCATACTTGGCCACCAGCACATGGGCGAGAAATCCAGGGCCTGGCCGTCCGCGCTCGATCGGCAAGGTCGGCATCGGCGCCTGCACGATCGCTTCGCACTGGCGGCAGACGATCTTGGGGCGGGTATGCCGGACGACCTTGAACAGGGTGACGCGCTCAAGCACTTCGGTCTCATCCTGGCCGAGCCGGCGCAACTGTCCGCCGCAAGCCTGGCAACCACAGCCGAGATCGCCACCGGCGATGCCCGCTGGCCAGTGGATGACGTCTTCGCGTGGCAGGTGATCGGGCAAAGGGCGACGAACGGGATGCTGCCGGGCGTCGGGAGCTGCCGGCAAAACCGCGCGCTGCAGGACTATCCGCGCCGCCGTGCCCTCTTCGACATCCTCGAGCGCCAGCTCCAGCTGGTGGATGGCGGCATCGAGCTTCTCCGACGACTGCCCGAACTGCATCCGGCGCAGCTTCGCCAGCTGCGCCTTCAGCTTCTCGATCATGAGCAGATGGGCGGCGCTCTGCGCCCGCGCCGCGATCAGCAGCGCCTGGAGCGTCGCGACGTCATCGGGAAGGTCTGCAAAAGCGCTCGCCATGATGGTCTTAAGATTATCGCGAAACCAGCGGCCAAGCCATTGAATCATGGTCGATCTTGACCGCGGACGGTAGGCCTGAATCGGCTCGAGGCACCTCGCTTCACAGCGCCAGGCTGGGGCGATCGGTCCGGATCGGCGCGCGCCAGTCAATCCCCTCCAGCAGCATGGAGAGCTGCGCCGGCGTCAGTCGCACCACGCCATCGGTCGTCACGGGCCAGATGAAGCGGCCCTTCTCCAGCCGCTTGGCGAACAGGCAGAAGCCCTGTCCATCCCAGTACAGCACCTTCAGAAGGTCGCCCCGTCGCCCACGAAAGACAAACAGGTGACCGGAGAACGGATCCTGCTTCAGCGCGCCCTGCGCCAGTGCCGCCAAACCGTCGAAACCCTTGCGCATATCGGTCGGCCCCATGGCGAGATAGACCCGCATCCCGGCGGGGATCGCGATCATCGCCGGTCCAGCACGTCGAGCACCCGCCGCAGCGCGTCCGCATCGACATCGCGATCGACTCGCAGCCTGCGTCCTGAACCGAGCGCGATCTCTATGATGCCGGACGAACGACGGCTCCGGCGCGCAGGCTCCGCGACAGAGACATCGGAAACCCGCGTGGGCGTGAAGTCGGTCACGACAGGAGCCAGTTCGACAGGCAGCAGAAGCGGCGCCGGGCTGCCCCCTCCCAACTGTCCCAGCTTCGCCTGTCGACGCCATGTGAAAACCAGGCTCGCCGCGACGCCGTTGCGCCGCGCGACATCCGTCACCGTCACGCCAGCAGCGAAACTCTCTTCGACGATCCGGACCTTGTCCCCGTAGTGCCAGCGCCGCCGCCGCTCGATCGCGCCCAGAACATCCGCCCGAACCATCGTCGTGACATACGGATGAAACTGAAGATCGGATGCCGCCGTCCCTTGGGCGAGCCGGAGCGGCGAATCTTTTGGGGGAATCCCGCTCCGACTCTAACCATGCGGACGGGGGGCGCCCGCCTCGCAAGGCTGATGCATGTTAGCGTCACGCTGGGTCACTGTCAGCCATCCATTAGGTTGTTGCTAGATGTAAGGCGGGGTTAAAGGGCGATCCGCGCTAGGGCGGCGATAAAGGTTAGCAACTACTGCATGTACACCCGCCTCCAGGTAAGTCATAACATACACAGGCGCCAATTGAACAATGCCTAGAGCATCCATTTGGGCTTGAACACATTGATTTGGTAATAGGCTTCATTGTTGCCAGTATTTTGTTTTTCTCGGCGTTCAATAGCCTGCTATATACATCCATTCTTGGGACTATATCTTTCCGTATATTTTCCAATCCGCTTCTCAAGGCAATGGATGCTGCGATATTATTTTCAATATTATCTGCCTGCTGAGCATCTGATGTGGTTTGGAGCAGAGTTTGGCCAAGCAATAATGCGAACAGGCCGACGAGACTCTTACGCATCTTGTAGCCCTCCGTTACGGGAGCTTCATGATTAATGTAGTTTATCGGCGTTGCAACCCGAGCGATCACAACTGGCAATTCGGCTGGCGGGCCGAGCGGGAGGCCGCAGACAACGCGAGCCATAGCCGATCGCTCACCCCACCACCCGTAGCATGAACGGTGAACGAACCGGGGAAGAGTTCTCAGGACAACCCCGGTTCGAGCCGATCTGGCTCTTAGAAGCAAAGCTAGCTCGGCCGGCTGCGAACATAGAGGTTATGGTTCTGAGAGTCAGCTTCCTGACGACAGGCCACCCGCAGCAAGGGGCGAGCGCGGTCACCGGTAATTCTGGATGCCCCAGATGCTGACGGCGGCAATGCTCGCGACCCAGGCGAGAACGATAATGACAGCTGCTGTGATACTTCGTGGACGGTCGGCGCGCTCGTCCGCCTGCCTACGGAAGTCGGCCATAATCGCCGACGGAATGAGGCTGACTGCCAGTACTATACCTGCTGGAACGATCAACAGGTCGTCCAGATAGCCGAGGATCGGAATGAAGTCAGGGATGAGATCGATGGGACTGAGCGCATACCCTGCCACGGCCGCAGCAATCAGTTTCGCCAACCATGGCGTTCGTGGATCGCGGGCAGCAATCCAGAGGGCAAGGACGTCGCGCTTCAGCCGCCGCGACCATTTTTGCAATCGGCGGAGCATGCAGGTTCAAAATCGCAGTTAGCTGAAGATTGCACGACGGTCCGACAGGCTGACTTTCCGCCTGCGGCAAGGGGCGCCGCTGGCGGGCAACCGTGTCGTGCCCTCCCGCCAGCGGCTAGCTCATCCAAATCCCCCGGCGATCTGTTGGCACTTTGTCTTATTCGCTGCGGAACTCAAGCGTTGCGTTTCCTGCCCACAGGTTGGCTTAGCCAAACATCAACCGCCAGGCGCCAAATCCAAGCAAAGCTAGCCAGACCGCTTCCGCTACAACGATCGTGCAGGCCAGTAAAAGCGAGACAGCCTTCGACGAGAGCCACTCACGAACAAAAGTGCGTCCACTTTTACGATCAAACCATGCCAATTTAATTCACCTTCGCCGTCGCTAGCGAATGTGGCGCAAGACTCCACCCACTGCGCGAGAGGAAGACGATCCGGTTAGAGTTATCAGGACAACTGTGGATCGAGCCGGGCTGCCTTTTTGGGTTCGCCGGATCGGCAGCTCCCTGTGAGTGGATGACTTGCGGCACTGCAGCGTCGAATTGGTGCATTGCACCCTTCGATTTCAAGAAACCGTTAACCAACATGAACTGTTATTGAAATGGGGTCACTAGGAGCGCGCCTGTGCAATACATCGCTTTTTCCTGGGTCGCATGTTTCGTTATCTTTATGATGTTCGCATCAACCGCGCCGGTCCTTCGGGATGGTCGTGAGCGACCTGTCCGAAAGCACCACCGAGGTCTGCCACACCAGCCTAATCGGTTGTTGAACCGCTAGGGCGTCGGCGGGAGGTCACCTATCGCAAGGTCGAGAGCGGCCCCCACCGAAGCGCTCGGACCTGCCGACGCCCACGATCATCACCGACACAATGGATGCTCGGCACCCGCTGGCCCTCGACCTATCCCACACCTACCTCAGGCCGGGCGCTGCTGACCTCGGCGGGGGAGCTCTCCACGAACGAAGCCTGATGACCTTCGGCAGTGAGGGAGTTCTCGTTGGAGGCCTCAAGCACTGTCTTGTCGCCGCTGCGACCCTGGGCCGCCAGGACCCGAAGCCTCTCACGTCGGGCGTAGTACGAGATCGAGCGTAGCTTCTTCATTGCGACCTTACCCCATTACCCCCGCGATACTCTGCGGGGGCGATAGCAGATGCACATCCTCTGATTGGAGGATGACCACCCGCAGCGGCCGGGTCGCTGCCGGAAGTCCGTGAGATCAGAAACACGCCGGAGATTGCAGCGGCACTGCCTGACCGACCACGACGTCCAGCTGAAGCCGTCGCGGCCGGAGCATACGCCTATAGCGGACGCCCCGGACTGCGAGCGCCGTCTCTGCAATGTCGAGACTTACATCTAGCTGCGAAGCCGGCTGTTGCATCGATCTCGGCGGGGCCGCCTTCGAGCCCTTCGCGGCCTAGCTGATGTCATGCAGGACCACGCTTCAAAGCCGTGCTCGCCGTGAGGTTCTGAATGGGAGCGGAGGTGGTACGCTGCACGGCCGGCGCCGATTCCGGCTGCAGCAGGGTGCGACAGGCTGACAATTTGGGGGATATGCCATGGCAGCGCAGACCGAGAACGCTCCGTCAGGCTGGGCACTGGAGCGCTATCGCATGCTGGGGCGGAAGGCCGGTGAAGATGCCGCGCGCGTAGCCATGCTGCGTCACAACGCCGGTGACTTCGATGTGAAAGCGTTTGAGGCCGCGCGGGTGATGGAGGTGGTCTCCAAGATGCAGCGCATGCATCAAAGCGGGGTGGCCGTGGATAGCATCGAAGCCTTTGCAACGACCGCCCACGACACGTTCCAATCCCGCATTCAGGAGTTGCTGGAGCATGGGAAGAGCCGTCCGGACCATCGCAAGCGGTGACCAAACCACACCTGTCACGAAGCTTTTCGGATGGCACCTGTGGGGGCCCTCAGAATTCGACCGGTAGGGGCCCGAACCTCTTAAATCGCAGAACACTGCTTTCGGACTGATAGAAGCAGGTCACGATCTCGCGTTTGATGGAGCAGGTTGTTGGCCTGATGTCCTCGGACTCTTCGACCACCGCGGTGCTGAGCGGCGGCCGGTCTACGGTCGGAATTCCGCCGGTCGTCATTTCGGGGTCGGAGGCGCAGGCCGGTTGGATGGCGCAGAGACCGATGACGAATATCCGCCGAATTTTGATACGCCAAACAACTGGGTACATCTGAGCGTACATCCTCAATGCCACATAGGCGCATCCACGATCCACGCCAGCCTAACTCCGACAGCCCAGGATGGTTTCTAGTCTCCCTGCTTCTGCAGGCGCTTCGTAATGCCACTGAAGCTCTTTGGCTGCCGCTGCGTCATAATTCTGGCGCGGCCTGAGACGGTTATATCGATCTCACGCTGCCTTTTGCTTTCGCGCCTTCAGCTTCCGCGTCCTCGCGGAGCTCTCGGCGCCATCCAATGAAGCTGAGCACGCCCAAATGACGGCGATGACTAGCAGCGTTGCCGCCCACGGGACGCGAGCATCGGCCCATAGCGTGTCCATCACACTAGGGTACCGAAGGGCAACAAGCAAGGTCGATCGAGGTGAGCGTTGTCGGCCTATCAGCTCCACTAGGTTTCCCGCGACGCCGGCGGATGGACGGCGAAGTATCATGACCGGATGCCGTCGTTCCTCCGCCCCGACCAGTTCGATGAGCCGCCTGAACAATTCGTTGGTCCTCTCGTTGTGCTTTGGCACGTCGCTTTCGGAGGATACGATGACGAACAAGTCGCAGAAAGAGTGGTCGCGTCAGATCGACCAGGCCAGGCGATTGCAGATGGCGAACTCCCTCGCCGATCGGCATGCTGAAGGCGATAAAATTAAGGTTCTTGTCGAGCAGCTCGAACAGCAGGGTCTGGAGCAGGGCTGGAAAGAGCCGACGCGGCATTAGTTAGAAGCGCGCACTACGGGCCGAATTCCACCAAATCGCCTACGCCGCTCTCTTATATCTCGTGACAAACCCTGACCGGCGCAGGAACGCGACCTCGGTCGTTAAGCGCGTGAGCATTTGGCAACGCGCTTCGCCAGATGAGCGGCCACCCCTCCTGCTGTTGCCGCGCTCATGATGACGGTCCGCCATCGACTCTCTCATTAGAACGTGACTAAGGTAATCTCCCTTCAAGCGGCAACATCCGTAGCGGCGTGTTACCTGGAACCCGGATGATTAGCCGCGGCTCGGCGCCACAGGTCCTGGTGCTCGAAGACGAGCCGATCATAGCGCTAAATATCGAGGGCATCTTGAGAGACGAGGGGTTCGATATCGCGGCCTCGTTGGCGACATGCGCGAGCGCGATTGAATGGCTCATGACACACTATGCAGATGTGGCCCTGCTCGACGTCGATCTCCAGGATGGATCGTGCGAGCTCGTCGCACAGCGGCTCCTGGATCTCGGCATACCGTTCGTCGTCTTTTCCGGCAGCAATCCGGGCGAAGAGACGATCGATTCCGTCTTCCTCAAGGGCGCTTGGCTCGCCAAGCCGGCGGCTAGCCCAAGGATCGTGGAAGCAGTTCGGGCGCAGTTGCCCCGTTAGCCTAGGGTCGAGCCTCATAACCAGTAGCTGACGGTTGCGGCGATGCAGACGGCTGCGAGGAAGTTGACGGCGTTGCGGTCGTATCGGGTTGCGACGCGGCGGAAATCCTTGAGGCGGCAGAACATGCGCTCGATGGCGTTTCGGTCGCGGTAGAGGACCGGCGAGAAGCAGTTTTTCCAGCGCCGGTTGGCCTTGGGCGGGATATTAGGCAACGCCACCACATTCGGCGGAATCGAGTCCACCGGCTTCAAGATCCAATGGAAGCACGGCGTGACGCATAAACGGCGTCGAACTCGCTGCCTAAGATTAACGCTATCTTTTCCGGCCGCGCCTGTCGCGCGAGCCTACCGAGCCTTATGCGGGCCGATTCTTGACTATTCTTGCGCAAGCAGGTCGCTGCTATCGTGTGACCCTTCCCTCTATCAAGGCAGTGTCAGGAATGTCTGGATTTCCAAACTAAGACGCTGCCAGGCGGGTTCGTGGGGCAATACAACGTGGTTGTCGCTATCTAGCGCAACGAAACGAGCATCGGGAATCCCGTGAGCGAGAGCAAGCCCCTGGGCGAATGGCACGCGCGCATCGCCGCGGGAATGCAGAACAAGCGTCGGGCTCTCGACGCGCGGCAGAAGCGGCACCACGTCAATATCAGCCAGCGCGCGGAAGATCCGTAAGGCGTTGTCCGGCGAAGTCGAGATGCGTTGCAGGTCGTTGAACCAGCGCATTTGCTCGGGCGTCCCGCCTGGGATGAAGAGCGAGGTAAAGACCTGCCGGAATGCTGGGTTGTCGCGGCCCCAACCGAGGCGGATCAGGCCCTCCAACGCCTCCCGCTGAGCGATCTCGTCCTTGTTGCCGATCTTGCGCCAGCCCTGCGCAAAGCCGCCAATCAGGATCAGTTTCGACACCCGCTCAGGATGCCGCGTGGCATAGGCGATGGAGACCGCGGCGCCTTGCGACATGCCAAGAAGCGCGAAGCGTTCGAGGCCCGCTGCATCGACGACCGATTCCAAATCGCTCACGAAGGTCTCGAAGGATATGTCCTCGACATCCCAATCGGAAAGGCCATTGCCGCGCGCATCATAGCGTACGAGCCGCGAATGGCTGGAAAGCATGTCAATGAAAGGAGACCAGACCGGGCTCTCCCGGTCGAACTCGATATGGTTCAGCCAATTCGCCGCCTTGACCAGCGGAGGCCCCCCGCCGGTGCAGGCGATCGCGAGATGGACGCCGTCCTCGGCACGGCAGAAGGTGACGCTTTGCGGCGATCGCACGTCGGTGGCCGGCAGCCGGCCGACCTCGCGCTCGGGTGCCGGCGGCTGCGACGAGCCGGGGGGCTGGACCTCACCGACGAAACGCATCCCCTTGCGCATGATAGTCCTGATCAGCCGTTGAGCGTGGCCGTCGTCGCCAATCGCCTGACGTACCGCATTCATGCGGCTGGCGAGCGTCGATTCCGAAACGATCCGCCCGCCCCAGACGCAGGCGATCAGGTCGTCGCGGCTGACGACACGGTCGCGATTCTCGATGAGGTAGACCAGAAGGTCGAAGACCTGCGGTTCGAGCGCGATACGTTCCCCGCCGCGGCGCAGCTCTCGTACCCGAACATCGAGCGAGAAGTCTTCGAACAAGAACGTCATACCGCGGTCGATCCTGCTCTCGAGTTCAGGCGTAGCAGCGGTCCTCTCAAGGAAAATCAAGGAAATCCCAAGCTCTCGTCAAGCGACTCTCAAAGCGACCGCGTACGATTCCGATCATCATGGAACGGTCCGACCAGGCACGCTGTGAGGGACCGATCATGGAACAGTCACGAGCACACTGTCTACGCGCTGATGCCATCGGCTATGAGCTCCGTCGCACACACGCGATGGAATTTCGTCGTAAAGCGCTTCGGACAGCACTGACGAGCCAGGGGCGACTGATAGCTGCGTTTGCGAGCGGCCCGCGACAATCGGCGATGGCGCCATCCCCAAAATTCTACCGCCCCAACCCGTGCCGCAGGCTGATTGCCACCATTCGTCACGCCAACTGAGGTGTTAGCCATGCGCAAGACAGCGATCCTTTTCTATGGCCTGCTCTCCTATGCGTTCTTCTTAGCATCCTTCATCTATGCGGTCGGCTTCGTTGGCGGATTCGCGGTGCCGAAGGGCATTGACGATGGCTCGCAAACGTCGTCGGTGGCGGCGGTCCTCATCAACCTAGCGCTGCTATCGCTCTTCGCAGTCCAGCATAGCGTCATGGCTCGCCCCTGGTTCAAACGCTGGTGGCTCAGGTTTGTCGTCCCGGCGCTGGAGCGGCCAACCTATGTGCTGCTCGCGACGACGGCCCTCGCGCTCCTCATGTGGCAATGGCGGCCCTTGCCCGAGAATGTCTGGAGCGTAACCAATCCAGGGCTGGCGGCCGCTCTGATCGCACTATCCCTGTTCGGGTGGCTGCTCGTGCTGCTTTCGACCTTCATGATTAGCCATTTCGAGCTCTTCGGGCTGAAGCAGGTGTTCGTGCGGTTCGCCGGCCAGAGTATGCCGGAGGCCGAATTTAAGACGCCGGGCCTCTACAAACTCGTCCGGCATCCCATCTATCTCGGCTTTATCATCGCCTTCTGGGCGACACCCGTCATGAGCCAGGGCCATCTGCTGTTCGCGGCAGCGACGACCGCCTACATCCTGGCCGGTATCATGCTGGAGGAGCGCGATCTGATCGCGCTGTTTGGTGACGATTACCAGCGCTACCGCGAGCGCGTCGCAATGCTTCTGCCGCTTTGGCGCGCGGGCACCCCGCCGCAGCGCAATCGTGCATCGGCCCCCACAAATGACGCGGGGCAAGAATGGCCACGCTGACTTTGGAAAGCTCTCGCCGTTGGTTCGTCGTCGGCTCAGCCGCTCTCATACTCGCCCTGGTGATGGGCACGCTCGTCAATGGTCTCACGGCCTTCTTCATTCCGATGGAGTCCGCTGAGGGCTGGGGCCGCTCGGAAGTTGCGGCCATCAACAGCCTTGGGCTGCTCGGCCTGGCGGTTGGCAGCGTGGTCATGGGCTTTGTCGCGGATCGCATCGGCATCCGGGCAATCTGCGTGATCGCGGTGATAGTGATGGGCGCCAGCCTTCTCCTGACAGCGCAGGCGCATGCGCTCTGGCAGATCTACCTCATCTTCTTCATCGCAGGTGCGCTGGGTGGAGGAGCGCTGTTTGCTCCGCTCTTTGCGACGGTAGGCAACTGGTTCCCGGGCAGGGCGGGACTGGCGATCGGCATCGCCGCTGCCGGACAGGCCGTCGGTCAAGGTGGTGTGCCTTTCCTTTCTGCCTTCCTGATCGAACATATGGGCTGGCGCGGCGCGATGACCGCGTTGGGCATTGCGATCTTCGCAGTGCTTCTTCCGTTGGTGGCGTTCGTGCGCGATGCGCCCCGGCTTGCCATCGCAGCCGACGCGACGCAGGCGCCTCCGATGGCCGCTTCGGTTGCCGTGCCACTCCTCAGCGCGGCGGTCTTCTTTTGCTGCGCCTGCATGGCCCTGCCGCTCATGCATCTGATGCCTCTCATCCAGGGTTTCTGCATCCCGGCGACAGACGCCGGCGGCGTAATGCTCGCCATGTTGCTTGCCGCCATCCTCGGCCGCGTCGGCTACGGAAAACTGTGCGATGCGATCGGGCCGCTGCAGTCATGGGCGGTCGCCTCGTTGCTACAGACGGTCGGCGTCCTGGCGTTCACGCAGTTCACATCACTTCAGGGATTTTGGTTCTTCGGCGTGATATACGGGTTCGCCTACGCAGGCGTGATGACCAGCCTCCTGGTATCAGCGCGCGCGCTAACGCCAGCGCATCGGCGGGGCGCGTTCATGGGCATCATCCTCTCCTTCGCGTGGCTTGGTCACGCGTTTGGAGGATACCAAGGTGCCGTCACATTTGACCGTACGGGAAGTTATGCGAATGGTTTCATGATCGGGTCGGTGGCTGGGGCGCTCAACCTGATCATTGTATCGATCCTTCTACTGCTAGCCCGTCCGCCTATCGGGCCGATGCCGAATCTGGCGAAAGTTCAGCGGAGCTAGGCTGTTCGAACGACCCAATCATCGACCTATCGTCGTCTGTTGCGAAGATCAGCTTTCGGGCAGAGTGCGAGTTACCATTTCGCTCGCGCTCTCGGCCAGACGGCGACCAAGGCCGTGAGCGTCGTCACAATCAGCGCGGCGAGTAGGATGCGGCGCGGCCCGATCATTGCTCCGTCAGTCGCTTCGCCTGCTCCAGGCTAGCGCGCGAGCATGGCCGTCATTTTTAGCACTGGGAACAATGAGTTGGCCGCACGGTTCGTCAATAACCGTTGCTTTTGGGAAGAGCCATGGCCAATCTGTTTATCGCCGCGCTGGCCGGCGTGGTCGGCACCTATTTCGGACAACGCGGTGTCTCCTATATGCTGCCGCTCTTCGCCGCGTTGCCGCCTATCAAAAATTGCGAGTGGTAGCCCACTACACCAATCGCGTCGTCGACATCGTGAAAGAGGGCTACGACCTCGCGATCCGCGTCGGCGCCACGGGCGACGGAGACCTGACCGCAAGCAGGCTCAGGGAAGCGGACTACGTACTGTTCGCGAACCCGGCCTACCTTGCGGATCGAGGCGCGCCCAAGCGGCCTCGCAAACTCGGCGACCATGACACCGTCGTGTTCGGCGCGCTCGGGCGCAACGTCGAGTTGTCGCTTTGCAAGGGGCAGAATCCGAGACGCTTCGCCTCGCCCCGCGTCTCCTCGTCAACAACAACCTAGCCGCGCGGTGCGGTCGCGACCGGGCTCGGCACTGGGCTGCTTCCGCGCTTCCAAGTGGCACAATTGGTCGCCCTGAGTCACCTGGAGGAGGTGCTTCCCGGCTGACCGCACACATAGCCTGAACTCCGAACGGAATACACCAACGGCGACTCAATTGCTGCCCAGACGAGTCGTTCCATCGATTTGCAGGTCGCTGGGGGATGTAGAGCGTGAAGTGCCCCACGACGGCGCGGTTCTTGAAGCGCATCCAATAAGAATCCAGTGGAGGCTTCAACGTGAAACACAACGTACCAACCTGGGACAAAAGCGTCCAATCGCGTCATTCGCGGTTGGCGGGCTTTGCGTTGCAGTTGATTCTGATCACTTACATCGTGTTCACCACAATTTGTCTGATAGAAGAAGTGGTACGACAATGATTAAGAGACCGAACCTGCGAATGACAACGCGGCGGGAAAGGCTAAAGAACCTTATAATTAAGAAGAATGCCGTACGGCGAAAGGAGATGCTTGCGTCGGAGGTTCTCCCAAACCAAGTGCAGAAGGCCGAGCCACATGATATCACCACAGCAATTGTCAGTGATGAGGGCAACCGACACAAAACTTAACGGTTGGATGTCCTGCTCATATAGGCGTCAGCAATTATTCAGCGTATTTGCGCTGAAACGAACAAGGATCACCGCTCCCGAAGGAGCGACGGCCCAAATTTAGGAAGGATATGCCCAAGCAAGGCGGCCTTACGAGGCCATGCGATCACTGGAGCAACTGACGGACCCCGGCGATAAGGTGCGAACGCGGGGGCCTTCGGATCGTTCGGTCGGAGCAGTTTTCTTCGCGGCAGGCCGGTGCTACGCTTGGACATCGGAGTTGACCATGAAAATGATCCTAGTGGTTGCCGCCTTCGTAGTCTCAGCCTTGCCGTCTCTGGCTGGCGACAGTAGCTGGGATGGTGTCTGGAATGGCTACACGGAAAATGGCGCGCCGGTCAGAGTGCGATTTGAGGGCGGTGAAGTGCGCGTATACCGCTTCCGAGGACAGAAGATCTCGCTCGGCTTCTCCAATACAGACGCAAGGCAGGCGAAATTTGGCGCGGGAGCAGCTCTGGTCACCGTGACTAGGACAGGCCCGAACACTGCGAGCTACATATACGAGAGCCCGACGGTGGGCAACGCGACAGCCACCCTGACCCGAAAATAGCGGTATCGTGGCAATGGCGGAACGCGCACGACCGGCAGTTCCTGCCAGATCGTCCAGAGCCCGTGATCTGCCCTCGGATCGTCAGGTCGGGCACGCAGTCGAGGTCGAGCGCGATGACGACGCAGAGATTGTTGCGGCCGGAGCCGAGTGACCCCGTCTGCGGATAGCGCAGCACCTGGCCATCGCACTCGCGCTCGGTGATGGCGGGAAACTAGACGGCGATGGTCCAGGACACGACGATCTGTTGGGCGTAGCGATTCTTAACCCAGTGCCAAGTCCAGCAGGTCTGGCGCGGCGTGCGGTTGCCGTCATCGATCTCGACGCCTTGGTCAGAGAGGACCGGCGCCATCTTCGATTCGAGCATCGGCGTCGCGTACAGGAACAGCCTGTTGCCATCACCCCGCCGTTGACCAGACTCCAACCGTGGCAGCCGCGCGTGCGCTCAGCATCACTTCGCTCCCTTGAGGGCGAGCCAGATGGCGTTACAGACGCCGCTCAGCAGGACCGTGACCTCGGCTTTGAGGCCGTGGCTAATCTGCGCCTCGCGGGTTTCCGCCGCCGCCCGCATCGCGGTCAGGTCCTTCCGGAACGCCGGCATGTCGTCGTTCCGACCTTGTCGAGGAAGCGCTTGATACCCCCGCTCGACCATGTCTCGACATGGCCGGGCTTCAGCGCGTCCTTGGCGATGAGGGCTGCCGTCCGCTCGGCGGCGGCCGAGGCCATCCGGTCGATGTCGGCGATGTTGATCCAGCCGGACGCGGGCATGAGGTCCGCGAGGACGTGTTTCATGGTGGTGCTCCGGAGGTGATGAAAGGCGGCGGTCCAGCCATTACGATAGGTCATCCTCAAAACGAAGGATGCGCGACTGCTCAGTATGCCGCAGCCTATCGCAAGGAAAACGGGGCAAACACGCTGGGGCCACGCGATGAAGAAGCTACGGTCGATTTCGTACTACCTCAGACGTGAGAAGCTTCGGAGCCGCTTGGCAAAGGAGATGATCCGTCGAAAAGTCGACGAAACTGTGTTACAACCAGCCAACGAGAACACCGTCATTGCCGTGGTCGATCAGGCCTCGTTCGCTGATGCGGGCACACCGGTGGCGCTCAGCAGCACGCGGCCGGCAGTCGGGGTTTGTCGAGGCGGGCGAGCGTGACCGCATCCTTCGACCCGCGCCAGAAGACGAGGATGCGGCCCTACGCTGGCGACGCCATCGACCGTGTCCGAAGCCGAGCGAACGCGCGGCTTGCAGCTCGCGAGTGTTCATGATTGGCATGTCCTGGGGGGCGATCGCTGCTACGGCAGTTTGTTGCGTTGGAGTGTCATATGCCGTTCAGCAGCAACGCTAGGGGCGTTTTGCTTCGCACGGCAGTCGAGGTCGTGCTCGCGGCCTTGACCGCGCTGCCCGTGGTTCTGTTTCGATAATCAGCTGTGAAAAGCCGCTCGAAGGCGGCTGGGGAACGAAAGGTGAGGAGCTAGCCGCGCGCTACTGGTGAGCCGCTTGAATTCCAGTCTCATGGTCAGATTGCTTTCAGCTTGCCGACTGCTCCACCAGCCGGCGAGCCAGCCGCTGGTGGGGGTCGATCGCCACACGATGATCCTGCCGGCGGCGACCCTCACTCTTGCTGGAGTTCCGTCGATGGCTTTCCTTTCCGTCGGTTGGAACCGAGCTTGCAAAGAATTCCCGCGA
>UCBZ01000058.1 GCA_900470775.1 Hyphomicrobiales bacterium | reverse complement strand
GCCCGCATCCAGCGCTTCCGCCATCTGGCCGATCGGGTCGTTGGCCCGGCTGGCACGATCGCGATCGATCAGGACGGCCTTGAACACATCGCAACCGATGAAGCGCCGGACGCGGCTCTTGAGCCAGTAGTCGCTCCCGGCGACCGGCCGGGTCACAAATCGCATGCGACGCGGCAGCACCGTCCAGATGAGGACGAAGTCGCCGTGGCTGGCGTGATTGGCGTAGTAGATCCGCTGCTCGTCGACCGGCGCGACCCCGTCCCACCGTCCACGGACCGCGGTGAGGAAGCGGGCGAACAACACGATAAGCGTGCCAGCTACGCTTATCCCTACTCCGCGCATCGCCATTCCCAACCACATCACCTTGAGGAAGTAGCGCTCAATTCGAGGGTTGTCGACAAATTATGAAGATTGATCCGAAGTTCGCGGGCGCCGTGTCGAGATTCCCGTCAGGTCAGGTCGCGGCTACCGATTCTGTCTGCCAGACGGATCAGCCACATGATCGTCTCACGATCGATCGGCTCCAAATTTGTAGATTGTGCAACCTTGACGGCTTTCTCCCGGAACTCAGGCCATCTCAGGTGGAAGTCCGCCAGATCACGGATAGGCATTGTTTCAACTCCGAATGTTCTTTTGTTCATGGCGTTTTCTTTAAAGGCCGCAATTGAAGCATATTCAGCCGATGCGGCGTCTGGCGCGTGAAAAAAGCGTGAAGCGCGTTGTGATCCGGCATCTTGCGGCGGTAACGTTCGGGCAGTCAGGCTGGATACCGCGCCATGGACGGCAAGCTTCTGGAGATCAATCTGTTCGGCGCGTGCTCGGTGAGATCGAGCGCGCCGGATGGATTCGAGATCGGCGGCGCCAAGCACAAGGCGCTGTTCGTTCTGCTCGCCACCGCGCCTTTCGGGCGGCGCACGCGCTCGTTCCTGCAGGAAACGCTGTGGGGCGTCTCCTGCTACGACACCGGCCGGCAAAGCCTGCGTCGTGCGCTTGCCGACATAAAGGCGGTCATCGGGCCTCGTTTCGGCGACCTGGTGACGAGCACCAATTCAGAAGTCACGCTCGATTTGTCCCGGGTCACGTTCGTCGGCCATCCCGGCCAGGGCGAGTTCCTCGAAGGGCTGGACATCCGCGAGGCCGGCTTTGGACAATGGATCGGCGGGATCCGCCAGAACCCGACCCAGCTCGACGGGTTGTTCAGCCTGTCCTTGAGCGGCGGTGGCGTGTCGGTATTGCCCGCCATCGCCGTGCTGCCGTTCCGCGCCATCGGCAACGATATCGCCGATGCGACGATCAGCGACTGGCTTGCGGAAGAGATGTGCCGCTCGCTCAGCCGCTCCAGGCTGCTTGCCGTGATCTCGCACCTGTCCTGTCGAGAACTCGCACGCGGCGGCGTCGACATCGCCTCGGTTCGCTCTCGGCTTCATGCTGATTTTTGCGTCGCGGGGAGCCTGAGACGGTCGGACGGCATGCTGATCCTTGACGCAGACTTCATCGACGTCGGCTCGGGCCGCATTCTTTGGACGCGGCAGATCACCAGCCCCGTCGAGACGTTCTTCCAATCCGCCGAGGAGGGCATCGCCGCTATCGTCGGCTCGATCGGGGCCGCTATCGCGGACGAGGCGCTTAGCCATATCACCAGCCAGCGCCTGGCGGATGTCGAGGATCACCGCCTGGTGATCGCGGGCGTCAGGCTCATGAACCGCGCGACGCTTCACGATCTGGCCCGCGCGCGTGTGCTGCTCGAAGAGGCGTTGCGACGCGCGCCCTATGCGGCCGAGACCCATGCGTGGCTCGGCAAGTGGTATTTCCTAAGCGTCTTCAACGGTTGGAGCTCGGATATCGAGGCGGAGACCCAGCGGGGGCTCGATTGCACGGCGCGGGCGCTCGACCTCTCCCCCGACAACGCGTTCTGCCTGACCATCGACGGTCTCGCCCACAACAACCTGCTGAAGCGGCTCGATGTCGCCGAGCAGCGCTACAAGGCCGCCCTGGCCATCAACCCGAACGAGGCATTGTCTTTGCTGCTGCGGGGAACGCTCCACGCGTTCCGGGACGAGGCTGGTCCGGCCGTCAGAGCCGTCGATCAAGCGCGTAGGCTCTCGCCGCTCGACCCGATGCGATACTTTTACGAGTCGCTTAGCGCGACGGCCTACCTCTCTGCTGGCGACTATCAGGGCGCCCTCGAACTCGCCGAGAGCTCGCTGCAGCTCAACGATCGCCACGTATCTACGTTGCGGACGAAAATCGTCGCCCTACACAACCTCGATCGCGGCGAGGAGCTGCGAGCCGCGGGTCTGCAACTCATTCGTCAAATGCCCGATTTCACGATCGAGAGCTATCTGCATAGCCATCCGGCTGCGGATTCCAGATTTGGACATAAGGCTGCAGCCGCCCTACGGGCGGCAGGCTTGGAATAGGGAAGGGTTGATCTGGCCATGTCGATCGTAGGGGGAACTGGAGGGACCGGTGGAACCGGAGGAACAGGTGGAACGGGCGGTACCGGAGGCACGGGCGGCACAGGAGGGACAGGTACCACCGGGATCGGACAATTCGTCCCCGGCGCGGGTGTCAACCCACTCCTGGCGCAGGGGCTGACGATCAATGCTCAGGCGATCGGCCACATTGCTTCGGCTGACGATGTAGGGGCTGCTCCAACCGGAGCGTATGCCGATCTGCCCATCGGCCCGACCGCCAATATGGACAGCTGGGCCGCATGGGTGCGCGCTTCCCTCTATCTGACGGACACGCTGAAGCGCCTCGATTGGACGCCCGGCAAACGACGGCTCGGCGGTATCGCGCAGCCGTTTGCAGGTATCGAACTCACCTACGGCAAGAAGCCGCTGATCACGTTGGCTCGGCCCGAGGCCGAGCTCTTTCGCCTGCAACTCAAGCATCTGCGCAGCTACGCCGATCAGCGGGCGGACCGGGCCCCGGAGATCCTGACGCAGGTCGGGTACCCGGTCGAATATTTTGCGTCCATCCTCGGCCTGAACGACGCCAACCGCTTCACTTTCGAGCTGATCGGAATCACGCAGGTCATTACGTCTCATGTGGCTATGGTGGCCAAGCACCATCTCGCCTGCCGCCGGCCCGACCGCCGGGGTGCGACGGTGATGCCGATGATCCCGACACCGGCTCACGGCGCGTTTCCGAGCGCACACGCGGCAGAGGCTTTTGCGGTCGCGACCGTGCTCGAGGGACTGCTGACGATGCTGGATGCTGCGCCGCCGACTTTGCGGCACTACCCCCAGAGCGACCGCCTGATCAGGTTGCTCTACAAACAGGCCGAGCGGATCGCGGTCAACCGGACCGTGGCAGGCGTGCATTTCCCGATCGACAGCTGGGCCGGAGCTGCGCTGGGAGAGGTCGTCGGCCAGATCATCCTGGCCAAGTGCCGGGGCGGTGGCGCTGCTCACGCGACCTATGCAGCCATCGACAGCGATTTCCTGCTGGCCGACTTCCTTCCCAGGGTCACGGGCGGCAGCGGCGATCCGTCCGCTCACGGCCTAGAACGGGCGAACGCGTCGGTTCCCGTCCAGGGCAGCCCCTTGTTTGGCTGGCTTTGGGGCAAGGTTCTCAACGAATTCAAGCTTTGACGGATCGATCGGCAGGAGCGCTCAATGTCCCCTGATTTGCCGACCAACGGCGATCCGCGCCTGACGGGCGCCTATGAAGAATGGACCTTCGGAGGCGGAGCCGCCTACGCGCAAGCCGATGTCACCCTCACGGCGACCCGCTTCGTGGCCTCCATGGTCAGTCTGCCTGCAGGCACCCATCCGCGTCAGTTCGCGGCCGAAGCCGACCGACAGTCCAAGGATGGCAATGGCGCGGCGCGTGTCATTCTTCCGGTCATCTGGAATGGCGCGCCCGAGCCGCCGGACGAGATGACCCATTGGCCCATCGTCCTCGACTTTCACGATCCCGATGCGCGTGATCCTTTGGACCTGTTGCAGATCAACAGGACACTGGATCATCTGAGCGCGCCGGTGCGTCGCGTTCTGAATGCCGCCGGTCGGAAGGAGGAGGTCCAGTTCCAGCTTAACACGCCAATGCGCGAGCAGAGCGTAGTGGTGTTGCACAGCGGGCGCAGTGATCCGTCGCCGCACACTGCCGACGGTGCGTTGAAAGCGCGCCTCGCGCCCGGCGTACGACCCGTGATCATGGCCGTGATCGATGACGGCTTGCCGTTTGCTCACCGCAATTTCCTCGATACCGCGGGGAACGGTACCCGTGTCGAGTTCTGCTGGCTGCAATCATCGGACACGACACCCTCTGGATCGGTCGTATTCGGGCGCGAGTTCACCCGAGACGCGATCAACGATCTCTGTCGCGTTCATGGTCCGGATGAAGACGCTGTCTACGCGCGCGCCGGGGCCGCGGACTTCTCGCGGCGGCACGGCTCGACCCTCAATCATATCGCCTCTCACGGTTCGCACGTCCTGGACGCGGCTGCGGGGCTCCGACCGGGAACCGACCAGGGCGATGTCGATCTGATGCGCATCATCGCCGTGCAATTGCCCGCCGCCATCACGGCCGATACCACGGGCTTTCGGAAGGACGCCTTCGTCCTCAGCGCGCTGCATTACATCTTCGATCGGGCCGACAGGATCGGCGCCGCCTATCTCGACGACGAGGCTGCCCCTCTGCCCCTCGTGATCAACTTCAGTTACGGCTTCACGGGCGGACCTCATGACGGCTCCGACCGGCTCGAGGTGGCGATCGCAAGGTTGATCGAAGCCAGACAGGCTCAGGGCAAGCCGACCACGCTCGTCATGCCGTCGGGAAACACCTTCGGCGATCGCATGAACGGCGAGATCCCGGTGGATCAGCTCCAAACGGGCATGAGCTATCCGATACCGTGGCGGCTTCAGCCGAGCGATCGCACGTCGAGCTATCTCGAGATCTGGCTTCGGGCGGCGGGCGAGGATGCCCCGACGTTCGCGCTGGCGATCAGCGATCCCAAAGGGATCATGTGCGGAACCGAAAGCCCATTGGCGTTCGCAAGCTCGGTGCAACCGCAGGGGGGTAGCTCGCCCGCATTGTCACAAAACCTGACGCTCTCCGGAAACACGATCGGCCTTTGCGTCGTCGAACGCTACAACGACGCCTGGGTGCGGGTCGTCGTCGCGCTTGCGCCAACCGAGCCAACCAATCCGGCCTTGCCGGCGGCTGCTTCGGGTCTTTGGACCATTGCCCTCAGCAAAACCGGTGGCGCCGAACTGGACGCGCCTGTCTCCTGCCGCATCCAGCGCGACAACGATCCGTTCGGCTATCTGAGGGGAGCACGCCAAAGCTTCTTTGACGACACCGCTGATCTGAGATTCACCGCCGATGGCGCGGTCTCGCGAATCGAGAACCCACCATCCTCTTTCGTCCGTAGGCTCGGGACGCTCAACGGGCTGGCCACACATGAGAAGGTCACCGTCGTCGCCGGCTGCTACGGCGATAGCGGACGCGCGACGGAGTATGGCGCCTCGGGTCCCCTTCGAACCGAAACCGTTCCGGCGGGGCGCGGCGATGTCCGGGTGGCAGCCGTCTCGGACGAGTCGACCGCACTGCGCGGAGTTCTTGCTGCCGGCACGCGTAGCGGCGCCGCCGTCCGGTTGTCGGGATCCAGCATGGCGGCACCACAAGTCGCGCGAGCACTGGCGATGCGGCACATCTCGCAAGCGAAGGCACCACCGGCGACGTTTCCGTTGCGACAGCCTATTACCGACGCGGAGCTGTCGGAACGGCCAACGAGGCTCGGCTGACGACCGCCAGGAATTCGGCGCACCGTGCAGCCCAAGATGCGCGCAAGCATACATTGTCATTGTGCGCGAACGTAAGATTTCGGATTCATCAGATTTTTAATGCTTAGCCAACGGTCAAGTGCCAAAGCTCGATCGGCCAGAATTCGCCGCCATTCCCGCAATACTCACAGTTTCCTCACGCGCTTGCGGCGCCTAATTCGTCTTAGATGCTCCTGCACCTCAACGACAGGAGACAAGTCATGGCTCGTCATGGAGTTCCGCCACGCGCCCCGATCCCGGACTCGCTCCGATCGAGGGCGAACGGCGATCCCGGCCTGTTCGGCTATATTTTCCCCAGCCTCAGACCGCTGACCGCCACGCCGGAGGCCTTGGACGCGCTCGCCGCCGCCATGCGGACGACCGACGTGATCGACAACCCCGCGCTTCCGGCAGGCCTGACCTATCTCGCCCAATTCATCGATCACGACATCACGCTCGACCTGACCTCGATCGGCGAGCAGGATGCCGACCCGGCGGCAAAGGAGAACTTCCGCACCCCGGCGCTGGACCTCGATTCCCTCTATGGCTTCGGGCAGGACGGCTCGCCCTCCCTGTTCGAGCGTGACCCGGTCACGCGCAAAACCCTGCCGACGCTGCTGCTGGGTACGGCGGCCGAAAGCCCCGATCTCCAAAAGGGTGGCGGCAGTCTGGTTCCGGACATCCCTGGCGGCGACCTGCCGCGCAGCGCGGTGACCGGACTGGCGATCATCCCCGACTCGCGCAACGACGAGAACCTGCTCGTCGCCCAGATGCATCTTGCCTTCATGCACTTCCACAACAAGGTGGTGGCGCATCTGCGCAGCCAAGGCGTGCCGGAGGGGCAGCTGTTCGACAAGGCGCGCGAGCAGGTCATTTGGCACTATCAGTGGATGGTCCTGCACGAGTTCCTGGAACTCCTGACCGGGGAAGTCGGGATCACCGACCGCATCATGCGCCGCGGGCGTCGCTTCTACCGGTTCAGGCGCTGGCCGTTCATGCCGATGGAGTTCTCTGCAGCCGCCTATCGGCTCGGCCATTCGATGGTTCGGGAGGTCTACAGCCACAATCGCATCTTCCGGCCGTCGGGCGGCATTCCGGCGACCTTGGAACTGCTCTTCCACTTCACCGCCAAGTCGGGCGACATCGTCGGCGCAGAGGGCGTCAAGACCGCACCACCCAAGCCCGGCCTCCCGCCGCCCATGCCGGTCCTCCCGAGCAACTGGGTCATCGACTGGCGTCGCTTCTTCGACTTCGGCACGCCGGTGGGTGAACCGGGATTTGAGTTCAACGCCTCCCAACTGATCGATCCGCTGCTGATCGACAAGCTGCACAAGCTTCCAGGCACCGAGCAGGGGCCGCCCTTCGCCAGAAGCCTGGCTGCTCTCAATCTGCGGCGCGGCGTCCAGAAGAAACTCGCCTCCGGCCAAGCTATCGCCAAGGCGATGGGTATCGCGGCGCTGACGCCGCAGGAGGTTGCGACGGGATCCGATGGCGCCGCCGCGAAGGCCAACGGCTTCGATAAGGCGACGCCGCTTTGGTACTACATCCTGAAGGAGGCGCAGGTGAAATCCGGCGGGCTGCATCTGGGTCCGGTCGGCGCGACCATCGTCGCCGAAGTCTTCATCGGCATCGTCCAGGGCAGCAAGACCTCCTATCTCGGCGCGCCGAACAGCTTCAAACCCACCCTCGGCAAAGTGCCTGGCCAGTTCACGATCGTCGACCTGCTGACATTCGCCGGCGTGACCAACCTCATGCCAGCCTGACGAACCGCGCGCCGGTGGGGATCAACCCGACCGGAGTGCCCGCCACACCCATCATCTCATGCCGTAGCGCCGCTCCAAACGGCGATCGGAGACGGCTGCGCCTTCGCAACGCTTTCAGGAGAGTGCCATGTCGAGCTCGAGACTTCATCAGCACGAGCATACCCCGGTGATTTTTCCGCTGCATGAACCACTTTTGCAGTCGACGGCTAACTCCGCTCGTCTGCGTCACGGCTCCAAGGTGGCCGCAAACGCCGGCGCCGCCCCGGTCAGCTCAGCAATTGCCACAACGCCCGTGGCCTGGGCTTGCCCCGCGCCGGCGACCGTCAGCGCGCCGGCCAGCCAGCACGAATTCTATCACTACTTCGGCCTCGCCCTGCTCGCCTTGATCGCGATCTCGATCCTCGTTGCCGCGAGGGGCTGAGCCTCCCGCGCATTCGCCATCGTCCGGTTCAAAACTCTCAGGAGGCAATCATGCGCCGTCTCGCGTTCTCTTTCTTCATCCTGCTCACCTTCGTTCAGCCCGGCAGCGCCCAGCGGTTGCGCGATTACGACCACCAGATGTCGTCCTGCCTCGCCTGGCGGGAGCGATTGGCCTCCACCGTTCGCCAGTTCGGGGAATTGGGCATCGTGCCGGGCGAAGATGCCCCCATCGCGATGGGCCTGATCGAGATGATGGGCAAGCGCTGCGCCGGCGACGACCCGCAACGCATGTCGCAGCTCTACGTCATCCTTCTCGACGTTCTGAGCGACCAAAGGCACCAGCCGTGACGCCGCTTGCCGCTGTCACGGACGTCATCGGCTTCCTTGCAGCGGGCATGACGATCACCGCCTTCTGCTGCACGCGCATGCTTTGCCTTCGGTCGGCGGCGATCTTGGCCAACGTCCTGTTCATCGCCTACGGCGCGATTCTCGGCCTGATACCCGTGCTTGGCCTGCATTGCGCGCTGCTGCCGCTCAATATCGTGCGCTTCGCCCAGTGTTGGCGGGACAGACAGGCCGATCTTCGCCGCGGTACGCAGCAGACGGTCGCACCACGCCGCTCGCATCCCCAGCATCGATAGTGATCGAACCCCCGAAGGAGGCCGACGTGACCGATTTTCCATCGGGCGGAGGAGCCGATCTTTCCGCCGCTATATGGCTGCCGCTGCCTTTGCAGTTTTGGCTCGGCTACCTCGCGATCTTGCTCGTGCCTGGTCCAAACAGCTTCCTAATCGCGACCGTGAGTGCAGCGCGCGGCTTTCGTGGCGCCTTCCCTCTTATCTTCGCAATCAGCTTGGGGGCGGCATCGCTTGCGCTGGCACTTGGATTCTTGATGAACTCCGTGATGCACATCGCGCTAATCAGAATGTGGTTGCCGCAGGTCAGCGCGTTGATGCTCCTCGTCGTCGCATGGAGGATCATGACTTTGCGGTCGCCTTCATGCGACCCGGTCCACCAAAGCTCCCGGCAACATGTCACGGACTTCGCCCTGGGTTATAGCTGTGGGCTAACAAACCCAGTCACCGCGCTCTATTTCTCGTCACAGCTCGCCGAAGTTGCCGCCCTCTCCAGCACGGGGGCAATAGCCGCGATGGGCGTAGGTGTCGTAGCCTGCTCTTTAGGTTTCAAATCCATGCTCGCGTGGGTGTTGGCACTGCCGTGGGCGCGGGTTGCCGTACAAAAGCGGCTGCCTGGTATCAAATTATGCGTTGCCGTTGTCTTCGGGGTGATGGCGTTGCGAGGTCTTGTTTAAGAAAGATTGCTGAAGCAAAAATATCGACACCGAGAAGATCGGCCGAAGCAACCGACAGATTGGAGAGGCATGTCGGGAGCTAATAAAGGTGATCAGCTTACGCCGGCCAGTTTGATCACCGTGACGCTGTACTGGCAACGACGCATTCGGCGGCGCGCGGCGGCATGACTCCGAATTGGTGCTCGTCACGAGCGCCCGAAGCTATCACCATCAACGTCTTGATGTCGGCGAGCGCGCGACACAGGCTCCGGCGCCCTGTGTCATAGTAGCCTACGCCCCATCGCGTTTCCTGGCGGAACGACCTCGTCCGCCGTCCAAACGGCGCGGTCGCGAGAAGCACGAACAGCGCCTTATGCTTGGCGCCGGCGATCTCGACCTCTTCAGCCGCGCTCGATCGGATAGAGCAGGCCCCGAACAGGTTGATCTCAAGAAGCGTGCTGTCCATGACGAATCTTGCCGTCTTTGACGTTGTGTCCCGCGCTGCAGCTGAAGATTAGCAATTTTCCAACAATAGATCACGCCGCGCTTCACGGTTTTTTCACGCGCAATCGGCGGCGACTACCGAATATGCTGCGAGTTGTGGCTGTCGAAGAAAAGGCAATGTCTAAGAGTCCGTCGAAGCCGAACTTTTGTCCATCCGGGATTTGGTGGATTTCCATTTGAGATGCCCGGAATCTCAGGGAATTCGCTTTGCTTTTGAAGGCTTCACGGTCACCGCTCTCATCTCACCGGACCGCGAAACCATTCTCTGGCTGATCCGCGTGGCGGACAGGATCGGCCCCGGGACCTCAAACGAGAATAGCTGATGTCATTTGAATTGCAGGCTACCAGCCCCACACGGCCCCATCCATCCTGCGCGATCGAGCATGGCGAACTCGATGCGATGGACTGTGGCGCCAAAGCTCTCTTGGTCATCGACGCCGATCTGCAGATCCGCTTCGGCAACCGCGGCGGCGTAGCCTTAGCGCGCGAAGGCATTGGGTCCGCGGAGCGATTTGTTTCAACCGACCGGAATTTTGCAGCTCGACTGCAAAGCTGGCTTAGGCGCTGCAGCAAGGGCACTGACGGCGACGCGGAGCGACTGCCCCTAGCGATGATGAATGGGCGGCACGTGGCAGTCGACGCAGTGCACCTGGGCAGTCTCGGCATCGATCTTTTCGTTCTGACTGTGGACGACCCGTATCGAACGATTGCCCGCAACCTCTCTGAAATCGGTCGAGCATTCTGCTTGACGGCCGCTGAGGCGCGCATGCTGGCTCTCGTGGTTGAGGGCCTTGACACAATCCTTGCGGCTAAGCGCATGGGCATCGCCCCAACGACGGCACGAACTCATCTTCAGAGGGTCTTTTCCAAAACCGGCACGGCCAGACAGAGTCAGCTCGTCAGCTTCGTCGCGACTTATATGCCGGAGGCTCGGCGAAGGCGTGGTGCCGGTCGCGATCGCCCTAGCAGGTGACGAGGATGGTCGGCCCTACCTCGGCGGTGGTTGTAAGTCGATAGCGGTCGGCCAGCGATATTGGCTCGCTGATGTCTGCTTCTCTGCTATGCACACATGTCGATAAGTGGCGCACAGCACGCGTCATGCAGGGGGTTGGGGTACTATCGCGGAGATTAAGTCGCCGTCCGGCTGCGGCGGCTCGGATTATCTCCGGTCACTGGCTCGTCGCCTTTACCGTAAGTTGTATCCAGACGACGAATAGCCCTGCGCATGGCGCGCGTATTTTGCATAGCTTTGAGCATGTCGAACGACACAGGTCGGCTGAACAGGAACCCCTGCGCGATATCCGCACCCGCCGCCGTGACGAAATCGAGTTCTTCCGAGACCTCAACGCCCTCGACGACGGATTGAAAGCCCAGCGATTGCGATAGCGCCAGGATGGTTCGGACAATCGCTTGCTGTTCGGAGCTACGATGAATTCCGGCGATCAACGATCGATCGATCTTTAGCGTGTCTACCGGTAGCCGCGCCAGCATCGAAAGGTTTGAGTATCCCGTGCCGAAATCATCGAGGGAGAAGTGCACCCCCGCTCGTCGGAGGTTCACGATCTGGTTCTGGATGACAATGGACTCTCGCATGGCTACCGATTCCGTAATCTCAATTTCGAGCCGGTCGAGAGGGAAGTCTGCCTTTGCCAGGCAAGCGTCAATCCGATTCGAGAAAGTCGGATCCTCCAGTTGAAGCACCGATACGTTCACGGCAATTCTAAGGTCGCCGCTTTCGCGGACGAGCGCCGCTGTTTCGGTTACAGCTTGCTCCAACACGTATTGACCCAGATCAGATATTAGACCCGCGTCCTCGGCAACCCCGATGAACTTGCCCGGCGGAATGTCCCCCAACGTGGGGTGACGCCAGCGCACCAGCGCCTCTGCGCCAACGATCCTTTCATCCCGCAAGGAGAACAGCGGCTGGTAAAGCACGCTCAGGGTCCGATTACTCAGGGCGATGCGAAGTTCGTGTTCGATCGTAAGCCGCTCCTGCATCAACGCCGCAGCATCTGCGGTGAAGAACGCGTACGAGTTTCGTCCCGACCGCTTGGCTTCGTACATCGCCACGTCGGCACTGATCAGCAGATCGTCGTACGATCGGCCGTCGCGACCAGCAATGGCGATACCGACGCTCGCGCCCACGGTCATGTAGGCCGAGCCGATGGCGAAGATTTCTCTAAGCCGTCCGATGAGGTCTTCGACGAGACTTTTCAGCAGCGTCTCGGCCGCGACGACATCGAGGATCACGAGGAATTCGTCCCCGCCGAGCCTACCTATGCGGAAGGGGCCGATCACATTCGATCGAACGCGACTATCGAAGAAGTCGACAAGCCTCTGCGCCAGAGCTCCCAGCAGCATGTCGCCAGTCTTGTGACCGAACGTGTCGTTGATAGACTTGAAGCGATCAAGATCGATGAAGAGGAACACGACGTCGGACTTCCCTGACGTCAGCGCCTCCATGCCGTCGATCCGCAGCTTAGCTCGGTTGGGCAGACCAGTGACAGGATCGAAGAATGCCAGTTTTCGGGTCTGGCCGAGGCTCTCGCGCAGATTCGCAAGCATGACCTCGAACGCTTGGCCGAGGCTTCGCACCTCGCCGACGCCGATGGCGCGGAAGGGCACGTCGAGGTCTCCACGCGCGACGGACGCAGCAGCCGTTGCGAGCTGCGGCAAGCCTCGGGTGACCCGCCGGACAGCTACGAGCACCACGGAGACGAGGATACCGAGCGAGCCCGCCGCGAGCACGAGGAACCACGTAAAGAGGGTGCCGGCCTGTCGGTCGCTAACGCGAAGCATTTGATGCTGCGCTTCCTGGACCTGCGAAGCCTCGACGTGCGCACAAACCAGGAGGCCAAGTTCGTGCGCCGCGCAGCGGCCGACGCGGCTACCTCCGGAGGCGGAGATCAGTTCGTCGTCCGCAAGTTTCACGGTTGCATGGAAATCGAACGCAGGGAGACCGCCTGACGACAGCGTGATGTTTCCATCCATAACAACGACGCCGGCATTCACGATGCTTGAAAACCGCTCAAACGTGCTCTCGGATGGAGCTAGCGAACGTATACCGATCAGCACCCCTGCAACGTCACCAAAATCGTCGAAAACCGGCTCGAAAGCGAAATGGGCGATGGCCCTTCCAACTGGCATGCCAATTGCGGTATCGTCGTTTAGCATTACGCGCAACGTCGTCCGATCGGATCTCCTGTCGCTACGCCGATTACTTGTCAGGATAGAAGCGATACGATGGTTGAGCCCCAATCGCACGATCGCCTCCCCAGCGAGGAGGAGGTCGGTCGTCCTACTTGATCCTATGATGTTTCCAGCCTCATCGCTTACCAGAAATGCATCGAGCTCCCCCGTGACACTTGCAGGGTGCAGCAGTAGCTGCATGGCAACTGAGTTTGCCGAGACGACGGCCTTCACCACGTCCTGTCGCTGCGAGAGATACCGCGTCTGACGATGAGCTTCGTCGAAAAGTACTCGCAATCGGGCTTCGGCCAGACGTGCCTCACCGTCGAGCTTTCGAGCCAGCTGCTGGCGGGATAGTTGGGCAAGCGCGGTCGCCTGTTCGTCCGCGTCGGCCCTTAAACGAACGAGCGAGACCACTCCGACGACTGCAAAGGTCAAGGCGCCGGTCAGAAGCACGACCCATGCGAGGTGCGTGCCCACATGGGTGTCAGACATTCGCGTGCGTAGCCAAGACGGTACGGACGGCGCCGCCTGCGACAAGAGACGACGGCAGATTGGCCACAGACCTCCGGCGATCTTCACCGAATTTGGTGCGACCTCCGTCGAGTCCTTATTATTTTTTTCCGGCACCAGGCCGCCCTCTCGGATGTTCGTGCCGTCGACGTTAGGGGCAAAGCATGAAGTCGAGGTAAAATGTAATGCCCAAAAAACCGCCAACATGTTTCGCGGCTACGGTCAGCAATCATTTACGGGGCGGCAGGTAAGCTCACGCTTCCAGACCGACGAGTTCGAGCCATGCAATATTTTCCCCTAGCACTGCTTATGCTGATGATCTCGACGGCGTCGCATGCCGAGGAGCTGCCAGTCGTCGGAACAGGCGATGGCATCGAGATGCTGCAGGCGGTCGCCGCGCGCTTTCGCCAAATGGAGCCATCGATCGACGTTCGCATTCCGCCGAGTATCGGTTCAGGTGGTGGGATCGCCGCCGTCGGATCCGGGGCGGCTCGCCTTGCGCGCGTCGCGCGGCCGCTAAGCGAAGCCGAGCGCGCAAGGGGGCTTGCCTACTTGCCTGTTGCAAAGATCCCGAGCGCCTTCTTCGTGCATCCGAGCGCGGGGATATCGCGGCTCGATACGGCCCAGCTTGCAGCGATCTATTCTGGCCAAATCTCGAACTGGAAAGAGGTTGGGGGAACAGATCTTCGTATCCGTGTCGTCCGCCGCGAGGATGCCGACAGCACGCTGACGGCGCTCCGAGCGAACATGCCCGGGTGGAAGAACATCGAGATCACGGAACGGTCGAAGACCGCTGTGTCGACGCAGGAGGCCGTCGAAAGCGTGCGCTTGACGGAAGGCGCCATCGGATTCGGTCCGTATAGCAAGATACTGGACATCGGCACGACGGTGCTAGAGGTCGATGGCCATCATCCGTCGCAGCCCGGATATCCCAGCACCGGCGAGCTCGCCTATGTTTACCGCCCGGACGGTCTCGCGGACGACGTGTCCAAATTCATAGCCTTCTCCAAGACAGGAGAGGCGGCGGCGATCATCCGAGGTTTCGGCGCACTGCCGGCAGCATCGAACTGACCCGAGATACTCAGGTATGTGGGCCCGCGGTCGGGTTGGAAGCAGGATCAGCAGCTTCACGCCGCAGGAACGATAGAAGCCGCCGACGGATGGACGGCTTAGCCTGCGACGCGGTGAATGGATCGGAATGGCATGTCGCGCCTGCCATCTGGCAGAGCGCCTGGATCGCCGCGACCATCGAGGGATTCCCGGCCGCGTAGACCGTATCCGCGGCGTTCAAGACGGGGACATGGTCGGTGACGCGGCCGACCATCACGGCGTTCCCGTCTTGGTGGGACAATCCGCTAGCGGTGGCGATCGCCGTCCTCACGCCGGTATCGGCCAACCACGCCAGCGAGTCTCTCATATAGAGATCCTCGACGGCACGCGCGCCGGCGATGACAACCATCTCACGACTCGGCTGCCGAAACCGCGATGCACGCGCAATGGCCCAAACCGGTGCCCATCCAGTGCCGGTGGCGACAAGAACGATCCGACCTTCACCCATGCGATGGAACGCGCTGCCGAACGGGCCGTGGACCGTCACCTTGTGGCCGATGCGGATACCGGTGCCCAGTCGGGACGACACCACCCCATCGCGCAGCCGCCTGACGTGGACGATCAATTCATCGATCGCGCCGGTTCCGTCGACGCGCTGGGTCGGACTGTAGTCTCGGTAGGGAAACCCAGCGAAGCTGCATTTCACGTACTGGCCGGGCAGGAAGGGCAAGCTTCTTTGGAGCCCGATCGAGAGTTCCAAGATCTCGGACGAAAGAGGTTTGATACCAGTCAGGATCGCCGAAACCTTGATCGGCTCGGGAACGGAGTCGAATTCGATGACGGCGTCGCTCACGACCCGGGCCTGGCAAGCGAGCACCGTATCGCCGCGGCGCGTGCCTCGATCGTCCACGCTGCCGTCGTATATCCTAACGCGGCAAGTATCGCATTGGCCCGTAGAACAATCGTGTGGAATGAAGACGCCCGCGCCCATCGCCGCGTCCAATAGAGTATCCCCTGGGGCCGCCAAGAACGCCTTAGCATTGATGACGAGCGACACCGTCCGTCTCATCGGAGCACTTCGGACAAGTGTTTCACTGCACAGCCGCCAAGCGCAGCCTGACCTCCACCGGCCTGACGTGTCGCGTATGCCTCGTCTGGGTGTGGTCGAAGACCGAAACCCACATGTACAGGGGCTTCCTGCCAGTGAAATCGGCATCGTAGCGGCTCGTCGCGCTCAGGTTCCGGGAGGCCTCCACCGTCCAGTACCCGTCCTTCCACCGGGCGCCGGCACGGATATCGCCTCGATCGCCCGCGTACTCACCCTGAATCAATACGCCCGGCATGATGCTTCCCACAGGGAAGCGGGCGTCCGCCTCCTTGCTATATGGCACACTCTCGGCATCGGTCAGCCACCAGATGCTGCCTTCGTCTTGGCTCAAATCGGCATTCGTCGGGTCGAATTTCCCGATCGCCCGTGTCGCCGCGTCCGCGCTCTTGGGCAGGCGCTTGGGTGAAACGGGTCCTTTGTAGCCGCCTGGGCCCTCGAACCCGAAGTTATAGCTGTAAAAGGACCGGCCGGGATCGTTCCAGTACCCGCCCTGATAACGGGCGCGCTTGGCAGCCTCGTCGACGGTCGCCTCCCTTGGGGGACCGATGTACTGATCGTCCATGTAACCGAGCAGGCCGCCGCGCGAAGCCTTCCACTGCCACATGTCGATATACGAGCCGTCGGCGGTGTAATGCAGGCCGCGCTCGTTCAGGGACGACGGTTTGTCAGCAAGCGGCTTTGGGCCAAGATGCGTCGCGCCGCCACCGGCGAAAGCGTCGCTCGCGGAGAAGATAACGGCGAGCTTGTCCTCGTAGAAATCCACCACGTCGGCACGATCGGCATCGTGACCGACCAATCGCCATCCGTCCTCTCGCTTGATCATCGGTAGTCGCGCGAGGGATCGGGTCGGGTCCTGCCATCTGAACGCGAAATAGATCATGGTCGCATCTCGGACCGCCCTGACCTCGACGGTGGACTCGCCGGTCCCGCCGAGGTTCGCGCCTTGGGACGTCCTGATCCTGACGGGGCGTGCGGATCGCCATGCGACATCGTCGGTGATGCCGTCGATGGTCGGTATGTCCGTCGTCGTTTGGACCAGAAGCTCGTCGCGACTCTCGTAGTCCAGCGCGGCGATAGCAACGGCGGTCGGAACGGCCACGAACGAGGCGATCAGGAACGGGTACCGGCTGCGCTGACCGACGGAGGGTGCGAGCCGGGCCGGCCGGAATATACGCAGCCACTGTCGCCAACCGCCGTAACCGAAGTGCGCGATCACGTGGGCCAAGGTATAAGCGAACGTGCCGAAGGCAGCCGCTAGATGCACCGAGACGATCCACCCGCCGAAACCGAGATAGAGCAGTACCCCGGTCACCGTCAGGGCTACCACCAGCACGTAAAGCAGCCAGTGAAGCAGGACGTTCACGCTCAACCAGCGGAGCTTAGCCGGGGCTCGCATCCTCAGGGGCGAGAGCCGACGGGCCGAGATACGCGCGGACAGCCCGCTCGTCGCCATGTAGATCAGATAAGCGGTGGACGTTCCGAACAACGCGAGACCGGCCCAAATATGGACGCTCCAGATTTCCCCTTGCGGCAGGATCGGTTCCATCCATTTGGAGACGACGGCATAGAGCGCGTCGGCCGAGATCCTGATGCCCGTGACCAGGCTCGTGACGAGAGCGATCGCCGAGATCCAATGGAGCACCACGGTACCAACGTCGCTGCTTGGCAGCGCGGAAGCGCCGTTCTCGCGTTTCGGCCCTAGCGGACGCACACCCTCCATGCCTCCAGGTGTCAGGCTGGGACCCGCAGCGCCTCCGGTCGCCTCGTTCATCGCAGTGTGGCCTCTTTATGGGACGACAGCATTCGACAATCTCAACCGTCCGGCGCGAGAGCGTAGCGCAAGCATCGGCAGGCCGGTAGGCTTCCGAGCGCAGGCCGCCTTACAGAACCGCACGAGCAGTCTACCTCGGACCGCTGGCGGCGAGCCTTGGTGGCGCGCGCGGCCCAATCCTGCGAGATAGACAAACTGCGTCTCGCTCGTCGACGTTACTGATCGCGCGCATCATTTCGCCAAGAGCACGGTTCGGGATCGTTTGTCGAGGCCCGTTTGTAGGCGGCAAGCCGGGGCGGCATCACGCTTTTGCTGCTGGCCGCCTCTCAAACCAGACTTGCCCGCAGCCCGGCCAGGATCCAACGTCCGCACGATGAAGGTTGCGCACATTCGCTCACTTGCCGCCGACATCAGGCAGGCACGATTTGTGTCGTAGCTCGCGGCAGAGGGGAGGCTTCATCGGCTCGCGTCAAATGCCGGGTGAAATATCGCTCGCAGCGACGCCCGACGAGGGAAATCAGAAAGCACAGCACGAAATAGATGACGAGCAGGAAGCCGTACACGAGATAGGCTGGACTGCCGCCCCGCGTGAGCGTGGTCTGCTCAATGATGACCTGAGCAGCGCGGAAAACTTCTTCCACTCCGATCACCGCGTCGAGCGAGCTCGCCTGCACGAGGCCCGTCACCAGACTGACGTAGGGAGGGATGATTACCGGCATGGCCTGCGGAAGGACGACCAGCACGAGCTTTCGCCAGCCACGCAAGCCGAAGGCATCGGCGGCCTCGCGCTGTCCTTTTGGAACGGCGGCCAGCCCGGCACGGATAATATGCGCTCCATTGGCGCCGCCCCAAAGCGAGCCACGACGCAGATGAACGAAACTTGGGCGATGGACTTCGTCCACGACCAGCTCGCATCGGGCCGCAAGATCCGGGTCCTGACCGTGGTCGATATTTTCTCCCGGTTCTCGCCGACCGTCGATCCGCGGTTCAGTTATCGCGGCGAGTGACCTGCCACTGCGTTTTTCCTCCAGGGAGATTTAGAGTCCGGCCTTCTCAAGGACGGACAGATGAAGCGAGCACGGTTCACGGAAGAGCAGATCATCGCGGTTCTGCGCGAGCATGAGGCCGGGGCGAAGACCGCCGATCTGGCGCGCAAGCACGGTGTCTCCGAGGCGACCCTCTACAACTGGAAAGCGAAGTTCGGAGGGATGGACGTGTCCGAAGCCAAGCGTCTGAAGCAACTTGAGGACGAGAACGCTAAGCTGAAGAAGCTGCTGGCCGAGCAGATGCTGGACGTGGCGGCGATGCGGGAGCTTCTGTCAAAAAAAATGGTAGGGCCCGCCGTGCAGCGCGACGCCGTCGCGCATCTGCAGGCCGTTATAGGCCTGTCGGAACGTCGGGCCTGCACCATCGTCGGCGCGGATCGCAAAATGGTCCGCTATCGGTCATGTCGGCCGCCGGACACGGAGCTTCGCACTCGGCTGCGCGATTTGGCGAACGAGCGAAGGCGGTTCGACTATCGGCGGCTATTCATCCTGCTCAGGCGGGAGGGCGAGCCATCGGGCGTCAACCGCATCCACCGCCTCTATCGCGAGGAAGGGCTCTCGGTTCGCAAGCGGCGTGCCCGCCGCAAGGCCGTCGGCACGCGGGCGCCGATCCTGGTCGAGGCCAGGCCGAATGCGATGTTACCTCCTAAACATGCGGAGGTTACGCCATGATTCCCATTGGCATATTCTATCTGGCCTGTGCAATCTGTCTGGAAATGGCCGATCGTTCTGCCGTCAGTTAATGGCCCAGTCGGCCAACAGCAAAAGCATGTAGCCGATCAGCGCGATCCACACTGTCATGATTGTCGCGAGCGCGACCACATATGCCCTCACGACCAGGTCTGACCATGTTCTGCTTTGAGGGTTAAGCTCGTCGCCTCCGGCCCCGGTTGTGAGAGGCGCGGCGTCTGTCTTGTTAACGTCTGTGTTCATTGTGGCCCCTGGCAACTAACGCTCTGGAACCGCCTTGGCCAAGTTGTGTTCCCTCTAATCTAGCGAATCCAACTCAATCAGTTGGCTTGGTCAGCGCCGGTGCTAAGCCGACCTCAGTTGGCCAAGAGGGTTAGGTCGCTCAACGGTGCAATAGTAAGCGCCGCCGAGCGGGCCCGTAGGTGAAGCGGTGAGACCGGGCCAAGCCCCGCCTTCACAAACCGCAGTGCCCCGCCGAGTACATCATTCGTTTGCAGGAGGTCGCCCTTCAACCTCGCCACCCGCAGCAACGGTGACTTGCGGGGGCAGCGACCTATTCGTCATTCACCGTTCGACGGTCCAATCTTGGGGTGGCGTGTCTTCGGGCGATCGCACGCCAGATACTGGTCTGACGCTTGGAGGGCGGCAACAACTGCGGGGCGCACGTAATTACACAGCTCGGCTCGCCATTCTATGGTCCGAATCGAGGAACGGGCTACACAGAGCAAGGCTTACGTCGCAACGCTGCACGGCGGCAGTGCATTGTTCCCCGGCCAGATCGAGGCTCTTGGCTACGTTGCCGGAACAGCTCCTCAGACGCTAACGCTGCGCCAGACGCTCGAGGGCGAAACGGCCCAGGATACCGGTAACGCGGCGTTGCTCGATCCCGCGCATCGTTACGCGCTGCCGGCGCCATGATCCGGATCGGCACCGAAGGCAGCGGCCATGCTGTCGAAGGCTGCGGCCGCTTCGTCGCTCTTTCGGACGAGCCGTGCAACTTGCTTCTCCAGCGCAGCAATCCGGACAAAGGCGGCGGCAAGGTCGTCAGCGCCGGGCTGTTCAACGGCGATGGTTGCAAGATTATCGTTGATCACTGACGTTCCCTCGACTCGTACTTGCGATCGTTGGTAGCTGAAAGACCAACGCCCGCAAACGATATGTTGTCCTTGTCCTTAATGTGGGAGGTTTGAAGTGAACGCTGCCTCCTGCCATCACGGACACTAGCCGCGGTTGGAGGTCATCTCCCCGGCTGGGATGCCGAAGGCTTCTGTCCCCGCTACCCGCAGCACGGGGGCAAAAACTTCGACCTCAATCGCTTA
>UCBZ01000068.1 GCA_900470775.1 Hyphomicrobiales bacterium | reverse complement strand
GCGTTTCGCAGAGGAATCCCATCCTGAGAAGCTGCGCAGCAGCGTCTCGAAGGATGCTCCAGGAGGTTCCGGAGCGAGCTGGAGCATCCTTCGAGACGGTCGCCAAGGCGACCTCCTCAGGATGAGGGCTGGAGGATCAGCCAACGCGTCGCCACGTCGCTCGAGCCTGTTTTCGCTCCCAGCGAAGTCCAATCAAGGCGGGAATGTGGAGAGGATCGGAAGGCGTTTCCGAAACGGCATACAAGTACTTGATTTAATTGAATTTATTTTCCACCAAAAAGCCGGTGGCGCGGCTGGCCTAAACCACTGGAATCGGGTAGCCAGAAGCCTGAAAACAAGCAGGAATCGGGACCCAATCCCTTGAGCGACGACACAGACGACAAGCGCCCGGACGAGCCGCATTTCGGCGGCGACATCAAGCCGATCGCGATCACCGACGAAATGAAGAAGAGCTATCTCGATTACGCCATGAGCGTGATCGTGAGCCGCGCTCTGCCCGACGTCCGCGACGGCCTCAAGCCCGTGCACCGGCGCATCCTGTTCTCGATGCACGAGAACAAGAACCTGCCCGACCGGCCCTACACCAAATGCGCCCGCATCGTCGGCGACACGATGGGTAAATACCATCCGCACGGCAATCTCGCGGTCTATGACGCACTGGTGCGCATGGCGCAGGACTTCTCGCTGCGCCTGCCGCTGATCGACGGCCAGGGCAATTTCGGCTCGATGGACGGCGATTCACCGGCGGCCGATCGTTATACGGAAGCCCGGCTCGACAAGGCGGCGATGCCGCTGCTGGAGGACCTCGACCTCGACACCGTCGAGTTCCAGCCAAACTATGACGGCAAGGAGCGCGAGCCCAAGGTCCTGCCGGCGCGCTATCCCAACCTGCTCGTCAACGGCGCCGGCGGCATCGCGGTCGGCATGGCGACCAACATCCCGCCGCATAATCTCGGCGAGGTGATCGATGCCTGCGTCGCGCTGATCGACAATCCCGAGATCACGATCGACGAGCTGATCGAGATCGTGCCCGGTCCGGACTTCCCGACCGGCGCCTCAATCATGGGCCGCAGCGGCATCCACGCCGCCTATCACACCGGCCGTGGCTCGGTGGTGATGCGCTCGAAGACGCATATCGAGGAGCTCCGCAAGGAGCGCGAGGCGATCATCGTCACCGAGGTTCCCTATCAGGTGAACAAGGCCTCGATGGTCGAGAAGATCGCCGACATGGTGCGCGAGAAGCGTATCGAGGGCATCTCGGACCTGCGCGACGAATCCAGCCGCGAGGGCGTGCGCGTCGTCATCGAGATCAAGCGCGACGCGCTGGCCGACGTGGTGCTGAACCAGCTCTATCGCTTCACCCAGCTCCAGACCTCCTTCGGCTGCAACTTCGTCGCGCTGACCGGCGGCCGCCCGGAGGTCCTGAACCTCAAGGACTTCATCGTCGCCTTCGTCGAGTTCCGCGAGGAGGTCGTCTCGCGGCGCACGCGCTTCCTGCTCAACAAGGCCCGCGAGCGCGCCCATGTGCTCTGCGGCCTGGCGACGGCGGTGGCGAATATCGACGAGGTCATCCGCCTGATCCGCACCGCGCCGACGCCTGCCGTCGCCCATGCCTCGCTGATGGACCGCGACTGGCCGGCCGAGGACATCGCCCCGCTGATCGCGCTGGTCGACGATCCGCGCCACCCGATCAACGCGGACGGCACCTATCGCCTGTCGGACGCGCAGGCCAAGGCGATCCTCGAACTGCGCCTCGCCCGCCTGACGGCTCTCGGCCGCGACGAAATCGGCGACGAGCTGCAGAAGCTCGCCACCGAGATCGCCGATTATCTCGACATCCTGCGCTCGCGAATCCGCATCCAGACGATCATCAAGCACGAACTGGCCGAGATCAGAGCCGCGTTCGCGACGCCACGCCGCACCGTGATCCAGGACTGGGGTTCCGATCTCGACGACGAAGATTTGATCGCGCGCGAGGACATGGTCGTGACCGTGTCCCATGCCGGTTACATCAAGCGTGTGCCGCTCTCGACCTATCGGGCGCAGCGCCGCGGCGGCAAAGGCCGCTCCGGCATGGCGACCCGCGACGAGGATTTCGTCGCCCGCCTCTTCGTCGCCAACACCCATACGCCGGTGCTGTTCTTCTCCTCGCTCGGCCAAGTCTACAAGGAAAAGGTCTGGCGCCTGCCGCTTGCGGCGCCGAACGCCAAGGGCAAGGCGCTGGTCAACATGCTGCCGCTCGAAAAGGGCGAGCGCATCACCACGATCATGCCGCTGCCGGAGGACGAGGAGAGCTGGGACAAGCTCGACGTGATGTTCGCAACCGCCTCGGGCGGCGTCCGGCGCAACAAGCTGTCGGACTTCGTCAACGTCAACCGCGCCGGCAAGATCGCGATGAAGCTCGACGAGGGCGACGCCATCGTCGACGTGCAGATCTGTACCGAGGGCAACGACGTCCTGCTGACCACCGCGCTCGGCCAGTGCATCCGCTTCGCGGTGCCCGAGGTGCGCGTCTTCAAGGGCCGCGATTCGACCGGCGTGCGCGGCATCAACCTGGGCAAGGGCGACATCGTCATCTCGATGGCGATCCTGCACCATCTCGACGCCACGCCCGAGGAGCGCGCGACCTATCTCAAGGACGCTGCGGCCCAGCGCCGGGCTCTCACCGGCGAAGGCGAGGAGACGCCCGAGGTTGCGACCGACGGCGAGGAGACGGCCGGAGAGGTCGAGCTCGGCGCCAAGCGTGTCGAAATGCAACTCGCCGAGCAGTTCATCCTGACCCTGTCGGAGAAGGGCTACGGCAAGCGCACCTCGTCCTTCGAGTACCGAGTCACCGGTCGCGGCGGCAAGGGCATCGTCGCCATGGTCGTCAACGACCGCAACGGCAAGCTGATCGCCTCCTTCCCGGTCGACGATCGCGACCAGATCATGCTCGTCACCGATGGCGGACAGGTCATCCGCGTTCCTGTCGATGCCGGCCCGGGCAACCGCATCCGCATCGCCGGCCGCTCGACGCAAGGCGTCACGGTGTTCAACACCGACGCCAGCGAGAAGGTGGTCTCGGTCGAGCGCATCGGCGACGAGGGCGACAGCGAAGAGGGCGAGGCCGAAGCCGGCCCGGCGCCCGACGAGACGGGCGGCCCGGCACCGGAGGAGAACGGCGGGGCGTAAGCGCCTCGCCAGCATCTCGTCGCTTCCAGTGAGCGCGAGTAACACGACGGAGAACCCTCTCCCGTAGGGAGNNAGAGGGGTTCCCCGCGCCCCACCAGGCAAGCGGGATGCGCCCTCAAACCGTCTCCAGCAGCCCCTTGATCAGCGCCCGCCGCGGCGCGATCGAGGAGATAAGCGCGTATTCGCTGAGCGTATGGGCGCCCTCGCCATCGATGCCGAGGCCGTCCAGCGTCGGCACGCCCAGCGCGGCGGTGAAGTTGCCGTCCGAGCCGCCGCCGGTCATCGGGCAATCCTCCAGCGAAAAGCCGATGCCGGCCGCGATCGTCCGCGCCGTCTCGAACAGTCCCGCCACCGCCGTCGACTTCTCGTAAGGCGGCCGGTTCATGCCGCCGCTGATCTTGATCGCAACATCCGGGTCATGCGCCTTCAGGTTCAGGACGCGGCTCTCCATTTCGATGCCATCCGCCAGGCTGGCGACGCGCAGATCGACGCTGAACCAGGCGTGCTGGGGAATGACATTGGCCGCCGTGCCGCCGCCCATCAGCGCGACCGAGGTGGTGATGCCGCGGGCATAGTCCGTCATGCCCTCGATCGCCAGGATCTGGTGGGCGGCCTCGCGGATCGCGCTGCGGCCGTCGGCATGGCGCGAGCCCGAATGCGCCGGCCGGCCTTCCAGCTTGACCTCGAAGCGCCCGACGCCCTTGCGCGCGGTGACGATCTTGCCGCCCTCGCGCGCCGGTTCCGTCACCAGCACGGCAGCCGACGCCCGGCCGATCTGCTCGATCAGCCCCCGCGTCGTCGGCGAGCCGATCTCCTCGTCGGGCGTGAACAGGAAGACCATCGGCCGCTTCGCCGTGCCGGACAGCGCGACCTCCTTGAAAGCCTGGAGCGCGAGCCAGGCACCGCCCTTCATGTCGTAGACGCCGGGGCCGTAGAGCCTGTCGCCCTCGACCCGCACGGGCAGATCGCGCGCGCTGGTCCCGACCGGATGGACCGTGTCGAGATGCGACATGACCGCGACCGACGCCTCGCCATTGTCGAGGCCGGACCGCAGGATCAGGCTGTCACCGAGGCCATTGCGCCCGGGAATGCGCTCGACCGCGATCGGCAGACCTTCGACCTCGTGGGCGACCAGGTCCATCATGCCGTTGACGCCGGGCGTGTGGTGGGTGGGGCTTTCCAGGGCAAGCCAGACGGAGAGGGCGGAAACGCTGGGATCAATGCTGCTCATGATGCCGGCAGCTTCGCGAAGAACGCCGGCTCAGGCAAGAACGACGCGTGGGCCGGCCGCCCTGCCCTCGTTGCATGGCGTCACCCATCCGCGGGGCTTCAGGGTTGACATCGGCCATCACATTATTTAACCACTTGGTTAAGTAAATGACCTGACGCAAGCCGCGAAGACGACGATGGAGGACGCCATGAGCACGATTCAGAAGATCACCCCCTTCCTGTGGTTCGACAATCAGGCTGAAGAGGCGGTCGCCTTCTATTTGTCCGTCTTCAAGAACGCCCAGGCCGGCCCGGTGATGCGCTGCGGCGATGCCGGTCCGGGACCCAAGGGTAGCGTCCTGTGTGCTTCCTTCGAGCTCGAAGGCATGCAGTTCACGGCGCTGAACGGCGGGCCGCATTTCAAGCTTACCGAAGCGGTTTCGTTCCTCATCCATTGCGGCTCGCAGGAGGAGGTCGACTACTTCTGGGAGAAGCTCGGCGAAGGCGGCCAGACCAGCCACTGCGGCTGGCTCAAGGACAAGTTCGGCCTGTCCTGGCAGGTCACGTCCGACCGGCTGCTTGAACTCAACATGGACCCGGACCCCGCCAAGGCCGGCCGCGTCATGCAGGCGATGATGCAGATGACGAAGATCGACATCGCCGCGCTGGAGCGCGCGGCGGTCGGCTAGCCAAGTGCTCGGGAATCGCGCGCCGTCATCCTGGACAAGCCGCGAAGCGGCGCCGCTCCGGGATCCATCATAGAGCTCTGTCGTGTCCTACGATGGATCCCGGGACGGCCTTCGGCCGCCCAGGATGACGGCGTATTTCCCTGCGAAATCACCAAGCTCCAACTGCGGCCGGCTCCCTGAATGGGAGCGCGACGATCAAACGCCCATCTCAGACCCGCCGGACGTTCCAGAAGGTCGGGAAGCTCGGCAGCACGCCGGTGATCGTCTTGCGATAGGCCGTCGGCTGGAAATACTGGCCGAGCGGCGCATAGGGCACGTCCTCGAAGACCTGGCGCTGGATGTCGGCGGCGATCTTCTGCTGGGCGGCGAGGTCCGGCGCCTCGATCCAGGCATCGCGCAGCGCCTCGATCTTCGGCGCCACCGGCCAGCCCGGCCAGGCGCTGGCACCGTTGCCGCGCAGCGAGAGATGGCCGACGGGGTCGAACATGTCGAGCCCGGCCCAGCCCGTGAAGAAGCAGTTCCAGCCGCCCTGCTCCGGCGGCTCCTTCTTGGCGCGCCGGGCGACGACCGTGCCCCAATCCATGGTCTGGTAGTCGACATTCATGCCGATGCGCTTCAGCATCTCGCCGGCGACCTCGCATTCGGCCTTGAGATTGGCGAGATCGGTGACGCCGAGCAGCACGACCTTCTCGCCCTTGTAGCCGGCCGCCGCCAGCGCCTGCTTGACCCGGCCGATATCGCGCGGGCTGTTCAGCACCTCCATACCGGCATCGCTCGCCATCGGCGTGCCCGGCGGGAACACGCCGACGCCGGCGCGCCAGAGCGCCTTGTCGGGCCCGCCGACCGCTTCCATGAACTCCGCCTGGTCGATCGCCAGCAGCATGGCGCGGCGGATCGCCGGATTGTCGAAGGGCGGATGCAGATGGTTCATCCGCATGATCGCGACCGCGCCGGTGGTCTCCTTGATGACGACCTCGATCGCCGGATTTTTCGCCAGTACCGGCAAGAGATCGGGCAAGGGCTGCTCGACCCAGTCGATCTCGCCGCTTTGCAGCGCAGCCGCCGCCGTCGCCGGATCGGGCAGCGTGTGCCACTCGACCCGCTCGAAATGCACGATTTTTGGGCCGGCGGTCCGGCCCGGCTTGCCGTCGCCACGCGGGACATAGCCCGCGAATTTCTCGTAGACGGCGCGGCTGCCGGACTGGCGCTCGGCCGCGACGAAGCGGAACGGCCCACTGCCGACGACCTCGGTGACCTGGGTGAAGGCATCCGTCAGAGCCAGCCGCTCCGGCATGATCACCGGCATGAAGGCGGTCATCTTGGCGAGCGCATCGGGCAGCAGCGGAAACGGCTTCTTCAGCCGGAAACGCAGGGTCCGGTCGTCGACCGCCGCCAGCTCGTCGGTCAGGCCAAACAGCGTCTGGCCGAAGGAATCGCGCTTGCCCCAGCGCGTCAGGCTGGCGACGCAATCCCGCGCCAGCACAGGCGCCCCGTCATGGAATGTCAGCCCGTCGCGCAGCCGGATGGTCCAGACCTTGCCGTCAGTATCGGCTACCGCGCCCTCGGCCATCTGCGGCTGCGCCTTGTAGGTCTCGTCCTGCCCGAACAGCGTGTCGTAGACCATGAAGGCGTGGTTGCGCGTCACCGTTGCAGTCGTCCAGATCGGATCGACGACCGCGAGGTCCGCCTGGGGTACGAACTTCAGGACCTTTGCATCTGCGGCCCCTGCGAGCCGTGGTGCAGAGAGGGTCAGCGCCGCCGCGCCGCCTGCCAGGAATCCGCGCCGTGTCGTCATCTCCGCCTCCCCTGTGACCGGAGGCCTTGTCTGAGGCAGGCCCCGCAATGACGCAGGGTATCGCAAGCCGCGTGCCAGCCCAAACCACCAGCAAACCCGGTTCACAAATGAGAACCGCGCCGCACCGATGAAACCCGGCACGACGCGGTGCAATTCTTTGGGGCGGGCCGATGCGGATACTTCGCGCAACAGCCCCGAAGGCGTGGCTGCCTTCCGACAAATACGCGGGTCATCCCGGACGCAGCGAAGCGGAGATCCGGGATCCATTCCGGAACCCCGATCGGAAGCGTTCCGGAATGGATCCCGGGTCAAGCCCGGGATGACCGCGCGGTTCCGCGTAAAATCAATAGACCCCGGTCAGTAGACTCTAGAACGGGATGTCGTCGTCGAGATGGCTCGAGGACGAGCGCCCGCCGCCGCTGCTGGCGCCACCGCCCGCCATCGCCGGCTGGCGCGAGCCGCCACCACCGCTGCTGGGGCCGGAGCGGCCGAAGGACGAGCCCGAGGAGCGATCCTCCATCGATCCGCCGCCCTCGCCATACTCGTCCGAACCGCCCTGGCCGCGGCTGTCGAGAATGGTCAGTTCGCCGCGGAAGCGCTGCAGCACGATCTCGGTGGTGTATTTCTCGACGCCGGACTGGTCCTGCCATTTGCGGGTCTGGAGCTGGCCCTCGATATAGATCTTCGAGCCCTTCTTCAGATACTGCTCGGCGACCTTGGCGAGGTTCTCGTTGAAGATCACGACGGAGTGCCACTCGGTGCGCTCCTTCTTCTCGCCCGACTGCTTGTCGCGCCAGGTCTCCGACGTCGCGATGCGCAGGTTGACGACCGGCTCGCCCGAGCCGAGACGCCGGACCTCGGGATCGCGGCCGAGATTGCCGACCAGAATGACCTTGTTGACGCTACCAGCCATGAGAGGCTCCATTTCCTGCGCACATCGAAACCGGCTTGCAACCGGAGCCGGACCCTACCGGCTGACCGCGCCACTATCAATCATGTTCCTGTTTTGTTCAAGGGCCATTTGCAGGGTTGTCCCCGGATTTCGTCAGCGCGTCCCGGAGACCGGGCAGGCTCAGGCCAGGCATTCGCCATCTCCCCAGACCATCGCTTCGGTCAGGCCGAGCGCCGCGAACTCCTCGGCCCTCAGCCCGGCCTCGCCGGCCGAGAAGAACTCGTCGAGTTGCGGTGGCGCCACCGTCGTGCCGCTGAGCATGGCATGAGCCTGGCCGCGATGATGGACCTGATGCTGGAACAGGTGCAGCAGCAGCCGGTCGAGCCGCTCGCGCTGGATGCTCGCTCCGCGATGCACCTCGACGACGCGACCCAGGCCGGACCCGGCGGCGGCCTCGACGACTGCGATCAGGCGCCGGTCCATCGCCTCCTGCGCGGCCTGCAGGGCGGGCAGAGTCGCGCAAGGCTCCGGATCGGCCCAGGCGGCGGGCCCGAGCCTGCCGCCTTCCATGGCGTCGATATAGAAATGGTCGATGATCAGGATGTGGTTCAGCGTCGCGCGCAGGCTCGGGAAGAACCCGGTGCGCGTCGCGACGAAATCCTGCTGCGACAGCCCGGCGCAGGCGTTCAGCAATCGATGGTTGGCCCAGAGATTGTTGCAGGCCATCGCCCGGTAGGGACGCAGCTCATCCATTGCGACCTCCTGCATGACGATCTCCTGTTCGATGGCACCATGCTATCACGGGCCGGCAGGACAAGTTGCGGCAGCAGCTAGGCCGGATCGCGGCGCCCCGGCCTAGCCGTGTCGCTGCTCACGGATTTTCGGCAGGAACCAGGCGAGCAGTCCGATCGCAGGCAGGAACGAGCAGATCCGGTAGACCGCGTCGATGCCGATCTGGTCGGCGAGTTCGCCAAGGATCGCGGCCGCGACGCCGCCGAGCCCGAAGGACAGGCCGTAGAACAGCCCGCCGACGAGGCCGATGCGACCGGGCATCAGCTCCATCGCGTAGATCAGGATGGCCGCAAAGGCGCTCGACATGATCATGTTGATGACGATCGTCAGCACGCCGGTCCAGAACAGGTCGGCGAAGGGCAGGACGAGCGTGAAGGGCAGCGCGCCCAGGATCGAGAACCAGATGATCTTGTTCCGGCCGATCCGGTCTCCCAGCATACCCCCGAACAACGCGCCTGCCGCCGACGAGGCGAGAAACAGGAAGAGCATGACCTGCGAGCTCTGCACCGACACCCCGAACTTGCCGATCAGGTAGAAGGTGTAGAACGAGCTGAAGCTCTGCGAATAGGCGTTCTTCGAGAACAGCAGGATGACGAGGATCGTCACGGCCAGAACCACGGCGCCGGCCGAGCGGGCCGGACCGGCGGCCGCCGCGCCCTTGGGGGTCGATGGCGTCGCTGCCTGCTGGCGCCGCAGTTCGGCATAGCGCCCGGCCGTCCAGGTCAGCAGCATCATCGCGAGCAGCGCGGCGGCCGAGAACCAGGCCAGGCTGGCCTGGCCGCGCGGCACGATGATGAAGGCGGCAAGCAGCGGCCCGAGCGCGCCGCCGGTCTGGCCGCCGACCTGGAAGATGCCCTGCGCCAGCCCGTGCCGGCCGCCCGATGCGTTGCGCGCCATGCGGGTCGCCTCGGGATGGAAGATCGACGAGCCGAGCCCGACGCAACCCGCCGAAAGCAGCAGCAGCGGATAGCTGCCGGCATAGGCCAGCCCGATCAGCCCCGCCAGCGTGAAGCCCATGCCCGCCACCATCGAATAGGGCATCGGGTTCTTGTCGGAATAAGCACCGACCAGCGGCTGGAACAGAGAGGCCGTGATCTGGAAGGTCAGCGTGATCAGCCCGATCTGGCCGAAATCCAGCCCGTAGGCGGTCTTGATGATCGGATAGATCGCCGGGATCAGCGACTGCATCATGTCGTTGAGCAGATGCGTGGCGCTCAGCGCGATCAGGACCGGCATGGCGGCATGATGGGAAAGGCGGGCGGGCGTGCTGATGGTCATGTCCGGCGTTTCGTCTGGCGTCTTATCGCGGTCGTCGGTTGTCTGGCTAACCAACCGATTGGACCCGCAAGAGGCGTGGCGCCAGCTGAAATCATGCAGGGACGGCATGCATCCAAGCAAGGAATGTCATGACCAAACAGCCGCGGAAGCCTTGCTTGAGCCCCTGATCTGTCGCTAAGGCCTCGGGCCAGCCCCGTGAGCGACAATCGCGCGGCCGATAAAGGATTCCACCCCGATGAGCATCGCAAACGGCCGGCCGATCCTGGCCATGCCAGGGCCGACCAATATTCCCGACCGCGTGATGCAGGCGATGATGCGCCCGGCGGAGGAGCTCTCCTCGCAGTCGATCATCGGGCTGACCGAGTCGATCCTGGCCGATCTCAAGCGCATCTTCCGCACGCAAGGCGAGACCTTCGTCTACGCCGCCAACGGCCATGGCGGCTGGGAGGCGGCACTGAGCAACGTGCTCTCGCGCGGCGACAAGGTCCTGGTGCTGGCGAGCGGCCGCTTCGCCATCGGCTGGGGCGAGATGGCGCGCTTCATGGGGGCCGACACCGAGGTTCTCACGGGCAGCTGGCGCGCCGCCGTCGATCCGGCCGCGGTCGAGGCGAGGCTTCGCGCCGACACCGGCCACATGATCAAGGCCGTGATGGTGGTGCAGGTCGACACCGCCTCCGGCGTCGTCAACGACATTCCCGCGATCCGCGCGGCGATCGATGCCGCCAACCACCCTGCCCTGTTCATGGTCGATGGCGTCGCCTCGGTCGGCTGCATGCCCTTCGAGATGGACGAATGGCGCATCGACGTCGCCATGTCGGCCTCGCAGAAGGGGCTGATGTCCTCTCCGGGCCTCGCCGTGGTCGCCGCCGGCCCCAGAGCCATGGCGGCCCATGCTCTTGCCGACATGCGCACCGGCTACTGGGACTGGACCGGCCGCATGAACACGCTCGCCTATATGAAGCATTGCGGCACGGCGCCGGAGCATCTGCTCTTTGGCCTGCGCGCCGCCTTCGACATGATCTTCGAGGAAGGGCTGGAGGCGATCTGGCAGCGCCACGCCATCCTCGCCCGCGCCACCCATGCCGCCATCGAAACCTGGCAGACCGGGCAGGTGCTGAGCTTCAGCGTGCCGGAGCCGGCGCAGCGGTCGCCCTCGGTCACCACCATCCTGGTCGAGGGCTTCAACGCCGCCACGATCACCGATTTCACCCGCGACGTCTGCGGCGTCTCGCTCGGGCTGGGCATCGGCGACTACACCGGCAAGGCCTTCCGCATCGCGCATATGGGCCATTTCAGCGCGGCGACGCTGCTTGGCACCCTCGGCGCAGTGGAGATCGCGCTGCAGGCCAGGAGCGTGCCGCATGGTTCGGGCGGCGTGGCTGCAGCCGTGGCCGCCCTGAGCGCGGCGACGGCCTGAGGCAGGCTCGGCCGGGCCGGATGGGCTGCAACCATCTGCGTGTCCCGCCTGCGCATCGTGAAGAATAGCTCGACGCCTTCGCTCGAATGCGAGGCGTCGGCGAAGGCCTATGTTTGCGAACATCCTCTATGGCTTGGCCGACTATAGGGGGGTGCCGATGGCCTTGAAGATGATGATCGCGACGGCGGCTGCCATGATGCTCCGGCAGATGCCCGACATGAAGCCGGTCAAGCAGAGCCCGCTCGTCGCGCACGCACCCGGCGATCTGGGGATGGAGGATGCGCCGATCGAGCCGTCCTGGATCATTGCCGGCACGCCGAAGGCGCGCGTCGCGCTGCATTCCCGCAGCGGCGACGACACCGCCAGCACCGCGGTCTGGGAGTGCACGGCCGGCGAATTCCGCTGGTTCTTCGATTGGGACGAAACCGTCGTGATCCTCGAGGGCGAGGTCCATGTCACCGCCGAGGACGGGACGCAGCGCACGCTGCGCGCCGGGGATATCGGCTATTTCGCCGGCGGCACCTGGGCGACCTGGCGCATCGATACCTACCTCCGCAAGATCGCCTTCTGCCGCAAGCGCTTCCCGACGCCCGTCGTCCTGGCCTACCGCCTGCGCAACATGCTGCGGGGGAATTCGGCGACGCAGGGCGGCATCGCAGCTTGATGCTGGCGCTGCGGCCGACAGCGGATCCGCATCGAGCCGTGGCCGTAGACTCATAAGCACGGAGCCAGAGCCGCATTGAAGCGCGTTGGACCATGGCGAGGACGTTGGCGGCGAGCTTGTCGTAGCGGGTAGCGACGCAGCGGAATTGCTTCAACCTGGAGAAGAAGCGCTCGACTAGGTGACGGCCAGCCAGCCGACGAAATCCCCGATATCGCTGTCGAGCTCGACGGAGGTCGATCGGAGTTGCTGGGCCAGATCGCGCGCCTGCCCGGTCGTCTCGTGCAGGATGCCGACCGCGTTCTGGACGATCCCGGCGCTTGTCATGGTCCCTTCCGCGATCATCGAGACCTCTGCCGCGTCGCCATAAATCAGCGCCGTGGCCGCGCTCTGCTTTGAAGCGAGTTCCGAGATCGACCTCATTTCCGTCTCCATCTCGCGAATGGTTTCGGAGATCGACCTGACCCCGATGATGGACCCGTTTGCGATCGCCTGCAGCGCCGTGATCTGGGCGGAGATCTCCCTGGTCGCCAGTTCCGTTTGGCCGGCCAGGGCCTTCACCTCGCCGGCGATCACCGCAAAGCCGCGGCCTGCCGGGCCCGCACGCGCCGCCTCGATCGCCGCATTGAGCGCCAGGAGATTGGTTTGCGTCGCAATGGCCGCGATCAGGCCGATGACGGAGCCGATCTGGTTTGCGACGGCGCCGAGGCTTTCGACATTGTCGGAGAGCCTGAGCGCATCCGCGACGCCACGCACAGCCGTATCCCGGTGCCGCTCCATCGTGCTGCCGATCTCCGCGGCGGCCATCGAGAGCTGTTCCGTGGCCGAGGCGGTCACGGCCGCGCTTTCCCGGGTCCGGCGCGCTGCCGAACTGACCTCGGCGGTTTCGTGAGCCGCGGCCGCGCTGATCTGCGAGGCCTGGTCGGCGCTTTTGAGAAAGCGGTCGGATGAATCGTAGACGGCCTGATTCAGCTGCTTCATTTTCGACTGGAAATCGGCGGCGCCGTCGGCGAGGCGGATTTGTCGCGCGGTGCCGTCATGGGAGAGCTTCAGCTGCTCCAGCGCGATGGTCGTATTGATATCCAGCGTGAAAACCCGCCCGACGATCTCCATGTCGCGCGCCAATTTTCTCGGCGAGAACCGGTTTTTCCGCGCCAGCGCCAGCGAGATCGGCTCGAGCAGGCGCATTGCGATCGACAGGCGCGACCGGGCGCCAAGCGACGACGCAATCTCGATATTGCGGAACCGGACGACCGAGGCGACGTAGTCCTCGTCGAAATTCGCAGCAAACAACACGCAGAAATGGCGCGAAGCACAGGCAACCATTTCGTCCATTCTGGCAGAGATATCCCCCGTCTTGTCGGCATGGACGATCAGAGCCCGTCGGTAATCGACGTAGCACAGCCGCTCGATATTCTCCTCGACGACGGGCTTCAGCCAGCGGAGGAGCGATCGAGTCTTGTCATCGAGCCCGAAAACCGGCAGGCGCTTTTCGATCTCGCATCTGACGATTTCGACGAGGGTTGTCATAGGACGGCCAGACGGTTGGAGGCCGGGACCGCGACTAGGCGGCGGTTTCCCTTAACGCGGCGTTACGGATCGCGGCGGCAGCGATGCTGGCAGATGAAGCGGCGCTCCTGACAGGAGCTGTCAGTGGAAGCCGCTCCTGTCAGCCACACTGCGTGATAGACATGCCGGCCAACCCAAGCCGGGGCTGGCATGGCCCGGCTTTTGCCCTATCTCTACGCTTCATCCCTGACCGGACGGCCCCATGGCTCGCAAACCCTCGCCCGACAGCAAGACCTCTGCTGGTGGCAAGACCTCTGTTGGCGGCAACAAGACCTCGCTCGCCGACCAGGCCGCCTCGCTGGAGGCGCTGTTCGACGAGGCGCGCAAGACGGATTCGCGGATGATCACCGTGCGCGGCGCCCGCGAGCACAATCTCAAGAACGTCGATCTCGCGATTCCGCGCGACAAGCTCGTCGTCTTCACCGGGCTGTCGGGCTCGGGCAAGTCCTCGCTCGCCTTCGACACGATCTATGCCGAGGGCCAGCGCCGCTATGTCGAGTCGCTCTCGGCCTATGCCCGCCAGTTCCTGGAGATGATGTCGAAGCCCGATGTCGACCAGATCGACGGGCTCTCGCCGGCGATCTCGATCGAGCAGAAGACCACCTCGAAGAACCCGCGCTCGACGGTCGGCACCGTCACCGAGATCCACGACTATATGCGCCTGCTCTGGGCCCGCGCCGGCATCCCCTATTCGCCCGCGACCGGCCTGCCGATCGAGAGCCAGACCGTCCAGCAGATGGTCGACCGGCTGACCGAGCTGCCCGAGAAGACCCGCGGCTACCTGCTCGCGCCGGTCGTCCGCGGCCGCAAGGGCGAGTTCCGCAAGGAGATGGCGGAGTGGCTGAAGCGCGGCTTCCAGCGCGTCAAGGTCAATGGCGAGTTCGTCGAGATTTCCGACGCGCCCGCCCTCGACAAGAAGTTCAAGCACGACATCGACGTCGTCGTCGATCGCATCGTGATCCGGCCCGATCTCGGCGCCCGCCTCTCGGATTCGCTGGAGCAGGCGCTGGAGCTGACTGACGGCATCGCCGTCTTCGAATATGCCGATGAGAAGGAGGAGAACGGCGAGGCCAAACGCATCACCTTCTCCTCGAAATTCGCCTGCCCGGTCTCCGGCTTCACCATCCCCGAGATCGAGCCGCGGCTGTTCTCGTTCAACAACCCCTTCGGCGCCTGCCCGGCCTGCGACGGTCTCGGCCACGAGATGCGGATCGACCCGGACATGATCGTGCCGGATTCGAGCCTGACCCTGAAGAAGGGCGCCATCGCCCCCTGGGCCAAGTCGACCTCGCCCTATTACGGCCAGACGCTGGAATCGCTGGCGAAGCATTTCGGCTTCTCGATGACGAAGCCCTGGGCCGAGCTTCCCGACAACGCCAGGATCGCGATCCTGTTCGGCACCGGCACCGATCCGGTCCGCATGGCCTATAATGACGGCCTGCGCGCTTATGAGGTGAGGAAGCCCTTCGAGGGCGTCATCACCAATATGGAGCGGCGCTGGAAGGAGACGGAGTCGGACTGGGCCCGCGAGGAGATCGGCCGCTTCATGTCCGAGACGCCGTGCAAGGCCTGCGAGGGCTATCGCCTCAAGCCCGAGGCGCTGGCGGTCAAGCTCGACATGCGCCATATCGGCGAGATCTCGCGGCTTTCGGTCAAGGACGCGCTGGAGTGGGTCTCACGCCTCCCCTCGCGGCTGTCGAAGAAGCAGAACGAGATCGCCCCGCGCATCCTCAAGGAGATCCGCGACCGCCTGACCTTCCTGCTCGATGTCGGCCTCGAATACCTCACGCTGGCCCGCGCCTCGGGCACGCTCTCGGGCGGCGAGAGCCAGCGCATCCGGCTCGCCAGCCAGATCGGCTCGGGCCTCACCGGCGTGCTCTATGTGCTCGACGAGCCCTCGATCGGCCTGCACCAGCGCGACAATGAGCGCCTGCTCGGGACGCTGCGCCGGCTCCGCGATCTCGGCAACACCGTCATCGTCGTCGAGCATGACGAGGACGCGATCCTCACCGCCGATTATGTCGTCGATGTCGGCCCCGGCGCCGGCATCCATGGCGGCGAGATCGTCGCCCAGGGCACGCCGCAGCAGATCCTCGACAACCCCGCTTCGCTGACCGGCAAATACCTCACCGGCGAGATGTCGGTCGCGGTGCCGGTCCGCCGGCGCAAGGCGCAGAAGGGTCGCTCCCTCAAGATCGTCGGCGCGCGCGGCAACAACCTCAAGGATGTCACGGTCGACATTCCGCTGGGGCTGTTCACCTGCATCACCGGCGTCTCCGGCGGCGGCAAGTCGACGCTGGTCATCGACACGCTCTACAAGGCTGTCGCCCGCAAGCTCAACGGCTCGATCGAGCACCCTGCCCCGCATGAGCGCATCGAGGGCATGGAGCTGCTCGACAAGGTCATCGACATCGACCAGTCGCCGATCGGCCGCACGCCGCGCTCGAATCCGGCGACCTATACCGGCGCCTTCACGCCGATCCGCGAATGGTTCGCCGGCCTGCCCGAGGCCAAGGCGCGCGGCTACCAGGCCGGCCGCTTCTCGTTCAACGTCAAGGGCGGCCGCTGCGAGGCCTGCCAGGGCGACGGCGTCATCAAGATCGAGATGCACTTCCTGCCGGATGTCTACGTCACCTGCGACGTCTGCAAGGGCCGCCGCTACGACCGCGAGACGCTGGAGGTGAAATACCGCGACCACTCGATCGCCGACGTGCTCGACATGTCGGTCGAGGAGGCGCGCAGCCTGTTCAAGGCGGTGCCCTCGATCCGCGACAAGATGGAGACGCTGGCCCGCGTCGGCCTGAACTACGTCAAGGTCGGCCAGCAGGCGACGACGCTCTCAGGCGGCGAGGCCCAGCGCGTCAAACTCTCCAAGGAGCTCTCCAAGCGCGCCACCGGCCGCACCCTCTACATCCTCGACGAGCCGACCACCGGCCTGCATTTCCACGATGTCGCCAAGCTGATGGAGGTGCTGCACGAGCTGGTCGAGCAGGGCAACTCCGTCGTGGTGATCGAGCACAACCTCGAAGTGGTCAAGACCGCCGACTGGGTGATCGACATGGGCCCCGAAGGCGGCGACGGCGGCGGCATGGTCGTCGCTGAAGGCACCCCGGAAGAGATCGTTCGCGCCGGCAAGGGCCACACCGCGCGCTTCCTCAAGGAGGTGCTGGCGCGGCGGCCGATCAAGGGGGTGAAGGGGGAGCGGCAGGCGGCGGAGTAGCGACAGGAAGGCGCCATCAGTAGAATGGGCTACAGTTCGGACGCGAGCCCCTACGCAAACATGCACGAGGTAAGGCTTCGCTATACCTTCTTCGCTGCAAGCCGTGGAAACAGCCCGTATCTCCCAAGCTGCTCGTTCTTGGTGAAAAATGTAGTCTGGGACCGGCTGAGCACCGCCTTGGACGGAGTAGCATTCTCGAAGATGATAACTTGTCGATCGTCATGCTTGGAGAGGTATTCATAAAAGTGGTCGCGAATGTCGGTCTCAGAGAGATCGTCCTCGTCGTGCTCGGGTTCGCGGTAGGCTAGAAGCGGCGTATCCAGCACCACGAACCCAGGGTGAGGCAATTCGTTGTCTCGCGTAAATTCAAGTAGCGAGACGTTGAACGCGGAGTGTGTGATGGCGCGCATCCCCTTGCCTCGACTCCCCCGTGGCTTTCCAGAAATCACAAAGTCCTTTGCTGAACGGTCAAAATGCACTCGCTCTGTTTCGGGGAAATTCCAAGCCTTGAGCAGCAGACGCATATTCTCGGAGAACCGGTCCAGCACCGACTCCGAAAGACCCGACGCGGGGTTCGCTGACGCGGCTTGCGGTCCGGACGTGTCTTCTTCGAGTTCGGCCTTTCGTTGCTCAAGATCGGAAATGGATTCGAATAGCGAGAGCGCGGTGTTAACGGAAGTTCGCTTGTCCGTGATCTCGGAATAGGTAGCTCGCTGTCCTTGCAGCGTCGGCGTGATGCGCGACAGTTCCATTTCTGTAGCCGCAAGCTGCCGCTGTAGGCCCGGCTTCGATGCCTGATGCGCCGCGATCTCGTCATTGAGCTGTTCGACAGTCTCGGCGAGCTCTTTGGCTAGCAGCTGAATCTTGGACGCTTCCGCGTCCGCAGCTGCGACGACGACCTCAATGTTGCCGTCGCAGCCATCATCCAGATTTTGGTGCTCGGACAACGCTCCACAAACCGGGCAGCGCCCGGGAGTCAACGCGCCCAGAAGTGACCCCGCTTCCCTGAGACCGGCTAGGCGGCGGAGGTCCGATCTATAGCTAAGGGAAAGCAGATCAAAGCGCGCAAGCAACTCCTCGATTTCGGCGCACCGTTCGTCTGCATTGTCCATCGCTACCCGGAAGGAGCGCCTTCGCGCGACGACTTCTCTAAACTCCGATTCGAGTTGCTGTAGGCCGGTTCTCTCGACCTCAAGGGAGTCATCAAGTCTGCCTAGTTGGTCTTCTAGCTCGGCAACATCGTCTTCCTCGCCAACGATTCCGGTCAGCTTGTCTTTGTAGTTTGCGATCAGTTCGTCGATAATCTCGGTCTTTGCGGTCCTGCCGGCAACACGCGTCCGATCTTCATCGATCGGCTGTAAGGCGCTGTCATCGACGCCTGTGACAAGAAGCTTGAATACCGACATTTCCGGTGTGCGCGTGAGATAGTCACCTGTCTCGATCGGCGACCCCCTCTTCTGGATGTCTCCCTCGGGCACCAAACAGAGGTGAACGAGATTTCGGAAACTCAGCGAGTTGGTCTCCCCTCGCGCGTTCTTCTTAATGCGCTTGTCAAAGAGCCCGAGCAGGCCAAGCAAGAACATAGAGACGTTGTTATTGCGCTGTGGATTATGTTTGCCGTTGAGGATGACCGGCTTGATTTCCGCGGGGACCGCCTTGTGCAATCCTTCGAAGAGCGAGTACTTACCGCCCACAACCGCGCGTTCGAGCGTGTAGAGCCTTCCGTCAGGGGACTCGAATCCGAGCCAAACCCGATCATATCCGACGCACTCCGGTATATCGCGGAGAGCTTCTCCGCCTCCAAGCATAAAATCGATCGCTTCCAGAATGAACGATTTGCCTGTCTCGGACGCACCATAAATGACATTGAGACCAGACCCGAACTCGATCTCCGCAGTTGTCTTGTTCGGACCAGTAAAGGCTAAATGCCTCAATGAGAGCGCAAAAGCTGTCAAGACGCGCCCCTCGACGATAGCGTCTCTATGACGTGAAATTGCTCGACCCACTTGTCAAAATTTTCGCGCATAAAGGCACGAAATTCATCATCTCCCATATTTCCAAATATTTCGGCAACCCACTGAGCGCGAAGTTGCAATAAATTCATGTATTCGCTGGTCATCGTAGAAAGGAATACATCAGCCATTTCGCCCGCTAGGTAAACGATGCCAGATTTATTCACAACACGGTCGACGAGTTGTCTGGTTATCATCAGATGGAGACCACGCTCAACGAGTTCCCTGCGAACCAGCAGTTCGGCTCTCCGAAGAGGCAGCTCCGGATGCAGACTCGAAGGGCCTCCCGCATCAGCGGTGTGTACGACAAGAAAGTCGAACGCGACCATACGCTGAAGGTCGAACGCCTTTGGATACAGCGCCGCGAGAACTCCAACGGATCGTATGCCGGTTTCAAGTGGGCTATTGAACGGCAGCCCCTTACGTCTAGTGGCGGTCACCTCTTCCATAGGAGCCGATCCACGTTGGCGAGCTGGTGGCAGATTCCGCGTCTATCTTGAATCTTTACAACGCTGATGAGGCCGCTTTCGGTCAGTGGCAGCATGGTAGCGGCATGGGCGACTGCCGTTAGGCAGGCGAGGCCGTCCTGATGGGCCGATTCGGCAATGTCCACAACACCGGCGTGCACTTCATCCTGTAGAGACTCAAAGGTCGCCGGAGGCACCGTATCGCGAGCGAAATTCCGCAGCGATTCCGCCTGGTAGAAGCTTTCGCGTTGTCGGTGGTAATGACTTGTCAGATCGGGCCACGGGCCCAGATCGTCGACTTGTGCGAGTATCGTCTTCTTGTTGTCTCCATAGGCCTCGAAGAGGTGATGCAGATACCGACTTTCGTCACCTGTCGGAACACCGGGCGGCGTCTCCGGCGCGGGCCGCGCCGCGAGTCCGCCGCCAAACCGGGTCGGAAAGTAAGGCGTGAGCCGATGCTCGTTGATGACCTCGAGTGGATTTTTGTAGGTGAACGATCTGTAGTCATACTTCTCGCAATGGGCCCGGAAAGCGCCATCGAGCCTAATGGTTTGGGTGGAGGTTATTGTCCCTGCACACCAGTCATCCCATTTCTCAAACAGCTTCTCGTAGAGTGCGGTTGGTTTCAGCAGCAGCTTTTGTAGGCTGATTCCGCATCCCTTTGGAGCCATGAAGTAATAGCAGCGTGGCGGCGAGAACTCATTTTGGAATGAATGCCAAAGCATTTTGCCGATTTCAGGCAACGCATCGCTTGGCGTTAGCGGAGAGTCGTAGTGCTTGCATTGGAAGTTGTCCCAAATGCCAAAAAATCCCGCCGCTTCTGTCAGCCCGGCGACGTCGATGCCCATATCGGTTGCGCCAGCGAGGCGGACAACCTTTGTGTAGCTGGGCTTCTTACCGGTCGCCCATTCCTGTATGAGCGCTTCCCACTCCTCCGGCGAGTAGAGCAAAATCTGCTGCTGCGGCGGAATGATTTTGCCGTACTGGACTTTAGCAGAGTTGGCAGGTGGCTGAGCGGGCGGGGCGAGTTCACTTGCTGACAAAATCTTTGCGCTATTAGCTTTATCTGCCACGAATGCCCCTCCCCGGCGCTAGAGTACACAGTACTGCGGTCGGAATAAAGCCGTTAGCTGCCAGACGGATCATGTTGGCTGTGATTTGGGCACGGCTAAGTGAAAAGCCCGGCCAGAGAGTCGACTGTTACCGGGACTGCTTTGAGCCAATATCGACGATCTCAACTAATCCCCGCCCTTCTAACCTCCCCCATACTCCCCTCGCCCATCACCCAAACGGGGCGGCCGTCCGGAGGTATGCTGGAGGTTGGGTGAGGGTCGGCGCCTGCGGGTGGAGTTACGATCCACTCCCGGGAGGCTTCGGGGCACCGCCCTGGGGACACTACGGTCCCTGTGCGAGGAGCTCGCTGGACGGGACGGCGGAAGCGGCCAAGTCCGACACCGCGGTGTGGCGCACCCTATGGGGCGTTGAGGCCGCAGGACGGCACGGCAGGCCAAGCCTCTCCCTATAAGCGCGGCCCGGAGCCCAAAATCGCCGGAGGCGGAGCGCCACGGGGCGTGCGACGGGTGGCTCAATCCCGCCGCGCCGCGTCCTGGCTCAACGGATGCGGATCACTCTCGCGCCTCGCGGCGCTCCGCCAGCCCCTGCTCATCCCCGCCGCGCACCCGCGCGGGCGGTTCGCCAGCGCGTGCCCGTGCTTTGCAGAGCGGGGCGGGCCGCGCCTTTCCGATCGGAGCCCGCCATGCCGAAACCTCTGAACCGCTTCGCCGACCTCCCGCCGATCACGGATTTCGAGAGCTGCCAACGCGTGCGGCCGATGCTGCTGCACCGTGTCGGCGATGTCCTCGAAGTCTGGCGCCACTGCGAGACCAAGAGCTGCCAGCGCGCCAAGAGCTGCCGCCGCGGCGACGGGACCTGCTTCATCGCCTTCATGCAGGCGCAGCCGGACGCCGACCGGCGCCTGCTGTCCTATACGCTGAAGAACCGCATCGCCGGCCTCACGCCTGACGAAGCCTTCGCGCAAGCGCAGGCCCGCGTCGCGGACGAGATCACCCAGGACGGAGGCTGAGTGGCGATGCGGGTGCCCAATGATAGGGATCTCTCCACCCGTCGTCATCCCCGCGCCCGTCATCCCGGACAAGCCGCGTCAGCGGCGCCGATCCGGGATCCATGCCTGAACCTCTCGGATCAGCGTTCCGGCATGGATCCCGGGTCTCCGCTGTGCTCCGCCCGGGATGACCCCCGCGTTGAATGCGGATCGATCATCCCGGCGATCGTGCCGGATATTCAGGCGACGCCGTCATCGGTGCGGCAGCAGGCGCGCGAATCGATGACCCGCCCCGGCCGGCTGCGGAACTGCGGATATGGTGAACGTTTCCGGACGCGCCGCTACGGCCGGCAAAAGCCCTCTGCCGGCCCGCGATCGCGGCCGGCAGGCCCTCGAAACCGCCCATCGCGGTGGCAGGTAGGCGTCCATTTCGCAGTTGCAGCATAAATTGCCCAGGGAATGGGCAGGAAACGCTCAAATCTTACCGATCCGTTAACCGCTCAGCGCGTGCGACTCGGCGAAAATGAAGGATTTGAGAATGGTTCATGCGCTGATTGCATAACAGAACTGACATCATGCCTCTGTTTGGGGCGCTCTGGCTCACTTATATGCACTGCACAACGAATTCATCGCTGTGGGCACCGACCCGCTCCGGAAACCTAGTAGGACCCTCGTTATGTTCGTCACCATGATCGCCGCCAAGATCCGCTCCTATCTGCGCTATCGCGAGACCGTTCGCGAGCTTTCCCGCCTGACCGACCGCGAGCTCGACGATCTCGGCCTGTCGCGCTCGGAGATCGCCTTCGTCGCGCGCAGCCACGCTGCCGTCTGAAGGCGTCGCGCTCCGCTCGGCGGAGCCGACAACGCCTCGTGTCTCCCGGCTTCGCGGTCCCTCCCCCGCGAAAATCGGTTGAAGAGCGAATGCCCGCCCCCCGGCGGGCATTTTGCATTTCAGGGCCCTGTATCCCTTGACCTTCCGGCCGGCTGCGGACACATGCCGGGCATGGAACCCATTCACATCATCGGCGGCGGGCTCGCCGGCTCGGAAGCCGCCTGGCAGGTCGCAGAGGCCGGCGTCCCGGTCGTGCTGCACGAAATGCGCCCGGTGCGCGGCACCGAAGCGCACCAGACCGAAGGTCTCGCCGAGCTGGTCTGCTCGAACTCCTTTCGCTCCGACGATTCGCTGAACAATGCCGTCGGCCAGCTGCATTGGGAGATGCGGCGGCTGGGCTCGCTGATCATGGCCAAGGGCGACGCGCATCAGGTCCCGGCCGGCGGCGCGCTCGCGGTCGACCGCGACGGCTTCTCGCAAGGGGTGACGGCGGCGCTCGAAGCCCATCCGCTGGTCACCATCGACCGCGCCGAGATCGCCGGCCTGCCGCCGGCGGCGTGGGACAACGTCATCATCGCGACCGGCCCCCTTACCTCGCCCGCGCTCGCAGCCGGCATCCAGTCATTGACCGGCGAAGACTCGCTCGCCTTCTTCGACGCGATCGCGCCGATCGTGCATTTCGACTCGGTCGACATGGACCAGGCCTGGTTCCAGTCGCGCTACGACAAGGTCGGGCCGGGCGGCACGGGCGCCGACTACATCAACTGCCCGCTCGACCGGGAGCAGTACGAGGCCTTCATCGACGCGCTGCTGGCGGCCGAGAAGACCGAGTTCAAGGAGTGGGAGGGCACGCCCTATTTCGACGGCTGCCTGCCGATCGAGGTCATGGCCGAGCGCGGTCGCGAGACCCTGCGCTGGGGGCCGATGAAACCGGTCGGCCTGACCAACAAGCATAACCCGACGGTCAAGGCCTATGCCGTGGTCCAGCTGCGGCAGGACAATGCGCTGGGCACGCTGTTCAACATGACGGGCTTCCAGACCAAACTGAAATATGGCGAGCAGGCCGCGATCTTCCGGATGATCCCCGGCCTCCAGAACGCCGAATTCGCCCGGCTCGGCGGCATCCATCGCAACACCTATCTCAACTCGCCGAAGCTGCTCGACGAGCGGCTTCGGCTGAAAGCCGATCCGCGCCTGCGCTTCGCCGGCCAGATCACCGGCTGCGAGGGCTATGTCGAGAGCGCCGCGATCGGCCTGCTGGCGGGCCGCATGGCGGCTGCCGAGCGCCTCGGCCGGGAGCTTGAACTGCCGCCGGCGACGACGGCGCTGGGCGCGCTGGTCAATCACATCACCGGCGGCCACATCGTCACCATCGACGAGGGTCCGCGCTCCTTCCAGCCGATGAACATCAATTTCGGCCTGTTCCCACATATCGAGGGACAGCAGACGCATGGTCCCGACGGCAAGAAGCTGAAAGGCCCGGCCAAGAGCGTCGCCCGCAAGCATGCGCTGACCGCCCGAGCCAAGGCGGAGATGGATGCCTGGGCCGGCGGAGGCGAGGTTCAGGCGGCGGAGTGAGAGCGGTTTATCTTGCCGCCCGCGCCGCGCGCCAGATCAGCCATTGCCGCTGCCAGGCCGGTAGCGTGATGATCGTGCGGTAGGGGTCGTAGCCGCCGCGCTCCATCCGTTTCAAATAGGGCTCGACCAGCGCCGTCGGCAAAAAGGCCGGCATCACCGCGCTCGGCACCGTGCCGCGCAGGTCCCGCAGCTTCTTCAGATGCGCGCGCGCGATCTCGCGCAGTTCCTTCAGCGAATACAAAACACCCGGCCCGCCGCGCCCGCGCACGATGTCGTCGCGGGTGACGCCGTTGCGGGCGAGGATGTCGGCGGGCAGATAAACCTGCCCCTCGGCTGCATGCCAGGGGAAGGCGCGCATCAGCCCTGTCAGCGCATAGGCGACGCCGGCATAGCCCGCGGCCGCCGCGCCACCGGGATCGCGGCCATTGGCGAGGATGATCGAGGCGAGCCGGATCAGCGCGCTCGATGTCTCGCCGGCATAGCCCTCCAGATCCCGCAGCGATGGCATCGGATCGTCATAGAGATCGAAGACCCGCGCCTCGATCAACCCGGTCAGCGGCGCGATCGGCAGGCGGTAGCGCGCGATGGCGTCGAGCAGGGCTGCCGCGACCGGATGCGCCTGCACCTCGCCGCTCGCCTCGCCCTCGAGCAGGTCGCGCCACCATTGCAAACGGACCTCGCCCGGCAGCGGCTCGCTGACGAGGCCGCGCACGCGGGCGATCTCGTGGCTGAAGGCATAGAGCGCAAACAGCGCCGGCCGCTGCGATTCGGGGGCGTAGAGGCAGGCGATGTAGCGGTCGTGATCGTGATCGCGCACCAGCGCCGTGCAATGCGCATAGGCCTGCGGCAACGCAGAGGGCGTCGTCTCGCTGCGGCGGTCGGTCTCGGTTGTCTGCGGCATCATCCTGCCTCGATCCGGAGCCTGCGTTCCTGGCCACGATCGCGGCAGTGTAGGACGAGCCGGCCGCAGATGGCTACGCCTCTCGGACATGGCAGGCGCGATTTGGCACGAGGCGGCCTGAAAGGACGTGCTAATCCACCGCGATCAGAGCCGCCGCGACGCGGCGATCCTCGCCGACCAGCACGTTGTAGGTCCGTGCCGCCGCGCCCGTCGCCATGCCCTCGACGGTGATGCCGCGCTCGGCCAGCAGGCTGCGCCAGGTTTGCGGGATGAAGACGATATCGGTTCCCGTGCCGATCAGCAGGAAATCGATCGCCTCGGCCTCGTCGAGCACCGGCTGGAGCGTCTCGGGCGTGATCTCGGAAAAGCGCGTCACCGGCCAGATCCGGATGCCGGCCGGCGTCGCCAGCACCGAGCCGCGATGGCCCATGCCGGCGAAGCGGAAGCCGCCGCCGCCGAAAGCGTCGAGCTGGTGCCGGCCGGGAACGAAGCCGTCGAAGCGGGGCATGCCGGAAGGCCAGCGTCGCGCGTCAGGCCTTGGCCTTGCCGGAAGCGGTCGCCTTTTCCAGCGCGTCCTCGCGCGCTGCGGTGCTGCGCACGTCCATGTAGAGCAGCACCGGCGTCGAGATGAACATCGCCGAATAGGTGCAGACCACGACGCCGAACAGCATGACCAGCGCGAAGCCCTCGATCGCCGAGCCGCCGAAGAGCACGAGCGCGATCAGCGCGAGCACCGTCGTGGTCGAGGTGATCGCCGTGCGTGACAGCGTCGAATTGACCGAGAGGTCGAGCAGGTCGGCGACCGGCATGGTCTTGTAGCGCCGCAGCAATTCGCGCGTGCGGTCGAACACCACGACCGTCTCGTTCAACGAATAGCCGACGATGGTCAGGATCGCGGCGATCGAGGTCAGGTTGAATTCGAGCTGGGTGATCAGGAAGAAACCCATCGTCAGCACGATATCGTGCAGCGTGCCGAGGATCGCGCCGATGGCGAGCGGCATCTCGAAGCGGAACCAGAGATAGATCAGCACGCCGACGATCGCGAGCACGACGCCGAGCGTGCCGGCCTGGACCAGTTCGCCGGAGACGCGCGGGCCGACCGTCTCGACCCGGCGGAAGTCATAGGTCGAGGAGAACGCGTCGCGCGCCTTGACGACGACCTGCTGCTGCGCGACTTCGCCGCCCGGCTGGAGCGCGAAACGCATCGAGATCTCGCCGCCGGAGCCGAACTCCTGCACCTCGGCCTCGCCGAAGCCGAGCCCGTTGGCAGCCTGCCGCACCGAGGCGATCTCGGGCTTGCCGGCCTTGGACTGCATCTCGATCAGCGTACCGCCGCGGAAGTCGATGCCGAAATTCAGGCCCACCGTCAGGAACAGCGCGAGGACCAGCAAGGAATAGGCCGCCGAAAACGGATAGCTGAAGCGCCGGAAGCGAACGATCTTGAAAGTCGTACCATCGGGAACGATGCGAAGCAGACGCATGTGCCGGTCTCCTTGAACAGTGGGCTTGCGTCAGAACGGCAGGGCTTTGGGGCGTGCCCAGCGATACCACAGCGCGATCAGCATTCGGGTCAGCGTCACCGCCGTGATGACGGTGGTCAGGATGCCCAAGATGAAGACGACCGCGAAGCCGCGAACCGGGCCCGAGCCGAGCGCAAACAGCGCCAGCGCCGCGATCAGCATGGTGACGTTGGAGTCGATGATGGTGGCAAAGGCACGCTGGAAGCCGGCTTCCAGCGCCGAGACGAGCGAGCGTCCCTGATGCGATTCCTCGCGCATGCGCTCATAGATCAGCACGTTGGAATCGACCGCCGTGCCGATGGTCAGGACGATGCCAGCGATGCCCGGCAGCGTCATCGTCGCGCCCAGAACCGACATCAGGCCGAAGATCAGGCAGACATGCACGAGCAGCGCGATCGAGGCGATCAGCCCGAACACGCCATAGGTCCCGATCATGTAGATGATCACCAGCACGGTCGCGATCAGGGTCGCAAGCTTGCCGGCCTGGATCGAATCGGCGCCGAGACCGGGACCGACGGTCCGTTCCTCAACGATCGTCATCTTCGCCGGCAGCGCGCCAGCGCGCAGCAGGATGGCGAGGTTGTTGACCGATTCGACTGTGAAGTTGCCCGAGATCTGGCCCGAGCCGCCAGTGATCGGCGACTGGATGACCGGCGACGAGATCACCCGGTTGTCGAGCACGATGGCGAGCGGCCGGCCGAGGTTTTCCGTCGTCGCCTGGCCGAAGCGCTGAGCGCCGCGAATGTTGAAGCGGAAGTTCACGATCGGCTGCGACGTCCGCGAATCGAAGGCGGGTTGCGCATCGATCAGGTCGGCGCCCTCGACGATCACGCGCCGCTCGACCGGAACAGGCTGGCCGCCGGCATCGTTGGACGGCAGCATGTCGACATCGCCGGCCTGGCTCTCGGCGACCATGCGGAACTGGAGCTTGGCGGTCTGGCCGAGGATATCCTTCAGCCGCTGCGGGTCCTGCAGGCCCGGCACCTGGACAAGGATGCGGTCGAGGCCCTGGCGCTGGATGTTGGGCTCCGTCGTGCCGAGTGCATCGACGCGGCGGCGCAGCACCTCCATCGCCTGCTCGACGGCGCGGCGGACGCGTTCATTGGCGCCGCCTTCCGACACAGAAAGCTGGATCAGCCCGTCGGGCTGCTCGACGATGTCGATGGTGTTGTTGCCCGAAGGCCCGAAGGCACCCAGAGTTCCGACCGGCTGGGACAGTTCGCGCAGCTTCGGCAGGAGCTTCGCCCGGTCGGCCGCCTCGGGCACGCGCACGCTGACGCCGCGCGCCGTCATGCCGATGCCGCCCTGGAAGCTGATGCGCTCGTCGCGCAGGATGCGGCGGACATCGTCGCGCAACTGCGTCACCTGGCTGCGCACCAGATCGGCACGGTCGATCTCGAGCAGCACATGCGAGCCGCCCTGCAGATCGAGGCCGAGCACGACCGCATGGATCGGCAGCAGGATGCGCGGGATCCAGGAGGGAGCTCCGGTCTCGATCGCCTTGCGCGTCTCGGGCGAGAACAGGTTCGGCAGCGCAAAGCCGCAGCCGAAGAGCAGCACGAGCAGGACGACGATGACCTTGCGGGTCTGGAAACGGAGCATCTGCGGAAACAGCCTTGTTGTCGTGCGCCGGCCCGTCGAGGAGCCGGAACCTGATTTTACCCCGCCGGGGGCTGGTTAGCTCTTGACCGGCTCGCTCTTGGTGCGAACGTCGGTGATCATGCCCTTGACCAGACGGACACGGACACCTTCGGCGATTTCCACCTCGACCTCGGCATCGTCGATGACCTTGGAGACCTTGGCGACGATCCCACCGGCCGTGACCACCGTATCGCCGCGCCGCACATTCTTCAGCAGCTCCTGATGCGACTTCACCCGCTTCTGCTGCGGCCGAATGATCAGGAACCACATGATCACGAAGATCAGGACGAACGGCACCAGCGACATCAGCATGTCAGTGGAGCCACCGGCGCCAGCGGCTTGGGCAAAAGCGGGGGTGATCACGAAAGGGCTCCTTCATCGCAGCGGCGCAAACGCACCACCGGCCGCGGGGCGCGGCAAACTTCGGCACAGGCTTAAAAATCGCGCGGACTATAGCCAGCGACGCCGGTAAATCAATCGGATGGGCAGGGTCGCCCCGGCCGCGCTCCTCACCTATGGGCTTGCGGCTATTCGCGCAATGGCCTTGCACTTCCGGGAGCGGCGCGCTTTACCGTTTCCATCCACCGTAACGCCGGGTACGGTTGCGGAACGACATTTCGAAAGCCTGCCTCATGACCGACCTCGCCACCGACCAGACGCTCGCCACCTTGCTGCGCATCGCCGACGCGCTGGAGCGGATCGCGCCGCCGGCCCGCAAGCCCGCCGATCTGACGCTGGCTGACGCCTTCGTCTGGCATCCGGCCGGCTCGGAGTTGGCCCCCGTCGCCAAGGTCAACCGCGTCGCGCTCTCGCTGCTGCGCGGAGTCGACCGCGTCCGCGACACGCTGGCCGAGAACACCGAGCGCTTCGCCCGAGGCCTGCCGGCCAACAATGTGCTGCTGTGGGGCGCGCGCGGCATGGGCAAGTCGTCGCTGGTCAAGTCGGTCCATGCCGACACCAACGTGCGTCTAAAGGGAGAAGCCCTGCCCCTGAAGCTGATCGAGATCCACCGCGAGGACATCGAGAGCCTGCCTGGGCTGATGGGGCTGCTGCGCCCCGACGCCCACCGCGCCATCGTCTTCTGCGACGACCTCTCCTTCGACGGCGAGGACACCTCCTACAAGTCGCTCAAGGCCGCGCTCGACGGCGGCGTCGAGGGCCGGCCCGGCAATGTCGTGTTCTACGCCACCTCGAACCGCCGCCATCTGATGCCGCGCGACATGATGGACAATGAGCGTTCGACCGCGATCAATCCCGGCGAGGCGATCGAGGAGAAGGTCTCGCTGTCGGACCGCTTCGGCCTCTGGCTCGGGTTCCACAAATGCAGCCAGGACGAGTATCTCGCGATGATCGACGGCTATGTCGGCCATTTCGCGCTGGCGATCGCGCCCGAGACGCTGCGCCACGAGGCGCTGGAATGGGCGACGACGCGCGGCTCCCGCTCCGGCCGCACCGCCTGGCAGTATATCCAGGATCTCGCGGGCCGCCTGGGGAAGCCGCTGGAGGGGTGAGCGGGCACGAACGGACCATCTTCGTCATGGTCGGGCTTGTCCCGACCATCCCCGTCTTCCTGCGACGAGACCTATGCCCAAGACGTGGATGCTCGGCACAAGGCCGAGCATGACGGGGAGCGCAAATAGGAGATGGTCGGGTCAAGCCCGACCATGACGCCGCTCAGGCAAAGAATGACGGGGCGGCCTTTCCTGGGACCGCCCCGCCTTGTTCCGACCGGTGGGGTCTCGCGGAGACCGGTCGAAGGGAAACCTGGAGCATCGGCCCGAAAAGTGGGACGCGGTTTTCGGGAAAGCCGATGCGAAAAAAGATCGAAATCAGTTGTTGAGGTAAGGCGTCGGATCGACCGGCGATGAGCCCTTGCGCAGTTCAAAGTGAAGCTGCGGCGAGGAGACATTGCCGGTCTGGCCGGATTTGGCGACGACCTGGCCGCGCTTGACCGTCTCGCCGCGCTTGACGTTGAGCTCGCCGGCATGGGCGTAGGCCGAGACATAGCCGTTCGGGTGGCGGATCAGCACGAGATTGCCGTAGCCCTTCAATTCGTTGCCAGCATAGGCGACGGTGCCGCCCTCGGCCGCCTTGATCGGGGTGCCTTCCGGCACGGCGATGTTAATGCCCTCATTGCCGCCCCGGCCGCTGAAGCCGGCGATGACGCGGCCACGCGCCGGCCAGCGGAAATCGGCCTTCTCACCGGCCTCTTCCGGCTTCGCCAGGCTGGCGGTGGTCGAAGCGGGCTCCGGCTCGGACTTCGGAACGGCGGTGATCTTCGGCTCGGTCGCAGGCGCGCTGGCGACGACGATCGGCTTGGCCTTCTCGGGCGCGGGAGCGCGGACCGGCTTGGCCTCGGCGACGACGGGCTTCTCCACGACCGGCTTGGCGACGGCAACCGGCTTGACGGCGGCGACAGGCGCGGACGCCTTGGCGGCGGCCTTGGCCTTGGCCTCGGCTGCAAAACGGGCGCGCGATTCGCGCATCGCCAGGGCATCGGCGTCAGCTTTGGCCTTGGCCTCGGCGGCAGCGGCCGCCTTCGACTGGGCAGCTGCGGCCTTGGTATCGGCGGTCGCAGCAGCGCGCATGTCCCGCACCGGCGCGACTGGGCGAATCGGCGCAACCGAAGACGAGGGCGCGGGCCCGGTGACGAAGCGCGAGGCATCGGAGCGGGTCTCGGCGGGAGCCTGGGCGACCTGCTGCCGCGGGGCGGGCGCGGAGCCGGCCCCGGCAGAGTTATAGACGGGAATCGTCAGCCGCGAGCCGGGCGCGACGCTGGCGCTGGTCAATCCGTTGGCCGAGATCAGCGCCGCACGCGGCACGCCGTAGCGCGACGAGATCATGTCGAGCGTCTCACCCTGGGCGACGACGATCGGCGTGCCGCCCTGGGCGCTCCAACCGGAGGCGTTTCCGGCGACCGCCTGGGGCGCTGCGCTGCGCAGCGCGACGGCCGATTGCGGCGGCGGCAGGGGCTGCGAGCGCACAGCGCTCATGGCTGGCGCAGGCGTCGAATAGATCGGGGTGTTGGCGGAGCGGCCGATCGAGCCGGTGGTCGCCGGATCGCGCGCCGGGGCCGGCGCCTGGGCGCTCTTGAACGGACTGGCAAAGGGCGTGTCAGTGAAGCGCATCGTCTCCGACGAGCAGGCACTGACCCCCAACGCAAGGAGGCACGCCGTCGACGCGCGAAGGACGAGGCTGAACTTGACCGATCCGGCTTGGCTACGCATGGAACTGGCACTCGCGAACAACGCAACTCGATAGCCAGCATTAAAGCCCCGTTCAGGTTACGAAAGCGTTTCGCGCCGCTCCGTCACGTTTGCTTTTTCGCAGGTCATCGCGAGCTGGGATGGCGAATGCAGTCCTGGCTCGGAAACACCGCGTCATCCCGGGCTTGACCCGGGATCCATCGGAGGGCTCCGGAGCTCTACGATAGATCCCGGATCGGCGCCGCTTCGCGGCTTGTCCGGGATGACAGCGAAATTCGATCCGTCGTCTAGAGCGCCCGCGCCAGCCCCGGCACCAGCGGCGGCAGGCGCACGGCGGGCCCCAGCGCATGGTCGAAGCCGCCATCGGCCAGCCGCGTCACCACCACGCGCCGCGCCGCGCCCTCGACGCGCAGCGCTCCGACCAGCCGCCCACCCGGTGACAGCCGCATCATCAGCGATTCGGGGATGGCGTGGGTCACGCCATTGACGAGGATGCGGTCGAAGCGCCCGAGCGTCCGGTCGGCCTGGAAGCCATCGGCATGGCGCAGATCGACCGCAGCGCCAAAGCCATTGCCCAGCACGCGCTCATGCGCCGCCAGCGCCAGCGTCCGGTAGCGCTCGAGCGAGACCACCTCGCCGCCCATCGCCGCCAGCAGCGCTGCGACATAGCCCGAACCGGTGCCGACCTCGAGCACGCGGGCGGCAGGCTGCATATCGAGCGCGGTCAGCAGCGCCGCGACGGTGTGCGGCGCGGTCATGGTCTGGCCGCAGGGCAGCGGCACCGAGACGTCCTGCCGCGCCAGATCGGCAAAGCGCGACGGTGCGAAGCGTTCGCGCGCGACCTTCTCCATGGCGCGCAGCACGGTGAGGTCGCGCACGCCCTGCGCCCGCAGCGACAGCAGGAAGGCGACCGTCCGCTCGCCCTCGCTGGCCGGCGCTTCGTCGCTCATATCATTGTCCGCCATCTCAGCCCTCATCCTGAGGAGCCGCGCAGCGGCGTCTCGAAGGATGCTCCAGAGCGCGCTGGAACATCCTTCGAGACGCGGCCTGAAGGCCGCTCCTCAGGATGAGGGCTGAGGGGTTCATTTGTAACTGCTCAAGCGAACACCCGCGCGAAGCGGGTCAGCGTCGGCTCGTGTGTCAGGTCGAGTTCGAGCGGCGTCACCGAGATCTTCTTCTCGGCGAGCGCGCGCAGATCGGTGCCGTTGGCCGGCTCGCTTTTGCTGCGCGCGAAGGCGATCCAGAAATACGGGTTGCCGCGGCCGTCCTGGCGCGGCTGCAACTGCAGCAATTCCTGGTCGCGCCGGCCCTGCACGGTCACCGCGATGCCCTCGACCTCGCCCGGTGGAACATTGGGGAAGTTCAGGTTGAACAGCACGTCCTTCGGAATGCCCTCCTCCAGCAGCCGGCGGATGATTCCCGGCGCATGATGCTGCGCGCAGTCCCAATGGATGTTGTCGCGCCCGCCCGGGCCATAGGCCTGGCTGACCGCAATCGAAGGAATGCCGAGCAGCGTGCCTTCCATCGCGGCGGCGATCGTGCCCGAATAGGTCACGTCCTCGGCGACGTTCTGGCCGCGATTGACGCCCGACAGCACGAGATCGGGCCGGTTCTCGATCATGATCGAGCGCGCCGCCATGATCACGCAATCGGTCGGCGTGCCGGTGACGGCGAAACGCTTCTCCGAGATCTGGCGCAGCCGCAGCGGGTTCGACAGGGACAGCGAATGCGCCACGCCCGACTGGTCGGTCTCGGGCGCCACGACCCAGACATCATCCGACAACTGCGCCGCGATGCGCTCCAGCACGCCAAGCCCCTCGGCATGGATGCCGTCATCATTGGTGACGAGAATGCGCATGGTCAGAAGTCTTTCAAAGGAGCGCGAAGGCGTTGGGCGAAGAGCGCGGGGAACCCCTCTCCTGTAAGGAGAGGGGCAGGGGTGAGGTGTAGGCCCCTGGACACCATTGCCGTGAGCTAACGGCGGCCATCTCACGGAAAGCTGGTCGAGGGGCCGACCCCTCACCCTGCCTTCTCCCTACGGGAGAGGGTTCCCCGCGCTTCAATCCGCAAGCCTGCAGCATCACGCCTTCTCGATGCGCGTCACGCCGCGCATATACGGCACCAGGACGTCGGGCACCGTGATCGAGCCGTCGGCGTTCTGGTAGTTCTCCATCACCGCGATCAGCGCCCGGCCGACCGCCGTGCCCGAGCCGTTCAGCGTGTGGACGAAGCGCGGCGCGCCGCCCTCCTTGGCGCGATAACGCGCATCCATCCGCCGCGCCTGGAAATCGCCGCAGACCGAGCAGGACGAGATCTCGCGATAGGTCTTCTGGCCCGGCAGCCAGACCTCGATGTCGTAGGTCTTCTGCGAGGCGAAGCCCATATCGCCGGTGCACAGGGTCATCACGCGATAATGCAGGTCGAGCTTCTTCAGCACGGCCTCGGCGCAGCTAAGCATGCGCTCATGCTCTTCCGCCGATTTCTCGGGCGCGGTGATCGAGACCAGCTCGACCTTCTCAAACTGGTGCTGCCGCAGCATGCCGCGCGTATCGCGCCCGGCCGAGCCGGCCTCGGCCCGGAAGCAGGGGGTCAGCGCGGTATAGCGGCGCGGCAGTTCTTCCTCCGAAAGGATCGATTCGCGCACGAGATTGGTCAGCGGAACTTCGGCCGTGGGGATGAGCCAGAACTGTTCGCTGGTTTCTGCGTCCTCAATGAGCCTCTGAACCGTGCCGAAGGCTGATCCCCCTTGCGGAATCTCAGCGTCGAGATCCTTCAAAATTTCATTCAGCCTGTTACCGCGCCATTCCATATTCGCGGCCATAAACTGATCGTCGCGGAACTTCGGCAATTGCGCGGTACCGAACATGACGTTGTCCCGCACCATCAGCGGCGGCATGACCTCGGTATAACCATGCTCCTCCGTATGCGTATCGAGCATGAACTGCCCGATCGCACGGGAAAGCCGTGCGATCTGCCGCTCCAGCACGACGAAGCGTGAGCCCGACAGCTTCGCGGCCGTCTCGAAGTCCATCTGCCCTAGCGCTTCGCCGAGCTCGAAATGCTCCTTGAGCTGGTTGAAGCCGAAGAGCCTCCCCCCGGACTTTTCGGGTGCCTCGCCATGGACCGACTTCACGACATTGCCGTGCTCGTCGGCGCCCTCGGGCACATCGTCATTGGGCTTGTTGGGAATCGCGGCGAGCTGTTCGTCGAGCGCGTCCTTGGCTGCCTTCTCCTGCGCCTCGAGCGCCGGCTGCAGCTCCTTCAAGGAGGCGACCTCTGCCTTCAGGCTGTCGGCGAGCGCGACGTCCTTCGCGCCCATCGCCTTGCCGATCTCCTTGGAGAGGGCATTGCGGCGTTCCTGCGAGGCTTGCGCCTTCGCGATGGCAGCGCGGCGTGTGTCATCCAGCGCGAGCAGCGAAGCCGACAGGGCCTCAAGCCCCCGCCGCTTCAAGCCGGTGTCGAACGCCTCGGCGTTCTCGCGAATCCATTTGATGTCGTACATCGTCGTCAGGCCACGCCGTCACGTTCGGGGAACAGCGTGATGCTCTAGACCGGGATCGCGCGGGAGGGAACAGGGATCGTTAGGAGGACGCCTTGTCTCATCCTCACCGTCATCCTGGACAAGCGGCGAAGCCGCGCAGCTCCGGGATCCATCGGAGGCCTCGGCACTCTACGATGGATCCCGGGACGACCTGCGGTCGCCCAGGGTGACGGAGAGGGTGATGAAAGGCCATCGCCCAACCAAGAATGCTACTCGCTCGCAGCGTCCGCCGCGTCGTCAGCCGCCTTCTTCGCCAGGCGCTTCTTCTCGACATGGCGTACCGAGAACACCGACAACTCGTAGAGCAGCAGCATCGGCACGGCGAGCATCAGCTGCGAGATCACGTCCGGCGGGGTCAGCACGGCGGCGATAACGAAGACGAAGACGATGGCGTAGCGGCGCTTGTCCTTGAGGAACGCCGAATCGATGATTCCAGCCTGGCCGAGCAGGGTCAGGATCACCGGCAACTGGAACGAGATGCCGAAGGCGAAGATCAGCGTCATGATCAGCGAGAGATATTCGCTGACCTTGGCGACGAGAACGATGCTCGCCTGCGTCTCGGTCCCGACCTGCTGCATGCCGAGCGAGAACTTCATCAGCACCGGCATGGCGAAGAAGAACACCAGCGCAGCGCCGGCAACGAAGAAGATCGGCGTCGCCGCGAGATAGGGCGCAAAGGCTGCCCGCTCGTTCTTGTAGAGCCCCGGCGCGACGAACTTGTAGATCTGCGTCGCGATCACGGGGAAGGCGAAGAAGCCCGCGCCGAAAGCCGCGATCTTGATATGCGTGAACAGCAGTTCGAGCGGCGCGGTGTACTGCAATGGCGCGTTCGTGCCGGACCCGGCCGCCCAGATGTAAGGCTGCAGCAGAAGATTGTAGATCTGCGTCGAGAACGCATAGCAGATGAAGAACATCACCAGAAAGGCGATCAGCGACTTGATCAGCCGGGCGCGCAATTCGATCAGATGGTCGATCAGCGGCGCGCGCGAGGCTTCGATCTCGTCCTCGCCGTCGCGTGGATTGGCGACGCTCATGCCGCGCTCCCTTCACCGGGTTCGGCGGCTGCGGTCTTGCGCTTGCGCGGCGCCTTGGCCGGCGCGGGCTCAGGCTGCGATGCGGGTTCGGCGGCGACCTCGACCGGCGCCGGCTTGCGGGCACGCTTCGGCTTGGCCTCGGGCGACGGCTCGGCAGGCGCCGCGATATCGGCCGGCGTGATCTCGACCGGCGGCAGCGGCTCCGGCGCGGGGATCGCGGCAAGCTTGGCCTCGGCCTCCTTCAGCGCCGCATCGTCGAGCCCGGCGGAAGCCGGCATCTCGATCGGCTTGAAGTCGCTATTCATCGCGCTCGACACCGAGCCGCCGATATCCTCCACCTCCTTCTTCAGGTCGTGGAGTTCGGCTTCCCGCATCGCGTCGTTGAACTGGCCCTGGAACTCCGAGGCCATGCGGCGAATCTTGCCGACGGCCTGGCCCACCGTGCGCATGGCTTTCGGCAGATCCTTGGGGCCGATCACGACGAGCGCGACCGCCCCGATCAGCATGAATTCGCTCCAGGCGATGTCGAACATCGACGGCTCGTCCTCTCAGCCTTTCACGAAGGCTTGCTCTCGCCAGTAGCGAGCGGCTCGGCTTCAGGCCTTGGTCTCGGCCTTGGCCGGAGCGGGATTGGTGGCCTGCGCGTCGATGATCTTGGGATCGACGGGGGTCGAGGCGCTCGGCGGCGGCGGGGTCTCGTCCTCCGCCATGCCCTTCTTGAACGACTTGATGCCCTTGGCAACGTCGCCCATCAGCTCGGAAACCTTGCCGCGCCCGAAGAGCAGCATCACGATGACGCCGACGACGATCCAGTGCCAGATACTGACGCCACCCATGGCGAACTCCCTCAATTCAAGTGTTGCCGGGGGATTGCGACCCCGGATCAAGCTGTTGCGGCGGAACCTATGTGTACCCCGCAGGGAACACAAGAACTTCGTCGGTGGGAATATCGAGCCCGACATCGTCGCCCTCGGCGATCGCGCCAGAAAGCGTGGCGCGCACCGAGAGCAGCCGCTCGAAGCCATCGACCGCGATCAAGAGATGGTCGACCTCGCCGAGGAAGCGCCGGCTCACCACCCGGCCGGGCAGGCAGAAACCGTTCGGTACGATCCGGATCGCATGGGGCCTAATGCAGGCCACCGCCTCGGCACCCTCGGCCATCCCCTTCGCCGGAAAGCGCCCGAACGGCGTCTCCACCGCGCCGCGCAAGACCGTCCCGGGAACTTCCGTAAAATCGCAGAAGAATCGGGCGGCAAAGAGACTGCCGGGCTTGCGGTAAAGCTCCTCGCCGGTGCCGATCTGGACGATCTCGCCAGCCCGCATCAGCACGATCCGGTCGGCGATGCGCATCGCGTCCTCGGGATCATGCGTCACAATGATCGAGGTCGCGCCGGTTTCCTGCAGCAGCGCCGCAGTCTCGTCGCGCACCACGTCGCGCAGGCGCCGGTCGAGATTGGAGAACGGCTCGTCCATCAAGAGCACGCCGGGGCGCGGCGCCACGGCGCGCGCCAGCGCGACCCGCTGCTGCTCGCCGCCCGAGAGCATATGCGGATAGGATTCGGCGAGATCGGCCAGGCCGACGCGGGCGATGGCCCGCAGTGCCGTCGCGTCGATGGAGGCCTCGCTCTCGCCCCGGCGGCTCAGCCCGAAGCGGACATTCTCGCGCACCGTCAAATGCGGAAACAGCGCGTAGTCCTGAAAGACCAGGCCGACGCCGCGCTGCTCCGGCTCGACAAAGGAGCCCTGCGACGACACGTCCCGGCCCTCCAGCAGCACGCGCCCGGCGCTCGGCCGCTCGACGCCGGCGGCCAGCCGCAGCAGGGTCGTCTTGCCGCAGCCGGACTGGCCGAGCAGGGCGACGATCTCGCCGGGCTCGATCGCAAGCGAGACGTCCTTGAGCGCCGTGACCTCGCCGAAGCGCTGGGTGACGCCTTCAAAACCCAGCGCCATCGGAATGGCCGCCCCCGCCGTGCCGCGTCGGCCCCAGCTCAACCAGCGCGATTTGGTCTCGATGACGGCCAAGGAATGCTCCGAACTTGCAAAAACCTCCGCCGTCATCCTGGGCAACCGCAGGTCGTCCCGGGATCCATCGAAGGGCTCAGCGCTCTAGGATGGATCCCGGATCTGCGCGGCTGCGCCGCTTGTCCAGGATGACGGTGGCGGAAACGGCGTGAAACCGCCCCGCCCTACTCGCCCGCCCCATGCGGCCCACCGTCGCCGTCGTCAAGCGGCGTGAACAGGTCGCCGAGCGGATCCTCGTCGGCGCGCAGGTCGGGATCGTCGTCGGGAACCGGCACGGTGAGGTCGCGCGTCAGCCGTCCCTCGATGAAGCCGGAGCCCTTCAGTTCCTCGAGACCGGGCAGATCGTCGATCCGGTCGAGCCCGAAATGATCGAGGAAACCCGGCGTCGTGCCGAAGGTGACGGGACGGCCGGGCGAGCGGCGCCGGCCGCGCAGACGCACCCAGCCGGCCTCCAACAGAATGTCGAGCGTGCCCTTGGCGGTGGCGACGCCGCGGATCTCCTCGATTTCGGCTCGCGTTACCGGCTGGTGATAGGCGATGATCGCCAGAACCTCGAGCGCCGCCCGCGACAATTTGCGCGGCGGCTCGGCCTCTGCCGCCAGCAGATAGCCGAGGTCGGGCGCGGTGCGGAAGGCAAAACCCCCGGCGACCTGCCGCAGATTGACCCCGCGCGGCTCATAGAGCGCGACCAGCCGCGCCAGCACCTGGTCGATCGCGATGCCCGACGGCACTGAATGCGCCAGTACCTGGGCCGAGAGCGGCATGGCGGAGGCAAACAGCAGTGCCTCGACCACGCGGGTCGCCTGCGCGAAGGCCTCGGCCCCGCCGCCATCTTCGTCCTCGTCGAAAGGCTCCGTCATCGCGACCGTCATGAGGCATCCCGGCTGGCCAGCGGCAGCACCGGCGGGCGGGCCGAGCGGCGGCGCAGATAGAGCGGCGCGAAGGCGTCGTCCTGGCGCAGATCGAGCACGCCTTCCTTGACCATCTCCAGCATCGCAGACAGCGCCGAGGCCCGCACCGTCGCCGCCATCTCCCGCGCGGGCAGGCCATGCGACGACATGTAGCGGGTCAGATAAGGGTCGATCTCGGTCCAGTCGCCGGCCTCGCCGACCAGCCGCTGCAGCGCCTCGCGCGCCTCGACCAGCGACCAGACCACCCGCTGGCCCACCGAGATATGGCCCTGCACCCGCTTCTGGCGCTGCTGCGCATAGGCCGAAAGCAGGTCGTAGAGTTCCGCCTCCCAGACCGGCCGGGCGCCGGCGACGATTGCTTCCGGCGCGCCTCGCGCGAAGACGTCCTGCCCCAGCCGCTCGCGCGAGGCGAGCTTGCGCGCCGCCGCCCGGATCGCCTCCAGCCGGCGCAGGCGCAAGGCGAGAGCCGTGGCGAGATCGGCCGCGCTCGGCTCCTCGCCCTTGGGCGGTTCCGGCAGCAAGAGCCGCGATTTGAGATAGGCCAGCCAGGCCGCCATCACGAGATAGTCGGCCGCGAGTTCGAGCCGCAGCGCCCGTGCCTGCTCGACGAAGACGAGATACTGCTCGGCCAGCGCCAGGATCGAGATCCGGTGCAGATCGACCTTCTGCCGCCTTGCGAGATCGAGCAGCAGGTCGAGCGGCCCTTCATAGCCGTCGACATCGACGAGCAGCGCCGGCTCGTCGTCGCGGCGCGGGCCGTCATCCTCGAATGGCAGTTGCGCCGCCATGGCTGGCCGCCCCCTCTCGCTCACGCGAAAGACGCGTGAGCGCCGCAGGTTCGACGGTTCAGGCGCTCAAGGCAAGCGCGCTCGCGAGTTGCGCCCGCGCGCTGTCCACATCCAGCGGCTCGGGCTCGTGCCGGATGCGCGCCAGCGCCATCGCGGCGCGCCTTGCGCGGTGGCCCTTCATCTCCGGCACGGCGCCGGCGATCGCGACCATCTCGTCCATGATGCCATGGCAGTGAAGCACGACATCCACCCCGGCCCGGATCGCGGCACTCGCCTTCTGCGCGAAGCCGCCCGACAGCGCCTTCATCGAGATGTCGTCGGTCATGATCAGCCCGTCATAGCCGAGTTCGCCGCGCATGATCTCCTGCACGACCTTGCGCGACACCGTCGCCGGGTTCTTCGCGTCGAGCGCCGTGAAGACGACATGCGCCGTCATCGCCATCGGCATGTCTGCAAGATGCCGGAACGGTCGGAAATCATGAGCCCGGAGCTCGTCCAGCGAGGCCTCGACCACGGGCAAATGGTGATGGCTGTCGGCCCGCGCGCGGCCATGTCCGGGCATATGCTTGATCACCGGAAGCACGCCGCCGGCCATCAGCCCTTCCGCCGCCGCCCGTCCGAGCCGCGCCACCATGTCGGGCTCATGGGCATAGGCACGGTCGCCGATGACATCGTGGCTGCCGGCGACGGGCACATCGAGCACGGGAAGGCAGTCGACATCGATGCCGACAGTCTTGAGGTCATGCGCCATCAATCGCGCCGAGAGCCGCACGATCTCGCGCTGTTGCACGGGGTCGTTGATCCCAAGGAAAGCGCGGGCGGGCGGATATTTCGGCCAGTTCGGCGGCGCCATGCGCTGGACCCGGCCGCCCTCCTGGTCGATCAGGATCGGCGCCTGCCAACCGACCGTCTCGCGCATCTCGGCCGTCAGGGCGGCGATCTGCTCCGGGCTTTGCGTGTTGCGCCGGAACAGGATGAAGCCCCAGGGCCGCGCGTCCCTGAAGAAGGCGCGCTCGTCTTGGGTCAGGCTCGTGCCGAGGCAGCCGGCGATGAAGGCGCGTAAGGTCATGGCTCAGGGGTAGGAAGCGGTACGGGCGCGGTCAAGGTGAGCCGACGCCCGTGCCTTTGAAAACCGGAACCGCGTCGTCATTCCGGACAAGCGGCGCAGCCGCGCCGATCCGGAATCCATCGAAGGGCCAAATCCTGCGGGGATTGAACTCTACGATGGATTCCAGGTCTTCGCTGCGCTCCGCCCGGAATGACGGCGCGTCCAATGGCAAAGGCCCAGTCTCAGCGCATCTGCGCCGACATCTGGGCGTTGAAGGCATCAAAAGGCAGTTCGGCGATGCGGAACCAGAGGTTTTCCTTCTTCCAGTAGGGCAGGAAGGAATCGTAGAAGGTCTTGAAGTTGGCATTCGAGGCGGCAAGCTCCGCATACATCGCGAAGGCCTCCTTGAACGCTGCCAGCATCACCTCCTGCGGGAAGGGCCGCAGCTCGGCGCCGGTGCCGGCCAGACGCACGAGAGCGTCGGGATTGCCGTGATCGTATTTCGCGACGCAAAGCGCGTTCGCCTCTGCGCAGGCCGATTCGACGATGGCCTTGTAGGAGGCCGGCAGCGCGTTCCACTTCTCGAGGTTCACCAGGAAGGAGACGTTGGCGTTACCCTCCCAGAAGCCCGGATAATAGTAGTACTTCGCGACCTTCTGGAAGCCAAGCTTCTCATCGTCGAGCGGACCGGAGAACTCGACCGCATCGAGCGTACCGCGCTCCAGCGCCGGATAGATGTCGCCGCCGGCGATCTGCTGCGGCACGACGCCGAGCTTGGCCATGATCTGCCCGCCCATGCCGGCGATGCGCATCTTCAGGCCCTTGAGATCGTCGAGCGACTTGATCTCCTTGCGGAACCAGCCGCCCATCTGCGCGCCGGTGTTTCCCGACGGGATGGTGTGGATGTTGAACTTCTGCATGAAGGCGCGGCAGAGCTCGAGCCCGCCGCCGGAATAGAGCCAGGCATTCTGCTGACGGGTGTTGAAGCCGAAGGGCAGCGAGGTCTCGAAGGCGAAGGCCGGGTCCTTGCCGATATAGAAGCTCGACAGGGTGTGGCTGCATTCCACCGTGCCGTTCTGCACGGCGTCGAGCGCCTGCAGGCCCGGCACGATCTCGCCCGGCGCGAAGACCTGGATCTGGAAATTGCCGTCGGTCGCCTCGGCGACGCGCTTGGCGACGTGGGTCGAGAGGCCAAACAGCGTGTCGAGGCTCTTGGGGTAGCTCGAGGTCAGGCGCCAGGACACCTTGGGCTGGCCCTGCGCAATCGCGGGCGCGGCGATCAGGGCGCTGCCGGCAGCGCCGGTTGCGGCTGTCTTGACGAAATTGCGGCGATCCATGGTGTCCTCCTGATCCTTTACGGTCTTCGGCCGTGGCTTCGCGAGATATCCTGCGAGATGCCTGAACGACTCTGCCGCGGCGCTCATCGCATGAAACCGGACCGGCAACCATTGACCGCCTCGCCGGGAGGCATTGCGCCAAACGCCAACGAAAAACCGGCGACGCAGGGCGCCGCCGGTTCGTAGGGCACGAGGTGATTGCGATGCGGGCGGCTGGCGCTGCCCGGATCAGTTCTCGGTGTCAGTTCTTGGCGATGAAGCACTGCCCGCCGGCGGACTGCAGCGCAGTGCACATCGTCGTGGCGTCCTCGCGAGAATACGGCCCGACACGGAGGCGGAACACCGTCTTGCCACCGGCAAGTTCGGTCTTGCGCACGATCGGCGGCTGGCCGCCGAGCTGCTCGGGATATTTGCGCTGGAGCGCGGCGAAGGTCGCACGCGCCTCCGACTCGCTGCCGGGAGCGCCGAGCTGCACCACGAAATCGCCGGTTCCGCTGCGAATGCCGGCGGTCGAGGGTGTCGGAGCGGCAGGCGTCTGCGCAGCCGGAGCGGAGGCGATGCGCATCGGAGCCGAGGGCGTCGTCGCCGGAGCCGGCGTCGCGGCGCGTTCCTGAACCTTTGCGGGCTCGGGAGCCTTGGCCGGCTCCTGCACCTGCACATTGTTCGGGCGCGGGCGGGGCTGGGTGGTCGCCGTCGTGGTCGTCGGGTCGGCCGGAACGATCGCGCTCGGCCGGGCTGGAGGCGCCGAACCCGTGGACAGCGGCGCCGCAGCGGCCGTGTAGGTCGTCGGGCTGTTCGCGGCCGGCGCAGGCGTGCCATCGGGCCGGATCGAGACGGTGCGGACCCGGCGCGGTTCGCCCAGACCCGGCACCGGCGGCACCGGGGTCAGGGCGGGTTCAGAGGGAACCAGATCACGCGTGACGGCAGCCGGCGCCTGCGACAGCGCGTTGGCGGCGGGCGTCGTGGCGACGCCCGAGCCCGGACCCGGCAGCACGACGCGGGCCGGCAGTGAGCGCGCCGCCTGCTGCACGTCGACGGGCTGCTCCTCGCGGCTGACGACCTTGGTCTGCCCGACCGGCGCGTCGCCGGGACGTTCATAGATCTGCTTGTTCTGATTGGGGATATCGGCACCGCCGGGATTGACCGGCTCGACCTTGGTCGGCCCGTTGGCGGCGCTGATGGTCGGCGGCTGTCCGTCCGAGCGCGTGGTCGTGCCGCGCAGCGACATCGCGGCACCGACGCCGACGACACCGACCACGATCAGGGCCGCAGCAGCATAGAGCCCCTTGCGCGAGCGGCGCGGCTCCAGATCCGGCATCTCGTCTTCCGCCGGCAGGGCAGCATGCTGCTGCGCGTCATACGCGCCCTGCTGCTCGTGATACGGATAGGGCTCGCGTTCCTCGTCGAGGTCGCGCGGTGCCGGGGCCAACCCCTGTACGGGACGGGCATAGGCCTGCTGCGAAGGCTGGCCGAAGCTCTCATCCTCATGCCCGTACTGTTGGGCCGCATAGTCCTGAGCCGCATAGTCCTGGCCGAAGCGCGGCTCGGTCCGCGCCGGCGCTGCCTCGGCGGGCACGGATGCCGGCCGCACTGCATCGGTACGGCGCAGCAGCGCCTCGAATTCGTCGAGGGCGCCACGCAGCTCGGCCGGCGGCGACGACTGCTCGGCGGCCGCCTGCAACTGCTGGACCGGATCAAAGGACGGCTCCTGACGGGGCGGCTCTTGACGCGGCGGCTCCTGCTGGCGCGATTGCACCTGGGCCTGGGCCTGCCACGAGGCGGGCACCCGCTGGGGCACGGCGGCTTGGCCGCCGCGATGGCCGAAGATGTCCTTCAGCGGATCGCCCTGATCGACGATGCGCGTCAGCTCGGCCAGCGGATCGGCCGCCTGTCCTGACTTGGGCGCCTGTCCGGCACTGCGAAGCTGGCGCTCGAGATCTTCGAGATCGAGGGCGAAACGGTTTCTAGCTGGCTCACTCATGGCATGATCCATTCCAGCGCAGACCGGCAACACGAATGGAACGCCCAACGCGCCGCGCGGTCAATCTGACCTTGTGCGCACTGAGGGCCAGGTGGCCGTCAGCGCATCTCGTCCGGCGCCGCAACTCCAGCGACGGCCAGACCGGAAGCAAGGACGCTGCGCACAGCATGCACAAACGCCAACCTCGCCAAAGTCGACTCTCGATCAGTTTGATTAACGAACCGTAATTGCGGCGAGTCTTTGCCCTTGTTCCAGAGCGAATGGAACGCGCTTGCCAGCTCATGCACGAAGAAGGCCACGCGATGTGGCTCATGGGCGGCGGCCGCGCCTTCGATGATGCGCGGATAGGATGCGATCAACTTGACGATACCCAATTCCGCCTCGTCGGTGAGGCGGGCGAGGTCGGCCCGCGCCAGCCCAGCGGGCGCAAGGTCGAGATCGGGAAACACCTCACGCGCCTGCCGGAAGATCGAGGCGCAGCGCGCATGCGCATACTGGACATAGAAGACCGGGTTGTCCTTCGACTGCTCGACAACCTTGGCAAGATCGAAGTCCAAGGTCGCGTCGTTCTTGCGGAAGATCATCATGAAGCGCACCGCATCGCGGCCGACCTCGTCGATGACTTCGCGCAGCGTGACGAAATCGCCCGAGCGCTTCGACATCTTCACCGGCTCGCCATTGCGCAGGAGCTTGACGAGCTGGCAGAGCTTGACGTCGAGCGCGCCCTTCTCATGGGTCACGGCCTTCACCGCCGCCTGCATGCGCTTGACGTAGCCGCCATGGTCGGCGCCCCAGACGTCGATCATCTGGTCGAAGCCACGGGTGAACTTCGAGCGGTGATAGGCGATGTCGTTGGCGAAATAAGTGTAGCTGCCATCCGACTTCAGCAGCGGCCGGTCGACATCGTCGCCGAATCGCGTGGCCCGGAACAGAGTCTGCTCGCGATCCTCCCAGTCCTCGTCCTTCTGGCCTTTGGGCGGCGGCAGGCGGCCCTCATAGACCAGATCGCGGGCGCGCAGATCGTCGATCGTCTCGGCCACCGCATCGCGGTTGCCGTCAAGCGCCTGCAGCGAGCGCTCCGAGAAGAAGGTCTCGTGGACCACGCCGAGCGCGGCCAGATCCTCGCGGATCATCGCCATCATTCCGTCGATCGCGACGCTGCGCACCACCGGCAGCCATTCCGCCTCGGCTCTGTTCAGCAGCGCATCGCCATGGGTCCTGGCCAGCGTCTGCCCGACCGAAACCAGATAGTCGCCGGGATAAAGGCCCTCGGGAATGGTGATCGTCTCGCCCAGCGCCTCGCGGTAGCGCAGGAAGGCGGAGCGGGCGAGCACGTCAACCTGCGCACCGGCATCGTTGATGTAGTACTCCCGCGTCACGGCATGGCCGGCGAAGGCGAGGATGTTGGCGAGCGAATCGCCGAACACCGCGCCGCGGCCATGGCCGACATGCATCGGCCCGGTCGGGTTGGCCGAGACATACTCGACATTGATCTTCGGCTCGGACTTGGGCTGCCCGCGCCCGTAATCGGCGCCGCGCTCGACGGCGTCCTTCAGGATCGCGGTGAAGACGGCCGGCTGCAGCGTCAGGTTGATGAAGCCCGGCCCCGCGATCTCGCACCTGACGATCTCGGCATCCTTGACGAGTTCCTCGACCAGCAGCGCGGCCAGCGCGCGCGGATTGGTGCCGGCTTCCTTGGCCAGCACCATCGCGGCGTTGGTCGCAAGGTCGCCATGGGCAGGATCGCGCGTCGGCTCGACCACGACGCGCCCGAGATCGAGCCCGGCAGGCAGAGCGCCACGTTCGGCGAGCTGCCAGAGCGCGGCGTTGACGCGGGCGGAATAGGTCTCGAACAGGTTCATGGCGGCCAATATCTGCTGCAAAAGGCAGGTTCTGGAAGATCGGGAGAGCCCGGCCCTATCGCAGCGTGGGGGTCGCGTCAAACAGGCGGCGGTGCTCGTCGAGCGCGTACCAGTCGGTCATCCCGGCGATATAGTCGGCGATGCGACGCGCCCGGCGATGCGCGTCGAGGCTGCCGCAGCCCGCCGCCCAGTCGGGAGGCATCAGGTCCGGATCGGCGCTGAAGCGCCCGAACAGGTCGGCCACCACCTGCGCAGCCTCCGCGCGGATCGGCGCGATCCGGGCATGGCGATACATGTTGGGATAGAGGAAGGCCTTGATCTCGCGGTCGGCCTCCGCGATCGCCGCGGGAAAGGCGATGACGGGGGCGCCCGCCCGCCTGATCGCATCAGCGTCAGTCGGCGCCAAATCCGCGAGTCGCACCTGCGATTCCCCGATCACACCCTCGACGAAGCGCGTGATCACCCGCCGCACCAGCTCGTTGGTGGCGCGCGACGTCTCCAGCCCGGGATGCAACGCCTCGATCTCGTCGAGCAATTCCGCCAGGAAGGGCACCGCGCGCAGATCGGACAGGCCGAACAACCCCGCGCGCAAGCCGTCATCGATGTCATGGGCATTGTAGGCGATGTCGTCGGCAAGCGCGGCGGCCTGCGCCTCGGCAGAGGCGTAACTGTCGAGCCAGAGATCCTGCCGCGTCTGGTACTCGACGATCGCCGCCGGAATGCCCGTCGCGGCATAGCGTTCGGTCGGCCCCCCCTCCGTCGAAAGCAGCGGCCCGTTATGCTTGACCAGCCCCTCCAGCGTCTCCCAGGTCAGGTTCAGCCCGTCGAAGCCGGCATAGCGCCGCTCCAGCCGCGTCACGATCCGCAGCGTCTGGGCATTGTGGTCGAAACCGCCGAAGCCCGCCATGCAGGCATCGAGCGCGTCCTCGCCGGTATGGCCGAAGGGCGTGTGACCGAGATCATGGGCCAGCGCCAGCGCCTCGGCGAGGTCCTCGTCGAGCCCAAGCGCCCGCGCCAGGGCCCGCGCGATCTGCGCGACCTCGATCGTATGCGTCAGCCGCGTGCGGAAATGGTCGCCCTCATGCGAAACGAAGACCTGCGTCTTGTGCTTCAGGCGGCGGAAGGCGGTCGAATGGATGATGCGGTCGCGGTCGCGCTGGAACGGGTTGCGGGTCGGTGAGGCAGGCTCGGCGACCAGCCGGCCGCGGCTCGTTGCGGTGCGGCAGGCGTAAGGAGCCCGCCAGCGATCGCCCGGCTCGCGCCCGCCTTCGGCGTCGTGTCGATGCGGCATGGCTGATCCGTTGACGGCCCCTGCTTGTCGGAGCGCTGCGCTGCCATTACCTTTGTGGGCAACTCAGGTGCAAGGAGCTTCTGCTCCGGGAGATCGCCAGAATGTCCATCGACCTCGCGGTCAATCCGCGCGGGATCGCCGTCACCGACAAGGCCGCGACCCGCATTCTCTCCGTGATGGCCAAGGAGCCGCCGGGCTCGATGCTGCGCGTCAGCGTCGCCGGCGGCGGCTGCTCGGGCTTCCAGTACATCTTCGATGTCGATCATGAGAAGGCGCCCGGCGATCTCGTGATCGAGCGCGACGGCGCCACTGTGCTGATCGACGAGACCTCGCTCGACCTGCTCGAAGGCTGCACGATCGACTTCGTCGACGATCTCGTCGGGCAATCCTTCAAGATTACCAATCCCAACGCGACCTCATCCTGCGGCTGCGGGACGTCGTTTGCGCTGTAGCAGCCGATTCGGGCAGTGTCAGGAGTTGCGCGCCTGCCGGCGTGCGGCATTGACCTCGGCATAGCGTAATAACCGGTCGAGATCGTCGCGGCTGATATCGAGCGACTCGCCCATCTGCGCCACCGCTTCGTCGATATCCTTGGGGCTGAAGGCCGCGACGAGGCCATTCGGATTCATGTCGGCGCCAGCCGGCGGCGGCGCACGATGAGGATAGGACCGGCGCGACAGCGCGTGGAACGCCATCCCGAGCGCAACCAGCGACAGCGAATTCAGCGCCACTGGCACCAGCGGGAACAACGCGCCCCATTTCGCGACGATGGGGCTGCCGAGCGCCGCCGTCAGGGCAACCGCGCCTCCGGGCGGATGCAGCGACCGGGTCAGCGACATCACGGCGATCGCCAGCGCCACCGCACAGGCCGCCGCGATGGTGGCGTCGGGAATCATCCAAGCGGCACCGAGCCCGACGAAAGCCGAGATGGTGTTTCCGCCGATGACCGGCCAGGGTTGCGCCAGGGGGCTGGCTGGAACCGCGAAGACCAGAACCGCAGAGGCGCCGATCGGCGCCGCGAGCAAGGGCGAGGTCATCGAGAAGGCAAAGCCTGCTGCCGTAGCCGTCAGGGCCACGGCGACGAAGGCGCCGGCGCAGGCGATCACGCGCTCGGACAGGGTCGCGCCGGCAAGGATGGGTCTGAACAGCTTCACTGGGCCCCGCTGCGATAGGAACGGATCAGATGCTTATATAATAAGCAGCCCGCCCAGTTTAACGCCAGACCTGGGATAATGTACACCACGGCACATAGCCGCGGGCGATGCAGCCAGCGCATGGCCCGCACATGAAAAAGGCGCCGTTCCCGGCGCCTTTGCTCCTGTCAGATTGCCGTTCGGCTCAATGCGAGTTCGGCGGCCCGCCCTGCTCGAGCCGGATTTCCGCAGCCATCAGGCCCTTGGGTCCGGGTCCGTAGCGCACCAGCACGACCTGGCCGGGAATCAGCTCGACCAGCCCGTAGCGGCGCATCGTCTCCATGTGGACGAAGACATCGGGGGCGTTCTCGCCCGCCGAGACGAAGCCGAAGCCGCGCAGGCGGTTGAACCACTTCACCGTCATCCGCTCGAGCCCGCTCGTCGGCGTGACCTGGACGTTGGTGCGCGCCAGCGGCATCTCGGCGGGGTGGCGCGCCGCGCTGGTGTCGATCGAGAGGACCCGCACCGCCTGCCGGCCGCGCGGCTTCTCGATCGCTTCGAGAACGATATGGGCGCCTTCTGCAATGGCGTTGAAGCCGTCGCGCTTCAGGATCGTGACATGGACGAGGACATCGGCGCCGCCATCCTCGGGCACGACGAAGCCGTAGCCCTTGCTGACGTCGAACCATTTGACATGACCGCTGACCTCGACGCCGGCCTCGTTGCCGAGGCCTTCTTCGTCGAGCCGCATCACGCGATTGAGCGACTGGATCGGCCCCATCGGTCTCCGTCCGCCCTCACCGAACTCGTCGGACATTTGCCACCCACCCCCGCCCGAAATGGCTTGATTCGTGGTGTCACGATACCATTGCTGGGGAGTCGCGATACAGCCGGCTTCGCGTCATCCACATCCGCGATCAAGGAATTCCACATCTGCGATCAAGGAATTCTTGGTCCGGCAGCTCCGTTTTGCGATACACCATGGCAGGCGCGACACACCGCCCCGCTGGAGGATGCGATGCCCGATCTTGCGACCCTGGCGCTGTTCACCGCCGCCTGCGCGGTTCTGACCGCGACGCCCGGCCCCGACATGCTGCTGATCGCCTCGCGCAGCCTGAGCCAGGGCCGCGCCGCCGGTTTCCTGACCTATCTCGGCATCGCCGCCGGCAGCTATCTCCAGGCCTTCGCGGCGGCATTTGGCCTGTCGCAGCTCTTCCTGCTGGTGCCGGCGGCCTACGACATCCTGCGCTTCGCGGGCGCGGCCTATCTGGCCTGGCTCGCCTGGACGACCTTGCGCGCGCAGACGCCGCTCTTCGCTCCCGACGCAAGCCACGCAGCCGTGCCGATGCGTCGCATCTTCCTGCAGGGGCTGCTGACCAATCTGCTCAACCCGAAGATGGCGCTGTTCATGCTGGCGCTGCTGCCGCAGTTCCTGAGACCCGAGGCCGGCTCGATCGCGCTGCAGGTGATGGTGCTGGCGACCATCCTCAACCTGATGGGGCTGGTGACCAACGGCCTGGTCATCCTGACCGCGAGCCGGCTCGGCCACGCGCTCGCCGCCCGCCCGCATCTGGCGCGCCTGCCGCAGAAGCTGATGGGCGCCGTGTTCGGGGCGCTGGCGGTGAGGCTCGCGGTGGCGTCGCGGGAGTGAGGATAAGGCGCCCGAGGGTTGGACTGCTGCTTTGGGCGATCTGCAAAAATTTCGCACGCCTTGGTTGCTGGTCTGATCCCGCCACAAGCGGACGCTGACTGCACGCAGCAAGCTGACGCGCGAGCTTCGTCGACTCCTGTCAATTCTGCTGGCTCGGATACAGGCACTTTCAAAGGAAGAATGTGGATGCGCCGCCGGGTTTCGGCTAGACAGGGAACCCTTCTCCCGGATGGGAGAAGGGTAGGGATGAGGGCCTGCCGCTGATCGTTGGGGTGCGACGGGGCCGTGGCGCCTCCTTGTTGCACCGGCACACCCTCATCCGGCCCTCCGGGCCACCTTCTCCCATCCGGATTCC
>UCBZ01000077.1 GCA_900470775.1 Hyphomicrobiales bacterium | reverse complement strand
ATCGCGCCCTTTTCGCGCGCGCCGCTGACCGATCCATTCGGCCGCGACATCTCCTATCTGCGCATCTCGGTGACGGATCGCTGCGATTTTCGCTGCGTCTACTGCATGTCCGAGGACATGACCTTCCTGCCCAAGCGCGACCTGCTGACGCTGGAGGAGATCGACCGCGTCGCCTCGGCCTTCGTGATGCGTGGCACCCGCAAGCTGCGCCTCACCGGCGGTGAGCCGCTGGTGCGCCGCGACGTGATGAACCTGTTCCGCTCGCTCTCGCGCCATCTCGCCTCGGGCGCGCTCGAGGAACTGACGCTGACGACGAATGGCTCGCTGCTCGACCGCTATGCGCAGGAGTTGGCCGATTACGGCGTGCGCCGGATCAACGTCTCGCTCGACACGCTCGACCCCGACAAGTTCCGCAAGATCACGCGCTGGGGCGATCTCGGCAAGGTGCTCGGTGGCATCGAGGCGGCACGCAAGGCAGGCCTGCGGGTCAAGATCAACGCGGTTGCGCTCAAGGGCGTCAACGAGGACGAGATCGAGAGCCTGATGACCTGGGCCCACGGGCTGGGCATGGACCTGACGCTGATCGAGGTGATGCCGCTGGGCGAAATCGAGCCCGGGCGGATCGACCAGTTCCTGCCGCTCTCGGTGGTGCGGGCGCGGCTGATGGACAAGTACAACCTCGTCGAGGACCCCTACCGGACCGGTGGGCCGGCGCGCTATGTCCGCGTCAAGGAGACCGGCGGTCTCGTCGGCTTCATCACGCCGATGACGCATAATTTCTGTGAGAGCTGCAACCGGGTGCGGCTGACCTGCACGGGCACGCTCTACATGTGCCTGGGCCAGGAGGACGCCGCCGATCTGCGCGCGCCGATCCGTGCCTCCGCAGACGACGCGGCGCTGCATCGCGCCATGGAAGAGGCGATCTCGCGCAAGCCCAAGGGCCACGACTTCGTCATCGACCGGCGCCGCGGCAAGCCCGCAGTCGGACGCCATATGAGCGTCACCGGCGGCT
>UCBZ01000062.1 GCA_900470775.1 Hyphomicrobiales bacterium | reverse complement strand
CCAGACAAGTGCGCTAACCGGGCTGCGCTACGCTCCGACGGTTGGGCTTATAGGGGCGGGGCGCCGCGGATGCAATCCGCTTCGCTCGCTTGTTGCACGGACTTCTGCACCGCCAGGAAATGCGCCGATGCGACACAGTCCGCCCCGGGGCCCATTAACCCTCGATTAAGTCTTCGATTGCGGCGTTTGGCTGATGCCAGCATGGTTTTGCTCGGGACGGGGCGGTCACGCAGGCGGAGAAGACCATGTCACTGGCGACAGTCACGCAGACCCGGGCACGGCCCGCGATGCGCGCATCGGCGCATCCGTCAGGCTCGGTCGAGGGCTTCTTCCGCGAACTCGCTCCGGACTGGCACTCGCAATGGGCCTGGGACAACTACGAATCCACCATCCTCGCCCTGACCCAGCAGTTCGGCCTGCGCCGTGTCTGCGAGATTGGCGGCGGGCGTGATCCGATGTTCACCGCCGAGCAGGCCAGGCGCCGCAACATCGACCTCATCGTCAACGACATCGACGCCGACGAACTGGCGCTGACACCGGCCGGTCTCAAGACCGCGCGCTTCGACATTGCCGGTGATTTGTCCGAGCCCGATATCGCGCGCGGCGGTTACGACCTGATGGTTTCGCGCATGGTCTTCGAGCATGTCGGCGACGTCGAACGCGCCTGGACAAACATCCATGCCCTGCTTGCGCCGGGTGGCGTCGCGCTGGCCTTCTTCCCGACGCTCTGGGCCCCGGTCTTCGCGCTCAACCACCTGCTGCCGGAGAAGGCTTCGCGCGCCATCGTGCATGCGCTGTTCCCGCTGCGGCGCGATGGCGGCGGCGATCCGAAGTTTCCGGCCCATTACGATTGGTGCCGCGGCAGCCGCGCCCAGCTGACGCCGATGCTCAATCGCGCCGGCTTCGGCGACGTGCACATCCAGCGCTTCTGGGGGCACGGCTATTTCGACCGCATGCCGGGCTTGAAGCAGGCCGACCATGCCTTCAACGCGCTCGCCGCGAAGATCGGCTGGGACTTCGTGACGACCTACGCCTATGTCGTGGTGCGCAAGGATCGCAGCTGAGCCCGGGCGTCGCCAAGCCCGAACGGAGCAGTCAGGACAGCGTCGCCGCCCGTTCTGCGACCTTTGGACCCGGCTTCGATGCATCCTTCCTTGCGCCCTGCGCCCAGCGCAGCAGCGGTCGCTCGACGAAGCGGTAGGTCAGGATTGCCACGACTGTCGCGAGCAGGGCTGCCGCCGCGACATAAGCCGTCAGCGGCAGGGCCGCGCCGACGAGAGGGGTCCAGATGTTGCGCATCGGGCGCAGTACGAACGGATGCACCAGATAGAGGCTGTAGGATGCGTTTCCGAGCGCTGCGAGCCAGAGCATGACCCGTGACGTCGCGCTCTCTGCGAGCGCGGCGGCTGCGACGATCAGGAGCGCCGGAATGCCCCAGCGCAAGGCATCGGGTACGCTCGATTCGACCTCGGGCCCGGCGAACTTGACCATCCCCAGAATCCCGACGGCAGCGACCATGACTGCCGCGACGGGCGTCAGCCGGGCGCCTTTCAGATAGGCGGCGCCGAGCAGGCAGCCCATCAGGAATTCCAGGATGATCGACTGGGTCCAGAACGCGAGCTGCACCTGTTCGGGCCGGACGATCATCCCGAACAGGGCAAGCGCGCCGATGACCAGTGCGAGCGCGGTCATGCCACTGCGGAAGGGCAGGGTGAGCGCGCCTGCAAACAGAACGTAGAAGAACATCTCCATGTTCAGCGTCCAGCCGAGCGCCATCACCGGCCGGATTTCGCCGGGGGCCCGCAGGCTCGGGATGAAGGCATAGGATGCCAGCACATGTTGCCAGTCGTCGATCGGCACGTTCAGCAGGCGCGGCGCGATGGCACCCCCGACCAGCAGCACGGTCGTCAGCAGCCAGTAGAGCGGCACGATCCGCGTCAGCCTGCGTGTCAGGAAGACGCGCCAGGCTCCGCGTTGGCCGAAGAGGTCTGCCGACGTATAGGCCATGATGAAGCCGGAGATCACGAAGAAGATGTCGACGCCGAAGCCCCAGTAGATGAACGACAGGTCGGGCGCGGCGCGGCCGACGAGCGCGGAGATCGTCTCGGTCTCATGCAAGGCATGCCCGACGACCACCAGCAACGCGGCAACGGCACGCAGCGCCTGGATGTTGGAGTTCTGTTTCGCGATGGTCATTGCGCTTTCCGCGGCCTATCGCGCCGGGCCTTGGGCTCGCGGCAGTGCGGCCAGCCCCCAGACCAGTCCAAGCATCAGGTAGAAATGCCGCCAGTGATCGGTGTCGATCTGAATGCCCTGCAGGATGGTGACGAACAGAACCGACCAGAGCGCGATGGCGTGATTCTGGGTTGGGCCTCGCCGGAAGACGAGGCGCCAGCCGATGTAAAACGTCGCCATCGTCAGAGCGAGCCAGGCGAAGCCTCCGAGCCAGCCATAGGAGGCGAAGGCGTTGACATAGACGTTGTGGGGATCCTGCTGATTGAAAATCCAGCGGAAGCGCAGCGGGCCGAAGCCGTTGGGCGCGTCCAGCAGCAGCGGTATCGACCGCAATTGACTGCCGAAGCGGCCGGTCACGCCCTGATCGTAGCTCTGGTCGAGGCTGGCCCGTTCCTGGAAGACCGCGCGGATATCGTCGAAGGACAAGGCGACCATCAGCGCCAGGGCTGCCAGCAGCAGCGTCGCCAGCGTCAGGGCAACGATCCGCGCGCGACGCGACGCGCTGGGCGCGACCAGGAAGGAGAGTGTCACCATGATCAGCACGGAGGCCGCGAGATTGCCCCAGCCACCGCGCGAGAAGGTCAGGAATAGCGCCGCCAGCGGGATGCTGATCGAGAGCAGGCCGCGCAGCAGCCCGCATCGGCCGATCAGGATATGCTGGATACCGAAAACGATCGGCAGCACCAGGTAAGGACCGAGCACGTTCGGGTCCTTGAAGGTGCCCGAGGCGCGTCCATAGAGCGTGAAGCTGTCGCCGAGGCCTGCGACGTTGAAGTAGCCGAGAAGGCCGGCAATGCTCGCGCACCAGACCGCGAAGAGATAGCCTTTCCGCAGCGTCTCCAGCCGTCCGAGGGAATCCTCGGCGATGACCGCCGCGAGGACCACGGCCGTGATCATCAGGTAAAGCGAAACCGCGATGAAGCGGACGGCATCGGGGTCGCTCATCCACGGGATCAGCGAGAACAGGCCTCCGACGTTGAAGGCCAGCAGCAGGAACGCCAGGGGCAACAGCCTCTGCGAAAACCGGATTCCGGTCACCGCGAAAACCAGGAGAACGAGGAGGAACGAGATCTCGTAGGGCGACGGCTCTATCAGGGCGACCCAGCTCGAGGCGGTCAGGAGCCAAAGCGCGCCGCGTGTGATCGAGGCATAGGAAATCGCGAGGCCGCGGCGGCGGCCAGATCCTCGCTCGGCAGCAGGTTCGGCGAGCGTGTTCAATAGGCGTTCTCGTTCTTCGTCATCAGCGAGAACGGCGTCTTCACGAGGATGTAGAGGTCGAGCAGCACCGACCAGTTCTCGATGTAATAGAGGTCGTGCTCGACGCGTCGCTGGATCTTGTCCTCGGTGTCGGTCTCGCCGCGCCAGCCATTGACCTGGGCCCAGCCGGTGATGCCGGGCTTGACCTTATGGCGGGCGAAATAGCCGTCGACGACCTGCTCATAGGCGCGGTTGGAGGCCGTGGCGTGGACCGCATGCGGGCGCGGGCCGACCAGCGAGAGATCGCCGCGCAGGACGACGTTGAGCAGCTGCGGCAGTTCGTCGAGCGAGGTCTTGCGGATGAAGCGGCCGACGCGGGTGACGCGCGGATCGTTCCTCGTCACCTGCTTGGCGGCGGCGTGGTCGGTCATCTCGTGGTAGAGCGAGCGGAACTTCAGCACCTCGATCTGCTCGTTGTTGAAGCCGTAGCGCTTCTGGCGAAACAGCACTGGCCCCTTCGAGTCGAGCTTGATCGCGATCGCGGTGGCCAGCATCACCGGCGACAGCACGAGGAGCGCCAGCATGCCGACGACCTTGTCGAAGACCCATTTGACGACGATGTCCCAGTCCGCGATCGGCCGGTCGAACACGTCCAGCACCGGAACCGCGCCGAAATAGGAATAGGAACGCGGCCGGAAGCGCAGCTTCGACATATGCGCCGAGAGCCGGATGTCGATCGGCAGCACCCAGAGCTTGCGCAGCATGGTGAGCAGCCGCGCCTCCGCCGAGATCGGCAGGGTGAAGATCACGAGGTCGAGCTTGGTGCGGCGGGCGAACTCGACGAGATCGTCGATCGTGCCGAGCTTGGGATAGCCGGCGACGAGATCGGGTGAGCGGTCGTCGTTGCGGTCGTCGAACACGCCGCAGATGCGCAGGCCCGTGTCGCGCTGCGCTTCCAGCGCGCGGATAAGGGCCTCGCCGCCTTCGCCGCCGCCGACGATCGCCGTGCGCCGCTCCAGTCGGCCGGTCCGCGTCAGGTGCCGCACGCCAAGCATGATGATGAGGCGCTCGGTGAGCAGCGCGATGGCGCCGACGCCGTAAAAGCCCAACAGCCAGCCGCGCGAGACCTGATCGCCGATCTTGAGGAAGAAGAAGGCGGCCAGCGTGACCAGGAACAGCAAGGTCCAGCCGCTCGCGAGCCGGACCGCCATGGCGATGAAGTTTCTCAGCGCCCCGACATGATACAGATGCAGCGCCTGGAAGACCGCGAGCACGCCGACCGACAGCGCGGCGATGGTAACCTGGTAGGGCAGGGTGCTGTCGACATTGCCGGCAGCATAAAGCCAGTAGATCAGCCCGCCCGTTCCGATTACGGCCAGCACGTCGAGAACGCGCACCAGCCCCTCGATCATCACGGGCGAGAGCGTCGGCTTGACCGGTATGGCGGCGATGCGCTCCGCCAGCGGGTGAAAGACGCGCGTTCCGCTGCTGGCGGACCCGAACATCTCGGGCGTTGCCGAGGCAGCCGCGTCCGCCTTGATCAGATCGCGGACATCGAAGGCACCCATGACGTCAAATCCCTGGTCGCTGCAACCGTGGTCGCTGTCGGCGAGGCCGGGCCCGTTGCCTTGGCCAGCCCGCTGATCTTGCCTCTGGCGTAGCCGAAAATGCTCACGGAAGGCTTAATCGGACAGGTCGCTGTTTCGGCAGGAGGAATGTGCCTTCGGGCGCGTTTGGCGCGCTCGTTCAGGGCGATCATGGCCTGCGATCGAAAACACGATTTTTCCTCGGCCGATCAAGGTATTGATGCAGTCGAAATCACGCCGATTTCGCTCGAATTGCCATGATGGAAATCGCTGAAAAGTTGTTTTCAGTTGACTGGAAGCAACGATCGGGCTATGCGTTTCGGCGATGAGTGTCTGAGAAGCACATTTCTGCGCGATCAAGTTTTCGGCCCTGGCGGCCGGGACGTGATTGCCGTGCTGCTTTCGTGGCGGTTGCCACAGAGAGCCTTTTTATCCGGACTTTGATTTTCAACTCGAACTTTTGCTGAGCTGCCTGGCATCGCCCCTGCGATGCCCGTTGCTGGCTTGCCCCGTGTGCAACATGCCTTCCCATTGGTTCTTTCTGCTCGCGGCCATCGCCGTCGAGATCGTCGCGACGGCCGCGCTGAAGTCGGTCGTCTCCGCTCCCTGGCTGGTCGCGCTTCTGCCGCTGGCCCTGATCGGCCTCTCCTTCGCGCTGCTCAGCATCGCGCTGCGCGTCATCCCTCTGGCTGTCGCCTATGCGGTCTGGGAGGGGCTCGGCATCGTCGGCATCGCCGCCGCCGGCCACCTGCTCTTTGGCGAGCATTTGACCGCCGGGCGTATGCTGGCGCTCGCCGCGATCCTCGCCGGCATCCTGCTGCTCGAACGCGGCGTCTGCGACGAGCACGCTGTTGAGCCCCGAAATGCCGGGGTCAATGGGAGGCTGGCATGATCGGCCCCCTGATGACCAACCTCATGGTGCCCCAGACGCTTGCCATCGCCTGGCTGGCTCTGGCCGTGGTGCTCGAGGTTTCGGGCTCCTGCCTGCTCAAGCTCTCCGACGGCATGCGCCTGCGCCTGCCGGGCCTGCTCGGCATTGTCCTGGTGATCGGCGCTTTCGCCGCGCTGGCCCAGGCCATTCGCGGCATGGACCTCTCGGTCGCCTATGCGGTCTGGGGCGGGGCAGGGCTGGTTATCACCGCCATCGTCGGCGCGCTGGCCTTCGGGCAACGGATCAGGCCGCTGGGCTGGGCCGGCATCGGCCTGGTGATCGCGGGCGTGGTCGCGCTCAAGCTACTTTGAACGGACTGTTTGAGGGGACTTGGCCGATCAGGCCCTGGCCCTCTTCGCCATCGCGTCGTGATAGGCCGTGATAACGCCGTCGATCATCGCGTCGAGCTGGAAGTTCTCGCGGACATGCCGCGCCAGATCCGTCGCCTCGGCAGCCCGCTCGGCATCGGGCGTGGCGAGCGCTTTTGCGATCGCGTCGGCGAGGATGACGGGGTCGTTGGTGGGGATCAGCCGGTCCCTGTGGCGCGGCCCGTAGATCTCGTTGATGCCGCCGACATCGGTGGAGACCAACGGCTGCGCCGCCGCAGCCGCCTCCAGGATGACGTAGGGCAGCGATTCGGCCCGCGACGGCACGACCATGACCTGAGCGCGAGACAAGGCCCTGCGGATTGGGCCCGGAGGCTCGAAGACGCATTGCTCCGCGATGCCGCGTGACACGGTCAGCGCGCGCAGAGCCGCCTCGTCCGGTCCCGAGCCGACGATCAGGATGCGCGGCGTCAAGGCGTCGCGGCTCTTGAGCAGGCTGAGCGCGTCGATCAGCGTGTCGATGCCCTTGGCCGAGCGCAGTTCGCCAAGATAGACGAGGTCGAACGTCGCGTCCGCATGGTCGATCGGCTCGAATTCCGGCTCTGAGATGCCGTTCAGCACGATCCGGTGATCGGTGCGAGGCAGATGGCCGATATGCGCCTCGAAGCGGCCGGCGATGAAGCGGCTCTCGAACAGGAACATGTCGGTGGCGCCTTCGAGCAACCGCTCGACCGCCATATAGACCTTATGCTCCGTGCCGCCCGGCTTGTAGTTGAAGCTGCCGCCATGAGGCGTATAGGCCGTGACATAGCGGCGACCGGGGCTGACGAGCGCCGGCAGGCGGCCGTAGAGCCCGCCCTTCGAGCCGTGGCAATGGACGACGTCGGGGTCGAGCCGGGAGCGCACCGAGATCGCGCTCATCTGCGCCTTGGCATCCGTCAGGCTCGGATAGCGCGACATCGGCACGCGCGTGATGCCGAGCGTCAGCAGGCCCGAGAGTTCGGCGAAGACATCGTCGGCGCGGGTGCCGCCGGTCGTGGAATCGCAGAAGATGCCGACATCATGGCCGCGCTGCGCCTGGCCGCGCGCGAGGTCGAGCACATGCCGGAACAGGCCGCCGAGCGGGGCCCGGAAGACATGCAGGATCCGCAGCCGCGGCGGCGAGGCGTCCGTCATCGAGCGGTCTCCGCGCAGCTCTAGAACCAGCGTTCCTTGATGACGATCGTGTCGCCGGGCTGGACCGGATAGGTGATCGGCACGCTCGCCGTGACGAGCTGGTCCTCGACCTGCCGCGTCACCTCGGCATAGGCGCGCTGGCCGCGCGGCGTGAAGCCGCCGGCGATCGCGACGGCCGTCTGCACCGTCATGCCGTTCACATAGGGAAACTGACCGGAATTGGTGACTTCTCCGAGCACGAAGAAGGGGCGGTAGGCATCGACCTCGACCGAGACCTTGGGCTCGCGCAGGAAGCCGCTACGCAGCCTGGCCTCGATCGCTTTCTCCAGCTGCTGGGTCGTGCGCCCCTGCGCCTCGACGGAGTCGATCAGCGGCATCGAAATTCGGCCGCTGCCATCCACCGCATAGATGTTGGAAAGATTGTCCTGGCCGAAGACGATGATGCGCAGCTTGTCGCCGCTCGCCAGCCTGTAGGGGCCGCTCGCCTGCGCGAGTGCATAATCGGAGGCCGCATAGCGCGGCGTGCAGGCGCCCGCCGTCATGGCGACAGCCAAGGCGAGAGAGGCGAGACGTCGACTCATCACAAGCGATACCCATGCGGAACCCTGCCGAAGCATTGGCGCGATATGGTTAACAAAGGCTTCAAGAGGCGGGGCTCCGCTCGTGCCGGCGCAACCTTTGCGCCCGTTCTTAACCCCGCACTAACCTTGCTGCGCTTTCATTGACGCTGCGTCCTGTCCTGGGCGCGAGAGTTTTGCGTGAATGGATGGGTCATGACCGCTCACACCGAGAGCCATGTCAGGGAGCAGGTCCGCGAGCAGACTGCGCGGAACGCTGAGGCTCGTGGCGACATGCTCGATCTTTCCGCGCTCTGGGTCGCGATCAAGCGGCGCAAGGCCTGGATCATCGGGCCGACGCTGGTCGTGTTCGGGCTGTCCTTCGTCGCTGTCAACGTCATCCCGCCGCGCTATACCGCAGAGGCCCGTATCCTGCTGGAGAACCGCGACAGCTTCTATACGCGTCCCGGCCAGACCGGCGGCGAGAGCTCGGGCCAGCAATTCGATTCCGAGGCCGTCCAGAGCCAGGTTCAGGTCGTCATGTCACGCGACCTGGCGCGCGAGGCGATCAAGCGGATCGGCCTGGTCGGCAACTCCGAATTCGACTCAGGGGCGGGTGCCCTCAGCACGCTGAAGAAGCTCGGCGTGCTGATCGGCATTGGCGGCCACCCCGCCGACCGCTCTCCCGAAGAGCGGGTGCTGGAAAAATATTATGATCGCCTGCTGGTCTATCCCGTAGGACGCTCGCGCATCGTCTCCGTCGAGTTCACCTCGCAGGATCCGGCGCTCGCCGCCAAGGGCGCCAACATCATCGCCAACACCTATCTGGAGACGCAGGAGGCGGCCAAGCAGGATACCGCGCGCAGCGCCTCCTCCTGGCTCTCGACCACGATCGAGCCGCTGCGCAAACGCGTCGCCGAATCCGAGGCCAAGGTCGAGGAGTTCCGCTCGCGCAACGGCCTGCTGGTCGGCGCTAATAACACGACGATCAATGCCCAGCAGCTCGGCGATCTCTCGACGCAGCTGTCCGCCGCTCGCAGCCAGCAGGCCGAGGCGCAGGCCAAGGCCGGGCTGATCCGCGATGCGATCAAGCAGGGCCGCACCTTCGAGATCCCCGATGTCGCCAACAACGAGCTGGTGCGCCGGCTGATCGAGCAGCGCGTCAACCTGCGCGCCCAGATCGCGCTCGAATCGCGCAACCTCCTCTCGGAGCACCCGCGCATCAAGGAGCTGAACGCCCAGCTCGCCGACCTCGAAGGCCAGCTTCGCGCCGCCGCCGAGCGCACCGTGCGGACGCTGGAGAACGAGGCGAAGATCGCCGGCCAGCGCGTCGAGAGCTTCACGGCCGCCCTCGACGGCCAGAAGAAGAACGTCTCCACCGGCAATGACAGCGAGGTGCAGCTGCGCGCGCTTGAACGCGAGGCCCGCACGCTGCGCGAGCAGCTCGAGCAATACATGCTGCGCTATCGCGAGGCCGTCGCCCGCGACGGCCAGAACGCGACGCCGGCCGACGCCCGCGTGATCTCGCGCGCGGTCGAGCCGACCGAGCCCTCCTTCCCGAAGAAGCTGCCGACCGTCCTGGTGGCGACGCTCGCGACCTTCCTGGGCGCGCTCGCCACGGTCGTTTCGCGCGAACTCCTCAACGGCCGCAGCGATGCGCCCGCGCCGCAGCCGCGCCGCGCCCCGAGTTGGGGCGGTAGTGCCACCAGGGCGCCGCCTCGCGCTGAAGATGCCTCGGCCGATTCGCGCCGCGAGCGTGTCGCCGGCCTTCTGACGCATGGCGGTCGTCTCGGCCAGATCACGCTCGATCTCGCCCATCCCGAGCAGACGCTGGCCGATCTCGCCGAGCGGATCGAGGAGCCGGTGCGCGGCATGGCGCCGCTGGTTCTCGTGCTCGACGGCGCCGGCAAGGGCGCCGCGACGCCGACCGACCTTGCCGAGCTTCTGTCGCAGCGCTGCCGCTGCATCATCGTCGACCTCGCCGCCGACCGGGGCCGGAGCGAGGTGGGCTTTTCCGAACTGCTCGCCGGCGAAGCGCTGTTCTCCGACATCATCACCCGCGAGCCAAATTCGCGCTTGCACCGCATCGGCCCCGGCCGGGCCGGGCGGGACGCGGTCCTGGCCGCCTCCGACCTTGTCGAGGTCGCGCTGGATGCGCTCTGCGAGACCTATGACTGGGTTCTGGTCGCTGCCGCCTCGAACGATGAGGCGTCGGTGCTGGCCCCGCTGGCGGATCGTGCGCAGGGGGGGCTGGTCATGGCCGGTCAGCTCGGCAACGGCCACGCCGTCGAGGCGGCCTATCGGTTGGCCGAGATGACGAAGGCGCCGGTGACGCTGATGCTCGATTCGCCCGAGACCGCGCCGATGCGCGACCTGCTCGAGCGCGACGCCGCGCCGGTCTGAGGTTCCGGCCTAATCCTCGATCGCGCGGGCGGGGCCGCGGTTCAGCCAGCCCGAGACCCGCTGCGCCAGTTTCAGCGCGATCGGCGAGGCCTTGATCCGGCGCTTGGCCCAGCGCTTGGCGCGGGCGATGCTTGCGAAGGCGCGTCCCTTGGCGGTCAGCGGCAGGAAGCTGTCGACCAGTTCGTCGCGCTCGTCGCAGATCGTCGTCTTGTAGCGGGCTTCGCCGACGCCGAGATCGAACGTCGTGATCCCCTCGCGGCATTTCAGCCTGATCAGGTCGACCAGCAGGATTTCGCCTGGGCTGGTCTTGGCGACCTCGCTCTCCATGTCGAAGGAGGTCGCCATGCCGGAGAAGCGTTGCGCCTGTACGGCACCGACATAGGTCGCGACCGACCGGCCGGCGACATCGAGCGAATAGAGTTCCAGCACAGGCGCGGCATCGCCTTGGGCTTGCGCAGCGCGCTCGAGGAAGCTGCGCACCGAGGGTGGCGCGAAGGGGTCTGGTACGCCCATCATCGCGAAGCGCGCGGCCTTCTGCAGCAGGAACGCATCGATCACGCGCGCGATCTCGGCCGGTTCGCGGGCCCGCACCAGTTCCGATGGACCGAAGCTCGTGAAGCGGTTGCGCTTGTTCTTGAGTTTCTTGTGGGCGTGGCTGCTCATCGAGCGCCGCAGCGAGCCGTCGCAATCGCCGGCGACGAGAGCGAGCTTGTAGGCCCCGCTCGGGCTCGGCCCGGCGGCCAGCGCGGCCAAGGGATTGGCGACGCCCTGCCAATGCGTCGGCTGGTTGACGAAGATGAAGGCGTCGAGCCCGCCGATCGTGGCGCCGATCTCGTCCAGCATCAGCCGTGCCGAAGCGGCGTCCAGCGCGGCGGCGAAACCGGGCTTATAGAGGCCCATATGGTAGTTGGCGTGCTTGCCGCCGATGAATTCGGCGAAGCGGATGCCGTTGCGGCGGGTGATCACCAGCGGCAGGATCGCCAGCGGCCGCTCGGAGGCGTCGCGCAGCACGACATGGCGGAAGACCATGCCCTCGGATGCACCGACCGTCTCGACGAAGGGCGCGACCCAGCCATGGGCCTGATAGGGCGTCACCAGCGCGCTGGCTTCGAGCGCGTGCCAATCCGCCGCGACGGCTGCGATGTCGTCACTGATCGCGATGCTGTGCCATGGCCGCGCGACGCTGCTGCGGCTCTCGCTCGGGAGCGAGGCCGAGAGGCGCTCGGTCGGGGCATGTTCGGCAACGGCGGACATGGATGGCCGGCTCTCGGAAACGGATAAGTCTTGCTTCCTTAACCCGCTATTGTGAACGGACTGGGCAAGATCACGGCTCCTGGCCGAGACGATCGGCGAACAGCGTTAGCGAGCGGTTGCCGCGGATCCCGACGATGAGCTTTCGCGCTAAGAACTTGCGCCATCAGGCCTTCTCTGCCGCTTTCGCGGCGATCGCGGCGACGCGTGCCGACCGCTGGGGCAGGGGGCTTGCGCAGGGCGCCGGCGTCATCCTGACCCTGCATCATGTCAGGCCACAACGGCAGGGCGGCTTCGCCCCCAACGGCCTGCTCGAGATCACGCCCGAATTCCTTGATCGCACCCTGATGCTGATCCGCGCCGAGGGCTATGATCTGGTCTCGCTCGATCAGGCGGTCGCGCGCCTGGCTTCCCCGCGCAAGGGCCGCTTCTTTGTCGCGCTGACCTTCGACGATGGCTATCGCGACAATGTCGAGCATGCCTGGCCGGTGCTGGCCAGCCATGGCGCGCCCTGGACGCTGTTCGTCACGACGGGCTTTGCCGACCGCACTGCGCGGCTCTGGTGGCTCGAGCTGGAGGAGTCGATCCGCGCGCTGCGGCAGATCGCGCTGACCCTGCCGGACGGCCCCTTCGCGGCGCGCGCCGGAAGCGACAACGAGAAGCAGCGCGCTTTTGAGTCGCTCTACTGGCGTCTGCGCAAACACCCGGAAGCGATTCTGCTCTCAGCGATTTCCGATCTCGCCGGCCAGGCCGGCGTCGATGCCGCCGCGCTGGTCGAACGCGAATGCCTGCCCTGGGAAACGCTGCGCGCTTTGTCCGGCGCGCCCGGCGTGAGCATCGGGGCGCATACCCTGACCCATCCGATGCTGGCGAAGCATGATGCCGCGTTTGCGCAGATGGAAATGGCGGACGGCAAGGCCCGGCTGGAGGCCGAGCTCGGCATGCCCATCCGCCATTTCGCCTATCCGGTCGGCGATCCGAGCTCGGCGGGGCCGCGCGAGTTCGCACTCGCGGCAGAGGCTGGTTTCACCAGCGCCGTGACGACGCGGCCGGGACATCTATTTCCGGAACACGCAGCCCATCTGCACGCACTGCCGCGTGTCTCGCTTAACGGGTTACACCAGAGCGAGGCGGCGGTGCGAGCGCTGCTGTCGGGGCTGCCGTTCTGGCTCTGGAATCGGGGGAGACGGGTCAATGGCCGATAAAGAGATATTCTTTATGTTCTCAGTAGGTTTGGCACTGTCGGGATTTTTGATGGCTGGACGAGGGCCGGCGTCCAAATTTTTCGGCGTGCTGATATTGGTCCCCTTATCGTCCTCTATTGGATGAGTAAAAGTATTGATGGCAACGCCAGGGCAAATTCAGCAGCAATCATCGGCTTGATGTTTTTGGCGTCCGGTTTTGCGAGATCGCTTCCTCGAAAAATCTTCGTAGTAGCTTTGTGCGTTCCATACATCTTGGTTTTCTTGTTAAATTATTTTGATATGAAGCTATCGTAGGAACGGGCGTCCGCCGTTCAAGATCCCTCGTCCTTCCGCTCCATCCACCGGATCAGCGGCAGCAGTGGCAGCACCCAAGCCAGCCCTAACACGACATAGGCGACGGTCTGCACGAGCTTGGGCGCCTCGGTGATCCGCCCCTGCGCCAATGCCATGGCGATGAGCGCATAGACGCAGACGAAGACCAGGATGGAGATGGTGCCGATCAGCTTGCGGTGGGTCTGCCTCATCCTGAATTCTCCTGAGCGCCTGCCGGCCTGCGGCAATGCGGGCCAGCCTGCGGCAATGCGGGCGTTGTCTCCGCCCCGGCGCGCGGACTATCTGTCACCTGCGCCCGCGCTTGTGAAGCGTATCCGATGCGACCGAAGGCCCCGCTTCCGTGACGATAGCCCTCGAAAAACCCGCTCCGATCATTCTGCAGGGTGGCAGGCATGCCGGCATCCGCCGCTGGCTTTGGATCGTCGCGGCACTGGTCTTCGTCATGGTCGTCGTCGGCGGCGCGACGCGGCTGACCGGCTCGGGCCTCTCGATCACCGAGTGGAAGCCGATCACCGGCGCCCTGCCGCCGCTCTCGGCCGAGACCTGGGCGAGCGAATTCGCCAAATACCGGGCGAGCCCGCAATACCAGTTGCTGAACCAGGGCATGAGCCTGGGCGAGTTCCAGTTCATCTACTGGTGGGAATGGGGCCACCGCCAGCTCGGCCGCTTCATCGGCCTGGTCTATCTCGGCGGCTTCCTCGTGGTCGCGGCGTTGCGGCTGTTGCCCTGGCGCCAGACGCTGGTGCTGTTTGGCATGGGCCTGCTGCTCGGTCTGCAGGGCGCCATCGGCTGGATCATGGTGGCGTCCGGCCTGCAGCCGGGCATGACCGCGGTCGCGCCGGTGAAGCTGACGCTGCATCTGACCTTCGCCGCCCTGTTCTTCGCCTCGGTCATCGCCTTCGCCACCTGGAAGACACCGCTGCGGCGCATCGAGCCGGCGCGCGGGCGCATCATGGCCTGGGTGCTGCTGGCGCTGCTCTTCGGGCAGATCGCGCTTGGCGGCCTCGTCGCCGGCTCGCGCGCCGGCTTCACCTACAACACCTGGCCGTTGATGGATGGTGCGCTGGTTCCGGGCGCGCAGACGCTGTTCGTGCGTCCGTCATTCTGGGAAAACTTCGTCGACAACGCCGCTTTGGTGCAGTTCAACCACCGCCTCGGCGCCTATATGCTGCTGGCGCTGGCACTCTGGCATGCGGTCTCGCTGCGTCGGACCGCGCCGGCCTCAGGCACCGCGAAGCGCGTCACCGCAATCGCCGGCCTGACACTCGCGCAGGCTGCGCTCGGCATCGTCACGCTGCTGCTGGTCGTGCCGCTCTGGGCCGGCCTCGCACATCAGGCACTCGGCTTCATGGTGCTGGCGATGGGCGTGGTGCATGTCACGCGGACGGAAGGCGCGGCGCGCGCCTGAGTCGCGCCGTCAGTCATGCTCGGGTTGCCCCGAGCATCTCGTGACGAGATAGCGCCGCTTCCCGCGCCTCAAAGGCCTGAGATTCTCGGGTCTGCGCTTCGCTTCGCCCGAGAATTACGGCTCATCTTACGCCAGCGCCTGATCCAGATCGTCGATCAGATCCTGCACATCCTCCAGCCCGATCGACAGGCGGATCACCTGCGGGCCGGCGCCCGACGCCGTCTTCTGCTCGTCGCTGAGCTGACGGTGGGTGGTCGAGGCCGGGTGGATCACCAGCGAGCGCGTGTCGCCGATATTGGCCAGATGCGAGAACAGCTTCAGCTCGGTGACGAGCTTGACGCCGGCGTCATAGCCGCCCTTCAGTCCGAAGGTGAAGACCGCGCCGGCGCCCTTGGGCGAATAGCGCTTGGCGAGGTCGTGATATTTGTCGCCGGTCAGGCCGGGATAGCTGACCCATTCGACCGCCGGGTGCTTGGCCAGATGCGATGCGACCCACAGCGCGCTGTCGCAGTGCCTCTGCATGCGCAGCGGCAGCGTCTCGATCCCCGTCAGGATCATGAAGGCGTTGAAGGGCGAGAGCGCCGGGCCCATGTCGCGCAGGCCGAGCACGCGGCAGGCGATGGCGAAAGCGAAATTGCCGAAGGTCTCGCCGAGAACCATGCCGTTGTACTCAGGCCGGGGCTTGGACAGCATCGGATAGCGCGCATCGCCGACCCAGTTGAACGAGCCGCCATCGACGATGATGCCGCCGATCGAATTGCCATGCCCGCCGAGGAACTTGGTCAGCGAATGCACGATGATGTCGGCGCCATGCTCGAAGGGGCGGATCAGATAGGGCGTCGCCATGGTGTTGTCGACGATCAGCGGGATGTTGTGCTTCCTCGCGATCGCGGAGATGCCGGCGATGTCGACGATGACCCCGCCGGGATTGGCGATGGATTCGATGAAGATCGCCTTGGTCTTCGGCGTCACCGCCGCCGCGAAGGATTCCAGATCGTCGGAATCGGCCCAGATCACGTTCCAGCCGAAGTTCTTGTAGGAATGGTTGAACTGGTTGATCGAGCCGCCATAGAGCTTGCGCGCCGCGACGAACTCGTCGCCGGGCTGCATCAGCGCGTGGAAGCAGAGAAACTCGGCCGCGTGGCCCGACGCGACGGCGAGCGCCGCCGTGCCGCCCTCCAGCGCCGCGACGCGCTCCTCCAGCACGGCGTTCGTCGGGTTGCCGATGCGGGTGTAGATGTTGCCGAAGGCCTGCAGCCCGAACAGCGAGGCGGCATGGTCGACATCGTCGAAGACGAAGGACGTCGTCTGGTAGATCGGCGTGGCCCGCGCGCCCGTCGCCGCATCGGGCGCGGCGCCGGCATGGATGGCGAGCGTGTGAAATCCGGGTGCCCGGTCGGTCATGGCCTACTCCCTGCGATCTTCTGAATGCGAGACATTGCGTTCGTTTTAACGAACGCTCCGGAGGCCGTCAATTCAGGGGCGAGGCGCGAACCGGCTGGATGGCTTAGTCGGGCACGCAATAACGGCGAGCAGTCGCGTGCCTCTACGCTCACGTCCCCGGCCGGTGGATCGTCAGCTTCTGGAAGCCCTTGCCGGCCAGAACCGGCTTCTTCGATGACAATAGCCGCGAATTGATGCCCTGCCAGCCGATCTCGCCGGAAAACCGGCCATACTCGATCTTGGGGCAGCGGTTCATGATGACGGTGACGCCCTTCGCCTCAGCCTTAGCGGCCGCTTCGTCATTGCGCACCGAAAGCTGCATCCAGATGACCTTGGGCAGCGGATCGAGCGTCAGCGCCTCATCGGTGATCGGCCCCGCGGCTTCCGAATTGCGGAAGATCTCGACCATGTCGATCACGCCGGGGATCTCCTTGAGCGAGCCATAGACCGTCCGGCCCAGCAGGGTCTGGCCGGCGAGGCCGGGATTGATCGGGACGACGTCATAGCCGCGATCGATCAGGTATTTCGTCACGATCCAGCTCGGCCGCGCCTCGCTGGCGGAGGCGCCGACCAGCGCGATGCGCTTCACGCTCTTCAGGATGTCGCGGATCAGACTGTCGGGGTAGGCGTCGTGGGTCATGTTAGGCTCAGGTCTGGAAGGCGAGGGCGCGGGGAACCCCTCTCCTGTGAGGAGAGGGGTAGGGGTGAGGTGTAGGCCAAATATCGTTGGCTGGCACTTGGCAGCGGTTGGGTCACGGCGTCACTGGTCGAGGGGCCGACCCCTCACCCTACCCTCTCCCTATGGGAGAGGGTTCCCCGCGCCACCACGGCGCAGTCCGACCTACGCCTCCCACACCGGCGCGCGCTTCTCGACAAACGCCCCGATGCCTTCTTCCGCATCGCGCGCCAGCATGTTCTCGACCATGACGGCCGAGGCGTGGTCATAGGCCGCCGCAAGTCCCATCTCGCGCTGCTCGTAGAAGGCGCGCTTGCCGACGCGGATCGTCGCCGGCGATTTCGAGGCAATCACGCCCGCGAGCCGTTGTGCTTCCGCCAGCGCATCGCCCGCCGGCACGACGCGGTTGACCAGCCCCATTCTGTGCGCCTCGTCGGCAGGCACCATCTCGCCCAGCAGCAGCATCTCCAGCGCGTGCTTGGGCGAGAGGTTGCGCGACAGCGCCACCATCGGCGTCGAGCAGAACAGGCCGATATGGACGCCGGGCGTGCAGAAGCGCGCGGCTTCACCCGCAACGGCAAGGTCGCAGCTCGCCACGAGCTGGCAGCCGGCCGCCGTCGCCGTGCCCTCCACCGCCGCGATCACGGGCTGGGGCAGGGCGCTGATCTGCCGCATCACCTTCGAGCAGCGCCCGAGGATATCGGTGAAATAGGCGCGGCCCCGGTCGGCGTCGGCGCGATGCGCGCTCATTTCCTTGAGATCGTGACCGGCCGAGAAGACCGGTCCTTCACCCGCCAGAACGACCGCCTTGATGGTGCGGTCAGTCGCAATCGCGGCGAAGGCGTCACTGAGCGCCGCCAGCATCGCCTCGCTCAGCGGATTGCGCGATTGTGGCCGGTCGAGCGTCAGCGTCGCGACGCCTTCCGCATCCTCGCGCCGCAGCGCCGGCGCGGCATCGGGCCTGTGATGGGCATTCATGACGTCACCTTCAGCGTTTCCCTTTGCCTTTTGCTGTATTGTCGGCCGCGCTCCCTCATGCTGCAAGGGGCATGGCCTCACCTCGGCCTGCGCCGACCCCCGACACGAGCATCCGCCCGACATGACCATCGCCATGACCGCCTCCGAGCTCGAAGCCTATCTCGACCAGGTCTTTCCGCAGCTCCACATCGGCGGGCGCACCTATTTCGTCGAGGAGGTCGGGCCGATGACGGCCCGGATGCGCTGCGACTATCACGAGAAGCATCTGCGCCCCGGCGGCACGATTTCCGGCCCGACCATGATGGCGCTCGCCGATCTCGCCCTCTATGCCGCGATCCTCGGCCAGATCGGCCCGGTGGCGCTCGCGGTCACGACGAGCCTGAATTTCAACTTCCTGCGCAAGCCGGGTCCCACGGCGCTGATTGGGCAGGCGAAGCTGCTCAAGCTCGGCAAGCGCCTGGCGGTGGGCGAGGTCGCGCTGTTCTCGCAGGGCGAGAGCGAGATGGTCGCGCATGCGACGGGAACCTATTCGATTCCCTCTGAGCGCTGAGGGGGTCGACCGGAGCCACCGCGTCATTCCGGGGCTTCGCGCCAGCGAAGAGCCCGGAACTCACGACCGGGCGAGCGTCCTCCTGGGTGGCAAAGATGCAGCCCAGTCATGGGTTCCGGGTTCGGCGCTGCGCGCCGCCCCGGAATGACAGCCGGGATTACTTCTGCGGCAGCGGTTCCAGCCCTGTCTTCCGGATCGCTGGCGCGGATTCCGGCGAACCCAGGCAGGCAATCAGCTTCTTCGCGGCCTCGGGTTCCTTCGATCCGGCGGCGAGCCCGGCCGAGAACACCGTGACGCGCTGCACCTCCTCCGGCAGCGTGCCGACGAAATCCAGCCCGTCGATCGTGACCAGTTCGCTGACCTGCTGGAAACCGAGTTCGGCCTCGCCGCGCGCCACCACGGTGCCGACGCGCTCGCTGAAGATCTTCTTCGCTTTCGCCATCACCGCGCCGCTCGGGTCGAGCTTGGGAAAGAGCTCCTCGGAGAGATAGGTCCCGCTGGCGCTGGCCGAATAGGCGATCGTCGTGGCCTCCATCAGCGTCTTCTTGAGTGCCGCGACCGTCGAGATGTCGGGCTTCGGCGCACCGGCCTTGACCGAGAGGCCGATCGCCGAGCGCACTAGATCGACCCGGCTGCCCGGTACGCCCTTGCCCTCCGCCGCCAGCTTGTCGAAGGCTTCGGCCGCAAGGATGACGATGTCGGCGGGTTCGCCGCGGGCGAGGCGGTTAGGGATGGCATCGGGCGCCGCGCCCATCGAGGCGCCATAGGCGCTCACGATCTTCTGCCCGATCTTCACCTCGCAGCCGGCGACAAGATCCTTGTACGCCGCCGTGAACCCGCCCGAACTCATGACATGGACATCGGCCAGGGCTGGCTGCGCGAAGGCGAGCGTGAGAGCGGTCAACGCGGCGGGGACGATTGTGCTGTTGGACATCGTGTTTTTGGCCATGGGAACGGTTCCTCCTGCGCGATGATCGCGCAACCACGCCGCAAGGCGCAAGATCAGCGCCGCAAAGCGTTGCGGTATCAAGATACCGTTTCTAGCAGAGAATTGAAAAATAGACGTTTTTCGGATTTCTTGCGCAGCATCCGTGCTTGACACCCGGCCGTCTGCTCTCTATCCCCGCCTCACATCGCCGCCGGTCTCCGGCGGCTTGTCATTTTTCTCCAGCCACCGAAAGGGTGCCCGCGATGAAGACCATCTCGCTCAAGCCCGCCGATGTCGAAAAGAAATGGGTTGTGATCGACGCCTCCGGGCTCGTCGTCGGCCGTCTCGCCGCTGTTGTGGCGTTGCGTCTGCGTGGCAAGCACAAGGCTGCCTACACGCCCCATGTCGACTGCGGCGACAACATCATCGTCATCAATGCCGACAAGATCGTCCTGACCGGCCGCAAGCGCGACCAGAAGGTCTACTATCACCACACCGGCTATGCCGGCGGCATCAAGGAGCGTTCCGCCAAGTTCATTCTCGAAGGTCGCTTCCCGGAGCGGATCGTCGAGAAGGCTGTCGAGCGCATGCTGCCCCGCGGCCCGCTGTTCCGCCAGATCCTCGGTAACCTGCGCGTCTACAAGGGCGGCGAGCATCCTCACGCAGCCCAGTCGCCGGAGGCGCTCGACGTCGCCGCGCTCAACCGCAAGAATGCGAGGGTCTGACCATGGCTGAAGTTCTCCAGTCTCTCGCCGATCTCGGCGGCGCCGCCAAGGCCGCGCAGCCGGATGCTCCCGTCCACGTCAAAAAGATCGACGCCCAGGGCCGCGCCTATGCCACCGGCAAGCGCAAGAACGCCATTGCCCGCGTCTGGATCAAGCCCGGCACCGGCAAGATCACGGTCAACACCCGTGACCAGGTGGTCTACTTCGCCCGTCCCGTGCTGCGCATGGTCCTGCAGCAGCCGCTGCAGCTCGTCGAGCGCATGACCCAGTACGACGTCGTCGTCACGGTCAAGGGCGGCGGTCTCTCTGGCCAGGCCGGCGCTGTCCGTCACGGCATCTCCAAGGCCCTGACCTTCTTCGAGCCCGAGCTTCGCGGCCCGCTCAAGAAGGGTGGCTTCCTGACCCGCGACTCGCGCGTCGTCGAGCGCAAGAAGTTCGGCAAGGCCAAGGCCCGCCGCAGCTTCCAGTTCTCGAAGCGCTGATCGTTTTTCGATCACCCGATATGTGGAAAGGGCGGCTCGCAAGAGCCGCCCTTTTCGTATTCATTGCTCTCCCTCAGCCCTCATCCTGAGGAGACCGCGAAGCGGTCGTCTCGAAGGATGTTCCAGATGGTTCAGGAGCCTCCCGAAGCATCCTTCGAGACGCGTGCCTTCGGCTCGCTCCTCAGGATGAGGGCTTGAGTGTGAAGTGCCATCGTCCAAGGAGCCGCCCATGTCCCGACCCGTTCTCCTCGTCACCGGCGGCAGCCGGGGCATCGGCGCTGCCATCTGCATCATGGCGGCGCAACGCGGCTACGACGTCGCGGTCAACTACCAAGCCAATGCCGATGCGGCCGCGAAGGTCGTCGCGGCCTGCGAGGCGGCAGGTGCAAGCGCCGTGGCCCTCCAGGGTGACATGGCCAACGATGCGGACATCGCCCGCGTTTTCGCGGAGGCCGCCGCGGCGCTCGGCCCACTGACCCATGTCGTCAACAATGCCGGCATCACCGGGCCGGCGAGCAAGCTGGCGGATGCCGATCCGCGGGTGATCCGCACCTGCATCGACGTCAACGTCACCGGCGCGATCCTGGTGGCGCGCGAAGCCGCCCGCGCTTTGCTCGCCAATGGCTCAGCCAGGGACAGGGCGATCGTTAACATCTCCTCGATCGCGGCGGGCCTCGGCTCGGCCGACGAGTTCGTCTGGTATGCCGCCTCGAAAGGCGCGATCGATTCCTTCACCCTCGGCCTGGCCAAGGAACTGGCGCCGACGGGGATCCGGGTCAACGCTGTCGCCCCGGGGATGACCGAGACCGACATCCATGCGATCTCGTCGGGCGAGCCCGGCCGCGTCGCACGCATCGCGCCGTCAATCCCGTTGAAGCGCGCCGCGCAGCCGGAGGAAATCGCCGAGGTGGTGCTGTTCGCACTGTCGGATGCGGCGTCCTATGTGGTCGGCTCGATCCTGCGCGTCGGCGGCGGGCGCTGAGGCACAGCGGTTTCTGTACTGCGGGGGGCTGGCACTTTGGCTCTGCTATGGTACGTTTCTGGACTGGCCAAGCCTGCCGAGTGAATCCGCTTGTTCTAATGAGGGGGTTAGTCATGCCGGATGTCGTCAAGAAGCCACAGAAGACGATCGGCTCGGCCGTGGGCCGGCAGCCGGCCTTGAACTCAGTCAAGGATCAGCAAACGATCATCACGCTGCTGCACCGGATTCTACCGGAAGACGGCGGCACCGGCACGATCCTGCCGCCTCCGACCGCCAACGGGCAGGCCTCGAAAGAGGTGATCGCGGCGATCGTCAAGTTTCAGAACAAGAATGTGCCGTTGAAGTTTCGAGACGGTCGCGTCGATCCCCATGGCTTTACGCTGGGCAAGCTGAACGAACTCGCCCGCAGCGTCTTCCCGGTCGATCCCTTTCCGTTCCCGGTCGATCCAATCGATCCTCCGAAGCCGGTGCCGAAGCCGCTCCCGCCGCCGCCACCGACACCCGCTGTCATACGCATCCTGGGCTTCTCCGCGACGAACTTCGTGATCGACGGCAATGCAAGCATCTCGTTCAGCGTAGGGCCGACCGGAGGCGCGTTGGCGCGGTTCTTCATCCTGGAGGATGGCGACCCGGAGCAGCATCTGTTCGACTTCGCGGGCGTGACGCTGGGCAAGGGTCCGTTCCCCTTCGGATTGAACGTAGCGCCTGCGAGCTTTCCGAGCACGGGGTCGCGCATCATGTCGCGCCGGCCGATGAACAATCGCAACGACCTCAAGGGCGCGACCTCGATCATCGCCGCGTCCTCCAACTTTCCGGGCGCGCCCGGCGGCGGAAGTTTTGCGCTCGTGCTGTTCGGCACCAATATCACTGGCGGCAGTATCACCATCTCGGATGCACTCAAAAGTGCCGGGGCCTTCGGCGTCGCCGTCGGCATCTTCGCCGGTCTGGATGTCGGCGCGTCCGTGGCGGCCGGCGTTCTGGTCTGAACCGGCCGGCCTCCGATCGCGGCTTTGCGGCAGTGCCGAGCTTGAGGCCGACGCGGTTCATGCTACAGCGGCCGAATCGTTCTCGTCCGGCTCCCTCATGCGCGTCCTCCTGATCCTGATCGCCTTCGGTATGATCGCCGTGCCGGCCCTGCTTGCGCTGGCGCGCCATGACCTGCCGCGTGGCCGCCGCATCGGCAACGCGCTGGCGATCTTCCTCGCGCCGGCCGTCGCGCTTGGGCTGATCCATGGCGTGCCGGAACTCGATGGCCGCGCGCTCCAGAACCCGGTCGCCTGGACGACGCTGCGGCTGGTCCTCTCCGGCCTCGCCCTGATCCTGCCCTGGTGCCTTTATGTCTGGCTCGCCGGCACGCGCCGCTGACTCGCAACGGACCCTGACATGACCGAGCCCGCCGATACGCCGCCGATCGACCACGCCTTCACCGGCGACAGGCGAGGGCCGGCGCAGGATCCGACCTATGCCGGCGCGCTCTCCTTCATGCGGCGGCGCTATTCCAAGGATGTCTCCGGCTGCGACCTGGTGATATGGGGCGTGCCCTTCGACCTCGCCGTCTCGAACCGTCCGGGCACGCGTTTTGGACCGCAGGCCTTGCGCCGCGCCAGCGTGATCTTTGACGGCGATGCGCAATATCCTTCCCGCATCGACCCGTTTGAGCGGCTGAGCGCCGTCGATTATGGCGACTGCCTGCTGCCGCGCAGCGATCTGCAGGGCTGCGCGCGGGCGATCGAGCATGAGGCGGCCGGCATCATCGCCTCAGGTGCCCATCTCGTCACGTTGGGCGGCGATCACTTCATCACCCTGCCGCTGCTGCGCGCCCATGTCGCCCGCCACGGCCGGCTCGCGCTGGTCCAGTTCGACGCCCATCAGGACACCTGGGATGACGGCGTCGGCGCGATCAGCCATGGCTCCTTCGTCCTGGAGGCCGTGCGCGAGGGGCTGATCGACACCGAGCGTTCGATCCAGATCGGCCTGCGCACGGTCGCGCCGCGCGATTGCGGGCTCGAGGTGCTCGACGCCTATGCGGCCCATGAACTCGGCGTGGCCGGCACGATCGCGCGGATCCGGCAGCGCGTGGGCGCAGGCCCGGCCTATCTCACCTTCGACATCGACGCGCTCGACCCCGCCTTCGCGCCGGGCACGGGCACGCCCGTTGCCGGCGGATTCACGTCGGAGCAGGCGCTGCGCATGGTCTGGGGCCTCCGCGACCTCGATTTTCGCGGCATGGACATCGTCGAGGTCTCGCCGCCCTACGACCATGCCGACGCCACCGCGATCGCCGGCTCGGCCGTCGCCCAGCACTACATCCAGGGGCTGGCGCTGAAGAAGGCTGGTTGAATCAGGCAGGCAGCAGAACGGGCGAACCGATTCTAATCACGTTGCAATCAAGCGCGCGGGGAACCCTCTCCCATAGGGAGAGGGCAGGGTGAGGGGTCGGCCGTTTGACGTCTTGGTCGTGACCTCACCGCTGCTTTTGCTCAAGCAACTGGTCCAGGGGCCGACACCTCACCCCTGCCCCTCTCACTGAACTCGGGTAATACCCGAGTTCAGCACTCTGAGTGTCGAAGTCGGGTATACCCGACTTCGATGCAGGAGAGGGGTTCCGCGCGGCAGTTTTCGACGGGGAGATCGCATCATTGACAGCAGGCCCTCCCTCCATCATATCCACCTCATGACCACGAACCTGTCCCGACGTCGCCCGAACCCGGCCGCCCTTGCGCGACCGCGATGACGCTCGGCTGTTAGCCCGAATGTCCGCGACCGCGCCCCGAGCGCGGTTTTTTTATGTCTGAAGCCGACGAAACATCCAGCTTTCGCACCCATCGGGGGTCCAGATGAGCCAGAACCTGAAATCCATCTTCATCGACGGCGAGGCCGGCACCACGGGCCTTGGCATCCGTGACCGCCTCGCGGCCGTGCCAGAACTCATGGTGAAGAGCATCGCGCCTGAGAAGCGCAAGGATCCGGCGGCGCGCAAGGACATGATGGCGGGCGTCGATCTGGTCGTGCTCTGCCTGCCCGACGATGCGGCCCGGGAGTCGGTGGCGCTCGCCGATGAACTCGGCAGCGACGCGCCCAAGATCGTCGATGCGGCGACGGCGCACCGCGTCGCGCCGGGCTGGGTCTATGGCTTCGCCGAACTCGCGCCCGGCCATGCCGGGAAGATCGCCAACGCCAACCGGGTCTCGAACCCCGGCTGCTATCCGACGGGCGGCATCGCATTGCTGCGGCCGCTGATCGATGCCGGGCTGCTGGCGCAGGACCATCCCATCACCGTCAATGCGGTGTCGGGCTATTCCGGCGGCGGCAAGAGCATGATCGAAGCCCATGAAGCCGGCACGGCGCCGGCCTTCGAGCTCTACGGCCTCGGCCTCAAGCACAAGCACCTGCCGGAATTGCAGGAATACGCCCGGTTGACGCGGCGGCCGATCTTCGTGCCCTCGGTCGGGAATTTCCGGCAGGGCATGCTGGTCTCGATCCCGCTGCATCTCGACCTGTTGCCCGGCAAGCCGAAGGCGGCCGATCTGGAGGATGCGCTGGCCGAGCACTATGCCGGCTCGACCTATGTCAGCGTCGTGCCGGCGGCGCAGGCGGGCGGCAAGTTGGAGCCTGAATCGCTGAACGACACCAACAAGCTCGAACTGCGCGTTTTCGGAGACGACGACCTGAAGCAGGCCGTGCTGGTCGCCAAGCTCGACAATCTCGGCAAGGGCGCCTCGGGCGCGGCCGTGCAGAACATCCGGCTGATGCTGGGTCTTTCGGAGACGTGAGCCGTTGGCCCAAACCGGCCGATCATAAGAAAAGGGCCGCGCAAGCGGCCCTTTTCAGTTTTCGACCGGAGTGATCGTCAGCCCTTATAGGCGACGAAGTTCTGCTTCTGCGTGCCCAGGCCCTCGATGCCGAGGGTCACGACCTCGCCGCCCTTCAGGAAGCGCGGCGGCTTGAAGCCCAGCCCGACGCCGGGAGGCGTGCCGGTGGTGATAACGTCGCCCGGATCGAGCCGCATGAACTGGCTGATATAGTGGACGAGATAGGCCGCGCCGAAGATCATCGTCTTGGTCGAGCCGTTCTGGACGCGCTCGCCGTCGATCTCGAGCCACATGCCGAGGTTCTGGATGTCCTTGACCTCGTCGGTGGTGACCAGCCAGGGGCCGAGCGGGCCGAAGGTCGGGCAGCCCTTGCCCTTGGCCCATTGCCCGCCGCGCTCGATCTGGAACTCGCGCTCCGAGACGTCGTTGCAGACGCAGAAGCCGGCGATCGCCGCCATCGCCTTGTCTTCCGGGATGTAGGAGCCGCCATCGCCGATGACGATCGCGAGTTCGACCTCCCAGTCCGTCTTCACCGAGCCCTTGGGGATGACGACGTCGTCATTGGGGCCGACGATGCAGTTCGGCGCCTTGTTGAAGAGAATCGGCTCCTTGGGAATCTCGGCGCCCGTCTCGGCGGCGTGATCGGCGAAGTTCAGCCCGACCGCGATGAAGTTTCTGACATCACCGACGCAGGCGCCAAGCCGCGGCGAGCCCGAGACGACGGGAAGCGATTCGGGGTTGAGCGCACCAATCTTAGCCAGCGAGGCGGCAGTCAGGGCCTTGCCGGCCAGATCTGGAATGGTGCCCGAGAGGTCGCGCAGGACGCCCTTGGAATCGAGCAGAGCCGGCTTTTCCTGGCCCAGCGCACCGTAACGTAGCAGTTTCACGTCGTTTCCCCCGTTTCAAACGATCTAATTGGGGGGCGATCCTGACAAGATGGCGCCTCGAAATACAAGCCTGTTCGCGCGCATGGCGCTGCTGCACCCCGCACCCGGTGCGATTGTTGCGCGAATGCAACGAGCGCGGCGAAAGCTGCATGCCTGCGAATTGTGCGCCGCTGGCGCGTTTCGAACCAGAATCGGGAAAAAGCACGATAGTTCTTATATAAACGATATTTTTCAGCCGCACTTCGAGCCGGCAATACAAAAAACCTGCGATTTCGGTCGATTTTGGCTGTTCCCTAGCGGAAAGAGACCTCGCCGTGGCGGAATCGCGGCATTGAAGGCGGGATTGCGGCGGCAAACGGCTCGGGCCATGCTCCCAATCGAGCGGGGCGCTGAAGCCTCGAAGAAACGAGAGACGGGATGGATTTGATGAAGGGCATCGTTCGCAAAGCTGCTGCTGCCGCCACGGTCTCGGTTGCGGCTCTTCTTGCTGCTGGCGCGGCGCAGGCGAGTTCCTTCGCCATTCGCAGCGGCCAGAGCGCCGAGGGTCTCGGCATGGCTTATGCGGGTGCGGCCTCGGGCGGCATCGGCATGGGCGCGATGGCCTGGAACCCGGCGACGATCACGATGTTCCCCGGCCGCAACAGCCAGTGGAACTACACCTATCTCAACGCCAATGCGTCCTATGATCCGACCTCGACGACGCGCCTGGGTGCGCCGAACGGCCCGGCGAGCCCGGTCCAGAACGGCACCGGCAACATCGGTGGCGACGGCGCCGGCATCCCGGCCTCCTACTCCGCCTGGCAGCTGACCGATCGGTTCTGGATCGGCCTGACCACGGGCGCGCCTTACGGCTTGCGCTCGAAGCCCGAGAATCAGGCGCATGCCGCGCAGGTCTATGGCCGCTCGGCCAAGGTGATGACGATCAACGTCTCCCCGACGATCGGCTACAAGGTCAGTGACTGGCTGTCGGTCGGCGCCGCGCTGCAGGTCCAGTATTTCGACACCAAGCTGAAGACCGCCTCCGGCATCGCTCCGACTGCGGCGCCCGTGATCGTTGAAGGCGATACGATCGATTTCGGCTACCGCATCGGCGCGACGCTGACGCCGAGGGACGGCACCACCATCGGTATCGCCTATCGCTCGTCGATCCGGCAGACGCTGGAGGGCACCTTCCGCACGCCTCTCGGCATCGTCCCGATCAAGGCGAATCTCAACCTGCCGGATTCGGTGGTGTTTGGTGTGTCGCAGGTCATCAACGATCAGTGGCAGGCCCATCTTGGCGTCGAGTGGACGAACTGGAGCCGCTTCCGCCGCATCCCGATCGTCAACGAGCTGACGGGAGGTCCGCTCGCGGCTTTGCCCAGCCTGAACTTCGTCTATGACGATTCCTGGTTCTTCAGCACCGGTCTCGAATACAAGTACAACCGCGACCTGACGCTGCGGGCCGGCGTCGCCTACGAGCTCTCGGCGGTGAATGACCAGAACCGGACGATCTACATCTCCGACAACGACCGGCTCTGGCTCTCGGCCGGCGCGAGCTATCAGGTCACTGACAAGCTGAAGCTCGATCTCGGCTACACCTACATCCATGTCAACAAGGCGCGGGTGAACTACACCGGCGCCCATCCCCAGCAGGCGGCCGTGTTCTACACTGCCGAGGCGAAGCCCTCTATCCACATCCTCTCGGCCGGCCTGACCTATCGCTGGGACAACCCTGCGGAAACGATTCCGGTCCAGCCGGTCGTCCGCAAGTTCTGACGGCTCACCACCCGATCGACGAAAAGCCGGCCTTCGGGCCGGCTTTTTTGTGCCGGGACGCTGGACGCCGGGGCAAACTCAGCCCTCATCCTGAAGAGCCGCGAAGCGGCGTCTCGAAGGATGTTTCAGCAGGCACCCGAACTATCTGGAGAATCCTTCGAGACGCGCTCCTGCGGAGCGCTCCTCAGGATGAGGTCTTGTGGGGATGAAGGGCCGAGGCGAGGGCGTCGCAGGCTCCGCTTCACGCCTTCATACGCACGTAAGTCCCAGGCGCATCTTCCAGTGCCGGCAGTTTGCCGCCGCCCGGTTCGCGCGCCGGCACCCGCTCCGGCGCCTGCTTCTGCAGCCATGAAACCCAGTGCGGCCACCACGAGCCGGCATGCTCGCTGGCCACCGCGATCCAGTCCTCATAGGTGCCCGTGGCGGCCCCGCCGGTCCAGTACTGGTACTTGACCTTGGCCGGCGGGTTGACCACGCCGGCGATATGGCCAGAGCCGGCGACGACATAGTCGACCGGGCCGCCGAAGCATTGCGAGCCGATGAAGACCGACTGCGCCGGAGCGATATGGTCCTCCCGCGTCGCAAGATTATAAACCGGTATCGTGACCTTCCCGAGATCGAGCGTCTTGCCGTCGATGGTCATCTCGCCCTTCGAGAGCTTGTTCTCGAGATAGCAGTTGCGCAGGTAGAAGGAGTGGTTCGCCGCCGGCATCCGGGTCGAATCCGAGTTCCAGTACAGCAGGTCGAACGGCGTCGGTGCCTTGCCCTTGAGGTAGTTGTTGACGGCGTAGGACCAGATCAGGTCGTTGGGCCGCAACATGTTGAAGGCGCCGGCCATGCGCGCGCCGTCGAGATAGCCGCTCTTGGTCATCTGCTCCTCGACCGAGCGGATCTGCTCCTCGTCGACGAAGACGGAGAGTTCGCCGGCTTTGGAGAAATCCACCTGCGTCGTGAAGAAGGTGGCGCTCTCGATGCGCGTGTCCTGCGTCGCGGCCATGTAGGCGAGTGTCACGCCGAGCAGGGTGCCGCCGACGCAGTAGCCGATCGCGCTGACGCTTGTCTCACCGGTCGCCTGCTCGATCGCCTCGAGTGCCGCGAAGACGCCTTCGCGCATGTAGCTCTCGAAGTCCTTGGCTGCATGACGCTCGTCCGGATTGACCCAGGAGATGCAGAACACCGTCAGCCCCTGCGCCACGCACCAGCGGATGAAGCTCTTCTCGGCGTTGAGATCGAGGATGTAGAACTTGTTGATCCAGGGCGGCACAATCAGGAGCGGGCGCTTCAGCACGCTCTCCGTGGAGGGGGCGTACTGGATCAACTCGATGATATCGTTGCGGAAGATTACCTTGCCAGGCGTCGAGGCGATGTTGACGCCGACCTGGAAGGCACCCGGATCGGACTGGCGGATCTTGAGTTCGCCATGGCCCGCCTCGATGTCTTCGGCCAGCATCTTCATGCCGCGCACCAGGTTCTCGCCATTCTGTCGCAGCGTCTCGCGCAGCAGTTCGGGATTGGTCGCGATGAAATTCGAGGGCGAGAGCGCGCTGGCGATCTGTTTGACGTAGAAGCGCGCCTTCTCGCGGGTGTGCGGATCGAGGTCCTCGGCCTTGTCGACCATCGATTCGGCCCAGCGCGAGCCGATCAGATAGGCCTGCTTGATGAAGTCGAACATCGGATGGCCGGACCAGTCGGGGTCGGAAAAGCGGGCATCGCGCTTGTCGGGTTCTGCGACGGCCTTGGCTTCCTCGCCGCTGGCGCGCTTGAGCATCGTGCTCCAGAGATTCAGAAAATCGCCGGTGATGGACGCTTGCGCCTCCATGATCTTGCGGGGGTCGGAGACCCAGCTTTCCGCGACGCGGCCGAGCGTCTTGACCATCTCGCTGGCCTCGTCGGCCTGGCCGCCCTTGGCCTCGCCGCGCTCGATCGGCTTGAGATAGGTGGCCGTGGCCTTGCCGTATTCCTCGACGAGGCGGCCCATGTTCTGCGCGAATTGGTCGAAATCCGGCACGGGCACCTCGGTTGAGGCGGTTGCGTCCGCGGGCTTCTCGTCCGCTCGCCGGTTCATCGCGTTCTCCCCGTCGCAGTCTTCTGTGGGGATGCTGTGTGCTCCCCATTTTGGTCCTATTAAGGACGTAGCGGATATCGAGTACAAAGAGAATTCCACAACGCCGCCGGATCACCACATGCCGTTCGACCAGCCGACGAAAAAGCCGTTCCCGTTGCTGCTTCTCCTGGCCACGCTGGGCACGGCCGCGGCGGGCTGCGCCGGTGAAACGAGCAAGGTGGTGGCGGAGGCCGCCGGCATGGCGACGACCGCGCAGGAGGCCAAGCCCTTCGTCCAGGAAACCCGACCGGCCAATCCCGACTACATGCCGATCGGACGGACGTTCCCGGTCGAACCCCTCTGTCAGGGCGAGACCGCACCGCCGCCCTACGTGCCGGGAGGGCAGGCAGCGCATTTCTCGTTTCCTCCGACGCCGGCTGCCAAGCCCGGTGAATGCAAGCCCAGGGCAGCTTTCAAGAAGATCGAGGCCGAGCTGGACGCCAAGCGCGCGGCGAACGAGGCGGCCGGAACCCAGGCCAAGTCGCTCGGCGCCACGCCGCCGCCCAAGCCCGCGCAGCTGCCGACGAACTGAGGAAGCCGGCGGCGCGAAGCTCCGCGGCTTCGCGGGCAACGTCGATTGAATCTTGCGTTTTTCCGGCTGTCGTGACCAAAGATGCGGCGTGAGGGAGCTGCGGCGCAACGATTTTGAGTAGCGCTGGACAGGAAAGGCACCGGAAGGGTGCTGAAAACCGACCTCGCCATATCTTGGAAGTGCCGGCTCCGGCGAAGGAACTGTTCGAAATGGCCGATTTTCACCGCATCAAGCGCCTGCCGCCTTATGTTTTCGAACAGGTCAACAAGATCAAGGCTGCCGAACGCGCCAAGGGCGTCGACATCGTCGATCTCGGCATGGGCAATCCGGACCTGCCCGCGCCCAGGCATGTCATCGAGAAGCTGATCGAGACCGCCGGCAAACCGCGCACCGATCGCTATTCGGCCTCCAAGGGCATCGGCGGCCTGCGCCGCGCCCAGGCGAATTATTACGAGCGCCGCTTCGGCGTGAAGCTCAATCCCGAGACGCAGGTCGTCGCGACGCTCGGCTCCAAGGAAGGCTTCGCCAATATGGCGCAGGCCATCACGGGGCCGGGCGATGTCGTGCTCGTGCCCAATCCGAGCTATCCGATCCACGCTTTCGGCTTCCTGATGGCGGGCGGCGTCATCCGCTCCGTGCCGGCCGAGCCGACGCCTGCCTTCTTCCCGGCGCTGGAGCGGGCGATGATCCATTCGGTGCCCAAGCCGATCGCGCTCGTCACCTGCTACCCGGCCAACCCGACCGCCTACACCGCCTCGCTGGATTTCTACCGCGACCTCGTCGCATTCGCGAAGAAGCACGATCTGATCCTGCTCTCGGACCTGGCCTATGCCGAGGTCTATTTCGACGAGAACGACCCGCCGCCCTCGATGCTGCAGGTGCCAGGCGCGATTGACGTCACCGTCGAGTTCACCTCGATGTCGAAGACCTTCTCGATGGCGGGCTGGCGCATGGGCTTCGCGGTCGGCAACGAGCGCTTGCTGGCGGCTCTGGCGCGGGTGAAGTCCTATCTCGACTATGGTGCCTATACGCCGATTCAGGTTGCCGCCGCCGCTGCCCTCAATGGCCCTGACGACTGCATCCGCGAGATGCGCGACATCTACCGCAAGCGCCGCGACGCGCTGGTCGAGAGCTTCGGCAAGGCGGGCTGGGAGTTCCCGGCGCCGGCGGCTTCCATGTTCGCCTGGGTGCCGATCCCCGAGAAATTCCGCCATCTCGGTTCGCTGGAATTCTCCAAGCTGCTGATCGAGAAGGCCGAGGTCGCCGTCGCGCCGGGCATTGGCTTCGGCGAGCATGGCGACGACTATGTCCGCATCGCCATCGTCGAGAACGAGCAGCGCATCCGCCAGGCCGCCCGCAATGTCGGCCGCTTCCTGAAGACGGCGGATGAACGGCTCCACAACGTCATCCAGATGCCGAAGGCGGGGTAGGGGTCTCTCGACCAAGGCCTACCCGCGCCGTCATTCCGGACAAGCCGCGTCAGCGGCGCCGCTCCGGAATCCATTGTAGAGTTCGGACCCCTGCGATGGATTCCGGGTCTGCGCTACGCTTGCCCGGAATGACGCTGTGGTGCCTGAGAACGCTGGACCCCATCTCGAAAACATGGGAACCCCTCAGCACGGACAGGCTCGTCCGGTGTGGGGCTCCGGCGCGCGATGTTCAGCAAAGGCCGCATGGTCGCTATCGGTGTCGGCCTGTTCGCGCTGATCTGCCTCGTCACCACCTATGATTATTCGCGCGGCCGCGTGCCGCAGACGGATTCAGCTCTCGTCTCCGAGGTCCTGGCTGCGACGGTCGCCCGCGAATGTGGCCGCGACGCGACCGAGATCGTGTCGCGCCACCTGCCGGCCGGCATCGAGCAGGCCCAGGCGGAGAAGATTCTGGAGTCGATCGTGATCGTCCCGCCCAGGCCCTGGTTCTGGACGCCGTCCACCGAGACCGCCACGACATGGACCGGCGACACGCTGGAAGCGCTGCGCACCATCAAGACGACGGCCTTCGGCACCAATCTGCTGCGCATCCACCTGACCTTCGGCAACGGCAAGCTGCGGCGGCTGGCGGCAGAGGTCATCTGCCGGTTCGGTTGAGGCTGAAAAAGGCTTCGCCGTTGACTCGCGGGCCCCCCTCATGCGACGCCGCGACCATGACACATGCGACCGCCCAGACCGCCTCCCAGCCCCTGCGGATCGGCCTTGCCGGCCTGGGAACCGTCGGCGCATCCGTGCTGCGCATCCTGCGCCGGCAGGAGAATGCCCTGGCAGCGCGCTGTGGCCGTGCCATTCGCGTCACCGCCGTCTCCGCCCGTGATCGCACGCGCGACCGCGGCGTCGGTCTCGACGGGCTGACCTGGTTCGATGATCCGGTCGAACTGGCAAAGTCTGGCGAGATCGACTGCCTGGTGGAATTGGTCGGCGGCTCTGACGGCCCGGCCAAGGCTGCTGTCGAGGCGGCGCTCGCTGCGGGCAAATCGGTCGTCACCGCCAACAAGGCCCTGCTCGCCCATCACGGCGTCGCACTGGCGACGCTTGCCGAGCAGAACGGCGTGGCCTTGGCCTTCGAGGCCTCGTCGGCCGGCGGCATCCCGATCGTCAAGACGCTGCGCGAGGCGCTGGCCGGCAACAATGTCACGCGGCTCTATGGCATCCTCAACGGCACCTGCAATTACATCCTCTCGCGCATGGAGCTCGAAGGGCTGACCTTCGAGGCCTGCCTGAAGGACGCGCAGCGTCTCGGCTATGCCGAGGCCGACCCGACCTTCGACGTCGAGGGCTATGACACCGCCCATAAGCTCGCCATCCTCACCAGCCTCGCCTTCGGCACGAAGATCGACGCCGAAGCGATTCATGTCGAAGGCATTTCCTCGATCGCGCCGCTCGACCTGAAGATGGCGGACGAACTCGGCTACCGCATCAAGCTGCTCGGCGTCGCCGAGCGGACCAAGACCGGCATCGAGCAGCGCGTCCACCCGACCATGGTGCCGAAATCCTCGGCGATCGCGCAGGTGATGGGCGTGCTCAACGCCGTGACCGTCGATGCCGATGCGGTGCGCGAGATCACGCTGGTCGGCCCCGGCGCCGGCGGCGACCCAACGGCTTCGGCCGTCGTCGCCGACATCGCCGATGTCGCGCGCGGCACGGCGGGGCTGCCCTTCGGCCTGCCGGTCGCGCGCCTCGAAGCGGCAGTGCGGGCGCCGATGCAGCGCCATGAGGGTGGCTACTATGTCCGGCTCTCGGTCATCGACCGGCCGGGTTCCGCCGCGGCCATCGCGACCCGCATGGCTGAGGCCGAGATCTCGCTGGAAAGCATCGTTCAGCGCCGCTCCGAGGCCGCCGCCGCGCGCGATCCCGCAGGCCGCTCGGGCGCGCCCGTGCCGGTCGTGCTGATCACCTACGCCACCAGCGAGTCCGCGATCCGCGCCGCGCTGGAAAAGGTCTCCGCAGACGGCCATGTCGCCGAACCGCCGCAAGTCATCCGTATCGAACGGGAGTAGGCCATCAGCGCGGCTGGCCTGACGATTGCCTGCCGCCACGCCGCCGACCGCCAAAAACCAGGGAACCCACCCATGTCCGACGATCTCCGCATTTCCTCCTCCCAGATCATCGAGCGCTATCTCTCGATGGAACTGGTGCGCGTCACCGAGCGCGCGGCGGTCTCGGCGGCGCGCCTGCGCGGCCATGGCAACGAGAAGGCGGCGGACCAGGCGGCGGTCGATGCGATGCGGCGCGAGCTCAACCGCCTGCCGATCGACGGCGAGATCGTCATCGGCGAAGGCGAGCGCGACGAGGCGCCGATGCTCTTCATCGGCGAGAAGGTCGGCACGCGGCAGGGCCCCAAGGTCCACATCGCCGTCGATCCGCTCGAAGGCACCACGCTTTGTGCCAAGGACATGCCCGATTCGATCGCCGTGATGGCGATGGCGGAAGCCGGCAAGCTGCTGAACGCGCCCGACGTCTACATGGACAAGATCGCTATCGGCCCCGGCTATGCCCGCGGCGTCGTCGATCTGGACGCCTCCGCCACCGACAACATCCATGCGCTCGCCAAGGCCAAGGGCGTCAAGCCCAGCGAGATCTCGACGCTGATCATGGATCGTCCGCGCCATGCCAAGCTGATCGAGGAGGTCCGCAAGACCGGCTGCTCGATCCGCCTGATCACCGATGGCGACGTCGCCGGCGTGATCTACTGCACCGAGCCGCACAAGACCGGCATCGACCTTTATCTCGGCATCGGCGGTGCGCCTGAGGGCGTTCTGGCGGCGGCGGCACTGCGCTGCGTCGGCGGCCAGATGCAGGGCCGCCTCATCCTCGACACCGAGGAGAAGCGCGCGCGTGCCCTCACCATGGGCATCACCGATCCCAACAAGAAGTACAGCATGGAAGAGATGGCCTCGGGCGACACCATCGTCTGCGCCACCGGCGTCACCGATGGCGGCATGCTCAAGGGCGTCAAGTTCGGCCGCGACGTGATCGAGACCGAGACCATCGTCTATCGCTCGATCACCGGGACGGTCCGCCGCATCCATGGCGAGCACCGCGACTTCGGCAAGTTCAAGCTCGACTGAGCGCAACGATAGCCGCTGCAGCCGTCCTGCGGTCGGTCTGAGGATCAGCAAAGAGCGGTCGGGCATCCCGACCGCTTTTTGGACAGAGCGGGCTACTCAGGGTTCGTCGGCGCCATGCGGAAGCGTGCCGCCGACAAGCGTGTGCTCGACGCAGCCATCGACATGGCGCGTCAGCACGGTGACCGCGCTCGCCGTGTCGCGACGCAGCGCGCAATCGAGCAGGGTCTGGTGCTCCTGCGCCGCGATCTCGCCGCGGAAGATCACCGCCACCATCTGGTAGCGCAGATACTTGTCGTAGATCGCAGCATGGGTCTCGAGCAGCACCTGCGAGCCGCAGGCCGAGATCAGCGCGTGATGGAACTCCCAGTCATAGCGCTTCCAGGTCTCGGGCTCGCCGCGATCCTGCGCCAGCATCCGCCGCTCCATCCGGGCGAGCTTGTGGTGGGCGGCGACGACGCGGCCCTCCCATTCCATGTCGCCGGCCTCGAAGGACTGCGCCAGCGCATGTCCCTCCAGCAGCAGGCGCATCGCCGCGATCTCGCGCAGATTGGTCGCCGAGACGGGCGTGACGACGAAGCCCTTCTGACCTTCCGCCTCGATCAGCCCCTCAGAGGCGAGCCGGTTGAGCAGTTCCCGCAGCGTGCTGACGCTCGCTCCGTAGGCTTCGCGCAGCACCTCGAGCTTCAGCTTCTGTCCCGGAGCGAGCCGACCGAAGATGATGTCAGCGCGGATGCGCCGATAGGCCGTCTCGCCGATCGAAGGGGGCGGGGGCGTGATGCTGAGCATGACTTGGCCTTGGATTGCGCACTCCAACAGGCGGAGGCGCGGTCGCGACGGGCAACCCATCATAGCGGAACGGCCAACGAGATCAAATTATATGGCAAAACAAAAAATATCATATGAAGTAAAGAATCCATGTTGCGCCCTGCGCTACGCGCGGCAATAGTGCGCCTCATAAGGCGGCGTTGCAGTCCGCCTACAGGGGAGGTTCGTCATGGCCATTTCAATCGACAGGCGTGCTTTGATCGCTGGCGGCGCGGCCGTCGCGGCGGCTGGTTTCAGTGGCGGCGCTTTCGCGCAGGCCAAGCCCAATCTGCGCTTCTCGGCAGTGTTCTCGGAGCAGGACATCCGCGCCGAGATGATGAAGCGCTTCGGCGAGGCGATCAAAGAGGACTTCACGCTGCAGCCCTATTACGGCGGCAACCTCTTCAAGCAGGGCACCGAACTGGTCGCCATGCAGCGCAACAACCTCGAAATGGGGAACATCGCGCCGCAGGACGTCTCGAACCAGATCCCGGAATGGTCGATCGTGACATCGGCCTATCTCTTCCGCGACGCGGATCATCTCAAGAAGGTCTTCGCCAGCGATGTCGGCGCCGACCTCAAGAAGGCCGCCGAGGACAAGCTCAACATCAAGATTCTCGGGCCGACCTATTTCGGCGCCCGCCAGGTCGGTTTGAAGCCGAAGAAGAAGATCATGACCCCCGCCGACATGGCCGGGATCAAGCTGCGCATGCCCGGTGGCGATGCCTGGCAGTTCCTCGGCCAGTCGATCGGCGCCAACCCGACGCCGATGGCCTATGCCGAGGTCTATACCGGCCTGCAGAGCGGCGCGATCGACGGCCAGGACAACCCGCTGCCCAACGTCCAGAACATGAAGTTCTACGAGGTCTCGTCGCAGATCGTGCTGACCTCGCATCTCGTCGGCTTCGACCTGCTCTGCGTCACAGACCGGGTCTGGAAGGCGATGTCGCCGCAAAAGCAGGCTGCCTTCCAGGCGGCGGCCGACGCTGCGATGGACTGGAGCGCCAAGCAGCACCTCGACAAGGAGAAGGAACTGGTCGACTTCTTCAAGAAGCAGGGGCTCGAAGTCTACGAACCCGACGTCGCCGCCTTCCGCGACTTCGCCCAGAAGAAATACCTCGCTTCCGATCTCGCCAAGAGCTGGAAGCCCGGCATGGTCGAGAAGATCAACAAGCTCTGAGCGGGCCGGGCAGGGAGCGGGATGATGGGTCGCCTGAAAGCGCTCGGCGGGTGGTTGTCCCGCCGGGCCGAGAATCTTCTGGTGCTGATGCTTGGGGCGATGTTCGCCGTCTTCATCCTCCAGATCATCTTCCGCTACCTGCTCAACCTGCCGATCGGCTGGACGCATGAGATCAGTGTGATCCTCTGGCTCTGGATTGTGCTGTTCGGCTCGGCCTTCGTCACGCGCGAAAGTGAGGAAATCCGCTTCGACATCATCTATGGCGCGGTCGGCGCCCGCGCCCGGCGGCTGATGGCCGTGGTGACCGCCGCCGCGCTGGTTGTGCTCTACACGATCTCCCTGCCGGCAATGGCCGACTACGTCACCTTCATGAAGGTCGAGCGCACGGCCTATCTCAAGCTGCCGTTCAACTGGGTCTACTCGATCTATCTGGCCTTCGCGGTGGCGGCCATCATCCGCTATCTCTGGCTCGGCTGGCAGGCGCTGCGCGGAACCGCGCCCGAGGCCTTCGATCCGACCAAGGCGGGATCGGGTGTATGACCAGCCCGTTCTCGCTCTGCATCCTCGCGATCGTCGCGCTCTCGCTGCTCGGCCTGCCGATCGGCCATGCCATGATCGCGGGCTCGATCTTCTATCTGCTGCTCGCCGGCCAGGACCTCAGCATCGCCGCCGAGCAACTGCTCAACGGCATGTACACGAACTACGTCATTCTCGCCGTGCCGCTGTTCATCCTGGCCGCCGAGTTGATGAATATCGGCTCGATGACCGAGCGGCTGCTGCGCTTCTGCGATGCCCTGGTCGGGCGCTTCAGGGGCGGGCTCGCCCAGGTCAACATCGTCCAGAGCGTCATCTTCGCCGGCATGTCGGGCTCGGCCATCGCCGATGCCGCCGGCACCGGGCGGATGATGCAGGCGATGATGACCAAGGACGGCAAATATCCGCCGAGCTTCGCCGCGGCGCTGACGGCGGTGTCGTCGGTCATCGGGCCGATCATCCCGCCCTCGATCCCGATGGTGCTCTACGCGCTGGTCTCGGACGCGTCGATCGGCTTCCTTTTCCTGGGCGGCGTCATTCCGGGCCTGCTGATGGCCGGCGTCCAGATGGGTATCGTCGGCTTCACCGCCAAGAAGCGGAACTTCCCGGTCGAGCCGCCGATCCCGCTGCGCGAATGGCCGGGCATCACCTGGCGCGCCTTCCCGGCGCTGATGATGCCGGTCGTCCTGCTCGGCGGCATCTATGGCGGCGCCACGACGCCGACGGAGGCAGCGGCGGTGGCAGCAGCCTACGCGCTGGCAATCTCGGTGCTGCTCTATCGCAGCGTCTCGCTTGGCGCCTTCTACGCCTCGCTGGCCTATAGCGCCCGCACCACGGCCTCGATCGGCATGCTGATCGCCGGCGCGCTGGTGTTCAACTACGTCGTCACGATCGAGAACATCCCCGAGAGCCTCAAGGTTCTGCTCTCGGGCTGGAACATGACGCCGATCGGCTTCCTGCTCCTCGTCAATGCTGTCCTGCTGGTGCTCGGCTGCCTGTTGGAGGGCACCGCGATCCTGCTCATTGTCGTGCCGGTCTTCATTCCCACGGCCAAGGCGCTGGGCATCGACATGGTGCATTTCGGCGTCATCGTCGTGGTCAACATCATGCTCGGGCTGATCACGCCGCCCTATGGCCTGCTGCTCTTCATCATGAACAACATCACCGGCGTGCCGCTGCGGGACATCGTGCGTGAGTGCATGCCCTTCCTCGCGGCCATGATCGCGGCGCTGGCACTGATCACCTTCATCCCCGGCCTCGTCCTCTGGCTGCCGCGCCTGATGGGCTATCCCGGCTGATCGGCCGATCCAACGCAATCGCAGGTGCTCTCGTGACCAAGCCGATCTACGTCCTCAATGGCCCGAACCTGAATCGTCTGGGCACACGCGAGCCGCATCTCTATGGCTCGACGACGCTCGCCCAGGTTGAGGCGATGTGCCGCGAGGCTGCAGGCGACACTTCCTTGGAGTTCCGCCAGTCGAACCGCGAATACGAACTGATCGACTGGATCCATGAGGCGATCGACGGCGGCTGCGCCATCGTCATCAATCCCGCGGCCTTCACCTTCACCTCGATGGCGATCCTCGACGCGCTGAAGATGTTCCCCGGCCCGATCATCGAGCTGCATATCACCAATATCCACCGCCGCGAGTCGATCTATCACCGCTCCTATGTCTCGATGGCGGCAACCGCGATCATCGCCGGGCTTGGTGCGCAGGGCTATGCCGTCGCGGTTCGCTCGGCGCTGGACCTGGCTCGCGCGAAGGCTGCCTGACGCCTGGCGGGAGGGCTGTCAGCCGCGCGTCCGCCAACGCCGAGGTTGACGAACGGGTGCGCCTGCGCAACGCCCTCCACCCATGAGTCTCGATCCCCCGCGCGCCTTTCTCGGTGTCACCCGTTCCGTGCTGGGCAGGCCTTGGCGCGACCGGCTCGATGCCGCCGGCCTCGGCCGCGCCGAGGCGCTGTCGCAGCTCGAGGGTATCCCCGACATCCTCGCCCGGCTGCTGGCGGGGCGCGGCGTCGAGGCGAACGAGGCTGCGCTCTATCTTGAGCCGAGGCTGCGCGACCTGCTGCCCGATCCCGGTACGCTGGTCGGCATGAATGCGGCCGCCATCCGGCTCGCGAGGGCCGTTACAGCGCGCGAGCAGGTCGCGATCTTCGGCGACTACGACGTCGACGGTGCCTGTTCCGCGGCGCTGCTGGCAGGTTTCCTGACGCAAGCCGGCGCGCGCCCGCGCATCCATATTCCCGACCGGCTGATCGAAGGCTACGGCCCTAACAGCGAGGCCATCCGCCAGCTCGCAGCCGAGGGCGCGACCCTGCTCGTCACCGTCGATTGCGGCACGACCAGCCATGAGCCGCTGGCGGAGGCCAGGCGCCTCGGGCTCGATGTCGTCGTCCTCGACCACCATCAGGCGCCCGAGCGGCTGCCGGAGGTCGAGGCGCTGGTCAATCCCAACCGCCAGGACGATCTCTCGGGGCTGGGCCATCTCTGTGCTGCGGGCGTCGTCTTCCTGGCGCTGGTCGCGACACGCGCCGAACTGCGCCGGCAGGGCATCTGGGCCGCGCGCGGAACCGAGCCCGATCTGATGGCGGCGCTCGACCTCGTCGCGCTCGCGACGGTCGCCGATGTCGTGCCGCTGCGCGGCCTCAACCGCGCCTTCGTGCGGCAGGGCCTTGCCATCCTGCGCGGCCGCGCCCGGCCTGGGCTGGTGGCGCTGATGGATGTCGCGGGCCTCGACGGGCCGGTGCAGCCCTGGCATCTCGGCTTCCTGCTCGGCCCTCGCATCAATGCCGGCGGCCGCATCGGCGACGCCGCGCTGGGCGCACGTCTTCTGTTGACGCAAGACGAGATCGAGGCGCGTGGCATCGCCGCCGAGCTCAACCGACTGAACCAAGAGCGGCAGGAGATCGAGCGCCGGGCGGTGATCGAAGCGACCTCGCAGGCCGAGCACGCCCTGATGCGCGATGCCGACACAGCCGTGCTGCTCGCCGGCTCGCCGGACTGGCATCCCGGCATCGTCGGGCTGGTGGCGGCCCGGCTGAAGGAACGCTTCCGCCGGCCAGCCTTCGCGCTGGCGCTGAACGGGGAGGGTGGCGCGACGGGTTCGGGCCGCTCGGTGGCCGGCGTCGATCTCGGCCGCGCCGTGCGTGCCGCCGTCGAGGCCGGGCTCGCGGTCAAGGGCGGCGGCCACGCCATGGCGGCGGGCGTCACGCTGGCGGCCGGGCAAGGCGAGGCCTTCCACGCCTTCCTGACGCAGCGCCTGGCAGCCGAAGTCGGCGAGGCCGGCGCCTCCGAGGCCCTGCTGATCGATGCCGCGCTCAGCGCCGGCGGCGCCAATCCGCGTCTGCTCGCCGAGATCGAGCGGGCCGGTCCGTTTGGCGCCGGCAGTCCCGAGCCGGTCTTCGTCTTTCCAGCGCACCGGCTGACGGACGTTGTCGAGATCGGCAGCGGCGGCCATGTCCGCGTCAAGCTGCGCAGCGGCGATGGCGCGACCATTGGCGGCATCGCCTTCCGCGTCGCGCAGGAACCGCTCGGCCAGGCGCTGATGGCGGCGCGCGGCGAGAGCGTCCATCTCGCCGCGACCCTGACCCTCAACCGCTGGGGCGGCAACGAATCGGCCGAACTGCGCGTCCTCGACCTGGCGCGGTCGGGCTGAGGGCGAGGCCCGGTATCGTGGGCCGGTGCGCGGAAATCCGGGCTCGCGCGAGCATTGCTCACAGGCAACCGGAAACTGGCGCTTGCGGAGCCGGAAAGCTGCCACTATACCTCGCCCCGCTTCGACACGAGCCCTCGCGGTTCGGAAGCCTGCGACCTTCGTCTATCGGTTAGGACACCAGCCTTTCACGCTGGGGAGACGGGTTCGACTCCCGTAGGTCGCGCCACTCATGTGGCCACGTCATTTGCGCGCAAAAGCGCGACGCTGCCCAAAGCGATTCGCGCTCATCCCCGGCCCGGCATCCAGGCTGTCGTTGCCAGACAGTTCAGGCCGCTTGCTCCGGCTCGCCAAGCGACAGCATCAGCCGATTGGCCCAGTTGAAGAAGGCTGCGGAATGGATCAGGTCGGCGATGGCGAGATCGCCGAGGCCGAGATCGCGCAGCGTCGCGACATGCTGCGGGCCGAAAGCGATCGGCGTCGCCGTCAGCGCGACCGACGCCTCGATGATGGCGTTCCACAACGGGTCGATATCGGCTCCGACGCCCTCGTCGAGCAGGCGCTGGACGTCGTCATGGCGCTTGGAGAACGTCGTGGCGAAGCGGGCATGGACCGAGGCGCAGTAGATGCAGCCATTGCTGCGGGAGACGGCGGCCGCCGCTAGCTCGCGCTCGGCGCGGGGGAGACCCTCCTTCGTGTTGTAGAAGATGTCCTTGTCGGCCAGCGTACGGGTCTTCAGGATATCGGGATCATGCGCCAGCAGCCGGAAATACGGGCTCTTGGCACGCGCGATGTCGACCAGCCCGTCCTTCTGCCGCTCGGTCAGCGCGTCCTCGGCGACGGGCTCGATCCAGGCGTTCCAGCCGAGATGCGCCTGGGTGAAAACCGTCGGCGCGCCGGTCGAGACGGTGTCTAGAGTGGTGGTGGTCATCAAGGTGGCTCCGAAAACAGGGGTCAGGCGCTGAGCAGGCGCAGGCCGTGTGCCGCGCGAATCTGGAAGGAGAGAAACGCCACGATCTGCGAAACGGTCACGATCTCGGGCGTGCTCCAGCCGGCCGCCTGCAGGGCCGCCAGCGCGGCCGGCTGGGCGTCGCGCGGGTGGAAGACCAGGAGATGGGCGTGCGCCAGGAGCGCTGCGAGCCGCTGTCCCAGGACGTCCTTGTCCGCGCCCTCGACGCTAAAGATCGGCCCGGCCACATCCTCCACCGAGAGCGGACCCGCCGGATAGGCTCCGTACGGCCCTGCCGTGCGCGCCGCCTGCGCCTGGCCCGCGATCGCCTCCGCAAGCGCCAGGCCGCCGGGCTGCTCTTTCAGGAGAACGCCGTAATGCGCTGCCCCGGAAACGTCGCCATGCAGCAGCGTCACGAACAGCGCCAGCGCCAGCCGCTCGCTCTGGCTGACGCCACCCTGGTCGCCGACCGCAAACAGCGCCTCGTAGCTCGCCTGGATATTGAGCCGGGTGACCGGCCGCTCGCGGCGCAGCCGATCCAGCCCGGTGCCGGGGACGACGCCGACCAGCGTGTCGAGCACGTCGGGCGTGGTTTCGATGGTCATGGGTCTTGCCTCATAATTCTCAAGGGAAGGGTGCCGGCGGCCTGTCAGCCTGCGCTGGCCGCGATCTTGATGCCGGGGCTGGAATGCTGGCGCGCCCAGCCCAGCGCCGGTGCGACATGCTGCGCGGTCAGTTCGAGCGAGCGCAGGATCAGCTTGTGCGGCGGATCGACGGAATGGGCCTGGAAGACGAGATCGGTGACGCGCGGCAACACGCTGTCGGCCGATAGCGAGGCGATTACGTCGTCAGGCGTGCCGACATGAACGTCGAAGGATTTGATCAGCGCGGGCAGGCTGCGATCGGGAACATGATGACCGTTGGCGATAAAGCGATCGAGCACCCGGTTGAGGCCGATCTCGGCATATTTCAGCGCTTCCTCGCGCGTATCGGCGACGAACAGTGTTCGCGAGCCCAGAATGCGGGGCTCGATTCCCGGTGGAAGGTTGGCGAGATAGGCATCGACGATCGGGTGCTGGATCTCCGGCAGCGTCTGCCAGGACCCGTCCGCGCTGCGCGGCTGGGTGCGCGATAGCATCAGCCCCGATCCCGCCAGCCCGATGCGTTCGGCGCCCGGGGCCGAGAAGGTCGCTTGCCAAACCCGCTGCGCCAGCGAGCCGGCCTCGGGGTAGAGCCGGTTGTCGTCGTGGCCGAGCGGCGCGCCTTTCCAGGCCTCGTGTAGCCGCTCGTAATTGCGGTTGAACGCGGCGTTGCGCTGGTCCTTGTCGAGGCCGAAGGCCAGGAAGGTTTCGGGCGTCGCGCCGGTGCCGAAGCCCAGTTCCAGCCGTCCACCCGACATCAGGTCGAGGACCGCCGTGTCCTCGGCGATGCGGATCGGGTCCTCCATCGGCAGGATGATGATGCCCGTGCCCAGCCGGATGCGCGACGTGCGCGCGGCAACGAAGCCCAGGAACGGCATCGGCGAGGGCAGGCCGCCCTCGTCGCGATGAAAATGGTGCTGCGCCACCCAGGCCGAGTCGAAGCCCTGCTTCTCGGCATGGACGATCTGCTCGGTGGCGAGCCGATAGCGTTCGCCGGCCGGCGCATCGTCGAGGAGGCGGGTGAAGAACCCCACTCGTTTCGTATTCATGCTGCTTCCGCTCCGCCGAGATAGGCGTCCCTGATCCGCGTATCGACAAGCAAGTCGGCTGCCGCGGCCTCGATCACCACGCGCCCGGTCTGCAGGACATAGCCGCGATCGGCAATCTGCAGGGCCAGATTGGCGTTCTGCTCGACCATGAAGATGCTGACGCCCTCGCCATTGATATCGCGGATCAGTGACAGCACACGATCGACCCAGAGCGGCGACAGGCCCATCGTCGGCTCGTCCATGATGATGATGCGGGGCCTTGCCATCAAGGCGCGCGCCATCGCCACCATCTGTTGCTCGCCGCCCGACAGCGTGCCGGCCTGCTGACCGATGCGTTCCGCCACGCGCGGAAACAGCGCCAGCACGCGCTCCAGATCGGCCGCGACCGCAGCCTTGTCGTTGCGCGTGAAGGCGCCCATCAGCAGGTTCTCGCGCACGCTCATGGCGCCGAACAGCCGCCTCGCCTCGGGCACGGTGCCGACGCCGAGCCGCACGATGCGCGGCGTCGACAGCCCCAGCACCGAGACGCCGTCGATCAGCACGTCGCCGGCCGTCGGCTTCACCAGCCCGAGGATGATCTTCATCGTCGTCGATTTGCCGCTGGCATTGCCGCCGAGCAGGCAGACGATCTCGCCGCGCTCGACCCTCAGCGACAGGCCGAAATGCGCCTGCACCGGACCGTAGAAGGTATCGACGTCGCGCAGTTCGAGAATGGGAGGCGTCTGTGTCATGGCGCGGCTCAGGCTGTGACAGGAAGCGTCGGGGCGGCGGTCGCGGCGTTGCCGGCAGGGGCTGCTGCGCCGATGTTGCCGTGGCCGAGATAGGCCTCGATCACGGCGGGATCGGTGCGCACGGCCTGGGGCTTGCCCTCGGCGATCTTGCGGCCGTCATCGAGCACGATCACGCGGTCGGACAGACGCATCACCATGTCGAGCTTGTGCTCGATCAGCAGGATGGTCTGGCCGCGCGCCTTCAGGCTGGCGATGATCTCGAGCATTTCCGCCGTCTCCGTCGGGTTCATGCCGGCGGTCGGTTCGTCGAGCAGCAGGAGCCGGGGCCGCGCCGCCAGCGCGCGCGCGATCTCGACGCGCCGGCGGTTGGCATAGGACAGGCTGTGCGCCGGCTGGTCGATGCGCGGCAGCAGCCGGTCGCCGAACAGACTCAGGATCTCACTGACCTCGTCGCGCAGCGTCGCCTCTTCCGCCCTCACGCTGGCAGGCCTGACCAGCGCCAGCGCAAGCTCGGCCAGCGGCCCGATGATCGGCCAGTCCGGCCGCACGGCGCGCAGCCGGCCATGCGCCCCGATCAGGACGTTGTCGGCGATGCTCAGATTGGCGAAGACGCGGCCATGCTGGAACGTCCGGGCGATGCCGGCCGCGGCGATGCCTTCCGGCGAGCGCCCGGCGATGTTGGCCCCCGCGAAGCGGATCGCGCCCGCGTCGGGCTTGTCGAGCCCGCTGATCAGGTTGAAGGCGGTTGTTTTGCCGGCCCCGTTGGGGCCGATGACGCTGACGAGCTCACCCTCGAAGACCGAGAGGTCGATGCCGCCGACAGCGGTGACGCCGCCGAAGCGCCGCACCAGCCCGGTCGCTTCGAGCAGGGGGGCAGTGGTGATCGGTGAAGCGTTCACGGGTGCGTTCATGTCAGACGGTGCCGAGCAGGCCCTGGGGCCGGAAACGGACGAGCAGCAGCAGGGCGATGCCGTAGAGCAGGATCCGGTATTCGGCGGCGATGCGGAACACCTCCGGCAGGCCGATCAGCGCGACGGCGCCGAGAATCGCGCCACCGACATTGCCCATGCCGCCGAGGATGGCGATCGTCAGCGCCAGCACCGAGATGTGGGTGTTGAAGGTCTCGTGGTTGATGAAGGAGTACATATGGGCGGTGAAGGCGCCGCTGATCCCGGCGACGAAGCCCCCGAACGCGAAGGCCAGCCCCTTGTAGCGGTTCAGGCTGATGCCGAAGGAGCGCGCGGCGACGTCGTCGTCGCGCACCGCGCGCATGGTGCGGCCGAGATGAGAGCTCAGCAGCCTGACCTGCAGCAGCGCCAGCGCCAGCATGATTGCGAATGCCACCCAGTAGATCGCATTGGTGTCGTAGAGGGGGCGCCCGAAGAATTCGAGCGGCGGGATCCCGGCAACCCCGATCGGACCATGCGTGACGCTCTCCCAGTTCAGGATGACGAGCGCGACGATCTCGCCGATGCCGAGCGTGGCGATCGAGACATAGTGCCCCCGCAGGCGGAAGGCCGGCGAGACCAGAAGCGTGCCCAGGCCCGCCGCCATCAGACCGCCGGCAATGATGGTCAGCCAGACCGGGAAGCCGTAATCGGCAGCCAGCAGCGCCGAGGTATAGCCGCCGATGGCGAGCAGCGCCGCATGGCCCAGCGAAACCTGCCCGCTGGTGCCCGCGACCAGCGTCAGGCTCAGGCCCAGCAGGGCATAGAGCCAGGCATTGGTCAGGGTCTGGATCAGGTAGCCGTTGTCGATCAGCAGGGGCAGGGCGATGGCGAAGGCTGCAAGCGCCGCGAGCAGCGGCACGGGCAGGCCGATGGGCTTGCTGGGCGCGATGAACGTGCCCGTCATCGGTTCCGGCGGGAGCTGGTGGCGACTGGCGAACAGGCCGTTGGGCCGCAGCACAAGGATCGCGATCAGCAGCAGGAAGGCGAACAGGTTGCGGTAGCTCGTGCCGAGCAGCGCCACGCCATAGCTCTCGATGATGCCGAGCAAGAGCGAGCCGACGATCGCGCCCGGCACATTGCCGACCCCGCCGACGACCTCGGCGACGATGCCCTTCAGCGTCGCCTCGAACCCCATCGTCGGGGTGATGACATTGTAATACATGCCCACCAGCACGCCGCCGACACCGCCGAGCGCAGCCGCGATCGCGAAAACGATGCGGTTGACCTGATCGACATCGACGCCGACGACGCGGGCGGCATCTCGGTCGAGCGCAGTCGCCCGCACGGCCCAGCCCCATTTCGTCAGCTTGAGGAAGGCGAAGAGAGCGCCCGCCGCGGTGATGCCGATGCCGCCGATCAGCAGATCGAGCATGCCGATGCTGCCGCCGCCGATTTCCAGCCGCCAGTTCGGCAGCTGCATCGGCACCGAGCGCGGATCGGGGCTGAACAGGATCTGCACGGTCTGGTCGAGCACGAAGCTCAGGCCGATGGTGGCGAGCAGCGGCGCGATCCGTGGCGCGCCCGCCAGCGGCCGGATGCCGAAGCGCTCGATAGCGATGCCGAGCAGGGCGGCGAGGATTACGACGAGCGCAAGCGTCACCGGAAAGGGCGTGTGCAGGACGGAGACCGCCACCCAGCCGACATAGGCGCCCACGACATAGACCGAGCCATGCGCGAAGTTGATCAGCCGGCTGACGCCGAAGATCAGCGCCAGACCCACCGCCAGCAGGCCGTAGATGTTGCCGATGATCAGGCCGTTGATGGTGTGGTCGAACCAGGAGGTCATCGGAGCGTTTGCCGCGTCAGTTCGTCTTCACCCCGTCCCACAGCGTGAAGCGTCCGTTGCGGACGACGAGCTGTGCGCTCTGGGCGCCGAGCACGCGGCGCGTCTGCGGGTCGAAGGTCGCCTTGCCGTAGACCACGCTGGGCACGTCCTTCACCCTGGCCAGCGTGTCGCGGATGGTGGTGCGGTCGAGGTTCGGCGCCTCGCGCAGGACCTGGCCGAAGAGCACGACCGTGTCATAGGCATAGGCGTTGAAGGCGTCGGGCTCCTTGCCGTATTTCGCCTGGAAGGTGGTGACGAAGCTCTGCACCTCCGGGCGCGGATCCTCGGGGAAGAACCGCGCATTGGTGAAGACGCCCTCCGACGCCTCGGCGCCCAGTTCGATGAACTTCGGCGAATAGATCGAGCTCGATGCCGCGATCGGCACGGTGACGCCGGTCTGCCGCGCCTGGCGCACGATCAGGGCGCCGTCGGCGTAATAGGAGACGAGGAAGAGCCCGTCGGGCTTGGCGTCGCGCACCCGCACCAGCGTCGAGCGGAAATCCTTCTCGTCGGGCTGGTAGCCCTCGGACGCTACCACTTCGGCGCCCAGTTCCTTGGCCTTGGCGGCGAAGTGATCCTTGCTAGTGCGGCCCCAGTCGGTGTTCAGGTAAAGCACTGCGATGCGCTTGAAGCCGAGCTTGTTGACGACATAGGTCGCGTTCAGCGGCTGCTCGTCGGCCTGGCTGACCGAATTGCTCCAGATGAAGTCGCCGGGCTTGGTGAAGGCGGGGTGCGAGTTCGTGAAGCCGAACTGGACGAGGCCGGCGCGCTGGTAGATCGGCGAGGCGGCCATCGAAGCCGGGCTGGCGAAATCGCCGAGTTCGGCGACGATGCGCTTGTCGGCGACGAATTTCTGCGCCACGGCGACCGTCTGCTTCGGGTCGCTCTGCGTGTCCTCGAAGATGTAGCGCAGCGGCCGGCCCTTGATGCCGCCCGAGCCGTTGATCTGGTCGAGCGCCAGGTCGAAGCCCTGCTTCCACTGAGCGCCGTATTGGGCATTGGGCCCGGTCAACGGCCCGCTGACGCCGAGATAGATCGGCTCGCCGGTAGGCTCGGCGGCGATCGAGCGGCCGACGGAATTCGCCAGGAGGGCGGCTGTCCCCGACTGAAGTAGCGTGCGACGGCTGATCATGATCCTGCTCCCTAGTGGTTGCATCGACGGTGGCTACATCGGCGCCTTTCCGGCGGTGATGTCGCTTCGATTAGCCGAGACAGTGCGCCTCCAAAACGCATCGCGTCAATAAAACGTTCTTTTAAAAGAACAATCTAAAGAGTAGATAGCCTTTGAGGGCGGGGGCTAGAGTGGAATATTTATCTCCGGCTCCTGCGTATGAGCTGGGCCTAGCGTGAGCGGTGGCGGCCAGCGACGCGCCAAACGTTCCGATCAATGGGTCAAACGCTGTCGTTCTTTATAAAAAACGATCTCTCGATTCTGGAATCGAAGAAGGCCTAGCAAGCTCCATGCCGCCGAGGGCGCGCGGGGCCCAAGGACCAGGCCGGCGCGCGCTTCTGCGAGGTCGCTTGTCTGGACGAAAGCCCTTACCGGGTCGTCGCCTGAGGCGTCGATCGCGTCGGATCGGCTGCCGGCTGCGGCATGAAGAACCAGCCGCAGAGCAGCGCGACGACCAGCAGCCGGAAGCCGAGGTCGAGCCAACGCTCGCCGGGCTTGCGCGGCAGGAAATCCGCGATCTCGCGCGGTGAGGTGTCGTCGTCCCAGGTTGTCGCCTTGCCCATCTCGACTGTCTCCTTGTCGCTGGCGCGCTCGCTCATCGCGTCAGGGTGCCGTGCTGCCGGAAGCGGTCCGGGCGAGCCTGCGACGGTCCAGGATGTTGCCGTCGCGGCGGTAGCCGCGCTGGTAGGTCTGGCTCAGGCGGCCGCGCGCCTGCTGCCATTGCAGCACGGTCTGCCGGTCGGCGCTGGTGTCCGGCAGTTCGATCTCGTCGAAACCGCAGGCGAGGGCATAGTCGAACTGGTCGGGGATCAGAGGCCCCGACGCACGCAGCGATCCCGTGAAGCCCGCCCGCCGGATCGCCTTGGCCTGGCTGAAACCGCGACCATCCGCAAAGGCGGGAAAGCCGATGGCGATCAGCGACAGCCGGGGCAGGAATGGCTCCAGCTCGGAGACGGCCAGCGCATTGGAGATCAGCACCCCGATCTGCTGATCCGGCGCGAGCTGCGCCAGCGCCTCCGGCAGCGCATCGAAGCCGACCAGCGCCCGCGAGAGATTGCCGATCGCGGCGCCCTCCGTGCGCGTCCAGCCATCGGTGGCGGCCCCATTGCGATCAAGCAACAGCATCGGCCAGTTCCTTGAACGCAGTCTTGAACGGAACCAGCCCGACGCGCTTCACCGTCTCGATGAAGCGTTCGCCGTCATGACGATGGCGCTCATAGACGCCCACGATCGCCTCGATCGCATTGGGCACCTCTTCGGCCGGCAGGCCAGGGCCGAGGATCTCGCCGATCGAAGCATTTTCGGTCGCCTCGCCGCCGAGCGTGATCTGGTAGGATTCGATGCCGCGCTTCTCCAGGCCGAGAACGCCGATATGGCCGACATGGTGATGGCCGCAGGCATTGATGCAGCCGGAGATCTTGATGTTGAGTTCGCCGATCGACGCCTGACGCTCGACATCGGCGAAGCGCTGCGCGATGGCCTGTGCGATCGGGATCGAGCGGGCCGTGGCGAGCGCGCAATAGTCGAGCCCGGGGCAGGCGATGATGTCGGTGATCAGGCCGAGATTGGCGGTGGCGAGCCCAACCGGAACCAGCGCCTGCCAGATCGCAAAGAGATCATCCTTGCGGACATGCGGCAGGACGAGATTCTGCGCATGAGTGACGCGCAACTCGTCGAAGGAGTAGCGCTCCGCGAGATCGGCGACGAGCCGCATCTGCTCGGAGGTCGCATCGCCCGGGGCCAGACCGACTGGCTTCAGCGAGATCGTGACCGCGCTGTAGCCCGGCACGCGATGCGGGGTCAGGTTGGTGTCGACCCAGCGGGCGAAGTCCGGGTTTGCCGCCTTGGCCACGGCTAGCGCCTGGCTGTCCTCCGGCAGGGACTGATAGGCAGGCGGCGTAAAATAGCTCTCGATCCGGGCGAGTTCCTCCGGGTCGGCGTTGACCGAGGGGCCGTCGAGCTTGGCGAACTCGGCCTCGACCCGGCGGCGGAATTCGTCCGTGCCGATCTCATGGACCAGGATCTTGACCCGCGCCTTGTACTTGTTGTCGCGCCGGCCTTCGAGATTATAGACCCGCATGACCGCCTCGAGATAGGCGAGCAGATCGGTCTTGGGCAGGAAGTCGCGCACCACCTTGCCGATCATCGGCGTGCGGCCGAGCCCGCCGCCGACGCTGATCTCGTAGCCGATCTCGCCGCTCTGCGGATGCTTCAGGATCCGGATGCCGATGTCGTGCGCCTTGATCACGGCGCGGTCATGCTGCGCGCCTGTGGCGGCGATCTTGAACTTGCGCGGCAGGTAGCTGAATTCGGGATGGGCCGTCGACCACTGCCGGATCAGCTCGCAGACGGCGCGCGGATCCTCGATCTCGTCCTGCGCGACACCGGCGAAATGATCGGCCGTGACGTTGCGGATGCAGTTGCCCGAGGTCTGGATGCAGTGCATCTCGACATCGGCGAGCAGGTCGAGGATGGCGGGCACGTCGCGCAGCTGCGGCCAGTTGAACTGCAGGTTCTGCCGCGTGGTGAAATGGCCGTAGCCGCGGTCGTAGCGCTCGCCGATCAGGGCAAGCTGGCGCAATTGCCGGGCCGAGAGCGTGCCGTAGGGAATGGCGATGCGCAGCATATAGGCGTGCAGCTGCAGATAGACGCCGTTCTTCAACCGCAGCGGCTTGAACTCGTCCTCGGTCAGCGAGCCGTCCAGGCGTCGGGCAACCTGGTCGCGAAACTGGCCGACGCGCTCGCGCACGAAACGCTCGTCGAACTCATCATAGCGATACATGAATCATACGCTCCGGCGGGCGGCGATGCCTTCGCCGGCCTGCTTGCCCAGATCAGGGCGGTTGCTTGGGCCCAGCGTCTTGAAACGCTCGCGGAAATGCCGGGGTACGGGCCCGGCAGCGCCCAGTTCCACATCGACCAGATAGGCGTCGACCACATGCTGGGCCGCGAGTTCGGCGGTGGCGAACCCTTCCAGCCGGACCGCTGCGGCGTCATCCGTCGCGACCAGCGCAAGGCCCGGATCGCGCGTCCAGCCGAGCGAACCATCGGCCTCGCCGATGGCGAAGACGACATCGCCATCGAGCAGGTCGTTGGCGAGCAGAATCGCCGGCAAAGGCGGGCGGGTGGCTGAGCTTGCCATCACGCGAGCCCGACGACTCGCCGGCCCGCGACGGGCCTGCGCTCAGGCGCCGGGCCTGGGCTGTCGATGACATGCTGCGTCGCCAAAGGATCGCGCTCCCGTTCTGTATTCCGAACGGAATTTAGGCTATCGCGCCTTTCGATTCAATTCACATCCAATGGATGGATTTGCCAAATTTTCACAGCCTGGAAGTAGAATAAACTCCATGTCCAGCCCGTGCTTTGTCACGGTGAAAGGAATTTCTCGGCCGATCTCCTGAGCGCGCGTTTCTCATCCCCGGATTTCAGGCGGTGGCGAAAGCCGTGGCATGGGTGATCTTGACCCGCACCCGCTCACCGATTGCAGGCGCGACCTGGCTTGTCAGGTCGAGGTCGAGCCGCTTGGTCAGCCCGGCGACGGCGATTTCCGCGCGCCGCAGCGCGCCGGTCCGGCGCAATTGCTCGACCACGCCGGGGATCGAGAGCGGCGTCTCATCGACGAATTTGAGGTGATGGGGCCGGACATAGAGCGCCGCTGGGCCGCTCTGGTTCTGGGTCAGCCCGCCGAGAACCGGCCTGTCGCCGAGGAAGGCCTGGCTGCCGACGATCTTGACCGGCAGCCGGTTCGCCTCGCCAAGGAACTCGCAGACGAAGGGCGTCGCAGGGTGGTCGTAGACGTCGTCGGGCGTGCCGACCTGTTCCAGCTTGCCTTCGTGCAGGATCGCGACCCGGTCGGCGAGTTCGAGCGCCTCCTCCTGATCATGCGTGACGAACACGGTGGTGTGCCCGGTCCGGCTGTGCAGGTCGCGCAGCCACGCGCGCAGATCCTTGCGGATCTTGGCGTCGAGTGCGCCGAACGGCTCGTCCAGCAGCAGGACCTGCGGCTCAATGGCGAGCGCCCGCGCCAGGGCGACGCGCTGGCGCTGGCCGCCGGAGAGCTGGCTCGGATAGCGCCGCTCCAGATCAGGCAGCTGAACGAGTTCGAGCAACGCCTTGACGCGCCTTGTGATTTCGGCGCCGTCGGGCCGCTCGGCGCGCGGTCGCGAGCGCAGGCCGAAGGCGATGTTCTCGGCCACCGTCATGGTCTTGAACAGGGCGTAATGCTGGAAGACGAAACCGATGCGCCGGTCGCGCAGCGACAGGTCGCGGGTATCGTCATCGCCGAACAGGACCCGGCCGGCATCCGCCTGCTCGAGGCCGGCGATCAGCCGCAGCAGAGTGGTCTTGCCTGAGCCGGAGGGGCCGAGCAAGGCGACGAGTTCGCCGGGCTGGATATCGAGCGAGACGTTCCGCAGCGCCTGGAAGGCGAGGAAACGTTTGTCGATGGCTTCGATCGTCACAGCGACGGACATCAGCGGTTCCCGCGATCAGTGGCGGCGCGCGGCGGCGATCGCATCGCCATAGCGCCATTCCAAGAGGGATTTGAGGGCGAGCGTCACCAGCGCGAGTCCCGCCAGCAAAGAGGCGACAGCGAAGGCCGCGGCGCCCATATACTCGTTGTAGAGAATCTCGACATGCAGCGGCATGGTGTTGGTCAGGCCGCGGATCTTGCCGGAGACGACAGCGACCGCGCCGAATTCGCCCATCGCGCGGGCGTTGCAGAGCAGGATGCCGTAAAACAGGCTCCATTTCACATTGGGCAGCGTGATGGCGAAGAAGACGCGCCAGGGCGAGGCGCCCAGCGTCAGCGCCGCCTCCTCGTCGGTCGAACCCAGCGCTTGCATATGCGGAATGAGCTCGCGCGCCACGAAGGGAAAGGTGACGAAGATGGTGGCGAGGATCAGCCCCGGGAGCGCGAAGATGATCTCGATGCCGTTCGCCTTGAGGAACGGGCCGAGATAGCCCTGCGCGCCGAAGAGCAGCACATAGACCAGTCCGGAGATTACCGGCGAAACGGAAAAGGGCAGGTCGATCAGGCTGATCAGCAGGTTCTTGCCGGTGAACTCGAACTTGGCGATTGCCCAGGCCGCCGCGATGCCGACCACGACGTTGAACGGCACGGCAATGGCTGCGACCAGCAGCGTCAGGCGGATCGCGGCGACCGCGTCCGGCTCGGTGATGGCCTCGCGATAGGCGGCCCAGCCGCGCGCCCCGGCCTCGACGAAGACGGAGATCAGCGGCAGCAGCAGGAAGAGCAGCAGGAAGGCGAGCGAGACCGTGATCAGCAGAAGCTGAACGACGGGTCCCTCGGCACCGGTGCGGCGGGCTGTGCGCGGCCGCGCCGCCGGTGCGGCCAGGTTGGTGGCGCGATCGGGCAGGGTGGCTTCAGACATCGCCGAGCTTCCGTCGCGTGCGCGCCTGGATCAGGTTCACCAGCAGGATGAGTGCAAACGAAATCAGCAGCATCATCGTCGCGATGACGGCTGCCCCGGCATAGTCGAACTGCTCGAGCTTGATCACGATCAGGAGCGGCGCGATCTCCGAGACCATGGGCACATTGCCGGCGATGAAGATCACCGAGCCGTATTCGCCGACGGCCCGCGCGAAGGCGAGCACGAAGCCGGTCAGCAGCGCCGGCATCACCGGCGGCAGCACCACCGTGAAGATCGTGCGCAGGCGGCTGGCGCCGAGCAGGGCCGCCGCCTCCTCGATGTCCCCTTGCGATTCCTCGAGAACCGGCTGCACCATCCGAACGACGAAGGGCAGGCCGATGAAGATCAGCGCCACCATCACGCCGAGCGGCGTATAGGCGATCTTGATCCCGTATGGTGCGAGGAGGCTGCCGACCCAGCCATTGGGGGCATAGATCGCAGCCAGCGCGATGCCGGCCACGGCCGTCGGCAGCGCGAAAGGCAGATCGACCGCGGCATCGACCAGACGCCGGCCTGGGAACTCATAGCGCACCAGCACCCAGGCCAGGATCAGGCCGAACACGGCGTTGATCGAAGCCGCGAACAGCGCACCCAGGAAGGATAACCGCAGTGCCGCCAAGGTGCGCGGAGAGGTCGCGATCGCCCAGATCTCGGCGGGGCCGGCGCTCGCGGCCTTGATGAACAGGGCCGCGAGCGGAATCAGGACGACCAGCGACAGCGCGGTCAGCGTGATGCCGAGCGACAGGCCGAGGCCCGGCAGGACGCTCGGCTGACGCCAGCTTGATGAGGCCGCGCTGGCTGCCATCGCTCAGCGGGCCGGCTTGTAGAGCTGGTCGAAGGTGCCGCCATCGCCGAAATGCGTCGGCTGCGCCTTGGCCCAGCCGCCGAAGACGGCGTCGATGGTGACGAGGTCGACCTTGGGGAAGTTGGCGATGTCCTTCGGATCGGCGGCTTCCGGATTGCGCGGACGATAGAAGTTCTTGGCGATGATCGCCTGGCCCTTGGGCGAGTACAGGAATTCGAGATAGGCCTGCGCCTCGGACCGCGTGCCCTTGGCATCGACATTGCCGTCGACGATCGTGACCGGCGGTTCGGCCAGGATCGAGAGGCTCGGCACCACGATGTCGAACTTGTCCTCGCCGAACTCCTTCAGCGCCAGGAAGGCCTCGTTCTCCCAGGACAGGAAGACGTCGCCGATGCCGCGCTGGGTGAAGGTCGTCGTGGCGCCGCGCGCGCCGGTGTCGAGCACCGGGACGTTGGCCAGCAGCTTGCCGATATAGTCGCGGACCTTGGCGTCGTCCTTGTTGAAGGCCTTTTCGGCGTAGGCCCAGGCGGCGAGGTAGTTCCAGCGCGCGCCGCCGGATGTCTTCGGGTTCGGCGTGATGATCTGAACGCCCGGCTTGACCAGATCGCCCCAGTCCTTGATCGCCTTCGGGTTGCCCTTGCGGACGAGGAACACGATCGTCGAGGTATAGGGCGAGGAGTTCTGCGGCAGGCGCTTCTGCCAGTCGAGCGGCAGCTTCTTCGAGCGCTCGGCGACGGCATCGATGTCGCCGGCGAGCGCCAGCGTCAGCACGTCGGCGTTCAGCCCGTCGATGACGGTACGCGCCTGGGCGCCTGAGCCGCCATGCGACTGGCGGATTGTCGTGATCTTCTTCGCGTTCTTGGCGTTCCATTCCGCGATGAAGGCGGCATTGATCTCGCGATAGAGCTCGCGGGTCGGATCATAGGAAACGTTGAGCAATTCGGACGTCTGCGCGCGGGCTCCCGCAACGACGCCGAAGCACACCGAGAACGCTCCCAGGATGAGGCCGGCCTGGGCCAGTCGTCGAATGGTGGGGCGAGACATCATGCTCTCCGTTGTGACCAACAGCCCGGCAGGATTCAGCGGGCGTTCTTTTTACAGAACAAATCGTATGCTGTGGCAACGCGGCGGACAACAGTTTGAGGCAGCACTGTGTTTCAAACTTGGCCGGTTCCGGAGAAGGCCCTGCTGCTGCTTGGCTCGGTTTCGAAAAGCTTGTCTTTTCCCGTCAATCCGACCGATTCCGGTTGTCGCGGATCTTCAGATCCCATCTCCCAGAACATTCTCCGAGGCCAGTTGGTTCCGGCTTTGGCGCCGGCGCCACAATCTGCGGGCCCCGGCCCATGCCCCGCCCAGAACCAGCGGGCGAAGCAGCAGATCGGCTGCCACGACAAGCAGCGCCCAGGACAGGCTTCCGGTCAAGCCATAAACGAGCCCTGCCGGGATCAGGCTGGCGAGCATGTTGCCGCAGAGCAGGCCGGCCAGCTCGCTCCGTGTCAGCGATCCGGCGGGCCCGATGCGGCGGCGCAGGGCGGCCAGAACGGCTCCGAACGCGCCGGCTGGGCCGCTGTTCGTCGTCGCCGGCAGCGGCGCATCCTCATCGACGAAGCCGAACGCGACCGTCTCATGGCTGATGCGGTCGATCAGGATGAATCCACCCAGCTCCGTGCTGGCCGCGAAGGGCAGGGTGCCGATCGCCTTGTCGAGGTCGAGCGTCACCGCGCCGATATCGTTCGTCGCCAGACTCGTTGCCGCAATCTCCGCGAAGGTCGTGACGTCGACGCTGTGATGCAGGGTCGTGACGACGGCGTTGACCTGGCCGCTGGCAAGCTTCAGGCCGTAGCGGTCGCCCAGTGCGAGCGGCGTCTCGCCGGTCCAGAGCAGCCGCGCGCGCAGGCTGCGCCGCAGATTCGGGCGCGGTGCCGCGCTGACGATCAGGTCGCCGCGCGAGATGTCGATCTTGTCGGTCAGCGTGACGGTCAGGGCCTGGCCGACGGCGGCGTGGCTGGTGTCTCCGGCTGGCGTCAGGATGCGCTCGACGCGGCTGGTTTTGCCGGAGGGAAGGACGGCAACCTCGTCGCCCGTCCTGAGATGCCCCAGCGCCAGATTGCCGGAATAGCCGCGAAAGCCGGAATCGGGCCGGTTGACCCATTGCACCGGCAGCACCGTACCCTGATGGAGATCGGGCCCGGCCTCGATCGAAACCGTTTCGAGATGGGCCAGCAGGGGCTCGCCCCGATACCATTCCATCGCATCCGAGGGACTGGTGACATTGTCGCCATCGCGGGCCGAGATCGGGATGAAGCTGATTTGCGTGAAGCCGAGATTGGCCGAGGCGCGCCGGTAATCGGCGCAGATCCTGTCGAAGACCGCACGGTCGTAGCCGACCAGATCCATCTTGTTGACCGCCACGACGACATGGCGGACGCCGACCAGCGAGACGATGAAGGAATGCCGTAGCGTCTGCGTCAGCAGGCCCAGCCGCGCATCGATCAGGATGACGGCGAGATCGGCCGTCGAGGCGCCGGTCGCCATATTGCGGGTGTACTGCTCATGGCCGGGCGTGTCGGCGACGATGAAGGCACGTTGCGGCGTCGAGAAATAGCGATAGGCGACGTCGATGGTGATGCCCTGTTCGCGTTCGGCCGAGAGCCCGTCGACGAGCAGGGCGTAGTCGACCTTGGTGCCTTGCGTGCCGAATTTGCGGGAATCGCGCTGCAGCGCCCCGAGCTGGTCGTCGAAGACGGCGCCGGTCTCGAACAGGATGCGGCCGATCAGCGTCGACTTGCCGTCGTCGACCGAGCCGCAGGTGATGAAACGCAGCAGGGAACGCGCATGCAGGCCGTCGTCATTGGCCGGGCCGTCTCCCGGCAGCGCCGTCTCGCTGGCGCGCTGCCGGACGTTGAGGGCAGTCATCAGAAATAGCCTTCCTGCTTCTTCTGCTCCATCGAGCCGGTGCCGTCATGGTCGATGATCCGGCCCTGGCGCTCCGAACTCTGGGAGGCTCGCATTTCGGCGATGATGTCGGTGAGGTTGGTCGCGTCGCTCTCGATCGCGCCGGTCAGCGGATAGCAGCCGAGCGTGCGGAAGCGCACCATGCGGGTCTCGACGACCTCGCCCGGCAGCAGCGGCAGGCGCTCGTCGTCGCGCATGATCAGTGCGTCGCCACGGCGCAGGACAGGACGGGGCGCGGCGAAATAGAGCGGCACGACCGGGATGCTTTCGAGCGCGATGTAGTCCCAGACGTCGCGCTCGGTCCAGTTCGAGAGCGGGAAGACGCGGAAGCTCTCGCCCTGCTTCTTGGCGGTGTTGAACAGCGACCAGGGTTCGGGGCGCTGGTTCTTCGGATCCCAGCGGTGGTCGGCGCTGCGCAGCGAGAAGACACGCTCCTTGGCGCGGCTTTTCTCCTCGTCGCGCCTGGCGCCCCCGAAAGCGGCGTCGAAGCCGTATTTGTCGAGGGCCTGCTTCAGCCCTTGCGTCTTCATCACATCGGTGTGGATGCGCGATCCCGATGTGACTGGATTGATCCCGGCCTTCACCCCGTCCTGATTGATGTGGACGATGAGCTCCAGCCCGAGCCGGCGCGCGGTCTCGTCGCGGAAGGCGATCATCTCGCGGAATTTCCAGGTCGTATCGACATGGAGCAGCGGGAAGGGTGGCTTGCCGGGGCTGAACGCCTTCATCGCGAGATGCAGGAGAACGGCGGAATCCTTGCCGATCGAATAGAGCAGCACGGGGTTGTCGCAGGTCGCCGCGACCTCGCGCAGGATGAAGATCGCCTCGGCTTCGAGCTTCTGGAGATGGCTGAGCGCGATCATGGCGAGACCTCCGCTGCCGCCGCGCGGACGAGCCGCCCGTCGCTCCCGACATGCAGGCCGCATTCCTTTGCCGCGTCCTGTTCCCACCACCAGCGGCCGGCACGCTCCGGCTCGCCGGGCGCGATCGCCCGCGTGCAGGGCGCGCAGCCGATCGAGACGAAACCACGCTCATGCAGCGGGTTCAGCGGAACGTCGTGGCGGCGCGCGAAATCGAGCGCCTGGTCGCGGGACCAGTCATGCAGCGGGCTGATCTTGAGAAGGCCGCGCTCGGCATCCTGCTGCATGAAGGAGGTGTCGGCGCGGGCCTGCGACTGGTCGGCCCGCAGGCCGGTGATCCAGCCCGTAGCGCCGCGCAGCGCGCGATCCAACGGCGCAAGCTTGCGCACGGCGCAGCAGCGCTTGCGTGCGTCGGTCGAATTCCTGAAGCCGTTGATGCCCTGCTCGAGCACCAGCTGCTCGATCTCGCCAGCCTCGGGAGCATAGCCGGCAATGGCGATGCCGTAGCGCTCTTCCGTGAGAGCCCACAGATCATAGACCTCGGGAAAGAGCCGGCCGGTATCGAGCGTCGCGAACAGGATCTCCCGCGCCAGGCCCAACCGCGCGATGACATGCGTCAGCACCTGATCCTCCAGCCCGAGGCTGGTGGTGAACACGATGCTGCCGCCACACGCCGCACGCGCCGCGATCAGGCGCGTCTCGACGTCCTGCTCATGCTGTCGATTGGCATCGGAGCCGTGCCGTGCGGCCATCGGACTTGCTCTCAACATGGACCGACTGCGAGAGGAAACCCGGATTCCATTAAAACCCGCGAGCACGGACGTTGGCCATGGCTGACGTGGCCATCGCCGCAATCGATGCGGTCTACCGGACGCTCATTCAGGTCGTTCTTTTAAAGGGACGTATCGTTCTTCTAACTGTTCCGGACTCCCCTTCCGGTCAAGAGTTCGACTTTTCAAAGATCAGCGCCGGCGGAGAGAAATTCTCTCTCGGCCGGATCGGGACCCCGCACGGCAAGCGGCAGGAAGGCCGTGCTCTGCCGCTCAGCTGCTTTCGGCGAGCGCGGCCTTGCGGTTTCGCAGGATGGTTGGGGAGAGCAGCGCCAGCAGGAGCAACGCCACCACGCCGAGCAGCACGGCGCTGATCGGGCGGGACAGGAAGACCAGGAAATTTCCGTCCGACAGCAGCATGGCGCGGCGGAAATTCTCCTCGAGCTGCGGGCCGAGCACCAGCCCCAGCAGCAGCGGCGCCGGCTCGACGCCGATCTTGATAAAGAAGTAGCCGATGGCCGCGCAGCCCATCATCAGCCAGACATTGAACAGGCTGTTGGCGATGCCATAGGTGCCGATGCAGCAGAACAGCACGATCGCCGGGAAGAGCAGGCGATAGGGGATCTTCAGCATCGAGACCCAGAGCCCGATCAGCGGCAGGTTGATCACCAGCAGCATCAGATTGCCGACCCACATCGAGGCGATCACGCCCCAGACTAGCTTCGGCTGTTCCGTCATGATCTGCGGTCCGGGCTGGATGCCCTGCATCATCAGCGCGCCGATCATCAGCGCCATCAGGGCGTTGGCGGGGATGCCGAGCGTCAGCAGCGGGATGAAGCTGGTCTGCGCGCCGGCATTGTTGGCGGCCTCGGGCCCCGCCACGCCCTCGATCGCGCCCTTGCCGAAGCGCGACGGATCTTTGGCGAGCTTCTTTTCCAGCGCATAGGAGGAGAAGGGAGGCAGCGCCGCGCCACCGCCCGGCAGCACGCCGAGCACCGAACCCAGCATCGTGCCGCGCACCATGGCCGGAAACGCTGCCCGCAGATCGGCCCGGCTCGGGATCAGGTCGCGGACGGACTGGCTGACGACACGCCGCTCCGCCGGTCGCTCCAGATTGGCGATGATCTCGCCGAGCCCGAACAGGCCCATCGCGACGGGGACGAAGTCGAGCCCGTCCGAGAGCTCGGCCACGCCGAAGGTCATGCGTGCGGCTCCAGACGAGACATCGATGCCGATCAGGCCGAGCAGCAAGCCCAGCAGCACCATGGCAAGCGACTTCGCGACCGAGCCATGCGCCAGCACGACGGCGGCGATCAGGCCGAGCACGAGCAGGCTGAAATACTCTACCGCAGTGAATTTCAGGGCGAGCACGGAGAGCGGCACGCTCAGCACCGCAATGACGATCGTCGCCATCGTGCCGGCGAAGAAGGAGGCCAGCGCCGCGATTGCCAGCGCCGTCCCGGCCTTGCCCTGCTTGGCCATCTCGTGGCCGTCGATGCAGGTCACCACCGAAGATGTTTCGCCCGGCACATTGACGAGGATGGCGGTGGTTGAGCCGCCATACTGCGCGCCGTAGAAGATGCCTGCGAGCATGATCATGGCGCCCGGCGGCGACAGCCCGAAGGTGAAGGGCAGCAGCAACGCGACCGTCGGGATCGGCCCGATGCCCGGCAGCACGCCGATCGCCGTGCCGATCAGCACGCCGATCAGGCACAGGCCGAGATTGTTGAGCTCGAGCGCGGTCGAAAGACCGAGCAGCAGATTGTCGAACAGGTCCATGGCGGACAGCTTTCAGCGCGGCCAGACAGGCACCGGCAGCGCCAGAACCTTGATGAAGAGCAGGACGGCTGCGCCCGAGAGCAGCAGTGCGAAGGGCACCGTCTCGCGAAGCCGTCCCTCGCGGGTCGCAAGGCTCGCGAGAACGACGGTGACGACCGAGGCGATGGCGAGCCCCAGCCGGTCCGCCGTCAGCGCGAAGAGGCCGACCGCAGCGAGCACCGCCAGCAGCGGCCGCAGTTGCACCGGCTCGATCGCCTGTACCGCCTGCGCCAGGCCGGCCCGCCTGACGCCCCGCACGCAGAAGAACAGGCCGAAGGCGAGCAGACCGAGCGAGACGGCGCGGGGCATGTAGCCCGCGCCCATGTCGGCGGCGCTGCCGACATTGAGCTTGTGGGTCGCAATCAGCGCGCCCGCCGCCACAGCGACGAGGAAGAGGCCGAAGAGCAGGTCCCGCCAATCGATCCCGGAGCGGGTCACGGGGCTTTGCACCCTAGCTGCCCTTGATGCCGGCTTCGCGGATGATGCCGCCCCAGCGCGTGGTGGCGTCCTTGAGCCAGGTCGAGAACTCGGCTGGCGAGCCCGCTTTCACCACGCCGCCCTGCTCGGCGATCTTGGCCTTCATCTCCGGATCTTGCAGGATCTTGCCGATCTCGGTGTTGAGGCGGGCGATCATCGCGGGCGGCGTGCCGGAGCGGGTCAGGATGCCCTGCCAGGTGCCGGCGTCGCCACCGGGCAGGCCGGCTTCCTTGAAGGTCGGCAGGCCCGCGACGCGCTCCTCGCCGGTGACGGCCAGGCCGACGAGTTGCTTGTTGGAGACGAAGGGCAGCGTCGCGGTCGAGCCGTTGATGATGACGCCGCTCTCGCCAGAAACGACGGCCCGGGAGGCTGCCGCTCCACCCTTATAAGGCACGTTCTTCCACTGGATGCCGAGTTCCTTGGCCATCTGCACGGCCGTGATGTGGTTGGCCGCGCCGACGCCGGAATTCGCGATCGCGAGCTTGTTCGGGTTCGCCTTGGCGTAGGCAACCAGCTCTTGGGCCGTCTTGGCCGGGACGGATTCATGCACGGCCAGCACATAGGGGCCGAACATCACCATCGAGACCGGCGCCAGATCCTTCACGGGATCATAGGTCAGGTCCGAGAAAAGGCTGGGCGCCGTCGCCAGCGAGCCGACATCCATCAGCAGGAGCGTATGGCCGTCCGGCGGCGCCTTGGCGACGGCATCGGCGCCGAGATTACCGGCGGCGCCGGGCTTGTTCTCGATCACGACGGGCTGGCCGATCGCGGCCGACAGCTTGGGGCCGATCAGGCGGGCGAGGATGTCCGAGGTGCCACCCGGCGCGAAGGGTATGACGAGCCGGACGGGCCGCTCGAAATTCTGGGCCGTGGCGGGCTGGGCGGCGAGCGCGACGCCTGCCAGCGCCGCGACGGCGAGGCCTTTCAGGAGCGTCGCGGAAAGTCGAGTCGGGAATCGGGTTGGGGTCATGATGTCCTCCTGTGGGGCGCGGACCAGCCGGTGAGCCGAGGTCGCAGGCAGTCTTGGAAGCTGCTTTGTCCGCCGCAGGATAGGTCAGGCACGATGCGCTGGTGAGTTAGAAAGGCAATGGAACGATATCTTTTTTGGATCGCACGATAGCGCTTCGGACCTTGCCCGAGCGTCACCGCCGCCTAATCTAGGCGGACAGACGGCATAAGCCGCGACTGCTCCTGGAGGGAAACGATGAGCCGATCGATCACGCGCCGTGCGGCGCTCAGTCTTGCCGGCGGCGCGCTCGCCGCGCCCCTGGTTTCGCGCAGCGGCTTCGGCCAGGCCTACCCCGCAAAGCCCGTCACGGTGATCGTGCCCTTCGGTGCGGGTGGCACCACCGATCTTGTCGGCCGCATCATCTGCGAGAAGCTGACCCAGCGGATGGGGAAGTCCTTTATCATCGAGAATCGGGCCGGGGCCGGTGGCAACACCGGTGTCGCCGCGCTCTCCCACGCCACGCCCGATGGCTACACCATCGGCATGACGACGCCCTCGACGCACGGAATCAATCCCAACCTCTACAAGGAGAAGCTGCCCTTCAAGCCGTTCGAGGATTTCGAGTTCCTCTCGCTGGCATCGTCGCAGCCGAACTTCCTCTGCGTGCATCCCTCGATTCCCGCGCAGAACGTCCCCGAGTTCATCGCCTATCTCAAGGCCAATCCGGGGAAGGAAAATTTCGGCTCCTCGGGCATCGGAACCTCGATCCATCTCTCCGGGGAACTGTTCATGCAGTTGGCCGGGGTGAAGATGCAGCACGTCACCTATCGCTCCTCGGGCGCGCTGGTGCAGGATCTGATCGCGGGCAACGTCAAGGTCTCCTTCGACAACTTCACCTCGCCCTATCCGCACTACAAGGCCGGCACGCTGCGCGGGCTCGCGGTCACCACGACGGAACGGGCCAAGATCGCGCCGGAGGTGCCGACGCTGGCCGAGACGCTGCCGGGCTTCGACATCAGCTCCTGGAACGGCTTCCTTGCGCCCAAGGGCACGCCGAAGGAGATCTGCGACAGGCTGATCAGCGAGATGCAGGCCGTGCTGAAGGATCCGACGGTGGTTTCGCGCTTCGAGGAGCTGGGCGCGGCGGCGACACCTTCCACGGGAGAGCAGGCCAAGGCCAAGGCGCAGAGCGAGATCGCCAAGTTCAAGAGCATCATCGACAAGGCCGGGATCAGCATCCAGAACTGACGCCGAATCTCGGGCGGGACCGGGGCCAAGATCTTAGCTTGGGAACAAACGGCGTGAGGGAAGGCTGGGGATGTTCGAACTGAGCCAGCTGCGCTGCTTCGTCGCCGTCGCGGAGGAACTGCATTTCGGCCGGGCGGCGGTGCGTCTGAACATGACGCAGCCGCCGCTCAGCCGCCAGATCCAGATCCTCGAACGGATCCTCGACGTCGTGCTGCTGGAGCGCAGCAACCGGACGGTGAAGCTCACTCCGGCGGGGCAGAGCTTCCTGGCCGAGGCGCGCCGCCTGCTCAAGCTCGCCGAGAGCGCCGCCCTGCTCGCCAAGCGCGTCGCCAACGGCAAGGCGGGATCGATCAATATCGGCTTCACCGCGACCTCGGCCTATTCCTATGTGCCCGAACTCGTCGCCGCCTGTCGCCGCGAACTGCCCGATGTCGAGATCTCGCTCAAGGAAATGGTCAGCGGCGACCAGCTCAAGCGGCTCGATTCGGGCGAGATCGACATCGGCCTGCTGCGCCCGCCGATCCCGCGCACCGGTCTCAGCGCCTTCCGCGTGACGGCCGAGCCGTTGATCGCGGCGGTGAACGCCGGCCATGCGCTGGCACGCCGCGAGACGATCGCGATCGACGACCTCGCCGCCGAGCCCTTCGTCATGTACGCGCCCTATGAGGCGCGCTATTTCCACGACCTGCTCGTCGAGCTGTTCTCACGGGCAGGCCTCGTGCCGAACTATGTCCAGCATCTCGCCCAGATTCACTCGATCCTTGCCATGGTCCATTCCGGCGTCGGCGTCGCGCTGGTGCCGCAAGCCGCGCTGAACCTGCATTTCAGCGGCGTCGCGCTTCGCCCCGTGGACCTCCCGAGGCAAAGGCCGGCGGAGCTGTTCTTCGTCAGCCGCGAGGACAACGACAATCCGCTCGTGCCGATCGTTGCGGCGCTGGCGAAGGGGCTGGCCCAGGACCTGACGAAATCGGACGCAACGATCCAATCAATGGATCGCCCGATACAGTGATTGGTCTCCACCGGTATCGTTCCTGGTCTACTGCTCAACCGAAATCAGCGAGGAGCCGATCATGAGCAAGATGACCCCCCAGGAGATGGCACGGCATATCGGCAACGGATTGCTGTCGTTCCCGGTGACACCCTTTGCAGCCGGCAATGTCTTCGACGAGACGCGCTATCGCTCGAACCTCGACTGGCTCTGCGGCTACGACGTCGCCGGCCTCTTCGCCGCGGGCGGCACCGGCGAGTTCTTCTCGCTCTCGCCCGCCGAGGTCGTGAAGGTGGTCGCAACGGCCGTGGCCGAGACCAAGGGCCGCGTGCCGGTGCTCGCCGGCGTCGGCCATGGCACGCAGATCGCGACCGAACTCGCAGCCGGGGTCGAGCAGGCCGGCGCCGACGGCATCCTGCTGCTGCCGCCCTATCTTGTCTTCTCCGAGCAGGAGGGGCTTGCCGCCCATATCGAGGCCGTCTGCAAAGCGACGAAGCTCGGCGTCATCGTCTACAACCGCGACAACGCCATCATCACCGAGGAGACGCTGGCGAAGCTCTGCGAGCGCAATCCCAATCTCGTCGGCTACAAGGACGGTATCGGCGACATCGAGCTGATGACCCGCATCCATCTGCGCATGGGCGACCGCCTGACCTATATCGGCGGCCTGCCGACGGCAGAAACCTTCGCGCTGCCCTATCTCGAAATGGGCGTCACCACCTATTCCTCGGCGGTGTTCAACTTCGTTCCGCAGTTCGCGACCACATTCTATGCCGCCGTGCGCCGCCGCGACCGCGAGATGGTTCAGGCGGGTCTGCGCGATTTCATCCTGCCGCTGATCGCGATCCGCAACCGCAAGCGCGGCTATGCGGTCTCGATCATCAAGGCGGGGATGAAGGTCATCGGCCGCGATTCCGGTCCGGTGCGGACGCCTCTGACCGATCTCGGCGAGAGCGAAATCGCGGAACTAACGGCCCTCGTCACCAAGCTCGACAAGGGTGAGTTCGCGACCCGCGAGCGCGCTGCCGCCTGAGCCTGATCTCCGCGAGAACCTTGAGGCTGTCGCACCCTCCCGGTGCGGCAGCGTTTTCGTTGAAGCCGCATGCGACAGCGATGCGTCGATTGGATCGGTCGATACGGCCTTTGAGCTGTCCGCTGCCGATGCCGATCCTCTAACCTGCCTCCTCAGCAAAAGGTCGAGCCGCCGGCAAACGGCGGCCAAAAGACCATCGGGGGAGACGACCATGACGCCTGCGAAGACCACTGGCGCGGCAGCGCTGCTTGCGGGCATGATGGCCGCCATGCCTGCCGCCGCGAAAACCATCGTCTATGTCTCGAATGCCGACAGCCGCGAGATCAGCGTGCTGGAGCTCGACGCGCAATCGAAGGAACTGAAGCCGATCGAGACGGTCGCTGTCAGCGGTAACGCGATGCCGATGGCGATCTCGCCCGACAAGCGCCACCTCCATGTCTCGCTGCGCTCGCAGCCCTTCTCGGTCAGCTCCTTCGCGATCGACCCGAAGACCGGCCGGCTTTCGCTGCTCGCAACCGCGCCCTTGCCCGACAACATGGCCTATGTCGCGACCGACCGCTCGGGCCGCTTCCTGCTCAGCGCCTCCTATTCCGGCGACAAGATCGCGATCAATCCGATCGGGCCGGGGGGCATCGTCGGCGCCGAGCCGGTCCAGGTCGTGGCAACCCGCAAGAACGCCCATGCGATCCTCACCGACCGCGCCAACGCACATGTTTTCGCCAGCAATCTCGGCGGCGACATCCTGCTGCAGTACAAATTCGATGCCGCGACCGGCAAGGTCACGCCCAATGACCCCGCCTTCGTCGAGACCAAAAAGGGCGCAGGCCCCCGCCATTTCGTCTTCAGCCCCGACGACAAATTCGCCTATCTTGTCAACGAGCTCGACGGCACGGTGAATTCTTACCGTTACGATGCCGGCAAGGGCACGATGACCGAAATCGGCAGCGCCAGCGTCGTGCCGGCCGGCTTCCAGGGTGGCGCGCCGGCCAGCGCCGAACTGCGGATCACGCCCGATGGCCGCTTCCTCTATGCTTCGGAACGGACGTCGAACACGATCGCGGCGTTCCGGGTCGATGGCGCGACGGGTGCGTTGACGCCCGCGGGCAACTTCGCCACCGAAACCCAACCGCGCGGCTTCAACATCGACCCGAGCGGACGCTTCCTTGTGGCCGTCGGACAGAAATCCGATCATGCGACGCTGTATGCGATCGATGCCGCGAGCGGTGCATTGAAGGACCTGAAGCGCTATCCGCTCGGAAAGAACCCGAACTGGGTCGAAATCATCGACCTGCCTTAGGTCGCGCTTTTGAGGCTCTGGCCGGGGGTCTTACGCCGCCTTACCCTTCATGCCGCCATCGGTCAGCCGGTACCATGCTATGATCGCCGAGACGTAGAGTTCGTTCAGCGCATGCAGCGGCAGCGGCGTGATCGGTACCACCGGGAAGGGCAGGCGGCTTTTGTCGCCGCTGACGAGATACTCAGCCATCGCCTTGCCCATGGCGCTCTGCAGGCCGACGCCGCGCCCCATGCAGCCGATATCGACGAGCAGACCTGGCTCCGGTTCGTGCAGATGCGGCAGGAAATCGCGGGTCAGCGCGACGCGCCCGCACCAGCGGAAGTCGAAGGGCACGCCCTTCACTTGGGGATACATCTTGCCGACGACACGCTCGAGATGGGCCCAGTCGGAGGCATCCCTCGGCTCGCGAAACGGGCCGCGCCCGCCCATCAGCAGCCGGCTCTGATGATCCTTGCGGAAATACAGCAGCAATTGCCGCGTATCGGAGGTGACCTGGCCCTCGGGCAGGATGGTGCCGGCGATGTTATCGGATAGCGGCTCAGTCGCCACGATGAAGGAGTTCGGCCGGATCACCGTCTGGCGCAGCTTCGGGATCAGGTCGCCGGTATAGCCATTGGTCGCGACCACGACGCGCGGGGCGGAGACGCTCGCGCCCTGCGCCGTGCGGACCGTCCAATTCGTCCCATTGCGCTTCAGCGAGACGACCTTGCTCTCACCGTGGATGGTCGCGCCCGCAGCGATGGCGGCCTTGGCCAGCCCGCGCGCATAGGCCAGCGGCTGCACGCCGCCGGCGCGTCGGTCGATCCAGCCTCCGAGATAGCGGTCGGTGCCGAGCAGGCTTGCGGCCGCATCCTTGTCGAGGAAGGCGGCATCGACGCCGCGCCCCTGCCATTCCCCTGCGCGCCGCTTCACGGTCTCGACCATGGCCGGGGTATGCGCGCCCTGAATCCAGCCGGTGCGCTTGTGCGGCACATCCATGCCGTGCCGCTCGATCAGGTCGAAGACGAGATCGGCCGTCGAGCCGGCGAAGCGGATCAGCGCCTCGCCGGCGGCGGGGCCGAATTTCGCGACGATTTCGCTGGGATCATATTTGATGCCGGGAATAACCTGGCCGCCATTGCGACCGGAGCCGCCCCAGCCGGGTTCATGGGCTTCCAGCACGGTGACGGAGACACCGGCCTCTGCCAGATGTAGCGCCGTGGAGAGCCCGGCGAAGCCCGCGCCGATCACGCAGACATCGGCGCTGGCGTCAGTTGCCAGCGGCGGCGTCGGGGCGGCGGCAGGCGCGGTCGCATACCACAGCGACGGGTTGAGCGGGAACGGTTCGGCCATCGCGGCCTCCTCATGTGCAGCATCGGATCAATCCGATGCTTAGATCGGGCGCAGCACGCGTCGCAGGAAATCCTGGGTGCGCGGATGGCTGGGCGCGCTGAGAACCTCGCGGGCCGGACCCTGCTCGACGATGACGCCGCCGTCGAGGAACAGGACGCGGTCGGCGACCTCGCGGGCGAAGCCCATCTCATGGGTGACGACGAGCATGGTCATGCCGTCATCGGCGAGGCTCTTCATCACCTGCAGCACCTCTCCGACGAGTTCGGGGTCGAGCGCCGAGGTCGGCTCGTCGAACAGGATAGCCTTGGGCTGCATGGCAAGCGCGCGTGCGATCGCGACGCGCTGCATCTGCCCGCCCGACAGCTGGCCCGGATAGGCATCGACCTTGTCGGCGAGGCCGACGCGGGCCAGCAGTTCGCGGCCGCGCGCCATCGCCTGCGCCGGGGGCTCCTTCTTCACGAAGATTGGACCCTCGACGACGTTCTCCAGCGCGGTGCGATGCGGGAACAGGTTGAAGCGCTGGAACACCATCGCCATCGCGGTGCGGATGCCGATGATCGAGGGCTTGTCGCGCTCGACACGGGCACCGTCGATGGTGATGGCGCCGCCATCATAGGATTCGAGCCCGTTGATGCAGCGCAGGATGGTCGACTTGCCCGAGCCCGACGGCCCAATCAGGCAGACCACCTCGCCCTTGTCGACATTGGCCGTGATGCCCTTGAGCACCGGGAAGGCGCCGAAGCTCTTGGTGACACCGGCAATCTCGATCATGGAGTGGCGCTCGACCTGGCTCATCGGCGTGTCCCCTTGCCGAAGCGCCGTTCGAGCCAGCTCACCAGGCCCATCAGCGGCAGGCACATCGCCAGATAGAGCAGGGCGACGAGCGAATAGACCGTCATGTTCTTGAAGGTCGAGGAGGCGATCAGCGTGCCCTGCAGCGTCAACTCTGCGACCGTGATCGTGGAAGCCTGGGAGGAATCCTTCAGCATCATCACCATGATGTTGCCATAGGGCGGCAGAACGAGCCGGATCGCCTGCGGCAGGATCACCCGGCGCATCGTCAGGCCCCAGCCCATGCCGATCGATTGCGCCGCCTCGACCTGGCCATGGTCGATCGCCTCGATGCCGGCGCGGAAGTTCTCGGACTGGTAGGCCGAATAGGCGACGCCGAGCCCGATGATCGCCGCCTGCAGGGCGGTCAGCGCGATGCCGAATTCGGGCAGCACGAAGTAGATGTAGAACAGCTGCACCAGGATCGGGATGCCGCGCAGCGTGTTGACGATCACCTTGGCGATCGTCCCGAGCCAACCGATGCCCGATACCCGCATCAGTGCCCAGACGAGGCCGAGCACGGTCGACAGCGCCAGCGAGCCCAGCGCCACGATCAGCGTGAACTTCACGCCCTGCAGCAGCAGCGGCAGGAACTGCGTGGCATCCCTCAGGAAGGTCTGCATGGAACTCCGGCGGTCAAAGGGGTCTGGAGCGGCTCGAAGGATTCAGGTCGTCATGCCGTGCGAGCGATGCAGCGCCAGAAGTGGGGCTGCGCGTCATTCTCGGGCCTGTGCCTGAGAATCTCATGACCAGAAGGCGCTGGTTTCCGAGATGGCCGGGTCAAGCCCGACCATGACGCCAATGCCCGCTTCATGCGCGGTGACGCGCAACACGTCGCGGTAGCGAGATCAGACCAGGCCCCACTTCGCCAGGATCTTGTCGACCGTGCCGTCGGCCTTGAGCTTGGCGAGACCGGCATTGATCTTCTTCAGCAATTCGCCGTCGCTCTTGCGCACGCCGATGCCGACCGAACCCGAGATCACCGGCTTGTAGGACTTGACGATGCGGACCTTCGGGAACTGCCCCTGCGAGAGGTTGTAGCCGATGATCGGCAGGTCGAAAACGGCGGCCTGAACACGGGCGGCGTTCACGTCGGCGAGGATGTCGGGCAGGGTCTTGTAGAGTTTGACCTCGGAAAACAGGCCGGATTTCTGCAGCACGTCGACATAGGCCGTGCCGATCTGCACGCCGATCGACATGCCCTTCATGTCCTCGAAGGAGACATAGTCTTTGGTGTCGGTCGCCGGGACGATCAGGCCTTCGCCATAGGTGTAGATCGGGTCGGAAAAATCGATCACCTCCTTGCGCGGAGCCGTGATGTACATCGCAGCGGCGACGATATCGACCTTGTTGCCGGTCAGGGACGGGATCAGCGTCGCGAACGGCATGCCCTCGACCTCGACCTTGAAGTCGGAGGACGCGGCGATGGCCTTGATCAAATCGACCATCACGCCTTCGATCGTGTTGGTCTTGGTGTCGAGGAAGGTGAACGGGCTGCCCGTCGGCGTCGAGCCGACCTTGAGCACGCCTTGCGCCTGAGCGGGCAGGATGCCTGCGGCCACGGCGCCGCCCGCCAGCATGGACAGAAAGGTCCGACGTTCCATCGCAATGATCCCCTGCTTATTGCGCGCTGTCTGCACGGCCACCATGATTTTCATGAGCATGAAGATACCAGCATAGGACGATCTTGCCGGCAAGCGATTTCATGTGCATGAAATAGAAGCGACGAATGGAGCCTTCATGAGCAGCCCTGCGGCCACGACGTCCCAGCCAGAGGTCGATCGGGAGATCGGGGCGGGTCTGCGCCGCCTGCGGCGGGAGCGCAGCCTGTCGCTGGTCGATCTGGCGGCCCGTACCAACCTCTCGATCGGCTTCCTCAGCCAGATCGAACGCGGCAAGTCCTCGCCGACGCTGCGTGCGCTCGTCACCATGGCCGATGCGCTCGGTGTCGGCCTTGCCGATCTCTTTCCCCCGACCGGCGTTGCCGGCGACCAGACGGCGACGATCGTGCGCAGCGCGGCTCGCAGCGAACTCCAGCTGTGGCGCTCAGGGATCCGCAAGCAGTTGCTGACGCCGCACAGCGAGGGCTCGAAGCTCAGTCTCTATATCGTCGAGATGGAGCCGGGAGCCAGCACGGGGGACGAACTCTACACCCATGATGGTGAGGAGGCCGGGCTGGTGATGAGCGGTGCGATGGCGCTCAGCGTCGAAAGCGAAAGCTGGACCTTGCAGGAGGGCGACAGTTTCCGCTTTCTGTCCTCGCGACCGCATCGTTTCGCCAATGCGGCCGAAGGCGAGACCCGCGTGCTCTGGGTCGGCTCCCTGTAGCGATCCCGCTTCAAAAGCCGTTGCAGGGAAAGCGCCACGGCGCGCGAAACCGCTCGCGAATTCAGGGAGCCTTAACCCTGTCGCCATAGGTCTCGGACACTGGCCAACAGATTGCAGTGCTGTCCGAATCCATGCGTAAGCTCAGCGTACCCTTCCCCGTCGACGGTCCTGCAACGGGCGAGCCGGCAACGGCCCGGGATGGTCGATCCCTTGCCCCGGCCGAGGCTCTGTCGGCGCCGTCCTTTCCGCCCGATGTTCGCTTCGTCCGCACGCCCGACAAGGTTCGACAGGCCCAGATGGAAGCGCTGCGAAACGCGGCGGCCGCCCCCGTCGCATCCGAGCCCGTGCCGTCTCCAGCGTTGCCCTCACCGGGGAGCCGCGTCCGCTATGGCCGCACGCCCAACCATCTGCTGAAGCAGATCTGGGTCGCGCCGGACACGACCGATGCGCCGGCTCCGATCGCCCTGGCATCGGGCGAGCCAGAGGACGATTTCGCTCAGGAGACAGGAGAGGGCGCCTGGCCCGAGGCAAAGGCTGTCGATGTGGTCAGCGCGGTCGAACCCGCCGCCGAGACGCCTGCGACGCCGTTCGCCTTCCTGTCCGATTCCGCCTTTTGGGAGTTCGGGTCCCAGGCCGAACGAAGCGCGGCCGGGCCCGACGAACGCGACCTGCCGGGCGACGATAAAGTCTCTCCTTCGGTCAAGTCGCATGGTTTCGCGACGGCGATGCCCATGTCCATCCCGGTCTCGGTTCCCGTCACGACGATGCTGACGCAGCCAAGTTTTTCCTGGGCGCCGGCCTATCGCGTCGATCTGCGGCTCGCGGCGCCTCCTCGGCCCGACGCTGTCGCGCAGACGGCACGTCCGGTGTCGCAGCCGGTCGCGGTTGGCGCCGTACCGGCCGATGGTTCTGTCGCCAGAAGTGGCATCGATGTCACCCGACGAACCCGTCCGGAACTTGCTCCGAGACCGGAGAAGCCGCGCCGCCGCATTGCCGCGCCCGCCGCCGTCGTTACCGAACCGCAACTGCAGGCCGGGTTCGAGCTGCCTTCCATCACGATCCTCGCCGAGCCGGTGAAACAGGCCGATGCCGCGATCCCGGTCGATATCCTCCAGCAGAATGCCGGCGTCCTCGAAGGTGTTCTGGAAGACTTCAACGTCCGGGGTGAAATCGTCCAGGCTTGCCCCGGCCCGGTTGTGACGCTCTACGAGCTCGAACCCGCTCCGGGCACGAAGTCCTCCCGCGTCATCTCGCTGGCGGACGACATCGCGCGGTCGATGAGCGCGATTTCGGCGCGTGTGGCGGTGATCCCCGGCAAGAACGCGATCGGCATCGAACTGCCCAATGCCCGCCGCGAGACGGTCTTCCTGCGCGAATTGCTGGCGAGCCAGGATTTCGAGAGCTCCAAGCACAAGCTCGCTTTGGGGCTCGGCAAAACCATCGGCGGCGAGCCGGTGATCGTCGATCTCGCCAAGATGCCGCATCTGCTCGTCGCCGGCACCACCGGTTCCGGCAAGTCGGTGGCGATCAA
>UCBZ01000066.1 GCA_900470775.1 Hyphomicrobiales bacterium | reverse complement strand
GCCCCGAAGCCTCCCGAGCCCGGCTTGTAAGGCCGGCCGCAGGCGCCGCCCCCATCCCCACCAACGGCATACCTCCGGATGGCTGCCCCTCGGGGATGAGGTGGTGGCAGGATAAGGGTCGTGTGGGAGGGCGGGAATAAATCCTCTTGCGCGCATCGTGTCGCGCGAGCACTGAAGGAGCAGATGGCGACCAGCTAGCCCATGCCTATGCCGCGGACGATGCGGCATCCTCCGGTGTGATCCCGTCAAAAAATACCTTCAAAATATAACGGTCAAAAGCACTCAAGCTTTCGACCTTCAATGCGGCATCCAAGCCGCGCCGCCGCATCTCATTCAGGGCATCTCGGAGATCCAAATCACTCCGCAAGAAATCAATGAAGCGCGCCCGGTGCAACTTCCGCGAGATCATCCGAGGCAGGCCATACTCCTCCAAGTGGTAAACCGCAGGGGGCAGGAAGGCATGGCTGACCTTTCCAATGAACCCCCCGATGTCAACAGACGAGTTGACGATAATCTTGTGAAGCTCGTTCGTGTCGCTCAAAAGCGCCGATAGCTTGAATGTGATCGTCCTCTCTAGCTGAAAAAAATCTTCAATATCAATCCCATAACCAGAGAGCTGGCGCAGAATGAGTGGGATTTCGGTGCTCCAGTTCGCCGCCAGAACCTTGGTGACTGCAACAATCTTTGAGTGCTGCGTGTCCCACCCTGCTGGCTTTAGGGATATGACCCTATAGAGCATGCGGTCCCAGTCATCCGGTTTATTTGAATTCAAATAGCCAAAACCTCTCCATTCTTCGGGATTACTCTGCATGTCAGTAGCTAGCTTCAACAGAAAATCCGCGTCGCTGTCCTGCAGTAAATTGTCCCTTTTCAGGCGTGCGAAATTGTCAACCCCGACAATGTCTGACATCTGGCGCTTATATTCGAGAACTCTTTCTATCTGCCGCTCTGTCAGACTTTCGCGATCTTGTGTTTCATCCAATCCACCGAGAACGTTGTCAGGAAACTCAATCTTGAGCTGAGTATCCTCTTCCAATGGCGGAGCGTCCAACAAATATATATGCCCAACAAAATGCTTGAACATGCGGCCTCCACGACCGATGATATTCTTATATGTAAAATCCTTAAGGTTGTTCTGGCCGAGCTTACTTTTCCAGATTACCACATTCTGGGCTGATGTATTCACACCCTCGATAATCGACGACGTCGATACGATGCTGTCAAAGCCTTTTTCGTGCTCAAAAAGCCTGACTTGGAGCTGGCTTAGGCATCGATGCATCCGTCCGTTATGGACACCGACGCCTCGCTCGGCGAGATCCGCCATAGACCAATCCTGCTGATAATTAGTTCGCAGCCAGCGAGCAAAATGATTGGTATGAGGGCGATCAACCTTGTCCATTCTACTAGTCACCAGAGCGGAGATCTTTTTTATCTCGGTGTAGGTCCCGGCATAAATAAGAGATTTCTCGGCCCTCGGTGATATTATAGACATAAGTGCACCGGATTTCTTTTCAGAATCCTGACCAATATATTTATATAAATCATGCTTCTCTAGAAAAACAGTATTAAAATCTAATAATTCTAAGAATTCCATATCACGAGTGAAAACATTTTCTGAAAGTTTTTTGATGTTTGGAGCCAAATAATAACGCTGTTTTGATTTACGCGATAGCTGCATAATTGCTCTTATAAGCGAAGGAGCGCGCTCTTTATCATGTACTACACTTGCTTTGTAAAATTCATCTATCACCAAAAGATCTATAGTCTTCAATCGTTTGACGTAACCAAATGCCCGCTCTTGAGGGAATATCAATATGTTCCGCGCTTCCAGCGGGGCATCGGGAGCCGTTACAATTCCATACTCGCGCGAAAATTTTTTGTACAACCGACGACGAGTTTCATCCATCAACGCAATGGTCGGCACGATGATCACAACCGTCTCAGGCCGCTTGGCGGCTATGAATGCGTCAATAATAAAGCTTTTACCGAAACTTGTCGGAGCACTCACCGCTATGCTGTTGCCGCCGAGCAGCTTCGAGAGGACCGTTGCCTGCTCCCGATGCAAGGTGGCGGTCCGATTGCCAACGTCAACTGCGAAGGCTTGATAGACGAATTTCTGATCCCATGAGGCGTTCTCGGGCTGCAGATACGGGAATAGACCCGTGACACGGACTAGCTGATTGAGAACCTGCGGATATGGAAGCTTGTCTCGATTTAAAGCCCCGAGCAGCTTTATCAGCAGATTGCGGGCGGCAAGGTCGTTCCCGCTTTCGATGAGGTCATTGATCTCAGAGCATGCTAAGAATAGCTCCATCACCTCACGCCTTTGAAGTAGGATACGGCTCCCACAAAAGCATCAACGATCGCCTTTTTGTTAGGAACCGGAAACAGAATCAGGTGGAATTTTATATCGTTGTATTTATGTATCTTCGATGATCCAGCCAATTGTCTTAAGAAATAGGCCTCTGCCCTGTCAGTATGATAGGCTGATATCTGATTTTTATATTCATCTGAGAGCGCCGCGCATGCAGATGTGTCCCCGCACTGATGAATTATCAGAATTGGAACATGAATCTTCTGCTTTAAATGATCAATAGAAACCTGGCTACTCAATGCCGCTTTAATCTTATCGCGGAGAGGCTCTGCTAATATAAGCTGGTCAATGTCAGACACGTTTGTGATGATAGAATTTTCTTTTCTCAACTTGCCCACATCGAGGCTCGCGTAGACCGAGCTAACCACCGCGTCCAAGCGTGCATCGGCTATCGAATTATAGAATTTCGCCTCACCGAACCAAAGCGAGAAGTCGTCTCCAGCTTCGTTGACCACGATATGAACGCTGTCGGCGCCCTTAGCATTATCTTGAACGTTTTGCTTGTAGAATATCTTAGGGACAACTGGGAGAGCTTTGTAATGGTTCCTCATCACACCATACAAGAACACCTCAGCTATCTCACTGCCCTGACCGACCTCATCCTTATCAGTGAGCCTCAGATTTCGGGCAGCGGCAACTAGGGTAGAATGGCTTTGGTTAATCAGTGCCGCGCGCTCGCGCTCGGACAAGGCCGTCTGCGCAATATTATCCCAAAGATAGTTCTGAAATCGGCTATGCTGCCACTTTCCCTCTTCGAAATCATTAATCAAGCTAAAGATCCGCTTGTTCACCAAGGCCTTTAGCTGGGCGATATTCGTTATCGTGGCCAGCGAATCGTCAATGAGCGTCTCGAAGCCGATGCTAGTCATCCAGCGGATCACCCGTGCCGTGGATAGAAAAGACACGGTCCAAAACGGACAGGAACTAACGGCTTCGCGCCGAATTTCTTGGTCGCAATCTGCATTGACAAGACCACCCTTGTTCCCCCGACGCTTATTGGGCTCCCAAGAAAACAACCGGGTGTCAAGCGTATCGGGGGGTATCGGTTGGGCGGACGCTACCATGATCGCATCATGAGCCTTGCGAGCTGGATCCAAGTACGTGAACAAAAACGGAACATTTGTCTTGGTCAAGTGCGATCTAGTGAGCGTCCTGACTAGCTGGCGGGTCAGGGTTGAACTGCATTCTCATCCACCGGCCGTTCATGATGTCCGCGGCGAATTCCCGTTTGTGGCGCCTCCACCCCTCCTCCACCTTCCCACCCCCAAGCCAAAAAACCCCGCGTCGGGAGAACGCGGGGCTTCTTGTCGGGCCGCCTGCCCAAAAATGCCGGGGAGCGTGGCGTGGCGGCCGGGTGGTTCGGCGGCTCGGGAGAGACCGCCTGCCGGCAGGCGCGGGGATGAGCGGGGAGCGTTCCGCGCCGGCCGTAATTTCGAAACGGCCGCCCAGTCGGCCATTCGCTCTGGGGAGGTGGCTGGAGCGGTCTTCGAGAACCGGAGCGGACTGATGTCCGTGAGCACCGGAAGCGCAGAAGGCCGCTTCGGACGCCCGCCAGAGTAGAATGGCGGGCGGGCGGATTAGAACGGGAGCAGAATGTCCATCACCTGCTGGCCGTAGCGCGGCTGCTGGACGTCGGTGATCTGGCCGCGGCCGCCATACGCGATGCGGGCCTGGGCGATCTTGGTCGAATCGATGGTGTTGTCGGATTCGATGTCCTCCGGCCGGATCACACCGGCGACGATCAGCTCGCGCACCTCGAAATTCACCCGGATCTCCTGCTTGCCCTCGACCACCAGATTGCCGTTGGGCAGGGTCTGCGTCACCACCGCCGCGACATTGGTGGTCAGCGTCTCCGAGCGGTTGACCGAGCCGGCGCCCTCGCTGGAGGCGGCCGAGTCGAGCTTGAGCAGCGAGCCGGCGCTGGCGCCGTCGGGCAGGAACTTGTCGAGCTTGTTTTCGAAGCCGAAGACGTTGTCGGCGCCGACATCCTCGCCGTTCTTGCGGCTGCGCTTGGTCGTGTTGTTGAGCTGCGCCCTGTCGGTGACCTTGACCTTGACGGTGACGAGGTCGCCGACCATGCGGGCGCGCTGGTCCTTGAAGAAGGCGCGCGAGCCGGTGCGCCAGAGCGAGTTCGGCGCGAAGGAGGCATGCTCCATCGTCGGCATCGGCATCTGCACGGGCTTGTAGCCCTTGGTCGCGGTCGGATCCTCGATCGGCGAGAGCGCGGGCGCGGCACCGACATTGGCGAGCCGGTCGGCGGCGCCGCAGGCGCCGAGCGAAACCCCGAGCAGGAGGACGCCGGAGAGGTTGAGAAGGGTCTTGCGGGTCATGGCGTGCTTTCCGTGACGAATTTACTGGGCGGCGGCGACGCGGCCGGCCGCCGAGGCCTGGACGGAAATCCGACCGGGACCGCTGACCGTGCCCTGCAGCACGCGCTTCGACTGGGGATTGGTGACGGAGACGACATCGCCCATCGCGCCGGCCTCTCCGGCTCGACCGCGCAGGGTGATGATCAGCCCCCGCGTCTCGTAGACGATGGTGACGAGGTCGCCCTTGGCGACGATCTCCTCGCGCTGGACGTCGCCGGCCCGCAGCGGCGCACCGGCCATCAGCACGCGCCGCGCCACCTTGTCGATCGCGGCGCGCGGGTCGCCGAGCAGGTCGTTGGCCTGGCCGTCGCGCGGGCGGCGCTCGACCACGACATCGGCCTTGCCCAGCGTCTCGCCGCGGGCGATCGCGCGCTTGGGCACCACGACCTCGATCGTCTCGACGAGCTGGCCGCCGATCCGCACCGGCTTCAGCCGCATCGCCATGCTGCCGGGCACGCTCACCCTTGCCTGGAGCCGGCGAGCGCGGGCGTCATAGGCGAGATCGGTAACGGTGACGTCGCCGGTCAATTCGGGTTCGACCGCGATCACCGGCGCGCCGCCGTCGATGGAAAGCGCGAAGGCGCGCGCATCGACGCCGTAGCGCTCCTGCAGGCCGATCCGGACGGCCTCCTCGATGTCGGAGGCCGAGATGCGCCGTGCCGCGCGGGTGACCACGACCTGGGCCGAGCCGTGGCTCTCAAGTTCGCTGGCCGTGCGGATGATCCCGGCCCCAAGCGCCGCCTCGACGATGCGGGCGACCTGGATGGTGCCGGTCTCGCCGAGCATGGGCGCGCGGAAGGCCGGGGTCGCGGCCGCGTCGGCGCCGACGCCGGTGATCAGATCGCCGAAGCTGACGATATCGCGCAGCAGCGTAAGTTCCGTGCGCAGCTGCAGCCTACGGGGGGCCTGCGGCGCCACGACCTGACCGGGCGAAACCTGGCCGGGCAAAACCTGACCCGGGGCAACCGGCCCGGCAGACAGGGCCGCGACGGCGACGGGATGCTCGGCAGTGGCACGCGGCGAGGCGCCGAGTACGGGGGCGGCCAGCAGGAGCAGGACGGTCAGCGAAAACGAGGAACGGATCATGATGCGCTGCCCCCTTAACCGCGGAACATCGCTGATGTCGCCGACATCATCTGGTCGGCGGCAGTGATGACCTTGGAGTTCATTTCATAGGCGCGCTGCGCCGCGATCAGCGAGGACAGCTCTGTCACCGCCTGGACGTTGCCTTCTTCGAGATAGTTCTGCTGCAGGTTGCCGAAGCCTTCGCCGCCGCCGAAGCCCTCGATCGGCTGGCCGGAGGCCGCCGTCTCGATGTACAAATTGTCGCCGATCGATTCCAGGCCGACCTTGTTGACGAAGCGCACGAGCTGGATCTGGCCCAGAACCTGCGGGGCGGTCTGGCCCGGCAGCATCACCTCGACGGAACCCTGCGCGTTGATGTTCACGCTGGTCGCATTGTTCGGGATCGTGATGCCGGGCTCGACCTGATAGCCGTCGCGGGTGACGAGCTGGCCCTGCGAGTCGAGATCGAACGAGCCGTCGCGCGTATAGGTGGTGCGGCCGTCCGGCATGCGGACGCGGAAGAAGCCCTCGCCGCGAATCGCCAGGTCGTACTGCTTCTCGGTCGAGGTCAGGTTGCCCTGGCTCATGATGCGGCCGGTCGAGACGGTCTTGACGCCCGAGCCGACGAAGGTGCCGGCCGGAACCTGCGTGGTCTCCGAGGTGGCGGAGCCCGCGCGCCGGAAGTTCTCGTAGAGAAGATCCTGGAAATGCACGGTCTGGCGCTTGTAGCCGGTGGTGCGCACGTTGGCGATGTTGTTCGAGATGACCTGGACGTTGAGTTCCTGGGCCATCATGCCGGTCGCGGCGGTCTGTAGGGCGCGCATGGGCTTGACTCCTCTCCGGGTCAGGCTTGCTGGTCGGCGAGGCGGGAAATCGCCTTGCTGCGCAGCTCGTCGGTCTTCGACATCATGTTGGCCATGCTCTGATAGGAGCGCTGGACCTCCATCAGGCGGGTCATCTCGATCACCGCCTTGACGTTCGAACTCTCTTTCGCCCCCACTTCGAGGCGGGCCTCGGGTCCCGCCGGGGTGGCCCCAGCCGGCGAGGAGAACAGGTTGTCGCCCTCGCTGACCAGCGCGCGCGGATTGGCGAAGCGCACCTGGCGCAGCTTGCCGCGGATGCCCTGGTCGGTGGAGACGGTGCCGTCCGCGGCGATCCTGGCGTTGCTCTCGCTCGAACCGAAGGTGATCGGCCCGCCCTCGCCCAGTACCGGCTGGCCGGTCTGCATCACAAGCTGGCCCCGTCCGTTGATCTCAAGCGAACCGGCGCGGGTGTAGCGCTCCCCGCCCGCGGTCTGGACGGCGAGGTAGTTGTCGCCGCGCAGCGCCACGTCGAGCGGGTTGCCGGTGCGTTCGATCGCGCCCTGCGACAGGTCGATCGGCGTGCCCTTGTCGATGACATAGGAGAGCGGCCGGTCGCGCGGCGCGAAGGTCTCGGCGCTGGCGTTGGGCATGATGAATTCGTTGAAGCGCGCCGAGCGCGCCTTGAAGCCGTTGGTGCCGACATTCGCCATGTTGTTGGCGATGACATCCAGCTCACGCGCCAGAGCCATCTGACGCGACAGGCCGACGAGAAGAGCGTTCTCCACGGCGTCGTCTCCCGATTCTGTTCCGCGGCTGCTTCGACGCTCCCCAGCGCAGCAGCCACGGGAAACAGCCCGCAAGCACCATGCCAGCGTGGTTAATCCTGTCAACATATTGATATTACTGTTGAAACTGAATTATGCGCGGAGCCTTTCACCCTGCAGAGCAGGACCGGGAGGCAAGATCGACCCGGCAGAAATTGCCCTGCTTAACGACGCGTTAACCGTGACTGTTCAGGGTGTTGGAGATGGCCCGCGCAGGCGCGCAGTCCGTCTCGAATTAAGGCGTGCCGGCAATGTCGAAGAAGCCCAACACCGATGAGGAAGGCGCCTCCGGCGAAGCCGCGCCGAAGGGCGGCAAGAAGAAGCTGATCATGATCGCAGGCGGCGTCGTGCTGCTGGCGGCGCTCGGCGGCGGCGGCTGGTTTTTCTTTCTGAAGAAGCCCTCGGCCGAGCAGGTGGCGGCGGCGGAAGCGGCCAAGAACGTCAAGAAGCCGGTCTCGTTCGTCGAGATGAAGGACATGATGATCGGCATCACCGGCGGGCAGGAGCGCCAGCCGATCATCAAGATCAAGGTCGTGCTCGAGATCGCCGACGCGAAGGTCTCCGACGAGATCAAGCCGCTGCTGCCGCGTGTCGAGGATGCCTTCCAGGTGTACATGCGCGAATTGCGGCCCTCCGATCTCGAAGGCTCGGCCGGCATGTACCGCCTGAAGGAAGAGCTCCTGCGCCGCGTCAACGTCACGGTCTTCCCGGCCAAGATCGACGCGGTGCTGTTCAAGGAACTGCTGATTCAGTGAGCCGGCGCCAGCAGCGGCCCGAAGCGGAAACCGGTTTTCGGATCCTGCCGATGCAAGATCAAAGCATGACAAAAGCGACCACAGGCAGATGAGCACGAGCGATCGCGACAACGTCGAGGCGGCACCCAAGAACGAGCCGCTGAGCCCGGAGAGCATGGCGGCCGAATGGGCCACCATGCCCGATATCGTCGAGGAGGAAGGCGAACCGGAAGGCGGTACCGACCGCCTGATGAGCCAGGACGAAATCGACACGATGCTCGGTTTCTCCCTCGGCGACGAGAAGGAGGGCCGCAACGGCATCCAGGCGATCGTCGATTCCGGCTCGGTCTCCTATGAACGCCTGCCGATGCTCGAAATCATCTTCGAGCGTCTCGTCCGCCTGCTCTCCACCAGCCTACGTAATTTCTTCACCGACAACGTCGAGGTCACCCTCGAAAGCATCCGCTCGGTGCGTTTCGGCGACTACATGAATTCGATCTCGCAGCCGGCGATGCTCTCTGTCTTCAAGGCCGAGGAGTGGGACAATTTCGGCCTGATCACGATCGAATCGGCGCTGACCTACTCGATCCTCGACACCATGTTCGGCGGCAAGCGCGGCCAGCCTGCGCCGCGCGTCGACGGGCGCCCCTTCACCTCGATTGAGATCCGGTTGATCCGCCGCGTGATCGCGCTGATCCTCAGCGATGCCGAGGCCGCGTTCAAACCGCTCTCGCCGGTCCATTTCACCATCGACCGCATCGAATCCAACCCACGCTTCGTTTCGATCTCGCGCCCCGCCAACGCCGCCATCCGCGTCGAGCTGAAATTCGACATGGAAGGACGCGGCGGCTCGCTGCACATCCTCCTGCCCTATGCGACGATCGAGCCGATCCGTGACCTGCTGCTCGAAAGCTTCATGGGTGAGAAGCTCGGCCGCGATCCGATCTGGGAGAACCATCTCGCGACCGAGGTCTGGCAGACGGAGGTTCCGGTGACCTGCGTGCTGCACGAAACGCAGATGCCGCTGAAGCGGATGATGAACCTCGAGATCGGCGACACGCTGATGTTCGACGCGCGTCCCGACGCCTTCGTCGCCCTGCGCTGCGGCGACTTCATCGTCAGCGACGGACGCATCGGCCGGGTCGACGACAAGATCGCGGTGCAGATCGTCAGCCCGCTGCGCCGTTCCAAGACGACGATCGCCGCCTTCGACACCAACCATATCCACTCGACCTGACGACGGGGCTTCCTGCATGACGATCGCTCTCATCGCCGATGTGCTGGTTGCCAGCCTGCTCGTCGCCACCATCATCACCTGCTTCGTCCTGACCAAGCGCATCGAGCGCCTGAAGGCGGACGAGAGCGGCATGCGGCAGACCGTCGGCGCGCTGATCGCGGCCACCGACACCGCCGAACGCGCCATCGCCGGCCTGAAGCTGACGCTCGGCGACTGCGACCGCACCCTGGCCGAACGCCTGCAGACCGCCGAGCGCTACGCCGCCGATCTCGCCGCCCAGATCGAGGCCGGACAGGTCGTGATGGATCGCATCGGCCAGATCGTCAGCGCCGCCACGCTGGTCGCGCCGAGGCCCGCTGAAGCGCCCAAGGCCGCCGAGCCGACGCCGATCTCCCGCCTGGCCAACGCCGCGCAATCCGCCGCCGCGATCCGCGCCCGCGCGGCGCGCCGCCTGGAGGGTCAGGCTGCGTGATCGAACGGCCCCGCCTCCTGCCAGCGGTCATCCTCGGCGCCATGGGTCTCCTGGCGCTGAAGCTGCTTGCCTGGACGGCGGAGCCCTATCCCGGGACCGTTCCCGCGAGCGCCCCGGCCTTCGCGACGGCCAAGCCCGCCCCCGAAATCTGGGCGATGGCCAAGAAGATTGCGCACGCGCACACCCCCGATGCCAGCTTCATGGATCCCGAGACCACCGGGTCCAACCCCGCTCCCGACCCCAAGAAGGAGCAGGAGAAGGCCGAGGCCGAGGCCAAGGCCCAAGCGGGCCGCGCCGCCAATCCGCTGAACAAGGCCGGCATCATCAACGGCACGGCCGCTCCGATCTCGCCAGCCGAACGCGCCCTGCTCGAACGCCTCGGCGAGCGCCGCGAGGAGATCGATGCGCGCATGCGCGAGCTCGAGATGCGCGAACGCCTGCTCGACACCGCTGAGAGGAAGCTCGACACACGCGTCGGCGACCTCAAGGAACTCGAGACCAAGGCGGGCGGCCCCGCCGGCAAGCCGCCGGCCGACGAGGCCAAGGCGATCAAGAACCTCGTCATCATGTATGAGGCGATGAAACCGAAGGACGCCGCCCGGGTGTTCGACCGGCTCAGCCTCGACATCCTGGTGCCGGTCGTCCAGCAGATGAACCCGCGCAAGATGTCCGAGGTCCTGGCGGCGATGGCTTCCGAGCGCGCCGAGAAGCTCACGGTCGCCCTGGCAACGATCGCGCGCAGCCCCAACGCCGAGCGCATCGCCGTCGACGCGGCCGCCCTGCCCGGCACAGAGCTCCCCGCGATCGCACCCGCACCGGCCCCCCGGCGCTGAACCGGCGCGGGCGGCCTTGCATACGGGGCCGTGACCATGCGCGTGGCCAGCTGCGATCGGACCTGACACGTTCAACGCCGCGAAGTCCGCAGCCCCAGGCCCGCAGGACAGAAAATCCGAAGCCTCATCCAATTGGATGATGACGGGTATCGGCGGCAGGCGATGATGTCGGCGTCGCCCGCTCGCTCACGGAGCGTTCCATGTCCCAGTTGTGCATTCCGTTCGGCGAGCTCGGCGTGACGGCGCAATCCGCCGGTGTGTTCGGCGCTTTCGCCGAGCGAAAGATCACGGATCGCTATCTCAAGGATGTCGGCCGCTTCAAGGGAGGCGGGCAGACCAACTTCTTTCCCTTCAATGTTTTCGATTTCAACGATCCAGCCAAGATCTGGAGCAGGACCGGTCTTCTCGGCGAGTTCATCATGACCCACAATCCGGGCAAGGTGACGGAAGGGGAATGGAAAGCGCTGCAGTTCATCAAGGGGGCCCTGGCCGTCCCCGACATCATGACGCATGATTCCGCCCGCAAAGACTTTGAATTCTACGAGGTCAAGCCGGCATCATGGTCCGGGCTTCCGGCGGGAATCGCCAAGCAGGCCTTGCTCGTGAAACTGTTCAAGGATCACGATCTCCCCTATACCGCTGGCCTGACATGGTGGGTCGACGACGAAGAATATTTGACTGAAGGAAATGTATTGGGAACGCGAATCAGGTTCTATCTGCACTATTATCGCGGCGGACCGGGGCTCGTTTGGTATGAAATCTGTATGAAAGGCAATTTTGCCGAAGTCCTGGCGAAAGTCGGATACGTCGCCTTCATAGCCGCATGCGTGTACGTTCTGCTCCTGATGCTTCCGGGACTTCTGGGTGGGGCGGTTTTGGTTTGACGTCCGGATGAAAGGTTGGACCCATGCTGGCGGGCTCGGTAGGGCAAGGCGGCATCAACAAGCCGGTCGAAGTGAAGATTGCGCAGGTCATCCTCAACAACTGGCTGGGTGACCAGCGATTGCCGCTTCTCAAGGTCGACGGTATCGCGGGCCCGTTGACGATCGGCGCAATCAAGAGCTTCCAGAAGACGCACGGCACGGGCTCGGATGGTCGCCTGGACCCCGCCGGCCGCACGCTGGCGACGCTGGTCGGCCTGCAACTTGCGCAGGCTCAAGCCGCGTTGGTGCAAACGCACAACGGCCGCCAGCTCAAGGCCATGGCGAGCAACGCCACGTCTGAGGTCGCCCCCGCGCTGGCCGCGATCGCCGCCCTGAGGACGATCCTGACGACGTTGTAGGGCCGACAATCTGATGCTCGCCGCCGCATCGTTCCCTCGCTCGCCTGTCGTCGTGCATGATCCCCGCCCGACACTTCGAGATCGCAGCCGGCTGCTCTCGGCGCCGAAATGCGCGTATCCCATCGGCGACAAGGGAGCCGGCGCGGCCGACGATGCGCCGGAGGCGCTAAACGCTTGTTGCCGAAGGCATAAATGGCGCGGTGCGTTAACCCGGCATTATCCTTGACGCGCTAGCGTCGGCACGATCGGGGCAGGCTTGTCCGCCTGGCCCGGCTTTGTCGCGTTGGGTTGAGTGTCCGGCTTTGCGTCTCCCGCGTTCCCTCGCCTTCGGCATCGGGCTTTACGCCCTCGCCACCGCCGCCGGTCTCGGCGCGCCAGCGCTCGCCGCCAGCGCGACCCTGCGCGGCGAGGTCATGCCGCCCGGCTTTGGACGCCTCTCGCTGGTCTTCGACGAGCCGACGCCGACGCGGATCCGCGTCTCCAACGGTGTCCTCGTCGTCGCTTTCGGCGCGAGCGTGAAGATCGACGTCGCCAAGATCGCCCGCGAACTGCCGGCCTATATCTCGGTCGCCCGTGTCGATCCCGACGGGCGCGGCCTGCGCTTCGCGCTCGCCAGGACCTATCGCGCCAACCTGATCGAGGCTGGCGAGCGAACCTTCATCGACCTTTTGCCGGAAAACTGGAACGGCCTCTTGCCTGGGCCCCCGCCGGAGGTCATCGCCGACATGTCGGAGCGCCTGCGCGTGGCCGAGGCCCTAAGCCGCCAGGCGGCGCGCCTGACGCAGGAACCACCGCGGATGCTCGGCCTGCGCGGCGCCAGCCTGCCGACGCTCGAACGGCTGATCTTCGACGTAGCCCCGGATGCGGCCCTGAAAACCGATCTCAACGAGGGCGCGCTGACCCTGACCTTCGACAAGCCGATGACGGTCGAGCCGGCCGTGGTCAGGACCACCCTGCCCGACGGCGTCGCGCTGGTCTCCAACGAAACCGGCAAGGCCGCGACGACGCTTGCCCTCACCCTGCCCAAGGACTGGCAGGTCCGCAGCTTCCGCGACGAAGAGGGTATCGTCCTCGACATGCTGAAGCCGGCCAAGCCGCCCGCAGCGGCACCGGCAGGGCAGGCAAGCGCTCCCCCGGCTGCCGTCGCCGCTGCACCGGCAGCTCCGGCCGCCACGCCTGCCCCGACCCCAGCCAGGCCGCCGGCCATGCAGCCCTCCGCAGCGCGGTCCGCCACGGCCGTGGCGCCGCCGGTCATCGACCCGACGCCACAGGCCGTGAAGATCACGGCGGTTGGTTCGCGGCTCGATTTCCGCTTTCCGCGCCCCACCGGGGTCGCCGGCTTCGTCGAAGCGGGAACGGCGACGCTCGTCTTCGACACCCGCGACACGATCGATCCGGCTGATCTCAAGGGTTTGCTGCCCGGCGTGATCGCGGAGGCGACCGTCACGCGCGAGGGCAAGGTGACGCTGGTGCGCCTGCGCCTGACCGGCCAGCCGCTGACGCGCCTCTTCGACGACGGCACGACCTGGTCGCTCGGCTTCGGCGACCAGGTCGGAAAAGCCGCCGAAGCGCTGGTGCCCTCCCGCTCGATGGACGAACAGGGCCAGACCATCGTCGCGGTGCCGCTGCCCGGGATGACCGGTGTTCACTGGCTCGACGCCGGCCCCTCCGGCCTGCCCGTCGCGGTTGCGACCGCCACCGGCCCGGTCCGCGTCACGGCCAAGCCCTATCAGTTCGTCGAGTTCGGCCTGCTGCCGACTGCGCACGGCCTGGCCGTCGCCCCGCACGCCGACGATGTCGTCGTCCGAGCGGAAACCGACCAGGTCCGGATCGGCCGTGCTGGCGGGCTGACGGTGACGCTGGACGCCGCCGATCAGCGCAAGGACGGCGAGGCCGAGGTGGCCAAGACGCAGGCTCCCCTGCTCGATCCGGAGCAGTGGGGCAAGCTCGCCATTGCCGGCGTGCGCGAGCAGGAGCGCGTCCTCCAGCGCGAGATCGCCGGCGCGTCGCGCGCCCGCAAATCCGAGACCCGTCTCGCTCTGGCCCGCTTCTACGCGGCCAACCGGTTGATGTCGGAAGCGAAGGGTCCGTTGACGGCGCTGTTGACCGACGACCCGGCCATGCGCGGCAACCGCGAGGCGCTGTTCCTGAAGGGCCTGATAGCCGCCCAGATGCACCGTCACAAGGAGGCGGCGGCGGCTTTCGATGCAAGCCCGATCAAGGAGGATGCCGAAACCGGCCTGTGGCGCGCCCTCATCGACCAGCGGCTCGGCCGCAATGCGCAGGCGCTGGCAGGCTTCCGCCGCGCCGATGCGATCCTCGAGCGTTACCCGTCGGACCTGCAGGCCGAACTGCGCACGGCCAAGGCCCGCGCGGCGCTGGCGATGCGCGACATGACGATCGCCGAGCGCGAGGTCGACGCGCTCACCGAGATGCCAGCCGGCACGATGGACCAGGAACAGCTCACCTTGCTGAGGGCCATGCTCGACGATGTCAGCGGCCGGCCCGACAATGCGCTGGCCGGATACAGGCCGCTCTTCGAGGCGCGCAGCCGGCCCGTCGCGGCGGAGGCGCAGCTGCGCGCCATCCGGATGGTGCAGGCCGAGAAGCGCAACGACATCGGCCCCGACGAAGCCGTCGCCCGGCTTGAGACGGTTTCGATCATCTGGCGTGGCGGCGAGATCGAGATCGAGGCGTTGGGCGAGCTTGGGCGTCTGTATGCCGACCGGCAGCGCTGGCGCGACGCGTTCATGGTCGCACGCCGCGCCAATGAGAGCTTTCCCGAGCATGCCGTGACGCGGCGCCTGCATGACGAGACGGCGCAGCGTTTCGCCGAACTCTTCAGCGGGAAAAGCCTGGAGCAGCTCTCGCGCATCGATGCCCTGGCGCTGTTCTACGATTTCAAGGAATTCCTGCCGATCGGTCGGCGCGGCGACGAGATCACCCGCCTGCTCGCCGACCGCCTGATCGAGCTCGACCTGCTCGACCAGGCCGCCGACATCCTGCGCTACCAGATGGAACGGCGCCTGACCGGTGCGGCGCGCTCGACCGTCGCGGCGCGGCTGGCCATGGTCAACCTGATGAACGGAAAGCCGGCCGAGGCGCTGCGCGCGCTGGCGACGACCCGGCTGATCGAGCTGCCCAGCGACGTCAAGCGCGCCAGGCTCTTGCTCGAGGCCAAGGCGCTGTCGGACCTGTCGCGCACAGACCTGGCGCTCGATCTGCTCGAGGCCGAGCGCGGCCCGGAGATCGACCGCCTGCGCGCCGACGTCTATTGGACCGGGCGGCGCTGGCGCGAGGCCGGTGAGGCGCATGAACGCATCCTCGACGAGGCCTGGCGCGGCCCGGCGCCGCTCAGCGACGGCGCGCGCTCCGACGTGATGCGCGCCGCAATCTCCTATGTGATGGCCAATGAGGGGCTCTCGCTCGATCGTCTGCGCAGCAAGTTCGCGACCAAGATGGCCCAGAGCAGCGATGCCCGCACCTTCGCCTTCGTCACCGGCGCCAACCGCTCGAAGGCGGCCGACATCCGTGAGATGGCACGTGCCGCCGCCGCGGCCGGCGCTGACACCCTGTCGGACTTCATGAGCGCCTATCGCGAGCGCTACCCGGCCTTTTCGTCGGCCATTCGCCAGAAGAAGCCGGATGCGGCCGTCCCGCCGACCGGCGAGCCCCCCGCTCCGACACCGGCGCCCGCTTCGACCGGTGCGGCACCCGAGGCGGCGCCGCCTGCGCCCGGACGCAGCTGACGCGCAAGGCCAGGGCGGCCCGGCGTGCGCGTCAGACGCCGTAACTCTTCACCAGCGAGCCGGCGACCAGTCCCCAGCCGTCGACCAGGACGAAGAAGATCAGCTTGAACGGCAGCGCCACCGTCACCGGCGGCAGCATCATCATGCCCACCGACATCAGGATCGAGGCCACCACGAGGTCGATGATCAGGAAGGGCACGAACAGCAGGAAGCCGATCTCGAAGGCGCGGCGCAGCTCCGAGATCATGAAGGCCGGTACCAGAATCTGGATCTGGACATCCTGCGGCGTCGCCGGAGCCGGCTCGCGCGACATCTCGATGAACAACGCCAGGTCCTTTTCGCGCACATGGCGCAGCATGAAGGTCTTGAAGGGCACGACGCCCCGATTATAGGCCTCCGTCGGCTGGATCTGGCCCGCGACAAGCGGCGCGATCGCGGTGGCATAGGCCTCGCGCAGGGTCGGGGCCATGACGAACCCAGTCAGGAACAGCGCCAGCCCGATGATCACGGCATTGGGCGGAGCCGTCTGCGTGCCGAGCGCCGAGCGCAGCAGCGACAACACCACCGCGATCCGGGTGAAGGAGGTCACCATGATCAGGATCGACGGCGCCAGCGACAAGACCGTGATGACGGCGATGAGCTGCAGCGCGCGCTCAGCCACGCCGCCGCCCTGCCCGAGATCGAGCGAAAGCGTCTGCGCCAGCGCTGGTCCAAGCGGCAGGCTCGCGAGCGCCGCCCAGAGCGTCAGGCGGCCCGCGACCAGACCCATTCGCCGCGCGTGCCGCCGTCTCATGGGAGTGCTGATCATGCTCGCGCGCGGCCGTCATTGCGCCCGACTCAGACGATCGGGCCGCGCAACGCTAAGGCCGGGCTTCGCCGGCCGGCAACCGGCTTGGCGGCGTCAGAGTGCCGCGCCGGCGCGAAAGCTGTTGATTGCAGCGGTCAGGGCCGAGTTTTCGAATCGCGGCCGAGCAGCCGGGCAAACTCCGCCTCGATGGCGTCGACCGAGAACGGGTCGATCGGCTTCGGCTCCGGTTCCGGTGAAGCCTCCTCGATGCGATCCTCTGCAGCGGCTTCCTCCAAGGGATCGCGCGTCTCCGCCTCGTCAGCCTGCTTCGCCTCGGACTCGACCTCGTCCATCTGCGGCTCGGGCCTGATCTCGGGCTCGACATCCAGCTCCGGCTTGCTCTCCGGCTCAGGCGAAGCATCCACCGCGTCGGGTTCGGGTGCCGCGACCGCCTCGGGCTCGGCCGGAGGCGCCGGCTCGAACGGCTTGGGCGGGGTGAAGGACGGTGCAGCGAAGGCCGATGCAGCGACCGCTGGCGGGGTCGAGGCCGGAGGCTTGGGGCCTGTTCGCTCGGGCTTGAGGCCGAGCGCCATCTCCAACTCCGCCTCGACATCCATGGGCAGGGCTCGCATGGCCTGCTGAGCGGGCGGGGCAACCGGCGCGGGGGGCGCGGCAGCAGACTCCGGCAGCAGTTCGGCCGGAGCCGGGGCGGCATCGACAGGCGGGATCGGAGCGGCGGTCGGCGCATTGGCGGGACGCACCGCCGAGAACGGCCGCTTCAGCGCCTCGTCAAGCTGCCGCGCCATGTCGTCGAGTTCCCCGGCGCTGGCGGCGGGCGCAGGATCGCGTGTGAAATGCGGTGCCTGGACCACCGGAGAGGGCGCAAGAGAGGCGGTCGCAACGGAGGCGGGTGCAGGCGGCGCAGCCTGCGGCTTCGACGCAGCGGCAACGCCCAGCGCCACCCCGCCGCCGGCCGCCGTCGCGGCAGCGACTGCCGCTTCGGCCTGGGTCAGGGTCTGGACCGGGCGCGAGGCCGGCTGGACCGGCCGGGTCGGCGGCTGCGGCGGCTCGCCCCCCGACGGAGCGAGCGCGACGGGAGCCGGCGGCGGTGCGCGGCGCATGTCCTCGGCAGGCTCGTGACGCACCGCGTCCTGGCGGGCCAGCTCCTGTGGAACCAGCGTGTCGAAGGGCAGCGGCCGGTCCGGCAGGCCGAGGTCGCTCTGCGCCGGCATCGCCGTCCGCGCCCCGCTGCGCACGATATTGGTCTCGACGACCACGTCGGAGGGCCCGCCGATCATGACCAGATGCTCGACATTGTCGCGCCTGATCAGCACGAGCTGGCGCTGACGGTCGAGGTCATGGATGTCGACCACGCCGAGTCTGGGCTGCCTTGTGCGGCCGCCGCCCTGCCCCTTGATCCGCAGCCGGCCATCCTTGATCTGCCGCGCGAACAGGCCCAGCAGCACGAGCAATACCAGGATGACGCCAAAAGCGATGACCCACTTTTGTGCGGTCGGGAGATCGAAGCCAAACAAGCTCTGCAAGGTCTGCCTCATTAGCGACGGCGCGCCGGGCCCCGGCTGCCGGTAAGTCATCCGACGTTGAACACGCAGGCTATAGCATAGCGCCCGCGCTTTCAGGAAACATGGTGAATGCGTGGTTAACCGGATGCTCGAAACGCTGTCTCATTAACCGGTCATTAACCATGGACCCGGCAAGATTTACCCAGTGAACCGGCGCGCGGCGCCGGTCCAGCGAGGGTCGACGGCCATGGCGAGCAATGCCCTGGGAACAGGCGGAAACCTGATGCAGGCGCTGAAGACGCGCATGCAGTGGCATCAGACGCGCCAGAAGGTCCTGGCCGAGAACGTCGCCAATGCCGACAGCCCCGGCTTCCGCCCGATGGATGTGAAGGGTCCGGCCATCGGCCAGGCGAATGTCGGGCTCGCCCAGACGAGCGCGGGACATATGGACCTCGCCGGCCGCCGCGGCGGCTTCGACAGCGCCCGCGCCCAGCGCTTCGAGGTCACGCCCAACGGCAATGCGGTCAACCTCGAGGACGAGATGGGCAAGGTCGCCCAGAACCAGTCCGACTACCAGCTCGCGGCCTCGCTCTACAGCAAGGGCCTCGGCCTGATGAAGATCGCCATCGGCAAGGGTCGCTGATCCGTCAGCGGCAGCAGGAGACGTTTCATGGATCTTCTCAAGAGCATCGCGGTGGCGACCTCGGGCCTGCGCAGCCAGTCCGGCCGCATGCGCGTCATCGCCGAGAACATGGCCAACGCCGATTCCGGCCCCGAGCGCGCCGGCGCCGACCCCTATCGCCGCAAGATCCCGACATTCCAGCGCCGCTTCGACCGCGACCTCGAGGCGCAGGTCGTCGATATGGGTCGCGTCCAGCGCGACCAGAGCCAGTTCCGCACCAAATTCGAGCCCGGCAACCCCACCGCCGACGCCAGCGGCAATGTCCGCATGCCCAACGTCAACTCGCTGATCGAAACGATGGACATGCGCGAGGCCCAGCGCAGCTATGAGGCCAACCTCAACCTGATCTCGTCGACGCGCCGGATGATCCAGCGCACCATCGACATCCTGCGCGCCTGAAGGGTTAGCACGCCATGGCCACGCCAAGCTTCGCCGCCGGCGCCTATGCCTCGATCCAGGGAATGGGTGCGGGCAATCTGCTCCGCAAGCCGGTTTCCGCGAGCGCGTCGGAGACGGGCGGTCCCGACTTCGCGTCCATGATCGGCAAGGCCCTGGAAGCCACCGCCGACGCCGGACGCAAGAGCGATGCGCAGGCCGCCTCCGTCGCCGTGGGCCGGGCCGACGTCGTCGACGTCGTCACCGCCGTCGCCGAGAGCGAGGCCGCGATCGAGACGCTGGTCGCCGTGCGCGACCGCGTCATCGCGGCCTACGAAGAAATCATGCGGATGCCGGTTTGATCTGGCTTTTCAGGAAATCGTCATGACATCCGGAGCCATCCTCGACGTCGCCCGCGACGGCATCATCGTCTTCCTCAAGGCAGGCGGGCCGCTGATGATGGTCGCCCTCGTCGTCGGCCTCGCCGTCTCGCTGGTTCAGGCGCTGACCCAGATCCAGGAACAGACCCTGGTCTACGTGCCCAAGATTCTGGCGGTCTTCGCTGCGCTGATGCTGTTTCTGCCGTTCATGGGAGACGCGCTGGCGGGCTATATGGGACGGGTCGCCGTCCGAATCGCCACGGGCGAATGATCCTGCCGCAGCAGACCCTCGCCATCGCCGATGGCCCGGACCTGCGGCAGTTCCCATGGCGGCGGAGTGCCGGCGGCACGATGCAGATCGCGATCCTGCCCGAGATCAGCGCCGTCTTCGTGCTCATCTTCGCGCGCGTCGGCACGCTGGTCATGCTGATGCCCGGAATCGGCGAGCGCTTCGTCTTCTCGCGCGGCCGGCTCTCGCTCGCCTTCTTCGTCGCCCTGGTGGTTCTGCCGATGGCCCGTCCGCTGCTGCGCCTGCCCCCGGACATGCCGGGCGTGGTCGGGCTTCTGATCGGCGAGATCCTGATCGGGCTCGTCATCGGCGTCTGCGCCCGCTTCGTCATGGCCTGCCTGCAGACCGCTGGCACGCTCGTCGCCCAGACCATGGGCCTCGGCTTCGCCATGACGGTCGACCCGACCGGAGGCCAGCAGAACCCCTCGATCGGCAACCTGCTCACCATGCTCGGCATCACGCTGATCCTGACCAGCGACTTGCACCACGTCGCCATCGTCGCGATCCATGAGAGCTACCGCGTGCTTCCGCCCGGCGGCATTCCCGAGATCGGCGACGTGATGATGCTGGCCGTGCGGGCCGCTTCCCAGGGCTTCTCGCTGGCCGTCCAGATCTCCGCGCCCTTCATCATCTTCGGCCTGCTCTTCAATCTCGGCCTCGGCGTGCTGGCCCGCATGATGCCGCAGCTCCAGGTCTTTTTCCTGGCGGTGCCGGCCTCGATCCTCGGCGGCATGTTCGTGCTGCTGGCCGTGGTCGGCGTGATGATGAGCGTCTTCCTTACGGATCTCGGCGCCTTCCTGCGCCAGTTCGCCGGGAACTGAGCGCTCATGTCAGAGGAAGCCGAGAACGACGACAGAACAGAGGACCCGACCCAGCGAAAACTGGAACAGGCCGCCGAGAAAGGCGACATTCCCAGATCGCAGGAGATCGGCACCTTTTTCGTCCTCTGCGGGTTCACCATGGCGCTGCTGGTCGGCGCGGGCTGGTCGGCCCAGTCCGCGGCGCTCGCGCTGCGCAGCTTCCTGATGAACGCCCATCAGGTGCCCTCCGACGGCTCGGCCTTCGCCAATGTCGCGCAGAAGGGCGTCATGACCGGCTTCTCGGCACTGGGGCTGCCTTTCGGCTTCATTCTCGGTGCCGCGCTGATCGGCGCGCTGATCCAGCACAAGCCGCTCTGGACCTTCGATCCGCTGATGCCGAAATTCAGCCGCATCTCGCCGATGGCCGGCGCCAAGCGGATGTTCGGCAAGGAGGCCTGGGTCAATTTCGCCAAGGGCCTCGCCAAGACCGGGCTGGTCGGCGCCGTCCTCTGGATCACGCTCTGGAACGAGCACGACCGGCTCGAGGCCTTCGCCCAGATGAGCATCTCGGCGCTGCTGCCGGCGGCCCTCGTGCTCGCGATCAAACTGATGGGGAGCGCGCTCGCGCTCTTCGCCGTCATCGCGCTCGGCGATTTCGGCTGGCAGCGCTTCTCCTGGTACCAGCGCCAGAAGATGACCAAGCAGGAGCTGAAGGACGAGTACAAGAACTCGGAAGGCAATCCCGAGGTCAAGGCGAAGCTCCGCCAGATCCGGACGGAGCGCTCGCGCAAGCGCATGATGGCCTCCGTGCCGAAGGCGACCGTGATCATCACCAACCCGACCCACTATGCCGTCGCGCTGCAATACGAGCCCGGCATGGCCGCGCCGCTCTGCCTCGCCAAGGGCGTCGATGCGGTCGCGCTGAAGATCCGCGAAGTCGCCGGCGAGCACAGCGTGCCGATCGTCGAGAACGTGCCTCTGGCGCGCGCGCTTTACGCCACCGTAGAGATCGACGAAGAAATTCCTGTCGAACACTACCAAGCCGTGGCGGAAGTGATCGGATACGTCTTGCGCCTGAAGGGCCGCCGCGCCTAACTCGCTTGGGCATGATGCCGAAGAGCGGGAACCGGTTTTCGGGCCAGATCACGCGTCAGACTATATTTGCAGTGCCGCCGATGGGGCAGTGCTGCGGCAAAGGGACGGGCCACACCGCAATGGGCGGAACCACCACGGCGATCGATCGCTCCGACAAGCCCGGCCATATCGGCATCATCCTGCTCGTCGCGGGCCTGCTCGTCGGCGCCGCCGTCGCGCTCGGCTTCATCGCGAACGAATGGGCCCAGCCGCTGATCCTCGGGCTGCTCGCGCTTCTGTCCGTGATCGGCGTCTTCGGCCTGTTCGCCTTCGCGATCGGCCTGATCCAGTTCTCCGGCCGCGCCGCCCGCAACGACCTGACCAAGACCATCGTCGACAGCGCCGACGAGGGCGTCGTCGTCACCGAGGGCGAGACCGGCATCGTCTACGCCAACGAGGCCTATCTCCAGTTGGCCGGCGCCCGCGGCGCCAGCGACCTGCGCCCGGTCGGCGCCCTCTTCACCGGCCGCGCCGAGGTCTCGGAGGCGATCTACCGGCTTGCCGCCGCGGCGCGCGACAACCGCAGGCTCGCCGAGGAAATCCGGCTGGAGCCCGCCCTCAACGGCCGCGGCGCCGTCGGCTGGTACCGGATCAAAGTCATGCCCGTGCGCCGCGATGGCCGCCAGGCGACGCTCTGGGCGGTCTCGGACGTGACGCCCGAGCGCGAGCGCCAGGAGAACGCCTTCCAGGAACTCCAGCACGCGATCGACTATCTCGACCATGCCCCGGCCGGCTTCGTCTCGATCGACGCCGATGGCGAGGTCTCCTATCTCAACGCGACGCTGTCGGGCTGGCTCGACTTCGACCTCGCCCGCTTCGGCTCCGGTGGTCTGCATCTCGACGATATCGCGACGCCCGGCGCCGCAGCCCTGGTGCAGGCGATCCGGGGCCAGCCCGGCGACGTCCGCATCGAGGTGCTCGACGTCGATCTGAAGCGCCGTAACGGCGTGCCGCTGCCGGTGCGCCTGCACCATCAGGTCGCCTTCGGCAGCGACGGCCGCGCCGGCCCCTCGCGCACCCTGGTGCTGAACCGGGCGCCGGGCGAAGCTGGCACCGATGGCGGCAGCGAGGCGGAGATTCGCTTCGCGCGCTTCTTCCACTCGACGCCGATGGCGATCGCCACCGTCGACCGCACCGGCACCATCCTGCGCTCCAACGCCGCCTTCGCCCGCCTGACCCAGTCCGGGCCGCAGCCCGGCACCATCCACGACCTCGTCGCAGCCGGCGGCGGCCTCGACCGCGCGCTGGCCGATGCCATGGAGGGACGCTCCGAGATCGCCCCGCTCGACCTGACGCTGGCCGCCGACGAAGCCCGCTCGGCCAGGCTCTATCTCTCTCCCGTCGCCGCCACCGAGGATGGCGACGGCGAGCGCGCCATCATCTATGCGCTGGAGACCACCGCCGAGCGCAAGCTCAAGGACAATATCGACCAGGCCCAGAAGATGCAGGCGGTCGGCCAGCTCGCCGGCGGCATCGCGCACGACTTCAACAACGTGCTGCAGGTCATCATCAACGCCTCGGAGTTCCTGCTCGCCAGCCATCGGCCGACGGACCCCTCCTTCCCCGACATCATGCAGATCAAGCAGAACGCCTACCGCGCCGCGGCGCTGGTGCGGCAGCTGCTCGCCTTCTCGCGCCGCCAGACCCTGCGCCCGCAGGTCCTGGAGCTCGGCGACGTGCTCTCCGACCTCTCGCTGATGCTGAAGCGTGTCGTCGCCGACAAGGTCACGCTCGACGTCCGCCAAGGCCGAGACCTCTGGCCGGTCAAGGCCGATCTCGGCCAGCTCGAGCAGGTCATCGTCAACCTCGCGGTCAATGCCCGCGACGCTATGGCCGACGGCGGCAAGCTGACGGTGCGCACGCGCAACGTCGCCAATGCCGACTGCGCCAGCTTCGGCCACGCCGCCCTCCCCACCGACGACTATGTCCTGCTCGAGGTCGAGGATTCGGGCACCGGCATCGCGCCCGAGCATCTCGACAAGATCTTCGAGCCGTTCTTCACCACCAAGGAGGTCGGCAAGGGCACGGGCCTCGGCCTCTCCATGGTCTACGGCATCGTCAAGCAGACCGGCGGCTTCGTCTTCTGCGATTCGGTCGTCGGACGCGGCACGATCTTCCGCATCTTCCTGCCGCGCCATGTGCCCAGCGAAGAGGAGATCGCAGCCGAAGCCGCGATCAAGGAGGCGCCCAAGAAGCTCGCCGCCGACCATACCGGCGCCGGCGTCATCCTGCTGGTCGAGGACGAAGACGCGGTGCGCGCGCTCAACGCCCGCATGCTGATCTCGCGCGGCTACACCGTCTACGAGGCGGCCTCGGGCGTCGAGGCGCTCGACATCTTCCTGGAGCATGACGGCAGGATCGACCTCGTCGTCTCCGACGTGGTGATGCCCGAGATGGACGGGCCGACGCTGCTCGGCGAACTGCGCCAGCGCAACCCCGCCACCAAGGTCGTCTTCGTCTCCGGCTATGCCGAGGAAGCCTTCCGCAAGAACCTGCCCGAGGGCGAGGATTTCCAGTTCCTGCCGAAACCCTTCACGATGAAGCAGCTCGTGGAGACCGTGAAGGCGGCGATGGGATGAGCCCGGGTCTGGTCACGGGGGCAGATCGAGCCGGCCCCGAGCCTCGGTGACGCCATGTCTGACACGCGTTTGAACCGCCGCGATCTGCGCCGTTACGCCCTGCTGCTTACCGGCCAAACCGCCTGCGCCGCGGTCATGCTCGCCAACATCCACACAGCCTTCCGCATCCTGATCGAGAACCTCGGCTCACCCAACGCATCCACGCCCGGCAGCGCGCTGCAGCTCGTGACCGCGGCAGCGCTCGGCCAGGCCTGCTACTGGTACCGCCTGCGCCATGTTCCGGTACCAGACAGCTACCGGAACATGGCGCTCGGCCATCTCCTGGCCTTCTCCAGCCGGCTCGGCTTCATCTGGGGCGGCGCCCTGTTCTCGGTCTATTTCCTGCGCCACGCACCGGCGCTCGCGCTCGGTCCGCTCGACATCGCCTGGCGCGGCGCGCTGCTGATCGGCATCCTGTTTGCGCTCTACTGCTACACGCTCGAACTCGAACGGCTTGGCAGCGCTCTACAGACGCCGCCGACGCCATAAGCCCGGTTCAGCTTCGGCGCGCCATCGCCAGGGACGTCGCCGTCAGCCCGCATGCTGGGCCTCAATAAGGGCCCTCGGGCGTCCGGCACAGCCGCTCCTGACATCTCCTGTCAGCATACCCAAAAAGAGAACAGAAAAAGAACTTGCTACCGAGAACAAACCATGACCAATCTTGGTCACCGGCGCGGATTGAGATGTCCCCGCGCCCCTGCCATAAGGAGCGCAAGTCGTGAGTCAGGCGAATCTCAAGCTCGTGGAAGGTTCCTCGATGGACAAGGCCAAAGCGCTGGATGCAGCGCTCTCGCAGATCGAGCGCGCCTTCGGCAAGGGCTCGATCATGCGGCTGGGCAAGAACCAGCAGGCGATCGAAATCGAGACGATCTCGACCGGCTCGCTCGGCCTCGACATCGCGCTCGGCGTCGGCGGCCTGCCGCGCGGCCGCGTCATCGAGATCTACGGCCCGGAATCCTCCGGCAAGACGACGCTGGCACTGCACACCATCGCCGAGGCCCAGAAGAAGGGCGGCGTCTGCGCCTTCGTCGATGCCGAGCATGCGCTCGATCCGGTCTATGCCCGCAAGCTCGGCGTTAATCTCGACGACCTGCTGATCTCGCAGCCCGACACCGGCGAGCAGGCGCTCGAGATCACCGACACGCTGGTCCGCTCCGGCGCGATCGACGTGCTCGTCATCGATTCGGTCGCGGCCCTGACGCCGCGCGCCGAGATCGAGGGTGAGATGGGCGACGTCCAGCCCGGCCTCCAGGCCCGCCTGATGAGCCAGGCGCTGCGCAAGCTGACCGCCTCGATCTCGCGCTCGAACTGCATGGTCATCTTCATCAACCAGATCCGCATGAAGATCGGCGTGATGTATGGCTCGCCCGAGACCACCACCGGCGGCAATGCGCTGAAGTTCTACGCCTCGGTGCGCCTCGACATCCGCCGCGTCGCGACGCTGAAGGACCGCGAGGAGGCCACCGGCAACCAGGTCCGCGTCAAGGTCGTCAAGAACAAGGTCGCCCCGCCCTTCAAGCAGGTCGAGTTCGACATCATGTTCGGCGAGGGCATCTCCAAGGTCGGCGAACTGGTCGATCTTGGCGTCAAGGCCGGCATGGTCGAGAAATCCGGCGCCTGGTTCTCCTTCGACAGCCAGCGCCTCGGCCAGGGCCGCGAGAACGCCAAGGCCTTCCTCAAGGCCAATCCCGAGATGGCCGCCAAGATCGAGGCGACGATCCGGCAGAATTCCGGCCTGGTCGCCGAGCGTATCCTCGACGAGGCGACGCCCAGCGCCGACGATCTCGACGAGGGCGAGGCTTGAACCAAGGCTCCGGGGCGATCACATCCTCGCCGTCATTCCGGGCGAGCGAAGCGAAGACCCGGAATCCATCGTAGGACACGACGGCGCTCTAGGATGGATTCCGGATCGGCGCCGCTTCGCGGCTTGTCCGGAATGACGGTGCATTCCGTTTGAATGATCGTATTATCTTTGACACGATCGCTAAGGGCGGCCTTTGGGCCGCCTTTTCCATGTCGCGACAAGGTCTTGCACGCCGGCTTTCTGGACAGGCGCAAAAGGCCTGACTAGAACCGGTGTCCCTGCCGGATATCCCGGCCCCAGACACATAAACACCAGAGTCCTGATCGAGATGAGCGGCGTCAACGAAATCCGGTCCACCTTCCTCGATTACTTCAAGAGCCAGGGCCATGAGGTGGTGGCGTCGAGCCCGCTCGTGCCGCGCAACGATCCGACGCTGATGTTCGCCAATTCCGGCATGGTGCAGTTCAAGAACGTCTTCACCGGCCAGGAGAAGCGACCCTACCAGCGCGCCACCACCGCGCAGAAATGCGTCCGCGCCGGCGGCAAGCACAACGACCTCGACAATGTCGGCTACACCGCCCGCCACCACACCTTCTTCGAGATGCTGGGCAACTTCTCCTTCGGCGACTACTTCAAGGAACAGGCGATCAGCCATGCCTGGACCCTGGTCACGCGCGAATACGGCCTGCCCAAGGACAAGCTGACGGTCACGGTCTATTCCGAGGACGACGAGGCGCACGCGCTCTGGAAGAAGATCGCCGGCCTCTCCGACAGCAAGATCATCCGCATCCCGACTTCGGATAATTTCTGGCGCATGGGCGACACCGGCCCCTGCGGCCCCTGCTCCGAGATTTTCTACGACCACGGCGACCACATCCCCGGCGGCCCTCCGGGCTCCCCCGACGAGGACGGCGACCGCTTCATCGAGATCTGGAATCTCGTCTTCATGCAGTATGAGGAGGCGGCGGGCGGCATCCGCACGGATCTGCCGCACCCCTCGATCGACACCGGCATGGGCCTCGAGCGCATCGCCGCGGTGCTCCAGGGCACCCATGACAACTACGCGATCGACCTGTTCGCGGCCCTGATCGGCGCCATCGCCGAGATGACGAACGTCGCCTCGGACGGCCCGATGAAGGCGAGCCATCGCGTCATCGCCGATCATCTGCGCTGCTCGGCCTTCCTGATCGCCGACGGCGTGCTGCCCTCCAATGAGGGCCGCGGCTATGTGCTGCGCCGGATCATGCGGCGCGGCATGCGCCATGCGCAACTGCTCGGCGCCAAGGACCCGCTGCTGCACCGGCTGGTGCCGGTCCTGACCCGCGAGATGGGCCGCGCCTATCCCGAACTGCTGCGCGCCGAGGCGCTGATCACCGAGACGCTGCAGCTCGAGGAAACCCGATTCCGCACCACGCTGGCGCGCGGCCTGACCCTGCTCGACGATGCCGCCAAGGACCTCGTCTCCGGCCAGAGCCTGAAGGGCGACGTCGCCTTCACGCTGTATGACACCTATGGCTTTCCGCTCGACCTGACGCAGGATGCCCTGCGGGCGCGCAACATCGCGGTCGACACCGACGGCTTCGACGCGGCGATGCAGCAGCAGAAGGCCAAGGCGCGCGCCGCCTGGGCCGGCACCGGCGAGGCCGCGACCGAGAAACTCTGGTTCCCGCTGCGCGACCGGCTCGGCGCGACCGAATTCCTCGGCTACGACACCGAGTCGGCCGAAGGCGTCGTCACCGCGCTGATCCGTGACAATGCCGAGGTCGAGAGCCTGAAAGCCGGCGAGAGCGGGCTGATGATCGTCAACCAGACGCCGTTCTATGGCGAATCCGGTGGCCAGGTCGGCGATGCCGGCACGGTCAGCGGACCGGGCTTGCTGGCCGACATCGGCGATGTCCAGAAGAAGCTCAGCGATGTCTTCGCCCATGCCGTCACCGTCAGGGAGGGTGAGCTCAAGCGCGGCCAGCCGGTCGAGCTTCGCGTCGATCATGCCCGCCGCAGCGCGATCCGCGCCAACCACTCGGCGACGCATCTGCTGCACGAGGCGCTGCGGCTCGTGCTGGGCGACCATGTCGCGCAGAAGGGCTCGCTGGTTTCGCCCGATCGTCTGCGCTTCGATTTCTCGCATCCCAAGCCGATCTCGGACGAGGAACTGCGCGAGGTCGAGGAGATCGCCAATGCGATCGTCTTGCGCAACGAGCCAGTGACCACCCGGCTGATGAGCGTCGACGAGGCGATCGCCTCGGGCGCCCGCGCCCTCTTCGGCGAGAAATACGGCGACGAGGTCCGCGTCGTCGCGATGGGCACCAACGCGACCGGCAAGCCCTACTCGATCGAACTCTGCGGTGGCACCCATGCCGGGCGCACCGGCGATATCGGCCTTGTCAGCGTCGTTGGCGAAAGCGCCGTCGCAGCCGGTGTGCGCCGACTCGAGGCGATGACCGGCAATGGCGCCCGCCTGCGCCTCAACGCCGAGTCGCGCCTGCTGGACGGGCTGGCCAGCCTGCTGAAGGTTCCCGCCGCCGAGGCCGGCAACCGCCTCGCCGCGCTGATCGAGGAGCGCCGCAAGCTCGACCGCGAGTTGACCGAGGCCCGGAAGAAGCTCGCCATGGGCGGCGGCGGCGCGGCCGAGGAGCCGATCCAGGAGATCGCCGGCGCCAAGCTGCTGGCGCGCGCGGTCACCGGCGTCGAGATGAAGGACCTCAAGAGCCTGGCCGACGAGGCCAAGACCCGCGTCGGCTCCGGCGTCGTCGTCATCGTCGGCGTGGCCGAGGATGGCAAGGCTGGTGTCGTTGTCGGCGTCACGCCCGACATGACCGAGCGCTTCGACGCGGTCGCGCTGGTGCGCGCGGCGTCGGAGGCACTCGGCGGCAAGGGCGGTGGCGGACGGCGCGACATGGCGCAGGCTGGCGGACCCGACGGCACGCAGGCGCAAGCCGCGCTCGATGCCGTCGCCGCGGCGATGGGCTGAGACGATCATGGGCGCCGCCTCCTTTCTCGCAGGATGGCGGCGCCGGGTTCACCTCTGGATCGACCATGGCGCCGGCGACGATGCGGTCGCGGTCTGGATTCACAGCGGCCTCGTCCTGCTGATCTGCGCCAATGTCGCCGCGATCGTGCTGGAATCGGTCCCCCAGCTGGCCCAGCGTTTCGGCCCGGCCTTCCAGGCGTTCGAGGCGGTTTCGCTGATCATCTTCGCGCTGGAATACGCAGCCCGCCTCTGGGCTGCCCCCGAACATGCGCGTTATCGCGCGCTCAAGCCGGCCCGCGCGCGCCTCGCCTATGCGATGTCGCTGCCGGCGATCATCGACCTGCTGGCGACCTTGCCGCTCGCCTTTGCCCTGTTCGGGCTCGGCGAACTCAAGGTGCTGCTGCTGCTGCTGCGCCTGCTGCGCTTCTTCAAGCTCGGCCGCTATTCGCCCGGCATGGCTTCGCTCGCCGCCGCGCTCTCGGCCGAGCGCAAGGCCCTCTTCGCCTGCTTCGTCGTGCTGATGGGCGTCATGCTGATGGCCGCCAGCGTGATGCATCTCGTCGAGCACGAGGCGCAGCCCGACAAGTTCGGCACGATTCCCGACGCGATGTGGTGGGCGATCATCACCCTGACCACCGTCGGCTATGGCGACGTCTTCCCGATCACCGCGCCCGGCAAGGTCGTGGCGGCGGTGACGGCGGTGCTTGGCCTCGTCATGCTGGCGCTGCCGGTCGGCATCGTCGCGACCGCCTTCGCGCAGGAGATCCATCGCCGCGAATTCGTCGTGACCTGGAGCATGATCGCAAGCGTGCCGCTTTTCGGCCAACTCGATGCCGTCGAGATCGCCGAGGTCATGCAGTTCCTGCGGGCCCGCACGGTCAAGAGCGGCGCGGTCGTGGCCCATGAGGGCGAGCCCCTGAAAGCGTTCTATTTCGTCGCCAGCGGCGAGGTCGAGATTTCGCTGCCGGATGGGAGAAGCACATTGGACGAAGGCCATTTCTTCGGTGCGCTGACGCTGGACGATGTCGCGATCACCAGCCACTCGCCCTGCGTCAGCGCGGCTGTCGCCACCGTGCCGACCAAGCTGCTCGTGCTCGACCAGATCGATTTCCGGGCACTGACCGCGCGCAGCCCCAGGCTCGCCGCCCATATCCGGGCGCTGGCGCGGGCATGAAGCCAGCCGCCCTGCTCGCGCTCGCCATGGTCGCACTCGCGGCCATACCGGCGTCCCCATCCGCACAGGCACAGCCGCGCCGCCCGGCCGCGCCCCCGGCAGGCCCAGTGATCTCGGCCTCGCAACGCGTCATGGCCGGCTCGATGCTGAGCGTGATCGTCAGCCATGCGCCGGCGGGGGCGCGGCTTGCCATTGCGCGCCCCGGCAGCCCGGCGACCAGCGCCATCCTGGTCGAGGACATCGGCCCCCGCCCCTCCATCACCGTCCCGGTGCCCGGCGTGGCCACGACCTACGAACTGCGGCTGACGCGCGACGAAGCGGGCACACCGGTCATCCTGCTGACGCAGCCGCTGGTCGCGACGGAAGCGCAGGCGACGCTCGCCGCGCCAGCCCGCATCCGGCGTGAGGCGACCTTTCCCGCCCGCGGCATCGGCCCCAATGGCGAGCGCGACCGGGTGGTGCTGGTCCCGAAGGATGCACCAATGGATGCACCCGGCCCGAGCTTCTTCCCGGCCGAGAATGTCGAGGCGACGCTGGACGCGCCCGACGCGCCCGGAGACTACGAACTCCGCTACGTCATGAACGCGCCGCTCGCGGAAGGGCGCGTGCTGGCGCGGTGGGGGATGGTGGTTGAGTGAGATACGGTAGAATAAAGTCGATGCGGCGGGATTATTTGGACGCCCCCGGAATCGCGGGACATAGCCTCGATAGACCACCAAACCCCGGCACCCATTGACCAAGACCAATTCCGAGCGTCATCGCGCGGGCCCGATGGTCAAGGCCCCGCCCGCTTTGCATTGGCGCAAGCCCGATCGCGATCGGTTACTTCGGCAGCGCCCCCGCCGGAAACCAGACCTCAAAATGCATCGGGCGAATTCGGTTCGAGTTTTCATATTGCCGACTAAGATCGACCGGCGCATCAGCCAGCGTGGTTGCGCCTTGCGCCTTGAGAAGACTGATCAGTCGCGGAGCCACGTCGCGACACTCCGCAGCCTTAAAGCAGCGCAGTTCTGACTTTCCCGAGTAGCCAGCAATTACCTCGGTGTCCGGCACGACGATAGGCCGACCGATACTCGTATCGGTTTGTAAGCGTTCTACCCGGTTTCCAAGAGCGTCTGCTAAAGCCCGATCGGCCGCGTTTGCAGTGTGCATATATATCCTGATAGGCAGGCTTAAATTCGCTTTATCCACCTGATCTTGAATGACCGAATTATTTGCAGCAGCTGCATTCAATACGGAGGTTGCAACCGCCTTAAGACTGGACGGCGCAGATTTGCTTTGACCAGGCGATTCAGCGCCTCTGTTAGAGGCATCCTCTGCAACTCCAAGCAAGAGATGCGCAAAAACGATACCTGGAATACGGCCCTCTGCCACAAACGCTCCCGCAAGCCGGACGCCGATCAATCTTTTTTCTGGCTTTTCGTCAGAAACCAGCTCCGTAACAAGCCTGACATCTTCGTTTTGTTGCTTTCGATAACCGAAGAGGTAAGCGCTCCAGGCTGCAATCAAAGCGAGGAAAATCTTAAAACTGATATCTAGATAGCTAATATACCTTTCCATGGCTCACCCCTTCGCCCGAACATCGTTATATGCCCTCAGAGCCCTTGCCGCGTAGGCATAGCGACCATCCAGATGAAGAACGCCTGGTCGTTCGAATTTTTCCATGAAGAGCCTTGTGGCTTCCTTGACGTTTGTTGCCGTCCTCAGAAACGACAGCGCATTGCGTTCAGTTGTCCGAAGCTCGTGCAGAAGGAAGCCGTAGTTTGCTTCATAGGAGTCGATTTTGAGACTTCGCGCGGACGCATAAGCTTCAAACGTGCGCCTACGAGGGCCAGTCCATTGACAAATTCCGTACCCGCCTCGACTGCCTGGCACGGTAGGTCGGATTTCCTGCATTGTCCGGAAACCGTTGCATTCCACGCCGATATTGGCCAGTACTCCAGCAGCTTGGTCCACTGTCAGCCCGAGATCTTTGATAAGATCATCCATCATGACAGGAGCTGTGGTTTCGAAGCTGCCGATGACCCTGCCTGTTGATCCAGGCGTCGCGGCACCTAACGGGGTGACGCTGGAAAGGTCGCGGCTTGGTTCTCTGGTCCCCAGAGAGCCGTCTGCTGCGTAAACCCGGCTCGGGTTGGCCTGAACGTTCTCAACCGCTTGCTTGAGGGTCTCATCTTTAGATTTCGAGCCACTGGACGAGCCAAAATGGTAACCGATGATCGTAGCAAAGGCCGTCCCAAAAGCACCCAGAACGATGTTCAGGATATCACGGTTTTTCTCATGAATAATTGTTTCGGCGCCCATCAGACGATAAATAACATAGCAGAAAAAACTGGCAATTAGCAGCGAGAAAACTGGAACGAACCAGGTTGGTATTGTTCCCGCGCTAACGGCTGATTGGTTGGCCGTTCGGGCGGCGACTTGGCTTTCCATTGTTTGAGCAAAGGCGGCTCGCTCATCTTCGCGCATTTTATGGGCGGATTCAGCTTCTTCGCGTAACCGCTCTATGGCTATTTGCTGCTGTGCTTCTATCGACCGATTTTGCTCCCGGATTTCGTCCAGCTTTTGAGATGATGCTTGCGTTATTGCATCTATGATTTTCTGCTTCAAAGCTGGGTCAGCGTCCAAGACGGTTGAAACGGCCTTTTCGGCAACCTTCGCTGCTTGCCCAGTTGCTGGTTGCTCGGCTGTTGCAGCAAGTGCGCCATGACCGGACGCTGTCATGAGATCGGCGGAGAGCTTCTTAATTTGTTCCAGGAATTGAGTTTTTTGTAGGTTTTTTGAAACCTCCTCGGCTGTTTCAGCCTCTTCGTCATGCCCTAACATCTTGAGGACGGAAGGGACAATCGGAACCAACTGCGCGATAACTGCTAAAATAGGAATCATAGCCACCTGCCTCCCCAACAACAGTGACCGTCGCTTTTCCAGCGATCTTCGTTAGTTCTCAAGACCGAGAATTCTGCACGTTATAAGGGATTACGCAAGGGTACTTTCCCGCATAGATCACAATCGAAGCTCGTTCGCCCCTCCCCATGGCGGTCATATGTTCGGCAACACTCCGAGCGCCGCCAGCGAAATGAGCTCTCCCCCACGGGCATAACCCTCACCACCTTATCCCCGCCCCACCGCCCCACGCTTATCCTCCCCGCGCTGTGCCCGACCAAGGGGGCTGTCGCGAGGCGTCGTGCGGCCGGGTGCAGTTGCGGGTTTCGTGAGGTCTCGCCGTCGCTGGCGGGGACTTGCGGAGGCGACCCGATCCGACGTCCCTTATCCAGGGACAATGGACCGGCAATGCCCAAAATCCCCGCGCGCGGAGCCGGGCGGCGCGGGATCGGCGTCGCATCGACAGCTCGACATCGACATCGGCACGCGGCAAAGCCCGCGCGCCACCCGGCTCCGCGCATCCCCTTTAGGGATCGTCTGTGCGAAACCCCGCGGC
>UCBZ01000074.1 GCA_900470775.1 Hyphomicrobiales bacterium | reverse complement strand
TAGAAGCCCGAGCTGTTGGTCAGCTCGTAGCGGAAGAAGGTGCGCAGTGTGCCGTAGGCGGTCGCGGTGCGAGCGTCGACGTTCAAGCGACCGCGAGCGCGGGTGCCGTAGGCGTCCTGGCCATCGCCGTAGCGGGTGCCGACAGTGTACTCAGCGCGAACACGGCCACCAACGCGGAGGCAGGTGTCGGTGCCGGGGATGTAGAAGAAGCCAGCGCCGTAAGCAGAGCAGACGCGGACGTATTCAACGGGGGCCGCCTTCCGCGAGGGAAGATCGGCAGCGTGAGCCCCGGCGACCGCGGCGATGCCGGCGGCGGAACCGAGGAGGAGGCTCTTAACGAGCTTCATTGGTAACCTCCAAAAGAGTTTCGAGACCCTCGGGCTTCGGCCTGTTCTGTTGGTGACTAGCCCCAGGAGACCCAATCACCGAACCTGCCTATTCCCGGCCTTTCGCCCGCGTCCCTGACCATTCAGAGGCGAAGACGAAAAACAGCGACCGGGAACGTCCCGACGCAGGACAACCATTACGAATGCCGGGGGGCCGATCAACCTTTATCACGCTGCCAGCCGCAATTGTCGATTAGCTGTGGCGCGATAGCCACAGCCACGTTACCCGCCCGTCGGGCGACAAAGCAGTCAAGCAACCACACGCTCACCGCCACGTACAAGCATCAGAAAATATTAAGTGTTAACGAGGGCTTAAACTTACATTAATCTGGCCAATCCCGGAACCAGATCTTTCGGATTCACTGGAACAGCCGAAGAATTACGATAATTTGGCCCTACGCAACATTATGACTTCGACAAACCAGTTGCATCAGCGCAGCTGGACTCTTCGTTAACATCGCTGAAATTATTTCGGGCGCCTTTTAGACGCTGAGAGCTCCATCCTGCCTCCCAAGCCTCGATTCCCGGCCTTGGCCGCGGGAGAATCGAGACTCGCTCGCGAAAGGTCGACTGTTCGCAATGCGTCCCTACCATTGAGCCGTCTTCGAAGCGCCGCGGCAAACATGCGCGTCACCACATTGCCGAGCCAAGAAAAGCGTCTACGATCAGGCAGCCTTCTGCTAGGACCAGAGATGATCCCGCCGAGCACAGCCACCAAATTGCTTACGCATTCGCTTCGAAAGAATGCCGAACCGCCTAGGTCGACAGGCTGTCGGCTCGCTTGCGCAAGATGCCCCTTCAATCGGGCCAATTCGCGGTTCAACATCTAAATGGATGAATGGATGAATGTCATGACACCCGAACAAGCGCGAGCCGCTCGCGCAATGCTGAATCTCGATATGAAGTCCGTATGTAAACTCGCGGAAGTGGGAAAACGAACGCTAACCGAGTTCGAGAGCGGCCACCGATCCATAAACGATGCTACCAGATATAAAATCCAGGCATTCTACATTTCGCAGGGCATTGGATTTTCGGATTCATCTGAAAGCCGTCAAACAGTTACATTGACACACCTCAACACCAACGGCCCTGAGAGCATTGATATTGTATCTGAGAAGCGTGAGTATGTTGATTATTTAGACACCTTTAAATTTGATCTTGCACTGCTTGCTGTAAAGGACACGATAGAATCCGTAGGAACCGATGTGTCATTCTCACGCAAGACGCTAAATGAAATCATGAATCGAAATAATATCAATCAGAAGGAACTCGCTTCAATTTTAGGGTGCTCGGCCGCGTTCGTTAGCGCCATGATTATAGGAAAGAAGCACATCTCTCCACCAATGGCTGAGAAATTAAACGCTCTTTTTGAAAATTTCGAGATTAATATAAAGCGAACGACTGATGTCGAAAGAACTCTCAGTGTTGATTTAAGTTCGATTTTGAGATTGACAGATGCAGCTAGAATGAAACTGAGCACTATATACCGACGTTAGTGGTACCTGACATTGGGCACTTTCAGTCTTGCAGGCGTTGCTTTCTAACTCCGAACTTGGCAGCAGATTCTGTCTTCGGCGAGCCGCTGTCCATGGCGGGTGGTCGCGGAAATCTCCAGCCCCGCTACAATATCGCGCCGCCCACGAAAGTCGACATCATTGTTGGGAGGAAGGCGGCGACCTGATCAGCGCCCGATAGAGGCTTTTGTCGGCGTGGTCGAAGAAGACGCTCAAAGAACTGCCGTCTGCCTTCAATTTCCGGTTGAGGCGTCGATCAGAGCGATGTTTTCGCGACGCCTTCGAGCGGCGCCGCTGCACGGTCCGGTGCGTCAGCGCCGACTCCGTGCCGTTGCCGCCGACATCGGTGGTCCCGCCGTTCCTTCGGGAAGCGGCGGCCCTTTCTTCATTCCGATGGCGGCTGTCGTGCGATAGTCGTGTATGGTTGTACGTTCGATCGTCGCCGAGCCGAATAGGCTGGCAGGGCTTACCGCCGCAACTGCTTCCGCATCGATGGCGTGATCGGCGTCCAGGGCGTCGGCGCCCAATCTCGAAATCAGGCACGGCTTCGGCTTGCTGAAATTATCCTGGAGCTATGACGCGAGGAACCGGGCCAGCCGCTAGTAGCGCGGCCGTTGAGCGCTTCCTTGGAAAAGACGGCCGTCTCCACGTGCCTCTGGGCGCGAGGTGTGGCCCGTGCTGATGAGCAACGCAATCGCAAGCGCGGAGGTTTGCTCCGATCAATTTCTCTCAAAATTGTCCGCTAAACCCGCCCCGAAGGGCTCGCCACGGACGGGGCATGCTTCCGTAGTTGGCGCGACGCAGAACTGATGACGACCGCAAGCTGAAGACCTATCCCGCACCCGTGTTCCAGTTAGTATCGCAGCTAACGAAATTGGATGGCGTTCAACGCGCGCGTAATGCGCGCACGACATTTGCGGCCCGCCTGAGGGCTGTCACAGCGGCGCCCGCCGCGATCAGCCAGAGCGCGCCGACCAGCACCTCGCCCCCGCCGCGCCAGAGCGGCTCCAGCAGGGACAGCAGCGCCGCCGCCGTGATCGTCGCCATGCGGTGCTGCTTGGCCATCGGGCCGGCGAAATCGGCCGGCAGCCCGCAGGCGCGGCCAAGCTCGCGCGTATAGGCGGTGAGCACGGCCATAGCGGCCGCGGCCCATCCCAGCGCCGGCACGTCAGCTCCGTAGCCAGCGCCGACGAGAATGACGATATCGGCGATGCGGTCGGGGAATTCGTTCCAGAATGGCCCGTCGGGCGCCTGCTTGCCCCCCTCGATCGCCACCATGCCATCGAAGAGATTGCAGAGCAGCCTGAACTGACAGAACAGCGCCGCGGCCAGGAGCAGTGCGACGCGCGACCCGGACGGAGCGCCGCCAGAGAGCCAGAAAGAAGCGCCAGCACAAGCCGCCATCACCATACTCGCCATCGAGATCTGGTTCGGCGTGACGGCGGCAGTGCTCAGGCGGCGCGCAATGGAACGGGCCCACCCGGAATCGCGGCTCGCGAGCGGCCGTCTGTTGTCATCCTGCGCCAAGGCTCAGACCTTCCTGCTCCGCCAGAGCGAGACATTGTAGAGCGCGGCATAGCTGGTCGCGACCGTCAGCGGGACAGCGATCGTCCTGAGTATCTCGGGCGTGCCGCCGATCGTGTGGATGGTTGTTAGCAGCCC
>UCBZ01000067.1 GCA_900470775.1 Hyphomicrobiales bacterium | reverse complement strand
AGATTTCCCGAGCCAGCTCTATCGCCCAGCCCTGATTGGGCAGCGTCACCGGTAACTTGCTCCGCGGCTAGGAGAAGATCTTGTGCTCTGCGCCGGCTTCGAGGTGTTCGGTCGGCGATAGAGCACCCAGATCCCCATGTGCTTCATCAGCGTGGCGACATGAAGACGTCCAGCCCTATGGCCATCGGCCCCGAGAAGCCCCTGCAACACGCGACCCTCAGAGCCGGGCGCCGAGGGCGCCGTAGTCCGGCTCTTCAATAACGTCGCGACAAGTTCTTGCGCGTGCAGCTTCTGGCAGAGCGCGCCTGCGGCGCACGGAGTGTCGGCAGGATCGAGTTCCGCGACCCGACGCTCTCATGGCTCGCGTGAAAACATGAACCGAATGACCGCGAGTGGCCATTAATCGCGATGCCCGCTGCACATAGGTGGCGATGCCGCCGAGCGGCAAATCGATGGGATATTCGTAGGTGAAGTAATCGATCTTCATCGCCACGCCGATGCCAAGCGACGAAACCGCCTGCCTGCCTTTCGAACCGCCCCATTGAGGACGGTTCGAAAGGGATGACGGTAGGGCGCGAGCCGGTCCTGAATGTCACGGTCGAGCCCGGTATCGTAGATGCCTGCCACGTGCACGACTTCTTCGAGCCACTCGAAGAAATCTCGCTCCGCCGGGCTGCGGCCATCCGGCCTGTAGTCGCCGGCTCGGATCGCCTTTGCCGATGTCGAGGCGTCGTTCTGCCGGTAGTTCGACAGTATCCTCCCGGTCACGTGGACCGGATGGTGGAGGAAGATCTTGGCCCAGAGGCTCTGGTCCTCATAAAGCCGGAACCTCTCTTCGAAGCCCCCGACCGACAAGGCGACCTCGCGCCGGCAGAAGAACGAGCACGTGCAGGGGATGTCTCCCTCTTGTCGGACCAAGACCCGGCGAAGAAGTTGTGGCGGCGGGTAGGTCCGCTCGGTCGATACGCTGAGGTGCTCCAAATGGGCAGGCCGGCCGGCTTCCATGTAGAACCAGCGGGTGGCGCCATAGACTGCAGATATATCCGAGTTTTGCTGCAGGATTCTCAGGATGGATGCCAGCGCATCCGGTTCGTAAAGATCGTCTCCATCCAGGAATCCGACGACCGATCCACGCGCCTCCCGCAATCCGAGGTTCCGAGAGGCGGCGGTTCCGCGGTTGACGGCGTCCGGATGGGCAAGCAGGCGGACCCGCGGATCCCTCGCGGCGTATTCGTCGATGATCTGGCTCGTCCCGTCCGTTGAGCCGTCGTCCACAACCACGAGCTCCCATTCATCGATGGTCTGTCGGAGGACGCTGTTGATCGACGCGTTGACGAACGTGGCCATGTCGAGGACCGGCATGATGATCGACACGGCAGGCGGGGGCGCCATTCTTCTCATCGCGCGAGGCCAAAGACACGTGACAATCGATCGCCCCAAACGGCTCGGCGGGCTGTCGCCGTTTCGCGGGTGATCGCACGCAGGCCGGCCTCCGCGACGCCAATGCGGCGCGCATAAGCGTCCAGCCAATGGAGGTAGGTGATGCGGCTCTTCGATACGGAATGGGTCCGCTCAGCGACGAAAGAATGACTGTCGTCGTGCTGCCGGTATTTGGCCCAAACCCGATCGGCCACGTGAGCGGGCGCGGCCAGCAGCGCCTTTGCAAAAAAAACCTGATCCTCGAACATTCCCCGGAAGGCTTCCTCGAATCCGCCGATTCGCTCGATCAGTGCGCTGCGCATCATGGCGTTGCAGGTGGTGGGTGTCTGCGCCTTGTTGGCGAGGAGCACCTCGAACAGCGCGGGCGGAGCATAAGTGCGGTCGGGCTCGACGCCCAAGGGATAGAGGAAATCCTCGGCGGCCGCGGCGGGGTTCCACTGATGCCAAATGAGTGTGCGGCCATACAGGAGGCCGATATCCGGCTCCCGGTCGAACCGTTCCTGCTGCTCTGTGAGCTTCGTCGGAAGCCATAGATCGTCCGCATCGAGGAAGCCGATGAACTCGCCGCGAGCATGGGACAGGCCGAGGTTACGTGACGCGCTCATGCCCCGGTTCTCGTGATGAGGATGTTGCAGCAGGCGAACCTTGTGCGGGGCCGAGCGGACGAAATCGGCGGCGATGTCGGGGCTCCCGTCCCGGGACCCGTCATCGACCAGCAAAAGCTCCCAGTCGTCGGCGGTTTGATTGAACACGCTCTCGATGGCCTCTCGAAGAAACCTTTCCTCGTCGAGGAAGATGATGATCGCAGTGCTGCGCGGCGCCGCTCTCATCGCGGGGTGGCCAACTGTATCAGGCTGTCGATGCGGAGACCGAGTTCCTGCGGGGGGATACTCTTCACCTGCAACCGCGGCACGCGCAGGAGAGGGTGCCGGTGTCCGAAGGAGGAGGGCTCGGTCGTGCAGGCGAGCTTCATCCCCGCATCGAGGGCCGCTTTCACCGAACCGTCGTCGAAGTCGCCATACGGATAGGCGAACGAGCTCACCGGTCGGTCCAGGATCCGCTCGAGTGCAATACGAGACTCCGCGATCTCACGGGTCTGCGCCTCCAAAGACAGGTCGGTGAGCGCCGGGTGAGTCACCGTATGGGCAGCAATATCGAACAGCGGACCCGCAAAGGCCGCGATTTCGTCAACCCCCATGGGCAATGCGTTGGGATCGGCAGGCATCGGTCCAGGCAGGGCCTCCCGAAGTTCCGCCATGGCCGCGTCACGTTGCGGCGACGACAGCTTGCGAAGGCACGCCCAAATCGCGAACAGGACGTCAACTCGGTCGTGGCCGTCCGTCTGCACGGTCATTCCAGGGACCGTGGCCAATGCGATCCGATCGGGCAAACGCCTAGCGCATAGCACGCGTTCGGCAAGTTCATCCCACCAGAAGGGGGTCTCCCATCCGATGAAGCCCGTGGTGACGAAGAGTGTGGCGGGGCAGCCGTGTTTTTCGAGGATCGGTCGGGCGACGACGAGGTTGTCGCGATAGCCGTCGTCGAACGTGACGGCGACAAGGGGAGGGCCCCCGCGGTCGCGGTGTAGCCGCTCCGGAAGCTCGTCCAGTGGGACCAGGCGGTACCGCTTTGCCAGCATCGCGATCTGCCGGTCAAACAGGTCGGGCGCGACGGAGAGGTTCCAGGGATCAACCATCGGTTGCGCCACGCGATGGTACATGAGCACTACCGCGCTAGGCCCGGCCATCGGCCGTGCTAAACGGCTAGCCATGCGTACGACGCGCCGGATTAGCGTATCGACCCTCGGGCTCATGGAACCGGCCTTTTCACCGCTCTTGCGGCGACGATGACAGGATAGGCTGTATCCACCACATCGAGCTTTGCCCGGTCAATCTCCTCTACGGCTAGGCCCTGGAGGAAGGACGTCGCCGCGTAGACGTTCCCGTACTGACGGATTTGAACGGAATCTTCGCCGAACATCGCGCTAAACATGCGTCGGACGGAGGCTGGCGTGAAGGACCAGTACCAGCATCGCGACCATTCGCCTCGGTCAAGTTGGCTGATGCCAGGCACCGTCAACAACAGCACGCCGCCTGGGCGCAACGCGGCGTGGATATGCGAGACGGCCGCGGCCGCGTCGTAGACAAGGTGCAAAGTTTGCGTGAGGACGATGCAGTCGAAGCTGTCGGGAGGAAGCACGCCCGGGACCGCCAGATCCCCTGAGATGGTGGCGACTGGGTTGCCCGCATGAACATGGAGGATGTCCTGGAGCTGGACGCGTTCGCCGCCGTAGCGGCGGGAATATGCATCGTCTCCAATCTCCAGGACCCGGCCATGAATGTCTTCCCGGTGTACGTCCAGAAAAGCCTCGATGTAGTGTCGATCAACCGGCTGGCCCCGGTCCCAGCCGAAGTCCATGCTGACGGGCCGGGTGCCGGAAAAATCGCCCATACGCACTGTGCCGAGGCGCGGCGGCGAGCCGGAGCCCATGGCCTTGGCCACGAGTGAGAGACCTTGCCGCGCGGCCCAACGCGGCGAAGCGCGCGTTGCATCGAGCAGGCCCCGAAGAGTCGCGAAGTGGTTTCGACTGGTCCGCCATTCGGCCAGGCCGGCCTGGGCCAATTCAGCGGCGTAGTAATTCCGCCAGTTGCGACGCCCTTCGTGCCACGCTGCAAGATGCTGCGAAGGCCAGGAAGGCCGATAACGGCCATGGACCGTCAACACGGATCTAAGCATTTTGATGCGGTCCCGCGAAATATTCCCATCATGCCAGCGGTACTCGGCGACGATGCCGGGGTGCGAGCCCACCTGAGCCTTGCGTGAAAGGCTCAGGTAGAGGTCATAGTCTTCCCCCAGGCGGAGGTCCGACTCAAAACCGCCCAGCGCGCGAAGGGCTTCTGTCCGGTAGAGGACCGCCGCATGCATGCCGACCATGTTCTTGCGTAGAAAGTCGGCGTGGGGGTCGGGACTGATCTCCTCATATCGGTCGGGACCTATCGGTTGGCCCCCGGCATCGACGCGCCGGTGGGCTCCATACACCATGGCGGCGCCGGGGGTTGCCTCTATGCAGGCGAGCCCCGCCTCGACCGCGTGTCGATCCAACCGGTCGTCCGCATCGAGGAATATTATGTAGGGCGAGGCCGCCTCCTCCAGTCCCGTGTTGCGGGCCGCCGCCAAGCCCCCGTTGGCGCGCCTGATGAGCCGGACGGACGGATAGGGCTCCAGTATAGGTGCCGGATCGGTCGAAGAACCGTCATCGACGAGGAGGATCTCGTGGAACGGTCGTGTCTGGGCGAGGGCGCTCTGGATCGCATCGGGCAGAAAGCGAACGTCCTCGAACGTATTGATAACGAGGCTCACGGCGCAATTCCGCAAAGGTCGAACGTCCGCGCGCTCTGTTCCGCCCATGAAAAACTCGCCTTCGCTCATCAATCAGGATATGAGGATATATAACTCTTGTCATGCTGTTAAGCTCGCCGCCCCACCCGCTGATGATCTCAATCAATCCCTTCAGGTCGCTTCCGCATCTCAGCTCGATCGCGCGACGATATACCTGGACCGTCCCTGTCGTGGTGGTGTTGGGGCTAGTGAATGGTGCGTTGGAGAGCATAGGAATTGGTTTGCTCGTACCGTTGCTCGGTACGGTGATGGCAAATGGGACGGAAAATCAGCCTGGCATTCTTCGATACCTTGACAGTTTCGCCGCCGGACTGGATCCGAACATGCGCATCGTCGCCATCGTGGCGACAATGCTTCTTTTCGTTCTGCTGAAAGGCATATTTCAGGCGGCGAGCAGGATCTTCATCGTTTCTGTCGATGGCAAGACGGGCCATGATATACGCCGCGCACTGATCGACCGCATGCTGTCCGTCGGCTACCCCTTCTACTTCGTCATTGACGACTCCCGACTGCTGAATATCATTTCAACCGAGTCGTGGCGTGCCGGTGATGCGGTGCGCGCGTACTTCACCTATGTCGCGAGCCTTTGCACAGTCCTGATCTTGGGGCTCGGCCTTGTGGCGATCGACTGGCGACTCGCCGTGATGGTCGGCATGAGCGCGACCCTTCTGGCGCTGCTTCAGTCTCGCCTCCTGAAGCGGCTGCAGACTTCCAGTCGAAAGATCTCGGCTTCAAACCAGTTGTTGGCCGACCGCATGCTCGCCATGGTGCTCCAGCCGCGGCTTGTGAGGCTGTTCGGTGGCGAAGCGGAGGAACGTAGCCGATTCGATGCCGCCTCTGAGTCGGTGCGGCGCACGATTCTGTCGGTCGAGCTCATGACGGCCTTCATCCAGCCCGTCACGAACATGCTCTACGCCGTGATGCTCGTCGCCACGCTGGTGGCCGCCATGCAGATGGGCGTGTCGCTGCCGGTCATCGTGGCTTTCATGGTGTTGCTCAATCGCGTGCAGCCCCACATGAAGTCGATCGAAAGTGCCCAAACCACGCTCGCCGCTGTGACCGATCAGGTGCGCGAGGTGGAGTGGCTGCTCAGCCCAGAAGGCAAGCCACCCGCGCCTGAGGGTGACCGTCCGTTCGACGGGCTGCGCGACGGTATCGATTTTATGAACGTAGACTTCGGTTATCCTTCCCAGGACAACAGCCTCTCACTGGAAGGGGCCAGCTTTCGCATCACGGCAGGCACTTCGACGGCGCTTATCGGCAGTTCGGGCTCCGGCAAGTCGACAATCGTCAACCTCCTCTGCCGGCTGATGGAACCCACGCGCGGAGAAATCCGGGTTGATGGAACGCGCCTGTCGGAGATCAGGATGCGAGACTGGATCAGCAAGATTGGCGTCGCGGGCCAGGACGTCGCGCTCGTGGACGGCACGGTCGCCGACAATATCCGATACGGCAATCTGGCGCTGGGGGACGACGAGATGGAAGCGATAGCCCGGCTGGCCGATGCTCATGATTTCGTTTGCGCCATGCCCGCCGGCTACGCCACTGAAGTTGGCTTCAACGGTGCTGGCCTCTCAGGTGGGCAGCGCCAGCGCATCGGGATTGCCCGAGCCCTGGCCCGCCGGCCGTCGCTGCTGATCCTGGACGAGGCGACGAACGCTGTGGATGGTTTGTCGGAGAATGCGATTTTGCGGCTTCTGCGCGAGGTCAACCATCAGATGACCATCCTGGTGGTGAGCCACCGGCCCAGCACGCTGGCGCTTTGCAGTCATGGCATCGCCGTCGAATACGGGCAGATCGTAGAGACCGGCCCGCTTGCCGAGTTGCAGTCTTACCGACGCATGTTCGATCCAGTCAGGGCGGCTGAGTAGGTCTCCACCATGCTCGCGTCAAACCAGGCCCGCGGAGGCTCTGACGGTTAAAGGCGGCAAGGTCAGATTTCCGGCCTTGGTGCCTCCAGCATGGCGCACCGGCTCGTCTATGTATGGCGACCGCAGAGCATGCGACCGTAGTTTTTTCAAGGCGTCCAACGCTCCGTGATTTGGTCGTGTCGAGCATTGCCAGGCCTACAAAGTCATCCATGCGCTTTATCAGCGTGGCGACATGGAGACGCCCAAACCGTGGCCATCGGCCCCAAGACGCCCCTGCAGCATGCGGCTGCCGGCGAAAGGGAATCCCACATGCAGTGCGTCGATGGCGCGCACTAAGGCCAGGTCGGCGGCAGGAACCACGCGAGGCAGATCATAGACGCTCCCCGGCTGGTCCTGAGCACCTTCGCCTGCCGGCTGAGCGGCAGATCGTGCGCGCGGTCGATCATCGCCTCGCGGTCAGAAGGCCGGCCTTGCCGAGCGTGCCGGACAAAAAATCATTCTCCAGCGCCACTCCCCAATCTTCGCATGAAGCGTCTTCACGTCGATCACGGGCGCGGTGGCTTCCAACTTCGCCTCGGAGCCGAAGACACCGGCAGCGCTTTCAAGAAGCTGGCGGCGCCACCGGGTGATCTGGCTGGTGACGTCGAACTGCTGCGCCAGGTCGGCCAGCGTCTTCTCGCCCTTGATGGCTGCCAGCGCGACCTTCGCCTTGAAAGTCGGGCTAGAGTTCCGGCGCGCACGTCTCGTCATATCCGCTCCTGTTCACGGCAACCATGCCGCGTTCAGGCCGAAAATCCACTCATACCACCGTCAAGTTCTCGAGTCGGCTCTCTTTAACGACCCCTTTCCATTGGCTTTCATCTCACCCAAGATTTGCCACTCATCCGTTGGGATTGAGGCAGATGCAACTGCGCGCTCTAGGCCGGATGTAAGACGTGTCAGTTCTGAAGGATTTGCTTGCCGCTAATGTCCTCGTCATACCGGCCTTCAACGCCGCCACCACGCTTGGCGAATACTGGCGAGCGTCGTCCAATCGACTTCTAATTGCGCGCACATCGAGCAAAGTCTTCGTCTTCATCACCAAGGCGTGGCAGACAGTCTGGTCTGGTCCCACGCGATAGGGCACGGGCGCCGTGCTGAACCTCGGACCAAGCCGTAGCTTGGCCATTCAGCGCGCCCGCAGGATGCGTCGCTCGTATTTGCGCGGGCGGCACAAAGCCTGAAACTGCGGCACGCGTCGGCAGAGCCACATGGAAGGAACTAACATAACCGCGATGATTAAGCCGAAAACGAGCATAGAAACCCAGGCCGCGATTAGCGACACCCGGAATAAGAACAAGCTGACGCCGGACCGCTCGTAGGGGAGAGCAATCGACTCTCGATTTGCAATCAGCGCCGCGCCCCCAATTCTTGAAACTTCGTCGGATATCGACCGCATCTTTAACGCCCCAGCGAAAGCCGTTCGTAAGGATACACCGATCGGACTTAAGCGAAGGTTATCGGCGCCTAAAACGAATAGCCCACATTGTTGCTTTCCGGCCGCGCCGACCGACCGCATCATTGTTCGCTGGTCCGCTGGCGCACACCGCGCCTCCGGGCTGCAAAAAATGATGGACGCCCGGTTCGAAGGAAGGCGGTGGCTCAGTGTATGCAGTAGCCAGAGTCGGGCGTGCCTGGCATTGAAGAGCGACAGTTCGACGGTGCGCTAGACGAACAGCCTTCGCTCGTTCGCCACATCGCGTAACCGGCTGCGAAGCTCCGTGTCCGGCTCAATAGGTTCGTCAGCGTCCGTCGGGCGTCTGCGTTCCCCAGAGCAGGCCCTTGACCTGATCATAATGCTTGCGGGAGTCGTAGACCTCGGCTTTCAGCCTCAGCGTCTCCGCGGAGAGCCGGCCGATTGCCGACAGCACGGCGTAGGACGCGACGACCCGGTCGCGCTGCGCCGTCACCAACGTCGAGCGCGCGATGACGAGCTCCTGCTGCGCGTTCAGCACGTCGAGGGTCGTGCGCTGGCCGACCTTGGCCTCTTCGCGGACGCCGGCCAGGGCGGTCTCGGCCGCCTGGACCTGAGCCTGCGCGGCGACGATCTGGGCCTTGGCGGCCTCATGTCCGCCCCAGGCGGAAACCACGGCGGCGCGCACCGTATCGCGCTGCGTATCGACCTCGATCCGGCGCTGACCGGCCGTCTCCTTGGCCTGCCGGGTCCGCGAATAGACCTGACCGCCTTCGTAGATCGGGATCGTCAGCGTGCCGACGACGCTCGCCGAGGTCCGGTTGTCGCCGAACGTCTGCGAGTCGTAGCGCTGCTGGACCGTGCCGCGCACGCCGAGCACCGGATACAGATCGGCTTCCGAGACCTTGACCTGCAGTTCGGCCGCATCAACCCCATGCAGAGAGGCGATGATCGCCGGATGCGCGGCAAGAGCGCCATTGAGGGCGACTGGAAGCGATTTCGGCAGCAGATTCTCGACCGGGCGACCCGGCGCGAGCTGCTTGGGCTCGATGCC
>UCBZ01000072.1 GCA_900470775.1 Hyphomicrobiales bacterium | reverse complement strand
AGCGTCGCGCCGGACTGGACTGTCACCGCCGAACCGGCCAGCGAGCCGTTCACGAGAAGCGTGCCGCCGGCAACATCGGTCGGGCCGGCGAAATCGCCGCTGCCGGTCAGCGTCCAGGTGCTGGTGCCGGTCTTCTCCAGGCGGTCGAAATTGCGATACTGGCCCGCACTGCCAAGGCCGCCATCGAGCGTCCAATTGTTCGAGCCGCCGAGACGGAGGACGTCGTTGACGCCGCCGGCGGTGCCGTTCGCGACGACGTTGCCCTCGATCACCGAGCCTGCCTGTAGCTCCAGCGTCAGCGAGCCCGTCGTCGGCGTGACCCCGGCGAGCCAGCCGATCGCATTGGCGCCCGCGCCGCCCCGGATTGTGCCACTATTGATGATATTGAGAGCCAATGTGGCGGAGTTGGCGGCTATCGCCAAGCCACCAGCTCCGCCAGTGCCGCCTTCAATCGTGCCGGTATTGGTGAGCAGCCCGGCGCCATTGCGCGCGTATACGCCGGTACCGCCGATTGTTCCTGTTCCGCCGCGAATGACGCCGTGGTTCGTCAGCGTTGCAAGGGCTCCTGGACCGCCCAAGTCGACTCCGGGGCCTCCCGTCGTCGCAATGTTCGGTCCACCCTCGATAAGGCCCGTATTCGTCACGCCAGCCCCGTTCCGAACCGCCACAGCCGCTGCCGAAGTTCCGCCGCCGGCGCCCTGGAACCTGCCCGCTAACTCCAATGTTCTGACGGCTCCGGCGCCCGTGATGAAGGTGCCGGCGCCCGGAGAACCGAAGAGGGTGAAGCTCTGAGTGTCGATCGTGAGCGGCTTGGTTGCAACAGGGAGATTGGTGGCGTTCGACGAGAAACTGGCGGTCATTACAATCGTCGAGCTCGGATCGCCGTCTCCGTTTGCTACGGTGATGGCAGAGCGCAACTGGCCGTCAGTGCTGACGAAATAGGTCGCGGCCGAGGCCGGCGCCGGCAGCCAGCAGGCGATGGCCAGGGCGGCAAAGCTGACGCCGCCGAGAAAGGCCCGCCGGCCGCGACGCCCTGCGCCTGCACCACGTCCCGCCACGCGCGCATCCATCACTCGTCTCCCTCAGGCATAGGCCATGTCGAGCCATCACCTTGTCGGGATTCGGCCAGGCCCGGCAATCGCGAATGGGCAACACACAAAACGGAAGGTTACGAAGCGCGGGGGCTGTGTGACGACGGCGTGACGGTTCGGTCCCACGCTAGGCGGCGCGGGAATGCCGATGCCAAGGCTCACATCGGCCGGCCCCACATTGATCCCGACAATTGTCTTCATCAGGAACCGTTCGAGCAGCAGCCAGTTTGATGGTGCCGCCAACAATCTGCCGAGAGACCCATGGCTTTTGCTGAACTGCGAATGAGACGCGCAAGGATCAAGGCCATCGCCGACGAAATCGATCGATTTCCAACCACAGGGCTCGTTCAGAAGCTACGCGAGGAAGCACAAGCCGGAATTCGCTGCGACCCGAAATGCGCATTGGGCTTTTTCGCCGTCGGGGAGATAGGCGCAAATCTTCTAACCGAAGGAGCATGGGCGACGACCACGCACCTCTCCGCGGCCGTTCACGCACTGGATGACATCGTAGCCGTACGGTTGTTGCAGCATCATAAGGAAGTGCCGCTTGGCGCAGCGACTGCGGGCAGTGTTGTGCCAACGAATTCCTACTGGGCCGGGTAGATAATGCGCACCTTGCGGATCGGCGGCTTCTTGACGGCACCGACTTCGCCAGCCGCACCGTCATCTGTGGGTTCAGTTTTCTTTTGGATGCTAGGAACCCTAGTATCGATCCGGTTGCTTAAGCGCGTCCCGAGCTCGAAGCCTGACGGGCCATGGATCAGCGCCAGGTTCTCGGCCTTAGCCGCGGTTATAGTCAGAAAGCCGGCGCAGACAGTTATGAGCAAAACGCGGAACATTTTGAGCCTGGGTACGTGAGATTGCTCTGCTAACCATCCATGCGGGCCCTTGTTCCGTACCCGCTCACGGCTGAGAACCCATCTCGCTTTGTCGGCTCATCACTCCCATCAAACGTCGTCTGGAACTTTTCTAAAGACGCCTGAGTTTGGTCGGGATTGGCTTCCTGCCACATGAGAGGGACACCCGATGTTCAAGAAAATCACACTGGCTACCATGCTTACTCTCGCCCCTGCTCTCTCCTTTGCTCAGACCCAACAGCCTTCCTCCGGCGCGACTGGCGGTGCAGTAGGCGGGGCAGCCTCCGGCGCCGTAGGTGGCGCTATCGTGGGCGGCCCGGTCGGTGCAGCTGTTGGAGGCGTTGGCGGTGCTGTCGTCGGTGGGATCATCGGTGACGCCGCCCAGCCGAAATTCCGCACCTATGTGACGGAGCAGAACGTCCAGTCCTACACCTATGCCGAGCCGGTCGCCGTCGGCACCGTGCTTCCTCAGAGCGGGGTGGTCTACCGCAAGCTCCCTGCCGAGTACGGCCCGGGCGATTACGAGTACACGATCGTCAACAAGCGCACGGTCGTCGTCGAGCCTCGCACGCGCCGAGTCGTGCAGATCATCAACTGATCGCGGGTGCAACTGAAGTTTGGCAGGGGGATGGCGAGTCCGTCCCCCTGCTTTCGCTGCGGGCGGAGTGGTAGGGCGAGGCCCTAACCCGGCTTTGATGCCGGGATCGATCGACTACTCAGAACAGGAATTAGCTATCGTCGGCGGCTGCCGCCACGACCCTATGGGCACCTACCTCAGGCCGATCGCACCCCAGCACCCCTGCTCCAGGTGGGCGGTCGGCCTTCTGCTCTCGACCCAACCTAGACATTCATCAGCCGTCAGCGGCAAAATCCACGAGGTTCCGATTGGAGACCCCACGAAGTGAGCACTGACGGCCACCATCCGGTAGCGCCAACAAACCGACAGTGGCGGATGGTGGTGGCCATTCTAGTGGGCCTAGGCTTCGTGGCGCTCATCATCGCGGCTGCCGACTACATCCCCTTTTTCGCGCTATGGCTATCATCCCTGCTGAGTTAGGCCGAATAGGCGCCAACTACCGCTGCCGACCCATAGCCGATACGCCCTCCCGCAAGCCATCGCCCGTGCTGCGGGTAGCGGCTCGCCCGGCGTCATCGCGCGAAGCTCTCAGCCGCGCTTGGTCCCGGTCAATTCGGTAACCCGTCAAAGCGCCGTTGTTCGACGTTTCCGGCGTGAAAACCCGATACTGCCGCGCCGATCGCCCATGCGGTAGCGGCGGCAACGGCTGATCCGTAAGTGGCTCGCTCATTGTAGACGAAAAATAGCGCGAACGGACCGAAAGCAACGTAGCCGGCCATCATCCGTCCGAAACCGGCCCAAAAGCCCAACCACCAAGCGCTCTTCCGGCCTACCTTGGCTGCTCTTGCGGCAAAGAACGCGCGCCTCTCATCAGTGCCCTCTGGCAACCTTTGCATGTTGTCCGCCCTTGCAGCCCCGCTTGCACTATGCCGGTAATCCGAGCCCTTGACGAGATCAGCGGGCACTACATCGCGGAGCCTACCCATCCCTTGGCCTGCCGAGGCCGCACCTTCGCCCTGTGCTACAGGTGGTCGGCTTGACCTCTGCTATCAATCCGTTGCGGTGGTCGTGCCGCTTTTCAACGAGCATGATAACTCGACCTTCATCGCCACCTGATAGCCCGGCAACGGACTAAAACTAGCGATCCCGCCGGAGGATGCGGAATGCCGGGCGCAAGACGGTTTCGACATCTGATCGTTTTCGGGACGCTGTTAGTAGCTCTCGCGGTGGCGGTCGCCGTTGCGAAGAGTGGATGCAAGCCGGGCGATCCGTTTTTTGCAGGCGGCAACCCATGGGCCACCTACGGCGGCGCGGTACTCTTCGTCTTTCTCGGCTGGGGAACTTTGGGTCTCGATGTCCTCGGGCTGGTGTTCGCGAAGGTGGGCTGGGAGCCGAAGTTCCAACCAATCAAGCTGACCAATGAAATGGGCAATCAAGAATTTACACCCCGCGAGCGGAAATGGGTCGGCTACCCGATCATGTTCATCGTTGGATGCGTTGGCTTCTGGCTGTGGAGCAGCGTGAATGGATGCGAGGTCATCGTTGGCCCGCCAAGAGGTCCGTAAGCAGCCCACTGCCTGTCCGCTTGCGACCCGTTGCGGACTTGCCGAGGTTCTGCCAAATCGAAGCGCAACGAGTTGATGGAATGCGCGGCACACCCATGGGTGACTATACGGTAAGAATCCTACGATACGTAGCCGCTGCCCTCAGCTTTTTATTGCTTGTCGACTGGATTCAGCTGGCGATGTGGCAAGCTAACTCGATAAATGAAACATCATCCATAGTCACATATGTGATATGGCCGGCAATACAAACGTTGCTGACAGTGTATGTAGGGATTTTGATAGGATTTGCTTATTCAGTATGGGGGCGAGGATATCTTTCTGGATTATTTATAGTAGCATTTCTGCTTTTCGAATTTATACTCTGCGCCATTGGAAATGAAGGGAAGACAATCTCAGGCAGAATTTTCTACGCGATCGTTGGTTAGGCTTTGTGATTTATTGATCCAGCCCGAGGGCGCGGCCTCGACGGGTGCGATCTGTGAATGACCGCTAGCGACCCATAGCGGTCATGTCGGATCAGGCTACTCAACCTCGAAGATCTCGCCGACATCCGCATCGTCCCGCACGCCCTTGAACGACGCATGGCGCAGCTTGCCGTCATTCGTCCAGGCCCGGAACGCCACCTCGGCCGCCAGCACCGGCTCGACCCAGCGCATGCCCTTCTTGGTGACGCCCGCGACGGCCGGCTTGTCGATCAGGATGCTCATCAGCCGCCGGCGCAGATCGGCCTCCGGCTTGGTGGTGAAGCCGGTGCCGACGCTCCCGAAATAGGCAGGCCACCGCCCTTGCGGCCAGCGAGCAGCAGCTGTCCGATGCCGCCCAGTGCTGCCCGAAAAACCGTTGATCGCAGATCCAGCCCTGGCATTACGTCAGGCCTACGCCAATACTTGCCGTCGTTCAAATGAATGATGCGAAAGCTGTCGGCATGCTTCAGCATGGCTTCGATCGCGGGGGGGGGCGTCCAATGTCCATCACTTATATCGTCAAAACCGGAGATACGCTGACAAGTATCGCAAAGAAATTCAACCGACCGTCATGGCAGGAATTGTACAACCACCCCGAAAATGCCGATTTCCGCCGGAGGCGACCTAACCCAAACAAGATCTTCACCGGGGACGCGATCCAGATACCTGACAAGGCAGGGCCACCGCTCCCGCCGGGGCCCCAGCCGCAGCCGCCCAAACCGATGCCTCCCTTGCCGCCGATCCCGACCAGAGAGCCGCGCGTTGTGAGAAAACACGTCCTCCTGCCCGAACAGGCCAGCAAGACAGCAGACGAACCCGGCGGTGACTATTTTTATATGGCCCGCTTCGCCAAGCTGGTAGCCGAACCCGATACCGGGGTGGTCGATGCTGGCAGCGCGCAGGTCGACACTACGGCCACGATTTCGCGAATTGACTACGTTAAGCAATCTGATGGCGGTTCGGCCATGAGCAAAGGGTCTATCGAGTACTACGACTTCCGGTTCACATTCGACACGCTGGCCAAGACGGACGTGATGATCTTCCTCAATGGAGGCATGCGGGAGCGCGTATCCCCGACTGTCGCGAACGAGATTTACGAGCATCCAGGCCATTTTGTCCTGAGGCCGCGAAGGCCCGGCACGTCGGGCTGGCCGTGATTGTGTCGTCATTGCTACCCGCGCTGGTGCGGTGTCGCGCTGGTCTTCCGGCTGTCTCGGCCGTTCCACTTTCGAGTATTCTCAAGAGCTCAACTTCCGATCAAGCTCATCATCCACCTCGTCGGCAGGCGGATCTGGCGTAGGCACCTCGAATGCCTGCGTCTCGATCAGCGGGATTTTCAGCCATGGCCCGGACGCTTCCAATCCGTGGTCACGGCATCCGTGATGACGGCCGCGACCAGGGCATCTGCTTCCTCGGCGATCATCTCAAGGCTGCCATTTACGTGACCGCGTCCCGGAAGTCGGAATGATCGGTCTCGACCGACGACAGCTGCACCACTTCGGCTGCGAAGCTGGCCGCGAACTCGGCAATCGGATGCGGAGGTATCGGACCGGGCGCGATGATCTCGACTGGGTCGCCCCCAGGCCGGTCCGATATGGCCTGGCTCACTCGCGCTGGGAACACTCTCCGGACGCTGGCGTTTTCCAATCCGCATGAATACCGAGATGGCCAATGCGAGCGCTGACGAGCGCCATTCGGGCACGTTCCTTGTTCCCGGCGTCAATTGCATGGCTCACGCAAGGGCCGAGCGCGCCGCCGTACTCGTCGACGGGGCTACCTACTTCGCCAACCTCAAGACGGCCCTGCGAAATGCGAGGCGGTCGATCTTCATCGTGGGCTGGGATTTCGACGCCCGGATTCGGCTGACGCCGCAGGAGGGCGATCGACAATCGCTTGGCGAGTTGCTGCGGCAATGCGTCGAAGAACAGCCCGAACTCCATGTGCATGTCCTGGTCTGGAGCGTGGCGATCGTCCACGGTCCAAGCGCGGTCGTGCCCAACCTGTTCGGCGCCGGCTGGGAAGAGCATCCCCGCATCCATTTCAAGCTCGACAGCCATCACCCGCTCTACGCATCGCATCACCAGAAGATCGTCTGCATCGACGGCGTCCTCGCGTTCGTCGGCGGGATTGACCTGACCGTTCGCCGCTGGGACGACCGTTCGCATCGGGCGCGCAGCGACACCAGGATCGACGAGGACGACGAGGCCTATCCGCCGGTCCATGACGTGCAGATGCTTGTCGACGGAGAGGCGGCGGCGACGCTTTGCTGTCTGGCTCACGAGCGATGGCGCAGCGCCACGGGTGAGAGCCTGACACCCCCACGGGCCGCCAGCGAGACCGATCCCTGGCCGGTAGGGCTCAATCCGGATTTGCGCGAGGTGAAGGTCGCCATCTCACGAAGCGCACCGGCCTATGGCGGCGCTGGCGAGGTGGCAGAATGCGGACGGCTGACCTCGGATCTGATCGCGGCCGCCCGCAACGCGATCTATATCGAGGCCCAGTATCTCAGCGCGCCCTGCGTCGGTGAGATGCTCGAGAAGCGTCTGAGACAGCCGAACGGCCCCGATATCGCGATTGTCATGACCTATGAATCGCGGGGGCTGATGGAGCGTCTGGCGATGGGCATGAGCCGGGACCGCCTGCTGCGGCGCTTGGCCAAGGCAGACCGCAACCGAAGGCTGCGCGTGATGTATCCAGTCGTGCCCGACGGCGACGGCGAACGGCAGGTCATGATGCATGCCAAGCTGATGATCATCGACGATGAGCTACTGCGCATCGGCTCGTCAAACCTGAACAACCGCTCGATCGGGCTGGATACGGAATGCGACCTGACGATCGAAGCGACAGATCAGACGCAGCGGGTGCAGATCGCAACGATCCGCAACGGCCTGGTGGGGGAGCATCTCGACGTCACCGCGGAGGACGTGGCGGCGATGCTTGGCAGGGTCGGGAGGCTGGCCACTACAATCGACCGGCTGAACACCAATCGGCGTGGGCTGAAGGCCTTTCCCGCCTTGACGGACGGTGGGCCGTCGACCCCGATCCCCGGCTATTGGCTGATCGATCCGATCCGGCCGTTCAATCTGTCCCGGTGGCTGGGCTCGTTTGTGCAGGCGCTGGGCCTGCGCGGCGCGCGATGAACATCTCCGACAGCGCGAACAGCGATGCGCCGATCAGAAGCGGGCCGAAGAAGTAGAAGATCCGGAACAGAATGAGGCCGGCCGCCACCTTCCCGGCTCCGAGAAGGTAACCAACCACGGTTTCGATGACGCCGAGCCCTCCGGGGACATGGCTGATCAGGGTCGCGATGTTGGCCAGGATATAGGCCGCAGCGACATCCAGATAAGCGACCTCCAAATCGATCGCCAGCGACTGCCACAGGCAACCCGCAACCAAGGCGAAGTTCACGGGGCCGACGATAAACTGAGCCAGAGCGAGACGCAATCGCGGCAGCCTGATGCTATGGCCCCGCACGGTGAAGCTCCGACCCAGGAACGCACAGGCAGCAAGATATGCCGCAAGCGCAACGATGATGCCGAGCGCGATGATGCGCAACTGGCCGGCGGAGAGACCTGTCATGCGCAGGGCGAGATCGGGCTGAAGTAGCAGCGCCAGGGCAGCCAGAACCGCCAGCCCGATCCCGACCGTCACACCGCAGAACAGAATGACCTTGCCCACCTCGAGCGCCGACAGGCCCCAGCGGCTATAGAAGCGATAGCGAACCGCACCGCTGCTGAGGGCCGCAAATCCAAGATTATGGCCGATCGACAGGCTGCTGAACGAGGCCAGCGCCGCGCGGGGATAGGAGAGCGGCTTGCCCGCATAGATCAGGGCCAGATAGTCGAACAGGGATAGGCAGGCATAGCTGCCCAATGCAAAGGCGCAGGCTGCGAGCACGCGTTGCGGCTCGGCCGCGCGCAAGCGCTCCAGTAGTTGGATGGGATCCTGACCTGCCAGCGCCCGGTGCAGGAGGAAGCCCGCCAACCCCAGCACCAGAATGGCGAGGACGATCTTGCCCCAGCGAGCGACAACACGGGTTGTGGCGCGCTGCTCACGAGGCTCAGCCGACATTGGCGGTCGCCCCAAGCGAGAGATCAGCGAGGACCGGGTAATGATCGGACGCAAGCCGGGCCAAAGGCGAGCGATGAACATGGACGTGACTCGCCGCGATATCGGGCGATACGAAGATGTGGTCTATCCTCAGCAGCGGCCGGAATGTCGGAAAGCTGGCTGACCCGCCGCGGTTCACATCGCGAAGGCGCGTCGAGATGGCGCGATGAATCCGGCTACCGGGCACGGAATTGAGGTCGCCAAGCAGCAGGACGGGCGCCTGGCATCGGGGGTCGCCCAGCCAGGATGGCCCGAGGAGGGCTGTGACCTGCGCCAGCCTTTCGCGACGGCCCAGCCCGAAATGCGTGTTGAGCACCTGAAGCCTTCTCTCGCCGTCCTGCAGCTCGATCCAGACGGCGCCGCGCGGCTCCAGATCGCGCCAGGCGCGCCGGCCGGGCAGGAGTGCCTCCCGGACGAGAGTCGACGGCGCCCGCGTCATCAGCGCATGCCCGTAGCGCTCGCCTTCGCGCTCGACGGGGGCATAATAATGCAGGCTCGCCATACCGAGCGCGGCCGCGATCCGTTCCGCCTGGTGGATTCCGCCGCTGCGCTTGCGGCCGGCATCCAGCTCCTGGAGTGCGACGACATCAGCCGCACACGCGCCGACCACCTCGGCGATGCGATCTGGAGCGTAGCGGCGGTCCGTCCCCAGGCAGCGGTGGACGTTATAGGTCAGGACGCGAAAGTGCTTGAGCGAAATGGGGCTTCCGGCATTGGACATGCCCCATCAACGCTACCGGCCCCGCAAAGTTCTCATGTCCAGCCGAGCGAGCGCGGCCGTAGAACCCCAGGCCGATCCACGCGTTGCGCTGCCGTGATAACTCAACCGCGGATCAACGGGACTTCTTTAGGTTGGCCGTGACGACACCGGCGATTCCGATCGTGAGCACGGCGGAGGCGATGACAGTCGTGTCTGCAGGCGGTTCACGACGCAACAGAAAGCGGAGGCTAATATTTCGAATGCCCTTCGAATTGCGCCCTGGTGGAGTTGGCCGATGTAATCCGCCCGTCTCTAGTGACGCGTAGGCTCCTTCCAGCCCTGCTCCCGACCCTGCTGTTCGAGCTGCTCGACAAGAACCTTCATTTTATCGCCTTCAGCATGCCGATCGGCGAGGGAGTTCGCCATCTGCAATCGCCTGGCCTGGTCGATCTGGCGCGACCACTCTTTCTGCGACTTGTTCGTCATCGTGTCCTCCGAAAGCGACGTGCTAAAGCACAACGAGAGGACCAACGAATTGTTCAGGCGGCTCATGCCGACCGCCTACATGGCTCAGCCACCAAGTTCCTCGCGCTGAGCAATGAGCTTGCGCACGACCTCCCGCGTCACCCTCAGCCAGTGGTAGGCAGCAACGTCGTCGTCAGCCGCCTTCGCCTCGCGGACGCCGTCAGCGCAGTAGTCGATTGCCGCTTCCTGATACTCGGCGAGCAGCTCAGCCGCGACCGTCTCTGGCAGTGCATCGGGAGGTGGCCCGCTCGGATTTTCGGGACTGGGCATGAAGCCTCCGTTCAGTCGGCCGTGGAACTGGAGATGAGCAACCTTGGACGGAACCATCGGAGTGCCTACATGTTGCATTGCCCGGCGTCGGAAACGGCGTCTGCCTGCTCTCCGGTTGGCTGCGTAGCCGCGGATGTACCGGCCGCACCAGCGGGAGAGCCGAAGGGCATTTCCCGCACTGGAGGATTTGGAGGCCCTGGCCTGCGGCGCCAGATGCTCATGTCCTAGGAGCGGCTTGGTCATATTTGAGCGGTTATGTCCAACGTCCCATCGCTTAGCATCAACCACCTGCGGGAGCTGTTCGAAGCGCTACGCTCTGCAGCCGGCGATGCTGTCATGGCGATTGACGCGCAAGAGGGCGGTCTAGGATCAGATGCGTTCGCCGATGCTAACAGGCGTGTCCTGACACTGGCCCGCGAAATTGCGGCTGTTCAGGACGGTGAGCAAAGGTGACGCCAGGCTCTGCCTTCACCCAACAGCGGGTTGTGTCGAACAGATGGAGCATATCCCTAAATTGAATTGGTCGAGGCCGGCTATTTTGGCCTATTCTATATTTGAGAGTAATTAGTGCTGAATGCGCAATAGACGCTAGCTACTCAATCACTCCCCATTGGAACAACCGGAGCGGAATGCCGTTCGGCCTGCGTCACCAATCCGGAGGAGCTTCCATATGTTCATGCGCGTCGATCAGCTGCAGGCTGAATTGCCCCCACCGAAGAAGGCCGATCCCAACGCTGCCGCCGCCCTCCAGGAGCTGCTCGGCGGCAAATACGGCGAGATGTCGACGCTCGGGAACTACATGTTCCAGAGCTTCAATTTCCGTAGCAAGGAGAAGCTGCGGCCGTTCTACAGTCTCGTCGCCAGCATCACCGCCGAGGAGCTCGGCCATGTCGAGTTGGTCAGCAATGGCGTCGCGATGATCGCCAATGGCCCCGACAAGAAGAACGGCGATGCCGGTGACGGCGGCGACATTTCTGGTGCGCCATTCCAGGACATGAGCGACATGCGACTGGCCGCCGCCTTCCTCTCCAATGCCGGCGGTGCCACGCCCGTCAACAGCAATGGCGTCTCCTGGAACACCGACTTCATAACGACCACCGGAAACGTCGTGACCGACCTGCTCCACAACTTCCATCTCGAATGCGGTGCCCGTCTGCACAAGCTGCGGGTCTATGAGACGCTGACCGATCCAACCGGCCGCGAGGTCTGCGGCTATTTGCTCGTGCGCGGCTCGGTCCACGCCCATGCCTATGCACTGGCACTCAAGCAGATCACCGGCGTCGAGATCGAGAAGATGCTGCCCACGCCTAACATCAACCTCGACAAGATCCCGGAGTGTCAGAAATACCTCCAGGAAGGCTCGCACCGCCGGCTCTATACGTTCAGCCCTAACGACTACAAGGAGATGGCTGGCATCTGGGGCAACGGCGAAATGGCGCTACCCGGCGACCCGCCAGGCGAGCTTGAGGTCGTCGACGGCATGCCCGAAGGCGGCAAGATCCATCAGCTGACCGGCGTGCCTTCCGCATTCACCCCGGACTATGCGCCCGAGGAAATGTTCGAAATCGCCACCAAGCTCTACAAAGCGTCCCGCTAGCGTCCGCTCAATCCGTCGGTGGTCCGGGGTCGGGCCGCCGACATTTGGCCCGTTGGTAATCTCAGCACGTGACGCGCGCTACTGGGAATACTAATTGCGGTAGGCGCGCCTCTCGTTCCTCATGCCCTGAAATATACCTGCCGGCGCTCCAAATAAAAGCCCCGGCAGCTGGGCTACCGGGGCCCCGGTCTTGCGAAAGCTACGCTGGCTTCAGCAATTGAATGCTGAGCCGCGACCGGGCTTCTTTGCCTGCCCCGGAGGACAGAATCCGCGACGGTTGGCGCCCCGGTCGTCGTCGAACCGGCGGCGATCATCACCACGCCTGTATTCACGGTACTCGGTGCGCGAGTAGCTCGGGCCGTCATCGCGCATGTAGCGCTGGGCCTGGACCGTCTGCGTGCCCGCGGCAATCAACGTAACGGCCGCCACTCCTAGGATCAGGTTTCGCATGGGAACCTCCTTTCAGCGGGAGAAACGGTGGCGTGACAAGATTGTTCCGATTCTAAACTGAACCGAGCGGCGCTTGACGCGGGTCATCTGTGTCCCAAACTAGGCGAGGACACCAGCGCGTGACTGTGCCGGGGGCTAAAGGCGGCATGACACCACCGCGCTAGGCTGCTGCCATTCTGTCCACGAAAGCCCTCAGGGCTGCATTCACTCCGTCATTCGCCGCGACGACCTGCTGCGAGGTTGCCTCGACGAGTT
>UCBZ01000073.1 GCA_900470775.1 Hyphomicrobiales bacterium | reverse complement strand
GTCGGCGCCGGCGTCGTCGCTTCGATCATTGCCTGATCAGGCACCGGCTGCAGAGCTTTGAAGGGGCGGCGGAAACGCCGCCCTTTTTCGTCTCTGGTGGTAGGCCTGCTGCGATTTTCAACTTGAAAAGCCGGAGCGGTTGAGGCAAACCACCGCCGACTACAGGGGTGTAGCTCAGTTGGTAGAGTACCGGTCTCCAAAACCGGTTGTCGTAGGTTCGAGCCCTACCGCCCCTGCCAGTTTCCTCGTGCCGGTTTCGGCCGGGCGCTGCCACCGTCGGACGACGATGACGCAGAACATCTACGACTCTCCCGCATTCTTCAGCGCCTACAGTGCGTTGCCGCGATCGGTTCACGGTCTCGACGGCGCGCCGGAATGGCCGACGCTCCAGGCGATGCTGCCCGATCTCGCCGGCGCGCGCGTTCTCGATCTCGGCTGCGGCTTCGGTTGGTTTTGCCGCTGGGCGGCCGGGCAGGGCGCCTCGAGCGTGCTCGGCATCGACGTGTCGGAGCGAATGTTGGAGCGGGCATCGACGGAGACCGACGCCGTTGCCATCACCTATGAGCGCGCCGATCTCGAAGGCTTCGTGCCGGAACCGGCCGGCTTCGACCTCGCCTACAGCTCGCTGGCCTTTCATTATCTCGTCGATCTCGGCGACCTCCTCGCCCGCGTCGCCGTAGCGCTGCCCATCGGCGGGCGGCTGGTCTGTTCGGTCGAGCATCCACTGATGACGGCGCCTGTGCTACAGGGCTGGTCGCGGGACGGCGCCGGGCGGGCGGCCTGGTCGGTGAACGGCTATCTCGACGAGGGGCCGCGCACGACCGACTGGCTCGCCAAGGGCGTCGTCAAACAGCACCGGACGATCGCGACCTATCTCGATCTGCTGAGCCGCAACGGCTTTGCCCTGCAACGGCTCGTCGAATGGGGACCGAGCCCGGAACAGGTTCTTGCCCATCCCGAATGGGCCAGGGAGCGGGAGCGCCCGGCCTTCCTGCTGATGGCGGCGCAGCGGGTTTGAACGCCTGCCGCGCGCCTTCTGAAAAGGTGCTTGGCTAACGGCCCGGCCCGTTGTAAGACGCTCCCCATGACGGCGCGCGGCTCCCTGAGCCCCGCGCCGCGAATCTTTCAGGACGGTCGATTCGGCGTCGCGGCGACAGGCTCGCGGCGGGATGACCGGAACCCTAAGGCGAGTGCCATGGCCAAGAGCAGCCCCTTCAGCTTCCTGCAGGACGTTCGCACCGAAGCGTCCAAGGTGACCTGGCCGTCACGGCGCGAGACCCTGATCACCACGGGCCTCGTGCTCGCCATGGTCGTCGTTTCCAGCCTGTTCTTCCTCTTTACCGACACCATCATCCGCTGGTCGCTCGGCATCATCCTCGGCGCCCGTTGAACGGAATCAAGAACGTGAGCACCCGCTGGTACATCGTCCACGCTTATTCGAACTTCGAGAACAAGGTCGCGCAGTCGATCCGCGACCAGGCGGCGCAGCGCAATCTCGCCGACAAGTTCGACGAGGTGCTGGTCCCGACCGAAAAGGTCATCGAGGTTCGCCGCGGCCGCAAGGTCGAAGCCGAGCGCAAGTTCTTCCCCGGCTATGTGCTGGTGAAGTGCGAGATGACCGACGAGGTCTATCACCTCATCAAGAACACGCCGAAGGTCACGGGCTTCCTGGGCGCGGACAAGGCCAAGCCGATGCCGATCCCCGAGAGCGAGGCGATGCGGATCAAGGGGCAGGTTGCCGAGGGCGTCGAGCGTCCCAAGCCGACCATCGTCTTCGAGATCGGCGAGCAGGTGAAGGTCGCGGACGGTCCCTTCGCGTCGTTCAACGGCGTCGTCGAGGATGTCGATCACGGCCGCGCTCGCCTCAAGGTCGCCGTCTCGATCTTCGGCCGCGCCACGCCGGTCGAGCTCGAATACGGCCAGGTCGAGAAGCTTTAGTCTCTTCCCTTCGGCGCGGTCCTGTGTCATAGGCCGCGCCTCACATGCGTGGGAGGCATGCCGGTTCGCCAGCCGGAGCTTCATGCCGCACCACGCTCTGCAACCACCCGGGTCCGGGACAAGCAATGTCCGGGCAGGGTCGTCGTCGTTCCGATAGGCATCGGGGGGGACGGCAGGAGCAGCCATCATGGCAAAGAAGATCACGGGTTACGTGAAGCTTCAGGTTCCGGCGGGCGCGGCCAATCCGTCGCCGCCGATCGGTCCGGCGCTGGGTCAGCGCGGCCTCAACATCATGGAATTCTGCAAGGCCTTCAACGCGAAGACCGCGCAGATGGAAAAGGGCATGCCGATCCCGGTGATCATCACCGCGTATCAGGACCGCTCCTTCACCTTCGAGATGAAGCAGCCGCCGGTGTCCTACTGGCTGAAGAAGGCCGCCGGCCTGACCGCCGGTTCCAAGACCCCCGGTCGCGGCGGCAATGTTGGCAAGGTCACCATCGCCCAGATCACCGAGATCGCCGAGAAGAAGATGGCCGATCTCAACTGCGATTCGGTCGAATCCGCCTCGTCCATGATCAAGGGCTCCGCCCGATCCATGGGCCTGGAAGTCGTGGGCTGAGGGGGCGAACATGGCACATATCGGAAAGCGCGTCGTCAAGGGCCGTGAAGGCATTGACCGCACCAAGCTCTACCCGCTCAACGACGCGATCGCGTTCGTCAAGGAGCGCGCCACCGCCAAGTTCGACGAGACCGTCGAGGTCTCGATGAACCTGGGCGTCGATCCGCGTCACGCCGACCAGATGGTCCGTGGCGTCTGCAATCTGCCCAACGGCTCGGGCCGCGTCCTGCGCGTCGCTGTGTTCGCGCGCGGCGCCAAGGCGGAAGAGGCCAAGAAGGCCGGAGCCGACATCGTCGGCGCGGAAGAGCTGGTCGAGATCGTCTCCAAGGGCACGATCGAGTTCGATCGCTGCATCGCGACCCCGGACATGATGCCGCTGGTCGGCCGTCTCGGTAAGGTGCTCGGCCCGCGCGGCCTGATGCCGAACCCGAAGGTCGGCACCGTGACCATGGACATCACCAACGCGGTCGCCGCCTCCAAGGGCGGTTCGGTCGAATTCCGCGTCGAGAAGGCCGGCATCGTGCATGCCGCCGTCGGCAAGGTCTCGTTCACGGCCGAGAAGCTGTCCGAGAACATCAAGGCCTTCGCCGACTCGGTCGCCAAGGCCAAGCCGGCCGGCGCCAAGGGCACCTATATCCAGCGCGTCGCGATCTCTTCGACGATGGGTCCGGGCGTCAAGATCGAGCCCAACACCGTCCTCGGCGGCTGATCCGGGCTTGCCTGCGCTTTGGCCGGTTCGCGCTGGCCAAAGCATGCGTCTTGACCTTTGCGGGTCGAGACGCCACTTGGCAGAGGCGGGCGAAGGCGCTATGACGCTTGCCTGTTTCCATAAGTGATGTGGGCTCCAGCGTGCTTCGCACGAGGGGGTCCGTTTCGCGTTTTTTGGCGGTTTACCGCCAAAGAATGGGTTTTGCGAGCCTGGAGAGCGATCTTCCGGTTCGAATCACCCAGTCCTGTCTGAGACTGCAGGTGCTCCGAGGGTTCGCCCGAGGGCATAATTTCGCCAAGAGGCCTGCATAGACGGTGCAAGAGCTCAAGCGGGGTCGCGAGATCCCGAAGACGGTTCGAACCATCTCGCCCGATCGCGGCTTTTCAAGCCGGAGAGGGGACAGGGCACTGAGCGTCGCTCCGATGAAGCACCGGTGTCAACCGGGGTTTTTGAGGGGTGGCAAGTGCAACCGGCGGCGAGCCCCCAAAGGCCTGCCGCCTACCGGAGAGAGCCCAGTGGATAAAGCGGCAAAGAATGATGCCGTCGCGACCCTGAACGGCGTGTTTGCGAACACGTCGGTCGTTGTCGTGGCCCACTATGCGGGTTTGACGGTGGCTCAGTTCCAGAAGCTTCGTCGCGAGATGAAGGCCAATGGCGCCACCGTGAAGGTCGCAAAGAACCGGCTGGCCAAGATCGCTCTTGAAGGCACCGACGTCGCGTCCATCGGCAACCTGCTGACGGGTCCCACCCTGATCGCCTATTCCAACGATCCGGTCGCGGCGCCGAAGGTCGCCATCGCTTTCGCTAAGGAAAACGACAAGCTCGTTATCCTCGGCGGCGCGATGGGCAAGACCGCCCTGAACCCCGAAGGCATCAAGGCCCTGGCCTCCATGCCCTCGCTCGATGAACTGCGCGCCAAGTTGCTCGGCCTCCTGCTGGCCCCTGCAACGAAGATCGCCCAGCTCTCGACCGCTCCGGCTGCAAAGCTGGCGCGCGTGTTCCAGGCATATGCCGACAAGGATGCGGCCTGATCCAGGCCAGTTACCCCTGAAAACCGTTCGAACCTCTTACCCTATAGGAGCCTATCATGGCTGATCTTGCCAAGCTCGTCGACGAGCTGTCCTCCCTCACGGTCCTCGAGGCCGCCGACCTCGCCAAGCTTCTCGAAGAGAAGTGGGGCGTTTCCGCCGCTGCCGCCGTTGCGGTTGCCGGCCCGGCCGCCGGCCCCGCTGCCGCCGCCGTCGAAGAGCAGACCGAGTTCAACGTCATTCTTGCCGCCATCGGCGACAAGAAGATCGAGGTCATCAAGGAAGTCCGCGCCATCACCGGCCTGGGCCTCAAGGAAGCCAAGGACCTGGTCGAAGCCGCTCCGAAGCCTGTCAAGGAAGCAGTGACCAAGGACGAGGCCGAGAAGCTCAAGAAGCAGCTCGAGGCCGTCGGCGCCAAGGTCGAGCTCAAGTGAGCAGGGCCGGCTTGATGCCGGTCCGACCCTAGTCAAGACCTGACAGTCCCGGGGTGGTCTCCACCTCCGGGGCTGTCGCGTCGTTTCCGCATGGTGGTGCGGGAAGGTTGCAAAGGCCCTGGGTGCAGCTTTGCGTTGCAGGGTCCGTTTTTGAGATGATGTCGGCGCGATGATGCGTCGAGCGGCTTACCCGGCGACCCTTGCCGCCCTCGGCGGATCGCCGGGTAAGCCGTCCGAGATTGCGAGGAACAACATGGTCGATTCCCTCCAGGGCCGCAGGCGCGTCCGCAAGTTCTTCGGAAAACTCAAGGAAGTGGCGCAGATGCCGAACCTCATCGAGGTTCAGAAGGCGTCCTATGACCAGTTCCTGATGGTCGAAGAGCCCAAGGGCGGCCGCGGCGACGAAGGCCTGCAGTCGGTCTTCCGGTCGGTGTTCCCGATTGGCGATTTCTCGGGCGCCTCGCTGCTCGAATTCGTCAAGTACACCTTCGAGCCACCGAAATACGATGTCGACGAGTGCCGTCAGCGCGGCATGACCTTCTCCGCGCCCCTCAAGGTGACGCTGCGCCTGATCGTGTTCGATATCGATCCCGACACCCAGGCGAAGTCGGTCAAGGATATCAAGGAGCAGGATGTCTACATGGGCGACATGCCGCTCATGACCGACAACGGCACCTTCATCGTCAACGGCACCGAGCGCGTCATCGTCTCGCAGATGCACCGTTCGCCGGGCGTGTTCTTCGACCACGACAAGGGCAAGACCCATTCCTCGGGCAAGCTTTTGTTCGCCGCCCGCATCATCCCGTATCGCGGCTCCTGGCTCGACATCGAGTTCGACGCCAAGGACATCGTCTACGCGCGCATCGACCGGAAGCGTAAGATCCCGGTGACGTCGCTGCTGTTCGCGCTCGGCATGGACGGCGAGGAGATCCTCAGCCGCTTCTACAACCACATCACCTATGTGCGCGACGCCAAGGGCTGGCGCGTGCCTTACGACGCCGAGCGCATGAAGGGCTTCAAGGCGACCGTCGACCTGATCGACGCCGACACCGGCGAAGTCGTGGTCGAGGCCGGTAAGAAGCTCGTCGCCCGTACCGCGCGCCAGCTCGCCGAGAAGGGCCTGAAGTTCCTGCGCGCGACCGACGAGGATCTCGTCGGCCAGTACATCGCCGAGGACATCGTCGATCTCCAGACCGGCGAAGTGCATGCCGAGGCCGGCGAAGAGCTGACGATGGCCGCCGAGGCGAAGACCGGCGAGATGAAGGGCAACCTCGTCGACCTGATCGCCAAGGGCTACAACGAGATCACGGTGCTCGACATCGACCACATCACGGTCGGTCCCTATATCCGCAACACGCTCGCCGTGGACAAGAACTCGCGCCGTGAAGAGGCGCTGTTCGACATCTACCGCGTGATGCGTCCCGGCGAGCCGCCGACGCTCGAGACCGCCGAGAACATGTTCCAGTCGCTGTTCTTCGATTCGGAGCGCTACGACCTCTCGGCCGTCGGCCGCGTCAAGATGAACATGCGCCTCGACCTCGACGCCGAGGACACCGTCCGGATTCTCCGCAAGGAAGACATCTTCGCGGTCGTCAAGGCGCTGGTCGACCTGCGCGACGGCAAGGGCGAGATCGACGACATCGACCATCTCGGCAACCGCCGCGTGCGCTCGGTCGGCGAGCTCATGGAGAATCAGTACCGCCTGGGCCTGCTGCGCATGGAGCGCGCCATCAAGGAGCGCATGTCCTCGGTCGATATCGACACGGTGATGCCGCAGGACCTGATCAACGCCAAGCCCGCGGCTGCCGCGGTGCGCGAGTTCTTCGGCTCGTCGCAGCTCTCGCAGTTCATGGACCAGACGAACCCGCTCTCAGAAGTCACTCACAAGCGTCGCCTTTCGGCGCTTGGACCGGGTGGTTTGACCCGCGAGCGCGCCGGCTTCGAGGTGCGCGACGTGCACCCGACGCATTACGGCCGCATCTGCCCGATCGAGACGCCGGAAGGCCCGAATATCGGCCTGATCAACTCGCTCGCCACCTTCGCGCGGGTGAATAAGTACGGCTTCATCGAGAGCCCCTATCGCCGCATCCGTGACGGCAAGCAGACCGACGAGATCATCTATCTCTCGGCGATGGAGGAGGCGAAGTACAACGTCGCCCAGGCCAATGCCGCCGTCGACAAGGACGGCCGTCTCACCGACGACCTGATCGTCTGCCGCCGCGCCGGCGAAGTCATCGTCACGCCGGTCGACAAGGTCGATTTCCAGGACGTCTCGCCCAAGCAGCTGGTTTCGGTTGCCGCGGCGCTGATCCCGTTCCTCGAGAACGACGACGCCAACCGCGCGCTGATGGGCTCGAACATGCAGCGCCAGGCGGTGCCGCTGGTTCGCGCCGACGCGCCCTTCGTCGGCACCGGCATGGAAGCCGTGGTCGCCCGTGACTCGGGCGCCGCGATCGCGGCCCGTCGCTCGGGCGTCGTCGACCAGGTCGATGCGACGCGTATCGTCATCCGCGCTTCGGACGAGATGGACCCGACCAAGCCGGGCGTCGATATCTACCGCCTGCAGAAGTTCCAGCGCTCGAACCAGTCGACCTGCATCACGCAGCGTCCGCTGGTGCGCGTTGGCGACATCATCAAGAAGGGTGACATCGTCGCCGACGGCCCGTCGACCGAGTTCGGCGAGCTCGCGCTCGGCCGCAATGTGCTCGTCGCGTTCATGCCGTGGAACGGCTACAACTTCGAGGACTCGATCCTTCTCTCTGAGAACATCGTCTCGCAGGACATCTTCACCTCGATCCATATCGAGGAGTTCGAGGTCATGGCCCGCGATACCAAGCTGGGTCCGGAGGAGATCACGCGCGACATCCCGAACGTCTCGGAAGAAGCGCTGAAGAACCTCGACGAGGCCGGCATCGTCTATATCGGCGCCGAAGTGGCGGCTGGCGACATCCTCGTCGGCAAGATCACGCCCAAGGGCGAAAGCCCGATGACGCCGGAAGAGAAGCTGCTGCGCGCCATCTTCGGCGAGAAGGCCTCGGACGTCCGCGACACCTCCCTTCGCGTCCCGCCGGGCGTGCAGGGCACGATCGTCGAGGTGCGCGTGTTCAACCGCCACGGCGTCGACAAGGACGAGCGCGCCCAGGCGATCGAGCGCGAGGAGATCGAGCGTCTCGCCAAGGACCGCGACGACGAGCAGGCGATCCTGGACCGCAACACCTTCGCGCGTCTCGGCGACATCCTGAATGGCAAAGTCGGCCTCGCCGGGCCCAAGGGCTTCAAGAAGGACACGGTCATCACCCGCGAGGGCATGAGCGAGTTCCCGCGTTCGCAGTGGTGGCTGTTTGCGGTCGGCGACGACCCGCTGATGACCGAGATCGAAGCGATGCGGAAGCAGTACGACGAGTCGAAGAAGCGTCTCGAGCAGCGCTTCCTCGACAAGGTCGAGAAGCTGCAGCGCGGCGACGAACTGCCCCCGGGCGTGATGAAGATGGTCAAGGTCTTCGTCGCGGTGAAGCGCAAGATCCAGCCGGGCGACAAGATGGCCGGCCGTCACGGCAACAAGGGCGTGGTTTCGCGCATCGTTGCGGCCGAGGACATGCCGTTCCTCGAGGACGGCACCCATGCCGATATCGTGCTCAACCCGCTGGGCGTGCCGTCGCGCATGAATGTCGGGCAGATCCTGGAGACCCATCTGGGCTGGGCTGCTGCCGGTCTCGGCAAGCAGATCGGCGCGGCGCTCGACGCCTACAAGAAGTCGAGTGACTACAAGGCGCTGCGGGCCTCGTTCGAAGCCGTCTACGACGACAACGAGATCATCGCCTCGATGGATGAGGCCGAACTCGTCGAGATGGGCCAGAACCTGCGTCGCGGCGTGCCGATGGCGACGCCGGTGTTCAACGGCGCCAAGGAGGCCGATATCGAGCGGCTTCTGGAGCAGGCCGGTCTGCATTCGTCGGGCCAGTCGACGCTCTATGACGGCCGGACCGGTGAGCCCTTCGACCGCAAGGTCACCATGGGCTACATCTACATGCTGAAGCTCCACCACCTCGTCGACGACAAGATCCATGCGCGTTCGATCGGTCCGTACTCGCTCGTCACGCAGCAGCCGCTGGGTGGCAAGGCGCAGTTCGGCGGACAGCGCTTCGGCGAGATGGAGGTCTGGGCGCTGGAAGCCTATGGCGCCGCCTACACGCTGCAGGAAATGCTGACGGTGAAGTCGGACGACGTCGCGGGCCGCACCAAGGTCTACGAGTCGATCGTGCGCGGTGAGGACAACTTCGAGGCGGGCATCCCCGAGAGCTTCAACGTTCTCGTCAAGGAAATGCGCTCGCTCGGCCTCAACGTCGAGCTGATCAGCAACAAGGTGAAGCCGGGCGAGTTGCCCCCGGCTGAAGCGGCCGAGTGAGCCGGTTCGCGCCGCGCTAGAGATAATTTGCCGGCGGCACTGACGCCGCCGGCCATTGAATTGACGAAGCCGGGCAGGGCGGTGCTCCACCCCCGCCGGCGAGAGGAGACAGGCGATGAAGCAAGAGGTCATGAACCTTTTCGGCCAGCAGCCGGTGCAGCAGGCCTTCGACGCGATCAAGATCTCGATCGCGAGCCCGGAGAAGATCCTGTCCTGGTCCTATGGCGAGATCAAAAAGCCGGAGACCATCAACTACCGGACCTTCAAGCCGGAGCGCGACGGCCTGTTCTGCGCCCGCATCTTCGGGCCGATCAAGGACTACGAGTGCCTGTGCGGCAAGTACAAGCGCATGAAGTTCAAGGGCGTCATCTGCGAGAAATGCGGCGTGGAAGTCACGCTCGCCCGGGTCCGGCGCGAGCGCATGGGCCATATCGAGCTTGCCGCCCCCGTCGCCCATATCTGGTTCCTGAAGTCGCTGCCCTCGCGCATCGGCCTGCTCATGGACATGCCGCTCAAGGATCTCGAGCGCATCCTCTATTTCGAGTCGTATGTGGTCATCGAGCCGGGCTTGACGCCCCTCAAGGACCGTCAGCTGCTCTCGGAAGAAGAGTATGTCCGCTGCCAGGAAGAGTATGGCGCCGACACCTTCACCGCCATGATCGGCGCGGAAGCGATCCGCGAGATGCTGCGCGCGCTCGACCTCGACCAGATCAACGCCGATCTCAAGCATGAGATCGCGACGACGACGTCGGAGCTGAAGCCCAAGAAGCTGATGAAGCGCCTCAAAATCATCGAGGCCTTCCAGCTCTCGGGCAACAAGCCGGAATGGATGGTCATGACCATCATCCCGGTGATCCCGCCCGATCTGCGCCCGCTGGTGCCGCTCGATGGCGGCCGCTTCGCGACGTCTGACCTGAACGACCTGTATCGCCGCGTCATCAACCGCAACAACCGCCTGAAGCGGCTGATCGAGCTGCGCGCGCCCGACATCATCATCCGCAACGAGAAGCGGATGCTGCAGGAATCGGTCGATGCGCTGTTCGACAACGGCCGTCGCGGCCGCGTCATCACGGGTGCCAACAAGCGCCCGCTGAAGTCGCTCGCCGACATGCTGAAGGGCAAGCAGGGCCGCTTCCGCCAGAACCTGCTCGGCAAGCGCGTCGACTATTCCGGCCGCTCGGTCATCGTCGTCGGCCCGGAGCTGAAGCTGCACCAGTGCGGCCTGCCCAAGAAGATGGCGCTCGAGCTGTTCAAGCCGTTCATCTATGCGCGCCTCGACGCCAAGGGCTACTCGACCACGGTCAAGCAGGCCAAGAAGCTCGTCGAGAAGGAGAAGCCCGAGGTCTGGGATATCCTGGACGAGGTCATCCGCGAGCATCCGGTGATGCTGAACCGCGCGCCGACGCTCCACCGCCTGGGCATCCAGGCGTTCGAGCCGACGCTGATCGAAGGCAAGGCGATCCAGCTTCACCCGCTGGTCTGCGCCGCCTTCAACGCGGACTTCGACGGCGACCAGATGGCCGTGCACGTCCCGCTGTCGCTCGAGGCGCAGCTCGAAGCGCGCGTGCTGATGATGTCGACCAACAACATCCTGCACCCCGCCAACGGCCTGCCGATCATCGTGCCGTCGCAGGACATCGTGCTTGGCCTGTACTACCTCTCGATCGTCTCGGACGGCGAGCCGGGCCAGGGCAAGATCTTCGGTGATTTCGGCGAGCTCGAATATGCGCTGCACGAGAAGGTCGTGACGCTGCATTCGAAGATCAAATACCGCTGGACCGGCCTTGGGGCCGACGGCAAGGACTACACCAAGATCTACGACACCACGCCTGGCCGCGTCATTCTCTCGACGGCGCTGCCCCGGCACGCGAACATGACCTTCGACGTCAGCAACCGCCTGATGACCAAGAAGGAAATTTCGGGAATGATCGACGCCGTCTATCGCGGCTGCGGTCAGAAGGAGTCGGTGATCTTCTGCGACCGCATCATGTCGCTGGGCTTCACCCACGCCTTCAAGGCCGGCATCTCCTTCGGCAAGGACGATATGGTCGTGCCGGAGAACAAGTGGGAGATCGTCGACACCACCCGCGCGCTCGCCAAGGATTACGAGCAGCAGTACCAGGACGGCCTGATCACCCAGGGTGAGAAGTACAACAAGGTCGTCGACGCCTGGGCGAAGTGCTCCGACAAGCTCGCCCAGGAGATGATGCTGCGCATCTCGACCGTGAAGAAGGACAAGAACGGTCGCGATCTGCCGATCAACTCGATCTACATGATGAGCCATTCGGGTGCGCGCGGTTCGCCGGCCCAGATGAAGCAGCTCGCCGCGATGCGCGGCCTGATGGCCAAGCCCTCGGGCGAGATCATCGAGTCGCCGATCATCTCGAACTTCAAGGAAGGCCTCGATGTTCTCGAGTACTTCAACTCGACCCACGGCGCCCGCAAGGGTCTGGCCGATACGGCGCTGAAGACGGCCAATTCCGGCTATCTGACCCGTCGTCTCGTCGACGTGGCGCAGGATGCCATCATCTCCGAGACCGATTGCGGTTCGGAGAGCGGCATCAAGATGCGCGCCATCATCGACGCCGGGCAGGTCGTGGCTTCGCTCGGCATCCGTATCCTGGGTCGCTCCGCGGCCGAGGACGTCACGGATATCGACGGCAAGGTCTTGGTGCCGAAGGGCACGATGATCGAGGAAAGCCATATCGAGGCGATCAACGCTGCCGGCGTGCAGGAGGTGAAGATCCGTTCGGTGCTGACCTGCGCCACCAAGAACGGTGTCTGCGCGACCTGCTACGGCCGCGATCTGGCCCGCGGCACGCCCGTCAACATGGGCGAGGCCGTCGGCGTCATCGCGGCGCAGTCGATCGGCGAGCCGGGTACGCAGCTTACCATGCGCACCTTCCACATCGGCGGCGCGGCGACGATCGCGGACCAGTCCTTCACCGAGTCGAACTTCGAAGGCACGGTCAAGATCCGCAACCGCAACCTCGCCCGCAACACGGACGGCGACCTGATCGCCATGGCGCGCAACATCGCCGTGGTCATCGTCGGCCCGGACGGGGCGGAGCGCGCGGTGCATCGCGTCCAGTTCGGCTCGAAGCTGCGGATCGACGAGGGCGACAAGGTCAAGCGCGGCCAGCGCCTGATCGAGTGGGATCCCTATTCCCGCCCGATCCTGGCGGAGGTCGACGGCACCGTCGGTTACGAGGATCTGGTCGACGGCATGTCGATCACCGAGACGACCGACGAGGCGACCGGCATCTCCAAGCGCGTCGTCATCGACTGGCGCGGCTCGGCCCGTACGTCGGACCTGCGTCCGGCGCTGACGGTCCACGGCCCCGACGGCAAGATCGCCAAGCTGGCCCGTGGCGGCGAGGCTCGCTACATCCTGCCGGTGGAGGGCATCATCTCGATGGAGCCCGGCGCCTCGATCAAGGCCGGCGACGTGCTGGCGCGTGTCTCGACCGACTCGGCCAAGACCCGCGACATCACCGGCGGTCTGCCGCGGGTGGCCGAGCTGTTCGAGGCTCGTCGTCCGAAGGATGCGGCGATCATCGCCGAGAAGGCCGGCGTCATCGGCTTCGGCAAGGACTACAAGAACAAGCGTCGCGTGACGCTGACGCCGCATGACGGTTCCGAGGGGCTCGAATACCTGATCCCCAAGGGCAAGCACATCCATCTCCAGGACGGCGACGTCGTCGAGATGGGCGACTACATCCTCGACGGCAATCCGGCCCCGCACGACATCCTCGCGATCAAGGGCGTCGAGGAGCTGGCGGCTTATCTGGTGAACGAAATCCAGGAGGTCTATCGCCTCCAGGGCGTGGGCATCAACGACAAGCACATCGAGGTGATCGTCCGGCAGATGCTGCAGAAGGTCGAGATCACGGATGGCGGCGATACCGACATCCTGACCGGCGACCAGATCGACCGCATCGAGCTGCAGGAGATCAACGCGAAGATGAAGGAGGAGGGCAAGAAGCCCGCTTCCGGCGTCCCCGTGCTGCTCGGCATCACCAAGGCGAGCCTGCAGACGCGCTCCTTCATCTCGGCGGCGTCGTTCCAGGAGACCACCCGCGTCCTCACCGAGGCGGCGGTCAACGGCAAGTACGACACGCTGGAAGGCCTCAAGGAGAACGTCATCGTCGGCTCGCTGATCCCGGCCGGAACCGGCGCGCAGGTTGCCCGCATCAAGCAGGTAGCGACGCGTCGCGACGATCTCATCGTCAGCCAGAAGGCGGAAGCCGCAGCGAGGGCGGCTGCGTCTGCCGCCAAGGCGGTCGAGGCGGCACTGCCCGCGGCGGAGTAAGCCTTCGTCCGCGCCCGCGCGGATGCAACAGTTGGACATGGCCGCTCCCGCAAGGGGGCGGCCATGTCGCATTTGAGCGAATGCGGTGTTTCGGGGCGCGAAACCCGCAGGGCAGGGGCTTTTCGCGTTTCGATCCTACAGATTGGGGGTTGACGCGAATCTATCCCCGATGCATAAGCGCGCCACTATCGGTGGTTGTCGGACACGTATGTCGCCTTGGCCTTGTTGCCGGCGAATTTCGCGGCCGAAACTCCACCGGAATTCCAGCGTCGATTGACGACATGGCAAGATGCATGAACGCGGAGCGATCCGTGTTCCTCTGCTGGCGAACGCGCCTGAGGCCCCCTGCGGGGAGCCGATGGCGCGGCTTCGTTTGTGTCATGGCAACGACCGGCCTGGGCCAAGATTTAGCGATTTCCAAACGCTCAATGGGAGCGAGAGGCCAGAATGCCGACAATCAGCCAGCTCATTCGCAAGCCGCGTTCGCCCGTCAAGGCGCGCAACACCGCTCCGGCGCTCGAGTCCTGCCCGCAGAAGCGTGGCGTCTGCACGCGCGTCTACACGACGACGCCGAAGAAGCCGAACTCGGCGCTGCGTAAGGTCGCCAAGGTGCGCCTGACCAACGGCTTCGAGGTGATCGGCTACATTCCGGGTGAGGGTCACAACCTCCAGGAGCACTCCGTGGTCATGATCCGCGGCGGCCGCGTCAAGGACTTGCCCGGCGTGCGCTATCACATCCTGCGCGGCGTGCTCGATACCCAGGGCGTCAAGAACCGCAAGCAGCGCCGTTCGAAGTACGGCGCCAAGCGTCCCAAGTAATTTCTGCCTGACCGGCAGGGGCATCAAGGCCCGGGCCGGTTCGCAGCGTTGAAGATTTGACCGGAGACTAGACGATGTCCCGCCGCCATAGCGCCGAAAAGCGCGAGATCATTCCCGATCCGAAGTTCCACGATATCATCGTGACGAAGTTCATGAATTCGGTGATGTACGAAGGCAAGAAGTCGACCGCCGAGCGGATCGTCTACGGCGCTTTCGATATCATCGAGAGCAAGATGAAGAGCGACCCGCTTGCCGTCTTCAAGAGCGCACTCGAGAACGTCGCTCCGGCGATTGAGGTGCGTTCGCGTCGCGTCGGCGGCGCCACCTATCAGGTTCCGGTCGAGGTTCGCACCGAGCGCCGTCAGGCGCTGGCGATCCGCTGGCTGATCACGGCCGCTCGCGGCCGCAACGACAAGACCATGGTCGAGCGTCTCTCCTCGGAGCTGATGGATGCGGCCAGCAACCGTGGCAACGCGGTCAAGAAGCGTGAAGACACGCACCGGATGGCGGAAGCCAACCGCGCCTTCTCGCATTATCGCTGGTAATCGTCGGCTCGACCTCGGAAAGACGAAAGCATTCTCATGGCCCGTACCCATCCCATCGACCGTTATCGCAACTTCGGCATCATGGCCCACATTGATGCCGGCAAGACGACGACGACCGAGCGCATCCTGTTCTACACGGGCAAGTCGCATAAGATCGGCGAAGTCCATGACGGCGCGGCCACCATGGACTGGATGACGCAAGAGCAGGAGCGTGGCATCACGATCACCTCCGCTGCGACGACCTGCCTGTGGCGCGAGCATCGCCTGAACATCATCGACACCCCCGGCCACGTCGACTTCACCATCGAAGTCGAGCGTTCGCTGCGCGTGCTCGACGGTGCTGTCTGCGTGCTCGACGGCAACCAGGGCGTCGAGCCCCAGACCGAGACCGTCTGGCGCCAGGCCGACAAGTACGACGTTCCACGCGTCGTGTTCGTCAACAAGATGGACAAGACCGGCGCCGATTTCTATCGCTGCGTCCAGGACATCATCGACCGCGTCGCCGGCAAGCCCGTCTGCCTGCAGATCCCGATCGGCGCCGAGGCTGAATTCGCCGGCGTGATCGACCTGATCAAGATGAAGGCGATCGTCTGGAACGGCGAAGCGCTGGGCGCCTCCTTCGAGGAGAAGGACATTCCGGCCGATCTGCTCGACAAGGCCGTCGAGTATCGCGGCAAGCTGATCGAAGCCGCCGTCGACATGGACGATGCGGCTATGGAAGCTTATCTCGATGGCACCGAGCCGGATGCCGAGACCCTGCGTCGTCTCGTCCGCACGGCCGTGCAGCGTCGCGCCTTCCATCCCGTGCTCTGCGGTTCGGCCTTCAAGAACAAGGGCGTGCAGCCGCTTCTTGATGCCGTCGTCGACTTCCTGCCGTCCCCGGTGGATCGCGGCGAGATCAAGGGCATCGACTTCAAGACCGAGGAAGAGACCGTTCGTCACCCGACGGACGAGGATCCCTTCTCCATGCTCGCCTTCAAGATCATGGACGATCCGTTCGTCGGCACGATCACCTTCTGCCGCGTCTATTCCGGCAAGGTCGAGACCGGCCAGGGCGTGATCAACTCGACCCGTGACAAGAAAGAGCGCGTCGGCCGCATGCTGCTGATGCACGCGAACAACCGCGAGGACATCAAGGAGGCTTTCGCCGGCGACATCGTCGCCCTGGCCGGCCTCAAGGATGTCCGCACCGGCGATACGCTGTGCGACCCGCTGAAGGCTGTCATCCTGGAGCGCATGGAATTCCCGGAGCCGGTCATCACGATCGCGATCGAGCCGAAGTCCAAGGCCGACCAGGAGAAGCTGGGCCTCGCTTTGGCGAAGCTCGCCAACGAGGATCCGTCCTTCCGCGTCTCGACCGACCAGGAGAGCGGCCAGACCATTCTCAAGGGCATGGGCGAGCTGCATCTCGACATCAAGGTCGACATCCTGCGCCGGACCTACAAGGTGGATGCCAATATCGGCGCTCCCCAGGTGGCCTATCGCGAGACGCTGACCAAGAAGGTCGAGATCGACTACACTCACAAGAAGCAGACCGGCGGTACGGGCCAGTTCGCCCGCGTCAAGCTGGTGGTCGAGCCCAACGAGACGGGCAAGGGCTTCGAGTTCGAGTCCAAGGTCGTCGGCGGTACGGTTCCGAAGGAATACATCCCCGGCGTCGAAAAGGGCCTCAACTCGGTCATCGGCTCAGGCGTGATCGCCGGTTTCCCGGTGGTCGACGTCAAGGTGACGCTGATCGACGGCGCCTTCCACGAAGTCGACTCGTCGGCCCTGGCCTTCGAAATCGCTTCGCGCGCCGCTCTGCGTGAAGGTCTGCAGAAGGGCGGCTCCGTGCTGCTCGAGCCGATCATGAAGGTCGAGGTCGTGACCCCGGAAGACTACACCGGTTCGGTCATCGGCGATCTGAACTCGCGTCGCGGCCAGATCCAGGGCCAGGACATGCGCGGCAACGCGGTCGTCGTGAATGCGATGGTCCCGCTCGCCAACATGTTCGGCTACGTCAACCAGCTGCGGTCCTTCAGCCAGGGCCGGGCGAACTACACCATGCAATTCGATCACTATGAGCAGGTTCCGTCGGCGGTGGCCGCCGAGGTCCAGGCCAAATACGCCTGATCACCAGCCCGACCTGCTTTAAACGCAACAACGATTTGACTGACGGAGGCTACGATGGCCAAAGAGAAATTCGCTCGCACGAAGCCGCATTGCAACATTGGAACGATTGGTCACGTTGACCATGGCAAGACGTCCTTGACGGCTGCGATCACGAAGATTCTGGCTGAGACGGGCGGTGCGACGTTCACGGCCTATGACCAGATCGACAAGGCCCCCGAGGAGAAGGCCCGCGGCATCACGATCTCGACCGCTCACGTCGAGTACGAGACGGCAGCGCGTCACTATGCTCACGTCGACTGCCCCGGCCACGCCGACTATGTGAAGAACATGATCACCGGCGCGGCGCAGATGGACGGCGCGATCCT
>UCBZ01000079.1 GCA_900470775.1 Hyphomicrobiales bacterium | reverse complement strand
ACCAACAGCTCGGGCTTCTACGCTGGCACGACGAACGGCAACCAGGGCATCATCGCTCCGGGCACCGCTCGCAACGCCGCTTCGGCCACCGCTTCGCTCGTCGATCTGGCCTTCATCCAGTTCGGTCCGATCACCGCCGGTCGCGCTCAGTCGTTCTTCGACTTCTACGCGAACGACTACGGCTTCTCGACGCTGCGCACGGCTGATAGCCGTCTGAACCTGTTGGCCTACACCGCCACCTTCGGTTCGGGCTTCTCGGCCACGATCTCGCTCGAAGATCGCAACACCGGCACCAGCAATCGTGAGAACCCCGTCGTCAGCGCCGTCGGCGCGACTCTCCTCGGCCAGGACTTCCCGGACGTCGTCGCTTCGCTCCGCGTCGATCAGGGTTGGGGTTCTGCCCAGCTTTCGGGTGCTCTGACCCAGCGCAACATCTCCAACACCGGCCCGCTCTTCGCGGCCACCAAGGATGAGCTCGGCTTCGCCATTCAGGGCGGCGTGAAGATCAACCTGCCGATGCTGGCTGCTGGCGACGTCCTGTTCCTGCAGGCGGCCTATGCTGACGGCGCTCTCGGCTATCTCGGCTGGGGTGGTCAGTTCGGCGCCGGTCGTCAGACGACTTCGATCGCTGGCAGCCAGCTCGCTGTCGCTGACTTCGGTGTGAACGCTCTTGGCGGCACCGAATCGGCCACCGGCTGGTCGATCGTTGCCGCTCTGCGTCACTACTGGACCCCGCAGCTGCGCACCGAGATCTACGGCTCGTACTCTGAGCTGAGCCTCGGCTACACGCTGGCCGCCCAGGCTGTTCCCGGCGTGGTTGCGCGTCCGCTCGATCCGAAGGAACTCATCGTTGCTGGCAACCTGATCTGGTCGCCGGTTTCGGGTCTGGATATCGGTGTCGAGGTTGTCTACACCCGCACCGAGTTGAAGCAGGCTGTCCTGGCCGCCAACAACGCCGGCGCTCGCCCGGCCCTGGCTGCCGGTGGTCGCCTGGTCAAGAGCGACGACGCCATCGCTGGCCGTCTGCGCATCCAGCGCGA
>UCBZ01000081.1 GCA_900470775.1 Hyphomicrobiales bacterium | reverse complement strand
CGGATCGCCTGGCGCTCGGCCCGCCCGCCCGAGCCCGACATCCCCTTCATCTGCGAGGACGTCACGCCGCGTGCGCTGCGCGTGCCCGAGGGCAAGCCGCGCAAGCACGCCAATGGCGTCACCGGCGTCGCCGGCGTCACCGTCGCAGTGCGCGATCTCGCAGCCTCCGTGGCGCGCTACCGCGCCCTGACCGGGCTGGAGCCGCTCGCCAGCGGCGGCGTGCCGGGCCTCGGCTTCGGGCTGGTCCAGTTCAGGATCGGGCGCCAGATGCTCTCGCTGACGCAGCCCCGCGGCGATTCCTGCGAGGGCCTGACACGCCATCTCGGCCGGCGCGGGCAGGGCGCCTATGCGATCTCCTTCTACGGCCCAGCCGATCGCTGCCTCGACCGCGCGCTCGCCCATGGTGCGAGGCTGGAGATCGTGAAGGCGTTGTGAGAGGCAACGTCGACACGGCCCCTCGCACAGCTGAGCGCTATCCCTTCGCGCGGGCCGGCATGCTATGGCGCCCGCACCAAGGGGATCGCGAGGCGGGGATGCGCAAACTTCTGATCATCGGCATCGGCGCCGGCGACCCGGACCATATGACGGTGCAGGCGATCAAGGCGCTGAACCGGGCCGATGTCGTCTTCCTGCCGGACAAGGGCCAGGAGAAGGCGGCTCTGCGCCATCTGCGCGAGCAGATCTGCGCCCGCTTTATCGAGAAGCCCTACCGGACCGTGACGGTCGAGACGCCGCAGCGCGCCGAAGCTGGGTCCGATTATCGCGGTGTCGTCGACGACTGGCATGCGCGCATCGCGGCGAATTACGCGCGCCTCTTCACGGAAGAGCTTGCCGAGGGCCAGCATGGCGCCCTGCTCGTCTGGGGCGATCCGGCGCTCTATGACAGCACGCTGCGCATCGTCGAGCGCGTCCGCGCCGGTGGTCTCGCGCTCGACTGGGAGGTCATCCCCGGCATCAGCAGCGTGCAGGTGCTGGCTGCCCGCCACAAGATCGCGCTCAACCGCATCGGTGAGCCGATCCTGATCACCACGGGCCGCAAGCTCGCGGCCGGCTTTCCGGCCGGGCAGGACAGCGTCGTCGTCATGCTCGACGGCGAACAGGCTTTTGCGCAGATCGCGCCCGAGGATCTCGAGATCTACTGGGGCGCCTATCTCGGCACGGCCGACGAGATCCTGATCGCGGGTCGTCTTGCGGATGTCGCCGACGAGATCGAACGCGTCCGCGCCGAAGCCCGCGAAAAGCATGGCTGGATCATGGACACCTATCTGCTGCGGCGCAGGCAACAGTAACGGGGTTCGTGGGGGACCACGCCGTCATCCCGGACGCAGCGAAGCGTTGGATATCCCCACCGCTTGCCCCCCGCCACGACCGCATGTGAGATGCGCGTCACGGAACGCAGGACGAGCCATGCCTTCGACCAAGCGCCACAGGATCGCCGAGGATGGCGGCGTCGAGCGGGATGTCCTCGATCTCGGCGGATATGTCCCGTATTTCCTGACCGCGATCTCCAACACCTGGTCTCGCAGCTCCTCGCGGCTTTATCTCGAGCGCTTCGGCGTCGGCGTCACCGAATGGCGGGTTATCTCGCAGCTCGCGATCGAGCCCGGCATTCCCGCGCAGCGCATCTGCGAGGTCATCGGCCTCGACAAGGGCGCGGTCAGCCGCAGCGTCGCGGCGTTGGTCGCCGCCGGCCATGTCACTGAGGGCACCGACGGGCGCGATGCCCGCCGCCAGCTTCTGGAGCTGACGCCAAGCGGCTACGCCTTGCACGACAGCCTGATCGCGCTGGCCACGGCCCGCGAGCAAATGATGCTGGAAGGCTTCACGCCGGAAGAACGGGCTCAGTTGACCGTCTTCCTGCGCCGGCTCCACGGCCGGCTGCCGGAACTGCGCGAGTTCCGGCCCGACGGCAAGGACGAACGCTAGCCGCCCCTCACCAGCGCCGGTAGCCATAGCCAAAGCCGACCCCGCCATAGGGTCCGCCGAAATCGCGATAGGCATAGGATCGGCGGGCATCGGCGCGGTCGAGGTCGATCGCCTGCAGGCATTGCGCGAAGGCGTCGGTCCCGGCGCGGAAGCCATAGCCGCGGCATTGCTCGGCATCGAGCGCGCGTCGCTCCTCGATGGTGATGCAGCCGCCGACCGTGAGCGTCAGGGCCAGGGCGGCCAACAGCGCGATTTTCATGTCCGTCATCCCCTGGCTTACCGTCGCGGGTTTGAATCAAGGCCGAAATTGCGTCGAGATTGCGAAGAGCGCTCAGGCATAGCGCCGCGCCGCTTCGCCATGCGCCCGCCTCAGCGCCGCGACATCGAGCCCTGGCACTGCCCCGTCGATGACGCGCCAGCGCCCGGCGACCATCACCCGGTCGGCGCGGCTGGCACCACACAACACCAGCGCCGCGACCGGATCATGCGCGCCCGAGAAGCGCAATTCGTCGAGCCGATAAAGCGCGAGATCGGCCTGCATGCCGACAGCGATCGCGCCGATATCGGAGCGTCCGAGGCAGCGCGCCGAACCTTGCGTGGCCCAGCGGATCACGTCGCGCGCCGTCACCGCCGCCGCGCTCGCATAGCGCAGCCGGTTGATCAGCAAAGCGTGGCGCAATTCCTCCATCAGGTTCGAGCCGTCATTGGAAGCGGAGCCGTCGACGCCGAGGCCCAGCGGTGCGCCCGCCGCCTCGAGCTCGCGCGTCCGGCAGAATCCCGAGGCCAGCACGCCGTTCGAGGTCGGGCAATGGCACACGCCGACACCGGCCTTCCCCAGCCGCTCGCACTCCTCGCAGGAGAAATGCACGCCATGCGCCAGCCAGGTCTTCGGCCGCATCCAGCCGGTCTCTTCCAGCAGATCGAGCGGGCGCTTGCCATAGACGTCAAGGCAATAGGCGTCTTCGTCTCGGGTCTCGGCGAGATGGGTGTGTAGCGGCGCATCGAACTTCGCCGCGAGTTCGGCGCTCTTCGCCATCAGCGCCGGCGTCACCGAGAAGGGCGAGCACGGCGCGAGCGCGATCTGGATCATGCTGCCCGGCGCGGGATCATGGAACAGCTTGAGCACGCGCTCGCTGTCTTCGAGGATGGTGTCCTCGTCCTGCACGACGGAGTCTGGCGGCAACCCGCCATCCTTCTGCGACAGGTTCATCGAGCCGCGCGAGATCGTCGCCCGGATGCCGAGTGCCCGCGCCTCATCCACCGCGATATCGACCGCGTTCTCCAGGCCCTTCGGATAGAGGTAATGATGGTCGGCCGCCGTGGTGCAGCCTGACAGCAGAAGCTCGGTCAGCGCGACCCGCACCGCCAGCCGCAGATCCTCGGGCGTCAGCCGCGCCCAGAGCGGATAGAGCGCGGTCAGCCAGGGAAACAGCTCGCGGTCGATCGCGGCCGGATGAGCCCGCGTCAGCGTCTGGTAGAAATGGTGATGCGTGTTGATCAGGCCGGGCAGCACGACATGGTGCGAAGCGTCGAAGACCTCATCGACCGGCAGGGCAGGGGCGCCTCCCGCCGCGACCAGCTCGACGATACCGGCACTATCGACGACGATCCCGCCGCCGGCCTTCTCCGCGACGATCCCGAGCGGGTTCCTGATCCAGAGGCGCATGATCTCTTCCGGCGGACGTTCATGAAGGCGGCCCAGAGTGCTGCCACCGCCCTGGAAGGTAAAGCGTGGTCATCCCGGACGCAGCGAAGCGGAGATCCGGGATCCATTCCGGAGCATGTGCAGGAGAGGCTCCGGAATGGGGCCCGGGTCTCCCTGCGGTCGCCCGGGACGACGCGGCGTGCTTCAGAAAATCTCCTGCCTCTTCAATCCCAGGGCAGGTCGACCTTGCAGCGAAAGCCGACAAAGCACTGCGGCACATCGCGGCTCGGCACGAAGGCGGGCTCCAGGAATTCGCCATGCGCGCAGAAGCCGGGGTCGCGCACGAAGCGGTCATAGGTGAAGCCGCCGGTGCCGAGCACGATCGCGCCGTTGGCATCGACGCTCTGCTTGTTGGCGGTGCAGGTCCGGGTGAGCGTCGAGGGACGCGACTGCGCCAGCGCGGACCCGGCGGCCAGCACCAGCATCAGGGACAGGGTGAAACGCTTCATGACGGCCTCCAAGACGCTCCGGCTGCGATAAGACGCTCAGGCTGTGATGCCATCCTAACGCGGCGGCAGGCGCTGTCGTTCCCCCGGGAAGCATGGCGCGCATCAGCTCGTCCCGCCTGCCATGCTTGACGAGGCGCCGCTCATCCGCCATCGCTCCGCCCGTCATGCTCGGGCTTGTCCCGAGCATCCACGTCTATCCACCTGTCCACGTCGCAAGACGTGGATGGTCGGCACAGGGCCGACCATGACGAGAGAGCCCCGCCATGACGAACCTCACCGATCTCGCCGCCACCATCGATGCCGCCTGGGAGGCCCGCTCCGAGATCGGCATCACCACCAAGGGCGCGGTGCGCGAAGCGGTCGAGCAGGCGATCGAGATGCTCGATGCAGGCACCGCCCGCGTCGCCGAGAAAATCGGCACGGACTGGGTTGTGCATCAGTGGCTGAAGAAGGCGGTGCTGCTCTCCTTCCGCCTGACCGACAACATGATCATCGCCAATGGCCCCGGCGAAGGCGTGTTCTGGGATAAGGTGCCCTCCAAGTTCGAAGGCTGGGGCGAGAACCGCTTCCGCGCCGCGGGCTTCCGCGTCGTGCCCCCGGCCGCCGCGCGCAAGGGCTCGTTCCTGGCGCCCAACGTCGTGCTGATGCCATCCTTCGTCAACATCGGCGCCTATGTCGACAGCGGCACGATGGTCGACACCTGGGCGACGGTCGGCTCCTGCGCCCAGATCGGCAAGAACGTCCATCTCTCGGGCGGCGTCGGCATCGGCGGCGTGCTCGAGCCGCTGCAGGCCAACCCGACCATCATCGAGGACAACTGCTTCATCGGCGCCCGCTCCGAGGTCGTCGAGGGCGTCATCGTCGGCGAGGGCTCGGTGCTCTCGATGGGCGTCTTCATCTCAGCCTCGACCAAGATCGTCGACCGCGCCACCGGCGTCGTCCATGTCGGCAAGGTGCCGCCCTATTCTGTGGTCGTGCCGGGGGCACTGCCGGGCAAGCCCTTCCCTGACGGCACGCCTGGCCCCTCGCTCTCCTGCGCTGTCATCGTCAAGACGGTCGATGCGCAGACCCGCTCGAAGACCGGCATCAACGAGCTGCTGCGGGATTGATCGCGCGTCGTTCCCGGTAGGCACGTCGTTCCCCTGAGACACGTCATTCTCGGGCGAAGCGCAGCGCAGACCCGAGAATCTCCGGCCGAATGAGGCGCCGGAGTTCTCTGGTCACGAGATGCTCGGGTCAAGCCCGAGCATGACGTTCTAGGTCGATCCTCACCCCACCGGCGTCGACGCGCCCGCCTCCGGCGCGGTGCTGCTCGTGCCCGCCAGCGCATCGCGCAGGGCCTGTTCCCGCGTGTGGTCAAGCGAGGTCTTCAGCACCGTGCCGCCGGTTCCCTTGAGGGCTTCGAGAACCTTGTCGCCGGTCATCTTGCTGACCAGCACGAACAGCGCGGCATGGCCCGGCTGGAGGCTTCCCGCCAGCTCCTTCATGAAGCCGTCATTGACGCCGTAGTCGGTCAGCGCTCCGCCGAGCGCGCCCGATGCGGCGCCGAGCGCCGCGCCGAAGACCGGCATCAGGAAGATCGCCCCGATCAGCAGGCCCCAGAACGAGCCCGAGGCCGCGCCCAGCGCCGTGGTGTTGAGGAGCTGGTTCAGCTTCACCTTGCCGTCCTCGTGCATCACCGCGATGGCGGCGTCGCCGATCTCGATCAGATACTCCTTCTGCAGCGAGATGATCTTTTGCCGCATCTCCTCGGCCCGGGCTTCGGTCGGATAGACGATGACGATGAGATCGGACATGGAGCTCTCCTGCCACAGCGAGGGATCAAGGACTGGACCCGCTTCGTGACGGTCCTGTGGCAGGCTTAGCTGATCGTGCGTAGGGCGGTATGATGTGGGTCAATCGCCCGATGCCGCCTTCGCCGCCTCCACCGCGCGGCCGCGCAACGGCAGTTCCTTCATGCGGAGCAGGAAGAACAGCGCGCAGGCGAAGCCGATGAAGGTCGCCGCGAAGACGTAACTGAACAGCCGCACCATCGTCTCGCGGTCGACGGCGCCGAGCTTGAGCGTCTCATGCGAGCTCCCAGTGCCCGCGATGCCGATGCCGCCGAGCACGATCGCCCCGAACACGGCGACGATCAGCGCCCCGCCGATCTGCCGGAAGAAATTCGCCGTTCCCGTCGCCGTGCCGAGCTGATGCGGCAGGACCGCGTTCTGGATCGAGACGGTGGCGACGGGCAGCATCGTGCCGAGCCCCAGGCTGACAAGGCCGAGCAGCAGGCAGAATGGCGCCAGCGGCATCGTGCTGGCGGAGAGCGTCAGCAGCGCCATGCCGACGAGCGCGACGCTCAAGCCCGCCACCGGCACGCGGCGATAATGCGTCAGCCGCGTCATCGCCCGGCCCGAGGAGGTGGCGCCGAGCACCGTGCCGCAGGTCAGCGGCAGCAGGCCGAGGCCGGAATAGGTCGCGCTCAGCCCGGCTACGGTCTCGAAATAAACAGGCAGATAGATCGTCAGCCCGATGAAGGTGCCCATGCCGAAGCCGGCCGCGATCGTGCCCATCCGCACCACCGGATTGGCCAGGATGTCGAGCGGGATCAGCGGCTCGTCGGCCGTGCGCAGCCGCCAGGCGAAGCCGAGCCAGAGCAGCAGCGACAGGGCGACCAGCCCGCCGATCGGCGCGGACATCCAGGGGTAACTCGTGCCGCCCCATGACAACGCCAGCAGCAGGCTCATCGTCGCGCTGGTGATCAGAAGTGCGCCGAGCACGTCGAGCTTGTGCGGCCGCTCATGGCGCGGCAGCCGCTTCAGCGCCGAACTCGTCATCCAATAGGCGGCGAGCCCGAGCGGCAGGTTGATCCAGAAGATCACCGACCAGTGCAGCGCCTCGGCGATCACGCCGCCGAGCACCGGCCCAAGCAGCGAGGAGGCCATGAAGACGCTGGCGATATAGACCTGATAGCGCCCGCGCTCCTTGGGCGGCACCATGTCGGCGATGATCGTCTGCGCCAGCGCGATCAGCCCACCGCCGCCGAGTCCCTGGACGAAGCGCGCCAGCACCAGAAACCACAGCGAGGGCGCCAGCGCGCAGGCGGCGGAGCCGATCACGAAGACGACGATGCCCGACAGCAGCACCACCCGACGGCCATGGATGTCGGCGAGCTTGCCGTAGAGCGGGGTCACGGCCGTTGATGCGAGCAGATAGGACGTCACCACCCAGGAGAGATGCGTGACGTCGCCGAGTTCGCGCCCGATCGTCGGCATCGCGGTGGCGACGATGGTCTGGTCGAGCGCTGCCAGGAACATCGCCAGCATGATGCCGAACAGGATGCTGCGGATGTCGTCATGGGTCAGCGGCGCAGCCGCGGTCGGCGCCTGATGCGCGTGCGTCTCGACCGGCTTGTCCATGGAGTTAGCGCTACCCGTGCATCTTTGTATGCCGTCAGTCTAGAAGCCGCCCGAGCCATGCGCCAGAGGCGGAGCGAGCCATCACGGTCTGGCGGCCATGCTTTGCCTGATGGAACCCGCGGGCCGGACGCCGTTCAGCGCTCCCGCCGCAGCACCATGCCGCCATGGTGGAGCACGTCGTCGATGAAATCGCCATCGGCGGTGAAGCCAGTATCGTCGACATAGTCGATGTGGGTGCCGGTGACCGTGTAGCGCCCCTGATAGGCGCTTTTGCGGTTGCCCCTGGCCTCGTCGTAGCGGCCATTCGGCAGCAATTCATGCCGGACATGACCGTCGGCGGTGACCCACATGCCGACATAAGGGCGGGCCGGGGCGCGCTCGTTCTGCGCCGTCATCGGGTTCGTCATGATGCGTTCCTGTGAAAAGGCCTGTCGTGTCGCCAGCGCGCCGGCCGCGACCGCCAGCAGGCGGCCGAGGCTGCGCCGGGTCGGTGAGGCCGGCATCATGGCTTTCGCCCCGCTGCGCCGCGCCGCTCGTTGAACAGCTCGATCAGCGTCTGCGCCGCTGCGATGGCACGCGGAAACCCCGCGGGGACCGTCGTCAGATAGACGATCTCCTTCAGATCGGCCTCGCTGACGCCGAGATTGAGCGCGTAGCCGGCATGGATCTTCAGGAAGGGCTGATTGCCGAGCGCGGCGAAGGCCGCGACGGCGACAAGCTGACGCGTCCGATGGTCCAGTTCGCTGCGGCTCCAGACATCGCCGAGCGCATAATCGGTCAGCGCGTCCGCGAGGAACGGGAATTCGCGGCGCAATCCTTCGAGCGTCGGCTGGGTGCCGCCGGAATTCAGCGTCCGGATCGTGTCCTCGCCGCGCTTGCGCCGTTCCGCGGTGGTCTGTTCGGCGAAGGCCGGCATGGCCTCGGCGGCGAATATCGTGGCCGCGATCACCGCCGTCGCCATCATGGCTGTGCTGCTCATCGTGCTCTCCCTGCATCGTTTCGACGAGGGCGATGGTGCGGCGGCCGGGTCCGCGATCGGTAGACCTATCCTCCCTGAAGCTTGCCCGATCCTCCAGACGCGGAGGTTTTCCCGGGCGGCACCGGTTGCGGCCACGGACTTATTCCGGCAGGGGCCTTATAATCGGGGGTAGTCTTCCCCATGTCCAAATCAGGGTCGTCGAGAGCAAGCCGCCATTGCGGTTGATCTGCTCCGGGACGATCAACCTCGAGACAATATCGGTACTGCTGACGCTCCTCCCGGAGCGATGGCGCGTGCGCGCAGGACCGGCAGGACATCATGGCACTCAACTTCCCAAATCCGGTCCGCAGCTTCGATGCCGGCCGCTCCTGCGTCAGCTTCTGGGGCTCGGACGCTTCGCTGGAGATCGCCTTCCAGATCGAGATCGACGCGCTGCGCAAGCTCGGGGCGAATATCGGCGATGGCGAGGCGCAGATGCTCGCGACCTTCGACAGCCATCGCGATGCCATCCTGAACGCGGCCGCGACGGCTTATAACCGTCGCAAGGCGAGCTATCACCGCATCACGGCGGCCGACATGCCCGGGAAGGGATGAAGAGATGGCACGCCCACCCTATAAGATCGGCGACATGGTCAACCTGACCGCCGGCTTCCACAATCAGGTCCGGCCCGGCCCCTTCGAGATCACGCGGCTGATGCCGCCGCGCGACAACAAGGAAGAACAGTACCGCGTGCGTGGCCCCGACGGCCTCGAACGCGCCGTCGGCCATCACGAGATCGAGGAAGAGATCCCGCTTCCGGGCGGGGCGCCGGGCTGAACGGAGGAGGCGTTCCTCAGCCTTCATCCTGAGGAAGCCCGCAGTTTCGGCGAAGGGCGCAGGGAACCCTTCTCCTGTAAGGAGAAGGGCAGGGATGGGGTGTCGCCCCTCGCCAGCGAAACGCCGAGCCAACCGCAGCGTGCGGTGAGGGCTCGGCCTCATGCGGATGACGGCCGACCCCTCACCCTACCCTCTCCCTCCGGGAGAGGGTTCCCCGCGCTTGATGCCGTCTGGCGTGGCTTCTTCTGAAAACTTATCCCCGCCCCACAAACCCAACCCTATCCTACACTCGCTCCGCCCGACCAAGGGGGCTGTCGCGAGGCGTCGTGCGGCCGGGCGGAGTGCGGTGTTCATGGAAGGGAGCTGTCGCGCGCTTTCGACCATGGAGGTGCCGTCGATCGTCAGGGCCGAAACTGGGCAGGCTCGAGCCCGTGCCGGGACGTAGGGACGACGAGGGACCCCCAGACAACCGCGTGCGGGACGGGGCGGCGGCT
>UCBZ01000091.1 GCA_900470775.1 Hyphomicrobiales bacterium | reverse complement strand
CGGAAGCGCTGGATGCGGGCTCATCACTCATCGTCTTCCCCGAAGGTACGCGCAACACCACCGATGCGCCGCTTCTGCCGTTCAAAAGCGGGCTGTTCCATCTGGCACGGACCCGGCCGAACGTCGTGCTCGTGCCCGTGTGGATCGACAATCTCAACCGCGTCATGCCGAAAGGCGAGATCGTGCCGATCCCGCTGATCTGCACCGTCACCTTCGGCGCTGCCATCCGCCTCACCGATACGGAGGCGAAGCAGGATTTTCTCGCTCGGGCGGAAGCTGCGCTGCTCGCCCTGTCGCCGAAGGCGAGCGCATCATGACGATGCCGCATCCTGACCTGGTGGCCGTGCTCACCTGCCTGCTCGTCGTCCTCGTCCTGGCTTCGGCGATCGGCTATGGGCTTCAGCGCAGGCTGTCGCCCGACGGTTCCAACGCCGTGGTTGAGAACCTGAACGACCGAATCCGCGCCTGGTGGATCATGGTCGTGCTGATGGGGTTGGCCTTGATCGGGGGCAAGACCGGCGTGACGCTGCTCTTCGCCTTCTGCTCTTTCGCAGCCTTGCGCGAATTCATCACGCTGACCAACACGCGCCGTGCCGACCATTGGGCACTGGCGGCCGGCTTCTTCGTCGTGCTGCCGGTGCAGTATTATCTGGTCTGGATCGACTGGTACGGGCTCTACTCGATCTTCATCCCGGTCTACGCCTTTCTGCTGATGCCGATCATCGCAGCGTTGCGTGGCGACACGGACCATTATCTCGTGCGCATCGCCGAGGTGCAGTGGGCCCTGATGATCTGCGTCTTCTGCACGTCTCACGTGCCTGCGTTGCTGACCCTGGATATTCCCGGTTTCGAGGGGCGCAACGTGCTCCTGATCGCCTTCCTCGTCATTGTCGTGCAGATCAGCGACGTACTGCAATATGTCTGGGGCAAGCTTCTGGGTAGCACTAAGATCGCGCCCCGGCTCTCGCCCTCCAAGACGGTCGAGGGCTTTGTCGGGGGAGCGCTCAGTGCCACGGCTGTCGGTGCGGCACTGTCCTGGATGACGCCGTTCACGCCGCTGCAGGCCGCGTTCCTCTCGCTGGTCATCGTCCTGATGGGCTTCTTCGGCGGACTCGTCATGTCGGCGATCAAACGTGATCGCGGCGTCAAGGACTGGGGGCACCTGATCGCGGGTCATGGCGGCTTCCTTGACCGGCTGGATTCCGTGGTCTTCTCGGCACCGATCTTCTTTCATCTCGTCCGGTACGGCTGGTCGGCGACATGAGCCTTCAGCTTCGAAGTCTGATGGCAAGCAGCGTCGTCCATGTGGCCTTCGCCTTCCTCGCCATGGGGAGTTGGGCGGCCTTCGCCAACCGCACCCATCCAATGCCGGCCCCCCTCCAGGCAGGGTTGATCCAGGGCGCACTCTCCGCGGCCATCACCTTGCTCTTGAAACGCGGCATCGAGGCGCTGGCCAGACGCTTCTCCGGCCTGACGGCGCTTCTGGCGCCGCCGCTCATCGCCGGGCTCATCTCGGCCGGGCTGCTAACAACCATCCA
>UCBZ01000084.1 GCA_900470775.1 Hyphomicrobiales bacterium | reverse complement strand
AGAACGTCAACGGCAAGATCGCGGTCGACCAGTCCGGCCATTTCGGCCTGCCCGGTGGATCCGGCAACGCCAGCGACGGCTACCTAGCCGGTGAAGGCGGCAAGTTCGCGGTCGTCGACACCGCAGGCAGGGCTGTATCGACCCTGGAGTTCGACGGCGTGGTCAGCCACCACGACGTGACCTACTACGTCTACAGCCAGGTCGGCTCCACGGTCGGCACCTACGATCTGCATTTCTGACGAAATATAAACTTGAAATGCGGGCTCCCTCGAGGCGTCGAGCTCCGCCTCTGGTTGCTGCCGCGGTCGGAAAGCGGAGCGCGGGCCCTCAGGCAGGCCTATCCGACGATAGAGGTATTGGATGCTACGGCACATTGGCATTTTAGGTGTCGGGCGGGCAGCCGGCGCTGGAAGAGCTGGCTTCTTGCCGCGCTCTACCGCACCGGAACGCCGTCGAACTCATGTTATAACGCCTCAAGGACTTTGCCGCGTCGCCAACCAATAGGACGGCAGCGCCCTTCAACTTCTCACCACGTCTGCATCGTCGGCTAACGCTTTATGAGTGCCAGCCCAGTCATCTGATCCAAATTCGTCAGATAAAGTGCGGTGTGCGGTCCTCCGATGGACAGGCCGCGCAACCAACTACCCAACCAAAGAATTGGAGTTTATAAACCTGGAAACTCGGCGGGAACAGGTCGAGCATCAAGGAGGGCGCCATGAGCTCAAGCGTAGGAGAGTTATCCAAGGACGAATGCAGAACGCTGGCCGCAACCACCAATATCTATTCTCAAATGAACTTCGTGCCGTCGTCCGAACTGGCGATCGCCTATCTGCACGACGTCGGGGGCGCGACCGCATCTCATTCCAATATGCCTGATCTTCTTTCCGAGATTATCGAACAAAATACGCTCGGCAAGGGGCATACCGAAATCCTCCTTCCTCTGACGAGCGGGAACGATTCGCGAGCCATTCTCGGCGCGAGCCTGCGCGTATTCTCGGCCAGCGAGATCAACTGCTACAGTTACGGCTCTGCCCACGTGCTCGATGTCAGCGTGCCTCGCGCGATTTGCGCCCGATTGGGCGTGCGTTATACACATATTCCCACGGATTACATCGCATGGGACATCGACGAACTGGTTGATCTCGGTCGCAAGGTGGCACACAGGACGGCCGCTCGACCGCGCATAGACGGCATCTGGCTGGCGCACAACGCCAAGCGAAGATTGCCCGATTTGCCAGTGATGTCAGGCTATCTTGGCGACATGCTCAGCGGGGCGCACACTCATCGCAACGGCAGCGACCCCGTCCTGGATTTCTTCAAGATGAACGAAGCGAATGCGCCCGACGGCAGCGCAAGAGACGCTGTGATCAGGGAGATGACGGCATTCGCCGCACAGGCGCCGTCCTTCAAGACTTTTTTCCCCAATTTCAACCTGTTCGACCTGCTCGATCTCGGGTTTCGGCAGAGACAGCGCATAAAGCCCGCAGTTATAGGAAGCTTCGATCGGTTCGTCACGCCGTTCGAGGATGGTCGCTGGATCTCTTTCTGGGCCAATATTCCCCGTGCAAGCCGCCTGCAGCAGAACCTATATAAGTCCACGCTGCAAACGCACTATCCCGATGTCTTTTCAGGCGATGTAGCCCGGAATCCGGCAAGCCGGCTGCTGTCGAAAGTCAGAGCGAAATTCGACCGGATGACCGCGCGGCCCTTGTTCCTTGAAGAGCAGGGCGACCCACGAAAAAACGCGTCGCTGCGGCGCACGTTGGCCGTGCTGCTGTCGGATTTCGACCGGCGAAAGCTGATTGCTCATGATTACGCGGCCGAATTCGACCAGTTCCTGAAGCGCCCGGCCATCAAAACTTGGAACAGGTTGCTTTGCGCCGCATCTGCGGAAATCTATCTGAAGGCGGGCGTTAACTTCGACGCCTCAGAGACCGTGTGAGAACGGGTTGAGACCGTTTCGGCGGTCTCATTCAGGCTTGGGATGTGGACCTGAGCGAGCCGTTGCCGGATGGCCGGATTTGAGCAGCATTCGAAGCGCTACCCGACGGATTTGATGGATGAGGAACGGTGCTTCATCGCGCCGTTTCTGCCGCCCGTGCCGAAGCGAGGTCGGTCATTTTGGGGGCTGCTTCACACCGTTCTGCGGCAAAAGGTGCGGCGCCGATGTGTCGGGGCTACATGGCGGCACTGATCGGCACGGGCGATCGCAGAGCGTTCAGCCGATAGCGGCACGTGACGATGGCGTCGGCTAGAATCAGCTTCATCACATTTGTCGCCTGTTCACACCACGCATATTCATCACGCGCTGACTCTAAGAGCCCTCTCTGATTGGGGTCATTGAGGTCAAGCTGCTTCTGTTCGTTTTCGATCCGGCTCGTGTCGTCCTGTGGGTCACACGCCTTTCTTCGCGGTCGGCGGTGGGCCGCCGCATGATGGGGTCAGGAGGGCGAGGCGTCTCAATCTGTTTCACGACCTTGGGGCTTGCGCCCGCAGGTTCTGGACTCTCAACGAGATCGCCTTGCCCATCGTCCCCACGGGAACGATCCGGTTCACCCTTTCGGGATCATGCTTCGTGTCTGGTCCTCCCGTTTCGGCGCTGTGGCGTCAGGCTGCGGCCGTGGCGCCGTTGGCGGGGTGCTTGCCCCAGCGGAACTCGGCGCCGTCGCTCCACATGCGATGGAGGATGACGGCGAGCTTGCGGGCGACCGCGACGCGGGCGCGGGCCATGCCGCGCGACTTGGCGATCTTCATCCCCCAGACGCGCAAGCTCGACCACTTTTTGCTCCGCACCAGCAGCGTGTGCGCCTCCTCGTAGAGAGCGGTGCGGGCGAGTTCGTCGCCGCACCGGCTGATCTTGCCCTGGATGTCGGTCTCGCCGGACTGGTAGCGCGCCGGCGTCAGGCCAAGATGGGCGCCGACATCGCGGGACCGCTTGAACCGATCCGGTCGGTCGGTCGATCGTCGCCCGGAATGCGAGCGCGGTAATGGGCCCGACGCCCGGCACACTCATCAGCCGCCGGCAGACTGCCTCCTTCTTGACGAGATCCATCACCTGCTTCGTCAGCATGGCGAGCGCGCCCAGCATGGTGGCCAGCACCGTAAGAAGCGGTTCGACGAGCTGCATCACCACCGGATCGTCACCTGCCAGTTCGCGTTCGCGCCCAGCGAAGGCCGGGCGGCCGGGCGTGCCGAGCTTGAGGCCGGCCTCGCGCAGGATCGCCCGCACCACATTCTCGATCGAGCGCATCTCGTTGAGCACAGTGCGGCGCGCCACCAAAAGCGAGCGCCACAGCCGGCATTGGCGGCCCTTGACGTGGACCTGCCGGAACCAGCCCGTCCTCATGATCTGCGCCAGAGCGCGGGCGTCGTTGCGGTCGGTCTTGTTGGGCATCGTCTTCATCGCGGCATTGGCCTGGCGCGTCTCGATGCAGATCGCCGGCAAGCCCGCCGCGCGAAGCCCTTCATGAAGCCAGGCCGTCAGCGAGCATGCTTCCAGACCAATGCGCTCCAGAGGCAGGTCAAGCTGGTTTAACGCCTGCGCCAGAGCGACAGGCTCACTCGCCGCGCGCGCCTCCTTCACGATCCGACCCGTCCCATCCACAACGCAGATCGCGGTCTCTTCCAGCGACACGTCCAGTCCGGCATAGTAGTTCATGGCTGCTCCTTCCCGAATGCTTGTGGCCGCTCAACACGCACCACGTTCCAACATCCCGAACGGAGCAGCCACCCTCAGGCTGAGACCCCAATCATCCCATCTGTCCCGAAAAGGTTGAGCAGCTGGGGCGCTCGTGATTCCAAGGGGTTGTTGAGGCCATCTTGGAGCGAGCGATGTGGACCCCAGCCACTCGCCGGCAGGATAGTCGCGCGGGACTTCGATACGAAACGGATTTGACGGATGCGGAGTGGCGGCTGGTTGCGCCGTTGCTGCCGGCGCCGAAGCGGACGGGTCGGCCTCTGTCGTGGCCGCTGCGCGAGATCGTCAACGCGATCTTCTACGTCATGCGTGGAGGCATCGCCTGGCGGCTTCTGCCGAGCGACCTTCCACCCAAGAGCACGGCCTTATCGTTGGTTTGCGGCCTGGCGGGACGAGGGCGTGTTCGAGGCGCTGAACCATGCGTTGCTGATGATCGACCGCGAACGCAGCGGTCGCGCAGCCTCCCCGAGCGCCTGCGTCATCGACAGCCAGAGCGTGAAGACCAACGAAGCCGGCGGGCCGCGCGGCTACGATGCCGGCAAGAAGATCATGGGCCGCAAGCGCCACGCCCTCGTCGACACCGACGGGCGAGGCCTCGTCCTCTTCGCCCGCCCATCCCGCCAGCGTGCAGGATCGCGACGGGGCGGGCCAGCTGCTGGCGGCGTCGCGCCGCCCGTTCCCGTTCATCGAGAAGGATTTCGCGGACGCCGGCTACCAAGGCCCGCGCGTCGCGACCGCCACCCGCATCGCCGTCGAGATCGTTCGTCGCAAGCCCGATCAGATCGGCTTCGCCGTCCAGCCGCGGAGGTGGGTCGTCGAGCGCTTCTTCGCCTGGATCAATCGAAACAGACGGCTGTGGAAGGATGCCGAGGCCACCATCGCGTCCGCGACGGCCTTCCTCTACGCAGCCGCCGCCATGGTCCTCATCCGACACATCGCGCGAGATCCATGAGTTTCGAAACGGACTCTAAAGCGATTTCATTCAATGTTTATTTGATCTAAAATGTGCCCGGCGTTGGGTGGCCAGATGGGGCAAAAGCACCTGGGTTGCGTTTGCACCAATAGACCATGATCGAAGGGATTTGCGTGCCTCAGCTATTTATTTCCCCACTGGGATCGGGACTTCGCGACGGCTCCAGCGCCGCCAATGCTGGGACGTTATCCGACCTGCCCGCTTTCGTCGCGGCCGCGGGGCCTGGCGGGGAAGTGCTGCTGATTGCCGACGAGGGCGCCTATGCTAATAGCGGTGCACTCTCCATCGTGACGGGCGGGACCGACGGGCATCCGGTCTCGATTCGCGGCATCAACAGCGACGGCAAGCCAGCGATGGCCGAGATCATCGGACATCGTGTTGATCCCTATGTTGCGAATGCCAGTTCGGGCGAAGAGGTGTTCAAACTTTTGAATGGTGCCGACCATCTTGTCTTCAGCGAAATCGTATTCAGAAATATCAGTTACGCGGCAATCCGCGTCGGAGCTGACATCGAAGGCCTGACCATCGAGCATGTACGGGCCGATAATGTGCAGCGCTTTTTGGAGAATTACGTCTCGGGCGGTAATGCGACGGCGACGATCTCGGGACTGACAGTACGCGATGTTCAGGTCAATGGCTTTTCCAAGGGCGTCATCCGGCTGCAATACGACTCCCATGACATATTAATTGAAGATGTGGCGGGGGACAGCGAGCGCCAGAACGGCGAGAACTTCGCTATCGGCATACATTTCGGCGGTACGGTCCACGATGTGCTCGTCGAACGTGTCTCGATGCGCAACGCCTTTGACAATGTCAGCGGCGCCTATTGGCAGGGCGATGGCTTCGCCAGCGAGAAGAACGTTTACGACGTCCGATATGTCGACACCGTCGCTTCCGGCAATACTGATGGGGGATACGACCTCAAATCGTCGAGTACGACGCTGACCCGCGCGGTAGCTGAGGGCAATGGCCGGAATTTCCGACTCTGGGGCCAGGATGTCGTCATCGAGGACGCCGTTAGTATCGATCCGCAACGGCAGGGGGGCATTGCCAACTCGCAGCATTTCGGTTTCGGCCCCGGTGCGCAGGTCACCGTGATCAACCCCTATCTGTCCGGCTCCAGCACCACGGCCTTCGACGCGACCGAGGACAGGGTGGTCGTTTCCGTTATCGGGGCGCACCTCAATTCCAATATGCCGCTGGTTAAGTTGGCCGGCGGCTCGGTGGTGACCTTCACGGGCACGGATAGGGGCGTCGGGGTGACGGGAGCCGGCATCGCGGATTTCAGCGGGGAGGCCCGCGGCGTCTACGCCTATGGCGATGGAACAGCCCAGACCCTGATCGGCAGCAAGCATGACGATGTTCTCCAAGGACTCGGAAGCAACGACCGCTTGGTCGGCGGCGACGGCGCGGACCGCCTCGACGGCGGCGCCGGTAACGACGTTCTCGAAGGCGGCACGGGGCGCGACGTCCTAATCGGTGGCGCCGGGTTCGACTTCGCCGATTACCACTTGTCGGATGCGGGCGTTTCCGTTGATCTCGCCGCGG
>UCBZ01000087.1 GCA_900470775.1 Hyphomicrobiales bacterium | reverse complement strand
GGGGCGGGCGGGGCGGCACGCTCGCCGACGGACGAGGTCATCGAATCGGCGCTGCGCTACCGCGTGCAGGCTCCGATGATCGACCAGGTGTTGAAGGAGATCGGCATCGAGGGCGGCAATCTCGCGAAGATGGGCGGCCTGATGCGCGAGGCCTCCGACATGCAGCGCGTCGCCAAGGACGCGCAGGCCTCAAAGCCACGCGAAGGCGGTGAAGCAGCCGAGGCAGCCGCCCCTCCCGGGGCAGGGCCTGGCGGGGGCTCACGCTCCCGCAAGAAGTCGTGAGGCGCTGATCGATGGCCCGCGTCTACGTCTCCAGCGTCATCGCCGCACCGGCCGCCCGGGTCTGGGCCCGGGTCCGCGACTTCAACGGCCTGCCGAACTGGCATCCCCGGATCGCCGAAAGCCGCATCGAGAACGGCGAGCCTTCCGACAAGGTCGGCTGCATCCGTGCCTTCTCGCTGCGCAGCGGCGACCGGTTGCGCGAGCAGCTTCTCGGCCTCTCGGACTACGACATGTTCTGTACCTATTCGATCCTGGAATCGCCGATGCCGCTGACGAACTATGTCGCGACGCTCAGGCTGACGCCGATCACCGACCAGGACAGGACGTTTGCGGAATGGTCGGCGGATTTCGACTGCGCGCCCGAACTTGAGGCCGAGCTCGTCGCGGGCATCGGCGGCAACGTCTTTCAGGGCGGTTTCGACGCGCTGAAGCGCGCTTTCGGAGGCTAGGGGCCATGCCGCATGTCGTCCGCAGCACGATCATCGATGCGCCGGTCGATCGGCTCTGGTCGGTTCTGCGCGACTTCAACGGCCACGACCGCTGGCACCCGATCGTGGCGAAAAGCGAGATCGAGCGCGGCCATCCGTCCGATCGAGTCGGCTGCGTGCGCCGCTTCACGCTGCAGGATGGCAGCGAATTGCGCGAGCAACTGCTGACGCTGTCGGATCTGGAGATGACCTTCAGCTACTGCCTGCTCGACACGCCCATACCGCTGTTCAACTACGTCGCCCATGTCCGGCTGCTGCCCGTCACGGATGGCAATCGCAGTTTCTGGCACTGGGAAAGCCGGTTCACTACGCCGTTGGGGCGCGAGGCGGAACTGGCCCGGATCGTCGGCGACGAGGTCTACACCAACGGTATCGAAGCGGTGCGGGATCTGCTCGTGCGAGAGGACGCCTGACATGCTCGATGTGAGAAGCTGCGCCAGCCTGTCCGAAGCCGCCGGCATTCTCTCCGGAGACCGGCAGGCCCACCTTATCGGCGGTGGAACGCTCGTCATGCGCGAGGTCAACGAGGGCAGGCTGACGAGCGGCACCCTGGTGCGCGTGACCGACCCCGCCTTCCGCCAGATGAGCGCCGGTGGCGCGCGCATCGAAATCGGCGCGGGTGTGACCATGGCGATGGTGCTGGCCAACCGCGACCTCGCTTTCCTCCATCCGGCGGCGCGCGCCATCGGCGGCCCGGCCGTCAGAACGATGGCCACCGTCGGCGGCAATCTCTTCGCCCAAACCCCCTATGGCGATTTCACGGTCGCTCTGCTGGCGCTCGACGCGCAGATCGTGGTGCAGGCGGGCTACAGTTCCGGGCGCGGCATCCCGATCGAGGAGTTCCTCGCCGCGCGCGAGCGTGGCGGGCAAGGCCTGGTCACGGCGGTGCAGTTCGCCCGTCCTCAGAACGCCGGCGACTTCCGCTTCCGAAAGATCAGCCGGGTCAAGCCGAAGGGCATTTCGCTGATGTCGATCGCAGCCCTCCTGCCGGCGGCCGGCGGCCGGATATCGCAGCCGCGCATCGCCTATGGCGCCATGGCGCCGACGCCGGTCAGGGCGCGCGGCGTCGAGCGCGCGCTGGAGGGCAAGACGCTGGATGCAGGCGCGATCCATGCCGCGAGGCAGGCGGCGCTGGAAGGCTGCAGGCCTGCGACCGACGCGATCGCCAGCGAGTGGTATCGCCGCGAGGTGCTGCCCGTCCATCTCGGCCGGCTCCTCGCCGGCGAAGAGCGCTGAGGAGCGACGCACATGGCCAAGGTTCCGGTCCAGTTCAGGCTCAACGGTTCAGACCGCGCCGCCTTCGTCGATGCGCCCGAAACGCTGCTCGAGACCTTGCGGCGCGGCCTCGGCGACTTCGCCCCGAAATATGGCTGCGGGCAGGGCGCCTGCGGGGTCTGCACCGTGCTGGTCGATGGCGAACCGCAGCTCTCCTGCCTGACGCTGTCGATCTCCTGCGAGGGCCGTCAGATCGAGACGGCGTCAGGCATGGCGAACGGGCCGGAGCTGCATCCGCTCCAGGCTGCCTTCATGGACCATTTCGCCGCCCAGTGCGGCTTCTGCACGCCGGGCATGCTGACCGTCGCCAGGGCTCTGCTGAGCAGGAACCCGAACCCGACCCGCGACGAGGTCGTCGAGGCGATCAGCGGCAATATCTGCCGTTGCACCGGCTACGAACCGATCATCGCCGCGATCCTGACCGCTGCTGGCTCGCCAGCGTCGCGTCGCGCCGGAGGAGGCAACCATGCTTGAGATGCGCAAGGACCTCTTCGCCGACGAGCGTGATGACAATCTCAACGTCATCGGCAAGGGCCTGCAGCGTCAGGACATGCCCGGCCATGTCACGGGCCGGACGAAGTTCTTCGACGATCACGCCTTCGACGGCATGCTGCATCTGAAGGCGGTTCGCAGTCCGCACGCCCATGCCCGCATCCGCTCGATCGACGTATCGGCCGCCGAGCGCGCTCCGGGCGTGAAGCGCGTGCTGCGCGCCGGCGACGTGCCGGTGAACAAGAACACGCTGCTCAGCCTGATCAATTTCGGAAAGGACGACGAGCCCTCGCTCGCCGTCGACAAGGTCCGCTACAAGGGCGAGCCGGTGGTCGCGATCATCGCCGAGAGCGAGGCGGCGGCACTTGCCGCGCGCCAGCTCGTGCGCATCGACTACGAGCCCATCCCGGCGGTCTTCGACGTAGAGGAGGCGCTGAAGCCCGGCGCGCCGGTGGTCAACGACACCTATCCCGGGAACTACTTCGAATATCACCAGCGCTTCGACCACCAGAAGCTGCGCTTCGGCGACGTCGAGCGGGCCTTCGCCCAGGCCGACCACATCGTCGAAGCCCGCTACCAGATGTCGCCGATCGAGCATGCGCCGACGGAAACCAACGGCTCGATCGCAGCCCCCGAGCAGAACGGCCGCTATGTCGTGCATTCCTGCGCCCAGGGCCTGTTCTTCGCCCTCGGCACGGCCGCCAAGATCGTCGATCTCGAATCCAACCGGCTGCATTTCATCGGCGGCACGGTCGGCGGCGGCTTCGGCGGCAAGGTCGATGCCTTGACCGAGCCGCTGGCCGTCCTCGGTGCCATGCTGACCGGGAAGCCGGTGCGCTTCGTGCTCGATCGTGAGGAGGAGATGCTCTACGGCTCGCCGCGCGGCGCCGAGCGCATCTACATCAAGGATGGGCTGATGCGGGACGGGCGCATCGTCGCCCGTTACGTCCGCAGCTATTTCGACGCTGGCGCCTATACGCGGCTTTCGAGCTACGCCGCGATCAAATGCACGGCCCATCTGCCGGGGCCGTACTGGATCCCGAACGTCGCCTCCGACGTCCATGTCGCCTACACCAATCGCTGCCCCTCGACCGCGATGCGCGGCTTCGGCATCACCGCCGTCGATTTCGCACTGGAGGTCCAGATGGACCGCCTGGCTGAAACGGCAAACATCGATCCGATGACGTTCCGCATCCTCAACGCCTATCGCGACGGGGACATGAAGCCGCATCGCCGCGTGGCCAAGAACACGGCGTTGATCGAATGCGTCCAGGTCGCGGCCGAGAAGGCGAACTGGCCGCTGCCCGACGAGGCGAAGCGGCAATCCTCGCTGGTCGGCGGCGGCACAGGCGAGCGGGCACAGATTCCGGCGACGATGCTGGACCAGCGCGGCCAGATCGGCCGGCCGGATACACGAAACGGGCCAGCCGGCGAAATCCTGCCTGCGGGGACGGCGCGGATTCCGCTCAGCAAGCAGCCGATCATGGACGGTGAGCGCGACGGCCGTCCCGCGCCGACGCAGGTTCCGCGCTACGAGCCCGCCCGGCCGGTCGCATCCGCGATACCGGCCCCTCCGCTACCACCGCATTATCAGCCGCCGGGCATCCCGCCCGGCTATCCGCCCCCGCCCATGG
>UCBZ01000094.1 GCA_900470775.1 Hyphomicrobiales bacterium | reverse complement strand
GAGGGCGCAAACAATGACATCGCTAAAAAAGCAATTTGGCATCTTTGCAGCGTTGGTCGTGGCTGGGCTTGCCGCAGGGGGTTGGTGGAGCGCTTCGCGACTGCAGGAAGCAGCGCGTGCTGAAGAGGTTGTCCTGCAGGCCAGCGACGCCATCAGGAGCCATTTGCTTGCGACGTTCTATAATGAAGAAGTGCGGGTCTTGGCCCATACTGCTGCCGCTCTTCACGACTTTACGTCCGAAGAGAGGGTCAAGTTCGAAGGCGCGCTGAAGACCTATTCCGAGAAGATCGAGGACGTCGCGGCCTCTTATGCCAAAAGGGCGCGGGAAGAGGTTCAGAATAACCTGCGGCGTCCGCTACCCGAGCCCCTCCTTGCGCTCCTGAGAGAGCAGCTGCGCCTGCTGAAGGCGTACGACGACAAGTCGCAGACCGCATTCAAGGCGCCTCCTCGTGACAAGCTGGAGATGCTGGAGCTATTTCGGCAGCTCAACGAGAGCCGCGGGCAAATTGGCCAGCTTCGACGGAAAATCTCGGATGATCTGGATATTCACAAGGCCGGTGCCATTGCAAAGCGCGAGGAGGCTCTTGCCCAAAACCAGGTCGCCCTGATCGCTGCCTTCAGCTGGATCACAGGGCTCGTCATGCTCCTGCTGATTACAACGTGGGTGCAGTTGGGGCAATTCGTCCGCTGGGTAAAGCGATCGATCGCTGATTTTGGCGAGGGGCGGCCGTTCACGCCTACGAAGGTGCGAGAATTTGCCGTCGTTACGAGTTTCTTGGACGAGCTTCAACGGCAGCGCGTTCAGGTGGAGGACGCAAACGGCAAGAACCTGCTCTTGACGGAGTCTCGTGAGCATAGGGTTCGCCAGCGAGAAGCTGCAGTGGCCGAATTCCAGCGGCAGATTATCGATATAGCCGAATCGCTGGCCGACGGCGCGAGCGGGCTGAGAATATCAGCCCATGAGCTTGATCGGGCGACCGTCGAGAGTGGTGACAGCATCGCAGCCTTGGCTGCAGGAGCTGAGGCAGCAGACATATCTGCAACCGCCGTATCCGGAGCCTGCACCGAAATGGCCAGCGCCTCGCAGTCGCTGTCGGAAAATTTGGAAAGCACCTTCCATCTTGTGGCGGAGGCGGATGCGATTTCTCGTGCGACGAATGATCAGGTTACAGCTCTCGAAGCTGGGGCGGCCCAGATCAGCAGCGTCGTCTCTCTCATCAGGGATCTAGCGGATCAGACCAACTTGCTCGCTCTCAATGCCACGATCGAGGCGGCCCGAGCAGGAGAAGCTGGTCGCGGCTTTGCGGTCGTCGCAAGCGAGGTCAAGGAACTAGCCTCCCGAAGTTCCGCTGCCACGAACAGCATTGCGGCATTGATTGCCCAAATCCAGGCTACATGCTCGAAATCGGCTCTAGATATACGCGAGCTGAGCGAGAAGGTCACGGCCGCCGGCGGGCGGGCCTATGAAATGTCGGCGGCGGTTCAACAGCAGATGACCGCAGTCTCCAGCCTGGCTCATATCGCGGAAACCTCAAGCCGTCAGACAAGCGAAGTGCGAAGCAGTCTGCAGGATATCGAGAAGAAGGTCGCCGTTACCGCGCAGGTCGGCAAACTCGTCGAGGCAACCTCG
>UCBZ01000089.1 GCA_900470775.1 Hyphomicrobiales bacterium | reverse complement strand
CCGGGACCAAACACCTAGGTAAAGTCCGAGAGCCAAAGCATGTTCGGCGCCGGCGCACGAAAGACCCGGTTCACATGATCGAGCGGGCACGGTGCCGCCTTGTCGGCCACCGTAGTCCGCATGGGCTTGCCGCGGATCACACCGTGTAGACCCGCGCCACGCATCAGGCGCGCCACGGTGCAGCGAGCGAGTTTGGCCGGATCGTCACGCCGCGAGGCATGCGCGTGGTAGGTTGACGGGGCGATCGGCAGCACTCTGCAGATCGGCTCGACCCCATCGGCCCTTCGGTGATCGTCGATGAACGCGATCATCGCTTGAATGGGCGGTCGAGCTCCGCCTGGGCAAAATACGCCGACGCCTTGCGCAGGATCTCGTTCGCCTGCCGTAGCTCCCGGTTCTCGCGTTCGAGAGCCTTGAGCTGGGCCGCCATGTCCGTCGACGGGCCGGGCTTGCGGCCGTTGTCGACCTCGGCCTTCTGCACCCACTCGTTCAGCGTCTGCGCCGTGCAGCCGATCTTTGACGAAATCGACATGATCGCTGCCCAACGGGATGGATGCTCACCCTCGTGCTCCAGCACTGTCCGCACCGCGCGTGCACGGACCTCAGGCGAAAACGTGTTCGTCGTCTTGATCGTCATAGCCCATCCTCTCAGAGTTGGGGCGACAAATCCGGGGCAGTGCAATAAGATCGATGCTTTCACACCTTCTTACAGTGATCGATATAGCCGCCACACGCTGTCTACTATTTTAAAACCATTTCTGAATTCAAAGAATTAACTACGCTTACGCTTTGCTGGATTTGGCGCTTAATTTGTTAACGCCGGGCGTATCGTAATCGTATTGAAGGCGATATCGCAATTTTACGTTATTTCCGTCATGTCCTTTCATTCGATGCGCCTATCTTCTTCACTGCACCACACAACGTCATCGATAGAGGCACCACGCGCATGGTCACGCTTCACATCACGCCGACCGGCTCCGGAACCCGCGACGGCTCGAGCGCCGAGAACGCGGCAAGCATTTGGGCGATCGATAAGATGATCGGTAAGGCTGGCGCGGGCGGCACGGTTTTGCTGCATGCCGATCAGGGCTCTTACGATCTCAAATACTTCCTGTCGATCACGAATGGCGGCGCCGCTGGCAATCCCGTCACCATCAAGGGCGTCGATGCCGCCGGCAACCCGATGAACGCCGAGTTCACCGGCACCCGCGCGGTCGAATATTCGCCGACCGGCACGAAGGGTACCGAAATATTTCGCCTCTTGGACGGCGCCGATCACGTCAGCTTCGAGAACATGGCGTTCAAAAACGTCCAGAACGCCTTCCGCGTCGGTGCCGATGTAAGCGGCATCTCGATCGCGCACATGCAGGCTGACAACGTCCAGCGCTTCTTCGAGAATTATGCTTCAACTGGTGCCATGAGTGCCGCGATATCGGGCTTGCGGATCGAGGATGTCGACGTGACCGGCTTCTCGAAGGGCGCGATCCGCCTTCAATACGACACGCATGACGTAGTGATCAAGGACGTCCACGGCGACAGCGAGCGGCAGGACGGCGACAATTTCGCCATCGGCATCCATTTCAGCGGAACGGTCCATGACGTGCTCGTGAAGGACACGAGCATGAGTAACGCGACCGACACGATCCACTCTTACTGGAATGGCGACGGCTTTGCGGCCGAGAAGAACGTGTACAACCTTCGCTTCGAGGATACTTACGCCTCGGGCAACACCGATGCCGGCTACGATCTGAAGTCGCAGAGCACGGTCCTGCTCCACGCTGTCGCCGAGGACAACAAGCGCAACTTCCGCGTCTGGGGCGACGGCGTAACCATTATCGACAGCCAGAGCATCGATCCGCATTACCGGGGCGGCACAGGCGGCCAGGCGCATGTCCACCTCGCCGTGAACTCTAACCTGACAATCATCAATTCGACTTTGATCGACGACGACGTCAAGACGGTTGCGATCGACCTTTCGGAAGAATATGCCCGCGTCACCCTGGTCGACACCGAGATTTACATCAACGAGGCGGCTCGGTTGCTAAAGCTGTCGACGGGCTCCCGCGCTCTAAACGACGATGGCTCGAAGGTCATCGCCCATGCCTATGACGCGGCCCTTGCCGCGCAGCTTCGCGACGCCAGCGGTCCCGCTAACGTGGTCGTTATCCCGGCGCCGAAACCACCGCCGCCGATCTACGCCATCTCGCCTGAGACCAACTCCGTGACTGAGGGCACGAGCGGCGATGTTACCGTTTCGTTCAGCGTGACCCGTGACGGCGATGTCTCGGCTGCCGGGCAGGCGACCTATGCCGTCAGCGGGATGGGCGCCAACGCCTCCGACCCGACCGACTTCGAGGGCGGTGTCATGCCGTCGGGCACGGTCAGCTTTGCCGCCGGTGAAACCACCAAGACGATCACGATCTCGGTCAATGGCGACCGGACGGTCGAAGCCAACGAGACCTTCCAGGTCACGTTGACCGGCGTCAACCTGGGCACCATCACCAAGAACACGACCGACGTCGTCATCCTGAACGATGACATCAAGCCCACCGTGTTCACGGTTCTCGACAAGG
>UCBZ01000092.1 GCA_900470775.1 Hyphomicrobiales bacterium | reverse complement strand
CGCCGTGGGATCAGCGCGCTAGTGAAGGCGTCGACTCCCCACGAGGCTCATGCCTAACTCGTTGTCCATCAGGCAATTTTGTCCAACAGCCTGCCGAACTAGCGACCCGCCCCTAGATCGATCGACCCCTTGTCCCCCAGACAAGTGATCGTGGGACCTGTGACCACTCCCCCGTCGGGGGTGCTCTCAGGCACCGGAATTCCAACCCGATGACCTTGCGCAAAGCGGGCATCATCACAATTGCTGCTCATGCCGGAAAGTCTCAGTTAATCAACTCCGAATCTTACGTTGGAGTGCCGTTGCCGAGAGGAGGCCGCGCCGTTGCAGAAGACGACCGACTATGGTTGCCTGGCGAAAATTGGAGGATTCGGCATGCCGCGACGAGGAATTGTTGCCGATCCTGAGGACATGGAAATTTTGTCCTCAGCATTTCAGGAAGCGTGGGCAAACCTGCGACCTGAGGCATTGCCCGAACACAGACGCCATGCCCATCGAGAGTGGTTGGCCAAACTGGTCCTTGGCCTTAGTTCATCTGGGTATGTGTCGAACCTTAGCGCGATGGCGGCTGAGCAGTTCAGGGCGACTTCGCCCACCGGCACCGTTTCGTAGGCAGAGGTCACCGTAGAAAGGTCTGCGAAGAGGCTCTGAACCTCGTTCCCGGAACTGCGCTCTTACGGAGCAGCACCTTCCTGATCCGCCAGCTTGTTGGTTTGCGCGTCCAATTCGGGGAAGGGACGCGGACTGGTTGCGCAGCCAATTCCCAGGCGTTCGCCCATCGACTGAACACTCCATCCGGAAGGGGTCTTTAGAACCATCGCCAATGCCCTGAATTCCGGCCGAAAAGTGGCGTTCATTCCCGCCTTTACGCAGTAGAATAGGCCCCACTCCTTCGTGAGCGGATCTTGGTGAAGGTGAGGGCCTGCAATCGTTGAATCCTTCGTCCGATAGCGCCCGACGAGCAGGCCGCCCTTGACGAGGGGCGTTTGTGCCAAAGTCTTCGCAACCATGCTTCGGACAAGCGCGTCCTCCTGGGTCGCCTTCTGAAGCACCGCGACCGAGCCTTCAGGCTTCACGTCTCCGCTGGCAGCGTTGAGGCATCCCGCGAGAGCCATTGGAAGAACGAGAGCCGTCGCGACGCGACGAACTTGAATTACGCCCCACATTTCTAATCAGTCCTCGCGTTTCGCTAGCCTCACGCCCGGCTGGCCGTGATTCAGAAATTCGATGCCGGCAGCCTCTAGCGCCCGCTGGACGGACTGAACCGTTTGCGAACGGCCTGCAATAGGGCCTGCACCCGATGCTTCCATATTGCGGATGGTGTTCACGTTTCACGCCCACCAGCGTCGCAAGCGTTCCGCGCTTTTCCAAGGCGTTCAACCGGCGGGGTCATCGTCCGGTCGAAGAGGTCGAACAGGCGCTTGCTGGTATGCTCCGGACGAAGACGCCCGACTGGCACGGGAGTTTCCAGCAGAGGCGTGCGTTCGACACTGATCGGGTCAGGAACGATCTGCCCCGCGATCTGTTGCTCTGTCGCGACGACAGGACCGCGAGCCAGAGCAGCATGACAATTGAAACGAGCGAACAATATCTGGCGGCGATCGAACGCCTGAAGGCTCTTGGCGATAATCCCGCCGAGGGCTCCGATCAAGAGCAGTTCTTTGAGATCAGCGCTGCGATGGTGGAGTACGAGACAAGCGGTGCCGCTATGAAGGGAATCCGCGAATGATCGAGATGAAGAAGGCCATCGTCCGCTGCCCGGATGACTATGAGCGCGCTGTCGAGCGCGTCACAGAACTGGGCACCCCACCCGAGGGATCGGAGGAGGAGGCCGAGTTGTTCGGGCTGATCGAGGCAATCGAGAAGTGGGAAGCCCGACACGAAGACGATGACGAGGACTGGGCATAGCCCAGGCTTGATCCGGCGCCGTTACCTGAGAAGCCACAGGACTGGGCTCAGGAGAACGAACCACGTCAGAGGCGCCCCGATGAGAACGACACATGCCCAAAGCACCCGCTCACGCAGACTCGGCGGCCAGTATTTACGGTGGGTTCGATCCATGGCAGCCAATTCTAACGGCAGCATTCCGAATGTCATCGGTCTGCGAAAGGCCGGCTTGCCATCTCCGGTAAGCGAACGCGGCAAGCCGATCAGCCGTCATGGGTGTAACTGCCGCCGGTGATGACCGGGCCCAGGGTCCAATCGTTGGAAGCACTCCCGGGGAACATGTAGATTGGGTTCATCATGATGACAGCTCGCAGTACCTGCCAGTTTGCAGGATCAACGGGATGAGCGCCGCGCTCTCCGCGCTGATATCGGGCAAGCAATCCCCTCGCCACCCGACCAGCCGAGGCAAAGGGATCGTTGCTCCAGCGTGCAGGACGCACGCCGCTCATCAGGAAAGCCAGCGCTGAGACGACGTAGCACGATGCCTCGTCATCGACTGCGGTGATGTTGGTGCCGAGGAGGTCGTAGGCGCAATGGAGCGACTCATGAAGGATGTGGCCTTCCTCGATGCGCCCGAGAATGCGCGGCACCTCCATCGTGTTCGCAGGAACTGAACCGCCGCTGAAGCCTGTGTACTGTGCGGCCGCTCCAGGGATCAACGCGGCCGGGGGTGCCACAAAGGCTCGACCACTCTCCAGCGCACGCGCGACTTGATTGAATGAACCGGCCGAAATCGAAATGGTCCTGCCGCCGGAAGGAAAGGTGAAGCGGATCCGACTCGCCGTCGAGCCGCGCAAAATGCGGACAACCTGTTGCTTCAGCGTCATGACATCCGCGACGCGATCCATGCGATCAAGCCGACGACCATTGCCGGCTTGGCAGCATGGGCGAAGGCTGCCCGGTTCGATGGCGTGTCCAATTACGAAAGGAAGAAGGAGCCGAAGGACCGCGATTTCCAGGCTGCGGCCGTCCTCGACTTCATAGATGTGGTCGAGGCGATGGCAGCGCAGGCGGTGCGGTCATGAGCCCCGCCCGCGTCTCGACCCGTTCCGGCCGCGCGCAGCCTAAGCGCATCCGCTCTTCCCAGCCCGTGACACTCCCGACTTTCGCCATTTACGGCCATGCGCCCGTCACCTTCCGCGACGGCGCCTTGGTCATCGGCCAGCCAGGAAAGCGCTGCCCATGAGCTTCGCATTCGATCCCGTCACCGCTCGACCCGATCCAGCCTTGCTCGCGGCAGTCGGCGAACGCCTCGCCCAGATGCTCGCCAGCAATCGCCAACTGGCTCACTCGCCTGCGATCAACTTCCATGCGCGCCGCCGGATTGAGGCTGTCATCGCAGGCCTTATCGAGGCGCTCGACGAGTTGGACGGCGAACCCGATTAAAACCGCCGGGGCATGATCTACTCGGCCACTACCTTATGAGCGGGATAAACACGGCCGCCCCGATGACAATCACTATGGCTGCGCGGATCAGCACGCCATTGGCCCGGGCCATTTCCTCTTCGGACGATTTGAACTCGCGCATACTGCAACTCCGCATCCCCTGGCGATACTCCTGCGCACGGCGGAGGACGGCAATGTCCTCATTTTCAGTCAGATCATTTGGCAAGACTGCGTGATGGAAAGAGCACGGGCACGTCGCCGCCGCCCCGAGGAAATTCGCTGACATCACAGCATCGAGACATAGTCCCGGTTGGACGCGATGAACCTTTTCGCGTCATCGACGAACAACAGCCATAGGGGTGTGTCGCTGCCCACTACCGCATCAACGACCAGTCGAGAGCAGGCAAATTCCGGCGGTGACAAAGCGATAGGCAAGTCAGGGTTTAGGCGTTTCGCCCGGCACATTGCGCGTGCGATGCGTATAACCCGATCCTGCTGCTCGGCTCCTCCATCCGAAGATGACAGATGCGATACCCCCTGCATGGCATGTCCCGATTTTGCATGCGTTGATTGCGGGCGGTTATTCGCACGTACCGTGCCACGAATTGATGACAGGGCGGCCCTGTGGCGCGCCCGGCTGGTCTAAACAGGGCATGGCGGGGATAAGGCAGCGTCACCGTACGTCCTCGTCCTTCATCATGCATATGACGGATGCCCAAGCTTCCCCCTGCATCGACAATCCCCAGCGATTTCGACACGTCTACTTCGTCAGAATGGAGTGAGACCATGCTGCTGCAATCTGTTCCCGCTACGCGACAACGACGCGCTGATGATCTGGTTGAGCGGCTTGAGGGCGTGAAGGCCGACGCGGAGGCGCGTGGTTTTGGAACGCTCGCATACTTCATCGAGACAGCGCTCATCGAGGCCCGTTTGCAGGATCGATGTGCGGCTGATGATAGGCCTGTCCGGACAAGTCCGCCGTCTTCGCGCTGGCCGCGATAGCCCGCCTGCGTCAGCTGCCGCCACAGGCTTCAGGAGTGGATCGTCTCGAAGCGGGTCAACAAGCCAGGCGAGGATGACGATCCCACAACCGCTGAGCTCGTCGAGGCGGCGCCTGCCTCACCCAGCGTTCTGCGCTGAAATGCGCTTGGCAAAAAGGCTGACTAGTTCGCGTACGGTTACGCATCGTTCAACCTCGTCATCGCTGAGAATGTCCCGGTCGAATTCTCGTTCGATCGCGTTTCCGATCAGCACGAGGTCATCTGCGGAGACCCCGATTTCGTCGAGCTGCGCATGCGGCTCCAGCTTGCTCCGATCGACGAGCCCTTCATCCGCGATGATCTGAAGCAGACGCTCGATGATGCCGGCCTCTTCGGCGTTGAGTTCTGTCATCCTCACCTCCCTGCGTTCGCCCCCAATCCGCTCGCGCATTACAAGACAGGTCCAGGGCGCAATCGCGAATGAACGGAAAAGAATGCTCCCGTTCATCTGCCCCGTCGCCTTCTGCGGAGCGGCACGCGGTTCAAGAGCATCATGACAGCAACCACCATATCCATAGAATAGTGTCGCGCACCCCGATGCTAACCGCGACGCGGTTGGAGAGGCGGAACGTCAGTAAGATTTGCATTGCAGCTGTCCTCCTTGTTGAGAGGACGATGAGTGCAAATCGACCGGCGGGGATTTCGCATATTCTTGTCCCCGCAAAGGGCTTGGGCTCGGCTTTGACTGTCCCATCGTTTTGCCGTCAGAGCGGCATTCATGCCTGAGCTTCTATCTCGGAGGTGCACAGGCGCGGCCGCCACCTACATGACGTTGAGACCACGTCGCCAGTCGCGTCAGGTTTTTCGAAGTACGCCGCCGGGCCCGATCCATCAGCCTATGGATACAGCCCGTGAACCCTTACGATGCCATCTTGGCCACGAAAGTACTCAAGGCGGCATTTACCCCCTCATTCGCCGCTACAACTTGCAACGAGGTTGCCTCGACGAGTT
>UCBZ01000095.1 GCA_900470775.1 Hyphomicrobiales bacterium | reverse complement strand
CGATCATCCGCTCGAACTACCTGCTGCCGGGCAATACGCCGTTCTACGAGCTTTCGATGAAGCTCTGGGAGGGGCTGGAGCAGGACCTCAACTACAACGCGATGGTGAGCCAGCGCGGCGTGCTGAACCTCTACCATTCAGATGCCCAGCGCGACGCCTATGCCCGGCGCGGCAATGCGATGCGGCTGGCCGGCGTCGATGCCGAACTGCTCGACCGCGAGCAGGTGCGCGCGATGGTGCCCTTCCTCGACTATGAGAACGGACGATTCCCGATCCAGGGCGGGCTCCTGCAGAAGCGCGGCGGCAGCGCCCGGCATGATGCCGTCGCCTGGGGCTATGCCCATGCGGGAGACCGCAACGGCGTCGACATCGTCCAGAACTGCGAGGTCACGGCGATTTCGATGGAGAACGGGCGGGCTGTCGGCGTCGAGACCACGCGCGGGCCGATTCGGGCGAAGAAGGTCGCGCTCGCGGTTGCCGGCAACTCGTCGCGGGTCGCGGCGATGGCGGGCTTAAGGCTGCCGATCGAGAGCCATGTGCTGCAGGCCTTTGTCTCGGAAGGCGTCAAGCCGCTGATCGACACCGTGGTCACCTTCGGCGCCGGGCACTTTTATGTCAGTCAGTCCGACAAGGGCGGGCTCGTCTTCGGCGGCGACATCGACGGCTACAATTCCTACGCCCAGCGCGGCAACCTGCCGGTGATCGAGGATGTGATGGAGTCCGCCATGGCGCTGTGGCCGGGCGTCGGCCGCATCCGCATGCTCAGGCACTGGGGCGGCATCATGGACATGTCGATGGACGGTTCGCCGATCATCGACCACACGCCGGTCGATGGGCTCTATCTCAATGCCGGCTGGTGCTATGGCGGCTTCAAGGCGACGCCGGCCTCGGGCTTCTGCTTCGCGCATCTGATCGCCAGGGATGAGCCGCATCCGGTCGCGGCCGCCTATCGGCTGGACCGCTTCGCGAGCGGCCGCGTCATCGACGAAAAGGGCGCCGGCGCCCAGCCGAACCTGCATTGAGGCGGGCGATGAGCAGCTTTGCTTTTATGAGGCGCGACGCCAGCCACTCCCCTCCCCCTTGTGGGGAGGGGTCGGGGGTGGGGGGCGTCCCGCTCGACGAGCGATCGCCAGGCGGCACCACCCCCATCC